>NZ_JBEGIG010000011.1:0-52790 GCF_040676555.1 Arthrobacter sp. LAR12-1-1.1 | reverse complement strand
TTAGACATGGCTGGCCTCAGACATGGTGCAGGCACCGGGTCGCGACGCCCCAGATGACCAGATCCGAGACCGACGGGACCCGGATATCCGGGTACGCCGGGTTCTCCGCCTGCAGCACGACGCCGGCTCCCGTGATCCGCAGCCGCTTGATGGTCAGCTCCCCGTCCAGCACGGCGATGACCACGGACCCGTCCCGCGGCTCGAGGGCCCGGTTCACGATCAGTTCATCGCCGTCGCTGATGCCGGCGCCCTCCATCGAGTCACCGGCGGCTATTGAGCTGTGTATCCGCCGTCTATGGGCAACGAGGTGCCGGTGATGTAAGAGGCTTCATCCGAGGCCAGATATGCCACGGCTCCGGCCACGTCGCTTGGAAGTGCAAGCCGTTTAAGGGGGATTTGGTCAACAACCCTTGCTTCGGCCGCTGCTGGATCTGCATGCGTTTCCAGCCACTCGTCGTACAGCGGTGTCTTTGTCATGCCTGGGGCAACGGCGTTTACTCGGATGTTGTAGGGGGCCAAGTCCACGGCTGCAGCCTTCGTCAGCGCCAGCATTGCTCCCTTGCTGGCGCTGTAAATCCCCATGGTGGGCACTCCGATTGAGGCCAAACGTGAAGTGATGTTGATGATCGATCCGCCAGCTTCCTGCATGGTTCGGGCGGCCGCTTGCAGAAGGCGGATGGCAGCGAAAGTGTTGACTTCGAAGACTTCTCGGATCTCCTTGTCGGGAACTAACAGAAGGTCTCCCGTGTGATCGACCGCGGCGTTGTTGACCAGCACGTCGAGTCGACCAAAGCGTGAAACTGCTGCGGACGTGAGGGAATTGCCTGATTCTTCGTCTTTGATGTCCGTGGAATAGAAGTGCAGCTGGGAACCGAGTGCCGCTTCAAGTCGTTGCCCTCGCTCGATTGACCGCCCGGTTGCCAGCACCTGGGCACCTTCGGCTACCAGTCTGCGGGCGATTGTTTCCCCGATACCGGAAGTAGCGCCTGTGACCAACGCGACTTTGCCCGCTAGACGGGCGTTGGAAGTTGATTGCGATAGCACTTTGAATCCTCTCGTAGCCACATTTCGTGCGTGCCAGATGTCTTCGCCTCCGCTTTCCAAGCATTCCCTATCGTTTGGTGCTCTACCGGGGTACAGGTGTTGATTCCTTAGATGCGATGGCCGCAGGTGACTGCTAGTACGCCAGCACTGTCGACTGTGTTTGGAGTGGGCAGGCTGGTCCCTGCTCACCGTCAGGAAGAGGCCGTGTTTGTACCGCTGTGGGCAATTTCCAGTACCTGGTCGGCCAGTGTCAGGTGTTCGGGAGGAATGGCCGCCACCAGGGCGCCGAAGTTGTCTGCGTTGCGCCCGTCCTCGGGGACAAAGACGCGTACCACTTTGGTTTCGTCTACCTGCTGCCCAGGTTTCGCTGGAACCCGAGGCCGCGTCCGGTGAGAATGACCACTCCTTTGTTGGCGGCGCGGGCGAGGACGTTGTTGTTGAATACGCGCAGCACCTCCACGTCTTCCTCCTCTCGTCATTGACCGGGATTGAAACTGGGGAGCTTTTGTCCAGATACGGCGACTTCCTGCGCCCTTACACGGTGCCGATAAGGGCCCATATGTCGGGGAAAGGGGGGAGGACCGCCAGGAGTGTCAGGTTGCGTCCGAGCCTTTGTGGTTCGTTGTCAGGAGCAGGAATCGAACCCTGAAGTTCAGGGGCAGGCAACGAGCAGAGTGGGAAACCGGGATTTGCAGCAGTCGGTTTGGCTCTGTGATGGGCAGCGGAAGGCCGGCAATTGGGTGCACAGCCACCGGGCGGCGGTCTGCTTCGGATTACCTGTGGAGGCGATTTTTATCCTTTGACCTTTATTTAGTGGGGATTCCTGAGGACCTGCGCTCCGAGGGGTCGCCTCAATCAGCTGGTGTATTCCAGGATGCTGACCATTTGCTTGAAGCCTTCAGCGTGTGCCCGGCTGAGTTCGAGTGCAACCGGCTGTGGGCAAGAGGAGAACTTCGCTATGACAGTGTCGCTGACGGGGTCAATCCAAATGAATTGGCCGTGGATGCCTGCGGCGTAGACCGTGCCTCGGCTATCTCCGGGGACCCACCACTGGTTTCGGTAGGAGCCATTGGGGTGGACTTTCTGGTAGCCGGTTCCTCTGGCCAGTTGCGGGTCTCCGCCGCGCATCGTGTCGTTGATCCACCATGATGGGACGACCGTTTGCCCGTTGGCTTTCCCGTCGTCCAGCATGAGCTGTCCGATCTTGGCCAAGTCTCGTGCGGTACAGGCGATTCCTCCGTTCGCAAATGCGAAACCACCGGAATCAGTGGTGATGAGTGCATCATCGAGTGTCCCGAGCTGGGACCACAGTTCGTCGGAGACGACTTTGGCGTATCGCTTGCCGGTGACGTTCTCGATGATCCATGCCAGCACGTCTGTACCGGCTGAGCAGTACTGAAATGATCGGCCGTGTTCTCCGGCAGCTTTGAGGAGCGTGAGGAATTCGTAAGTGTCCTCTGGGTCTGTTTCGAGCTTGGGGCGCCAGCCGGCGATCCTATCCTGCTGCTGGACTTCAGCGGCCGCATCCAGGTAGTTCTCGCTGTAGCGGACTGCGGCGGTCATGTCGAGTACTTGGCGGACCGTCGCGTTCCCGTAGGCGCTTCCCTTCAGCGGCGGGACGTAGTGGTGGACAGGCTGTTGCGTGTCTATGAGTCCCCGGCCCACCAAAATACCCATGGTAAGCGCGCAGACGGATTTAGAAACAGACATCAGGACGTGCCGGTCGTGCGGCTGGAAAGAGCCAAAATAGCGTTCCAGGACCAGTTTCCCGTGTTGAAGTACGACGATGGCATCTGTGTGCGTGGATTCCAGGAACTCCTCAACACTGTGCCACCTCTCCGCGTGTTCCGTGGTGACTGAATCGTTTCCAGTAGAGGGCAGGGATGTGCTGCCTCGACGGATCGTTGCTGTGGTAATGAGTTCGCTGATGTGAGCGAAGCCCCAGCGATTGAATGGGCTTTCTTGCCAGTTGTCCAGGGTGACGTGCTCGTTGAAGTCCTGGCCGGCATAGCGGTCAATCTTGCCGGGGCTGGTCAGGAGAGAACTGTTAGCTGTTGCCTTTAGCATGTTTAGTCGTTGCCTTGCGTGGTGAGGGTGGGGAGAGTGTGGGAGTCGGCCATTTCGGGTCGGCCGTGCCCTGGGGCTGCCTCGAGGAGTCTGCGGGTGTAGTCGTGCCGTGGGTCTGTGAAGATCCGTTCGGCTGTTCCGCTTTCTACGATCTTTCCGGTCTTCATAACCGCAACGTCATCGCTGAGATAGCGGACGACGTCCAGGTCGTGGGAGATGAGCAGATATGTGAGCCCTTTTTGTTGCTGCAGGTCCTGGAGCAGGTTCAGAATCTGGGCTTGGACGGAAACATCAAGGGCGCTGGTGGGTTCGTCCAGGATGAGGAGACGGGGCGATGTGGCCAGGGCGCGTGCGATGCCGACGCGTTGGCACTGTCCTCCGGATAGCTGATGCGGGAGCCGGTGGGTGTGTTCGGCTCCCAGTCCGACCTCATCAAGCAGATTGTTTATTCTTGCTTGGAGGGCCTGCCCTTTCAGGGCAGTGTGGGTCCGGAGGGGCTCTGCCACTGAAGCGCCGATAGTCATGCGTGGATTCAAAGACGCCACTGGATTCTGAAGTACCATTCCCATCCGGGAACGAATGGTGCGCAGTGCCTTGGGTTCGAGCTTGCCGAGGTCATGTCCTTCAAAGACAGCCCGCCCGGATGTTGGGCGCATCAGCTGCATGGCGCAGCGGGCGAGGGTACTTTTGCCGGAGCCGGACTCTCCGACAAGGCCGTAGACCGTACCTTCCTTGATGCTGAGGGAGACGTTGTCGACTGCGGTGAAGACTCTTCTTTGGTGCGGGAACGTTTTGACGATGTTTTCGAGGGTGAGAACGTTGGTCATAGTTCGCCTTCCTGGAGGCAGGCGACTGCCTGGTGTGGCCCGGTCTCGGTGAGCAGCGGGTCGGTGAGGGAGCAGTCGGTGACTGCATGTGAGCAACGGTTTCTGAAGGCGCACCCGGTGAGGGATAGGAGGTTCCCCGGGACTGTTCCAGGGATGGCGGTCAGTCGCTGGCCGTGGGTTCGGCCTGCTGGGAGGGCGCCGAGGAGGCCGCGGGTGTATGGGTGGCGGGGGTTGTTCATGACCGCGTCGACGGTTCCGGTTTCGATCACCCTGCCTGCGTAGAGGACTGCCACGCGGTCGCAGACATCGCGGATGATGCCAAGGTTATGGCTGATGAGCAGCACACCGAACCCGAACTTGTGTCGGAGTTCGTCTATGAGGACCAAAATTTGCCGGGCAACAGTGACGTCAAGAGCCGTTGTGGGCTCATCGAGGATCAAAAGCCGGGGCTTGCGTAGCAGAGCCATGGCAATCATGGCCCGCTGCAGCATTCCGCCGGACAATTGGTGCGGGTAGCTGCGGTAGACCCGTTCAGGGTCGGGAAGGCCGACCAGGCTTAGGTGACGAATGATTTCAGCTTTGCCTTCGGACCTCGAGATTTGCCGGTGCCGGCTCAGGACATCGCTGAGTTGGCGGCCGAGCGTGAAGACAGGGTTGAAGGCAGTTCCGGGGTTTTGGAATACGATGGCCACCGAGCCGCCTGCTTCTGACGAGGCCTGTGAGGGATCGTTGCCGATGGTCACTTGCCCCGTGCGCCGTGCGCCGCGTGGAAGGATCCCCAAGGCTGCGAGTCCTGTCAGGGACTTGCCGCACCCGGTTTCCCCCACCAGGCCGAGGATTTCACCGGCGGAAACATCGAGGTCGATCCCGCGGACGGGGCGGTTGGTGAGCGTTCCCCGGTCGGTGAATTCGACGTTGAGGTCGCGGATGCTAAGTACGTGGGTCATCGCTTTACCTGCCTGGGGTCAAGGAGGTCGCGCAGCGAATCTCCGAGGAGGTTGAATCCCAGGACGGCCAGAAAGATGGCCAGGCCCGGAAAGGTGGCTATCCACCAGGAACTGAATATGAGCCCGCGCCCTTCAGCGACCATGAGACCCCAGTCGGGCAGGGGCGGCTGCGTTCCAAGGCCGATGAATGCCAGGGACCCGGCGGCCAGGATCACAGTGCCGATGTCGACGGTGGCTTGGACGAGGATGGGTGTCATGCAGTTGCGAAGTACATGGCGGCTGATGATGAGCAGTTGCGGAATGCCCATGGCGCGGGCTGCTTCGACATAGGAGCGTTCCCGAAGGGATTTTGCTTCCGCTCGTACAAGGCGCGCATACCAGGGCCACCAGCTGATGGCCAAGGCGATGCCGGCGTTGGTCAGGCTGGGCCCCAGGATCGCAACGGTCACCATGGCCAGGAGCAGAGGCGGGAAGGCTTGGAAGATCTCGGTCACACGCATCAAGGCTTCGTCGAGCCAGCCGCCGCAGTATCCGGCGACAGCGCCGAGGGGAATGCCGATGAGGGCCGCGGCCGCGACAACGACGGCAGAGATGGTCAGCGCCGGGTTCGCGCCCATGATGATGCGGCTGAGAACGTCACGACCGAGTTGATCGGTGCCGAGCCAGTTCCAGGCGTTGGGAGCGAGGTTTCGGGCCGAGGCATTGGTCGCCCCCATGCCCTGATCAGGGAAAGGTGCCAGCCATTGCCCAAAAACAGCAAGGATTACGACAAGGACTATGATCATCGCGCCAACAGCGGCCAAACGGTCACGGCCCAGGGTCTGTTTAAGTAGTTTGATCGGTTTGAGGGTGGCCTGTTCTCCGGCCGGCCCGGAACGGGTCGGGGCGGGGATTTGGGTCGTGGGGCTCATGACATGCTCACTCTGGGGTCGATTCGGGATTGCAGGATGTCCACGAGGAGGTTGGCCAGCAGGTATGCTGTGGCGCCCATGAGCGTAATTGCTATGATGGCTGGGTAGTCCACTGCAAGCATCGAAGATGTAGCGAACTGCCCAATTCCTGGCCAGTTGAAGACAGCTTCGACGAAGAATGTTCCGGTCAGGGCGTAGGCGGCAGCCATTCCGGCGATAGACAGGACTGGTGGTAGAGCATTTTTCAGGGCCAGGCGCCAACGGATGGCGGTCTCCCTCAGACCGTAGGCCTTGGCGGTGAAGATGTAATCCTGGTTCATGACATCGAGCATGGCGGCCCTGGTCATTCGTGCAACGAGTCCGAGAGGGTATGCGGCCAAGGTGAGGGCCGGCAGTATCACGTGCTGCAACCCATCGGTGAAGGCCACGCCGTTGCCGGTGATCATGCTGTCTAACAGGGGAAGCCCGGTCACGTGAGAGATGGGGTTGGAGTATTTGATGGAGTTGCTGAATTGCCCAGTGGCCGGAAGTATGCCCAGCCCCCCAACGAACAACAGTTGAAGGAGTAGTCCGAGCCAGAAGGCGGGCACGGAAATCCCTCCGATGGAGAGGAAACGGATTGCTCCGTCGATGAATCCGCCGGGCCGGTGGGAGGCAACCACGCCCAAGATGACCCCTGCCGAAACAGCGAGAACCATGGCAAACCCGATGAGTTCCAATGTGGCTGGGAGGCGGGTGAACAGCTCGTCCAACACGGGGCGTTTTGTGGCAAGGGACTGGCCCCAGTCCCCGGTGATCAGCTTTGCGACGTAGTCGAAGTACTGCTCGAGGATCGGACGGTTAAAGCCGAGGTGCTCCCGGACCCTGTCCAGCTCGGCTGGGGGCGCCTTCGGGCCGGCGTAGATGACGGCCGGGTCGCTGGGAACGATGCGGGCAAGGATGAAGACGTTCGCTGTGAGCACGGCGAGAACCAGCACCGAGGTGATGAGCCGCCGGGCGACGAAACGCAACATGGTTCTCCTTTTCTTGATTGGTGTGGCGGGATGGGCGGGCAGGGCAAGGGCCCGGGCTTTGTTGGTGCAGCCCGGGCCCTGACTGCGTCGTATCGTTTAGGCGGCGCGTTTGATGGGGGCGAAGAAGGCCGTGAACGGGTAATTTTCGTTGAAGGGGGGAACTTCCAACCCGGCCGGAACGACTGAGACTGTGCGGGCATCGTAGAGGAATGCGGCAGGTGCTTCCCTATAGAGGAGGTCCATGGCTTCCTTATAAAGGCCCTGGGCTGCGTCCCTGTCCGTTCCCGTCAAGGTTGCCGCCTTGTCAACCAATTTGTCGTACTCCGGGGAATTCCAATAGCTCAGGTTGAAGGATGGCTTTTCGCTGGAATGGAACAGCGTCGTGAGATTGTCGCTGCCGGCGTCGCTGTAAGTCGGCCAGTAGTTAAGTACAAAGATGTCCTGGGCGCTCTGAGGATCAGCCTTTGCGCTGTCCCATTGCTGGTTGAAAAGTTCGGCTTTCACGTCCAGCTTCACACCGATTTTGGCGAAGGCGTCCTTGATCAGTGGTACAAACCGTGCTTCCGCGGGATTCTCGGAGGCGTAGGTGAGTTTGAGGTTCATGCCGTCGGCATGACCAGCTGAGGCCAATAGTTGCTTGGCCTTTTCCAAGTCCTGGGAGTACTGCGGGACGTCCTGGCTGTAGGGGAAGATGCCGCTGGGAGCAGGGCCGTGGGACTGCGTGCCGTAGCCCTGCCCTCCGATGTCAATGATCTCTTTGTACGGAATCGCGTAGCTGAGCGCGCGGCGGACCTCCGGGTCGTTGAGTGGTGCGCGGCTGGTGTTAAACATGGCCAGGAAGTTGAACGGTGAGTTGAAGTCTTTCACCGTGAACTTCGGATCGATGGCCAGGGTCTTGACGTTTTCCAAGGGAATGTTGGTCGCGTAGTCCACCTCACCTGCGGTCAGCATCTGCTGGGCCGTGACTGCATCCGGGGTGATAGAGATGTCGACAAAGTCGAAGTGCGATGTAGCCTTTTTGTTCCAGTAGCCGTCGTACTTCTTCAGCACGACCTTAGAGCCGGGCTTGTAGGAGTCGATGGTGTAGGGGCCGGAGCCCGCGTCGATTCCGGCCTCGAAGTACTTGTCATTCTTGGCGGATGCGGCCAGGGCCTTCGGGGCAACGATCCAGGCGCCGTAGGTCGAGGAGGCGACGAGGTCCATCGGCGCAGCGTACTTCAGCTGCAGCGTGACAGTGGAGTCGTCCGGGGCGGTAACGCTCTCCACCGGTGCCCAGATGAAGGATGCCGCTGCATGGTCCCTGGCAGCGTCGATGCTGGCTTTGACCGCCGCGGCATTGATCGGCTCGCCGTCGTGGAAGGTGGCTCCGGAGCGGATCTTGAATGTCCAGGATTTTCCGTCGGCACTGGCGCTCCAGGACTCGGCTATTGCCGGGGAATACGCTTCTGCGGAACCTGCAGGGTTCTTCCAAAGCAGGGGTTCGTATATGTTGCCCATGTAGAGGGCTTCGGTGGAAAACGAACGAACCGGATCCCACGTAGTGATGGCTGCAGATGCGGCCACAGAGAAAACGTCGGGGCCGGAAGAAGCTTTGGGTGCGGCAGGACTGCATCCCGCCGCGCTAAGGGCAACGACGGCGGCTGTGGCCGTGACAAGCACGGTCCGAGCCGGGTGTGGAAATGAGAGTGCCAACAGAGACTCCTTGAAGAAGGGTGGGATGTGTGACGAGTCTAACTAGGTGTACCTATGCCTGGGAAATGCCTATGATGAGTAAAACTCATACCTGGGAGGCATAGTGGACTTGAGGCACTTGACGTATTTCCTGAGCATCGTTGATGAAGGATCAATCAATGCTGCTTCACGCTCTTTGCGGGTGGCCCAACCATCGTTATCCCGGCAGCTTCGCTCCTTGGAGCAGGACCTGGGACTCACCCTCTTCGATAGGTCAGGAGCAAAATTGTCGCTGACCGCGGCGGGCACTGCGTTTCTGCCCATCGCCAAGGACCTGGTCACCCGCGCCGCCCAGGCCAAATCATCCGCGCGGGCGATGGCCGGAGGTTCGGTGCAACGGCTTACGATAGCGGCAGCCTCTGCCACCGTTGCCGACATCATCGCCCCTTTCATTGTTTCGCAGGGGCCCGATGGAGTCCTGACCAATGTTGTCGAGGCGACCCCTGAGTTTGTCTACTCGGCGTTGCAGGACGGTAAGGCTGACTTTGCTCTGGGAACAAAGCCCCCACCATCCGAGCTCGAATCGGTTGTAGTTGGCAGGGCGTTCCTTTGGGCCCAGTGCAACGCCGAACACCCTCTTGCCGGGAGGGAGAAAATCAGCCTCCAGGAACTCGTCCAATGGCCTCTCATAACCATGACCGCTGATTTTGGTGTCCGCACAATGTTCGATGATGCTGTTAGCACTGAGCGCCTCACCTACACGACCGGATTTGAAGTACGCTCGGCCGTGGTCGGCCAAGCCTTGGCAGCCGCCGGCAAAGGCATCTGCGTGCTCTCGGATGATCCGAATTTCGGGGTGCACGCCATGCCCATCACTCATCGGGGAAAGGACCTCGTGTTCACTCTCTTCGGCGTCTGGAATCCGCTGCATTTCGCCGCGCCTGCGATAAGGGAGTGCCTGCAGAACCTTTCACGTTTCACCTCGCAGCTGTACCCCGCCGCTCGAATATAAAAAGGGATGCAATCCTCAACTCCCGGCCCTGTGGTTGAGGGGCCTCTCGAACTCTGAGTGATAGCTCACGAGATTCGCGGGGCGCGGCTCCGGGGGCAGTGGCCATCGACAGGAGCTCTCGAAGCTACTTCCACTGCCTATATAACGCCGATACTGGACCTTTCGTGAACCTGGGGGAGTGGTCGAACCAGGCACTCTTCGCGCGCAGGAGGCTGGGTGCGAGAGCCTGGCGAGTCTTCCTTGACTTCTTTCAGGACCGCACGCGCGGCTGCCGCGTCGTGAAGCTCGGCAGGTACTTCTCCTGTTCTTCGATCTTCCGGCGGTAGAAGTCGTGGGCGCTTTTTTTGTGATCCCCGGCGATTCGCGGATCTGGGCCCACGTCGGTCCGGATGCCGCGGCATCCTTTGGGGTCAACGACCCTGAGGACTGCATCGCCGGAGCATGCCGACGCACCGGGGCGGGCGCCCGATGAGTGGCGCCCGTCAACTTGCCTGTGTCCGCTGTTGCTCGGGGAGTCAGCTGAGATGCAAGTTGTTGCCGGTCTTGGCTTTTACCATGTTCGTCGCGTAGCTGATCAGGAATTCGTACTCGTCTTCCGGCGTCAGGTCGCCGAGGAGTACATCCATAACGAGGCCGTCCTCGAGGGCTACGAAGCTCCGGGCCAAGAATCCGGCTGGCGCTGAGAGGGTGAAGGCATCCTCCTGCGCGCCTCGTTCCAGGATCCCTTTGTAAAGGTTCGTTTGACGCTCCACGAACGCCATTTGCTGCCGAGCGGCTGCTTTGTTGCGCAGATAAACTGGGATGAGTTCCACGAGGATCCGGGAAGCGGTTTCGCTTTCCCCGGGCCAAGGTACGCCCGAGTGGATGCAGGCCCTCAGTTGCGCTTCAGGGTCGCTTTCGGCTTGGATGCGGGCCTCCCGGCGGTCACAGTACTCCGTAACTCCTTGATGGAAGACCTCGCTGAAGAGCTCGTCGACGTCCCGGTAGTAGTACAGCACCGCAGCCGGGGTGACGCCCGCTTCGTTGGCAATGTCGGAAAGGCGGGCCGCTGATGACCCTCTGTCCAGCAGGACTCGTCCTGCTGCTGCTACGAGTTGATCCCGGCGGGCTGTCTGATTCCGTGGTCTTGCCATGCTCACCATGCTTTCACACGGGCCTCGAAGTGACCCTTGACACACCCAGGTCCGTTAATTATTCTTTAATTAATCTTTAGTTAATGAAATCTCCCACGCTAGGAATGCTACCGTCATGACTCGACTTCTCCCTCTGGCTCTTGTGCAATCACCCGCTGAGTCCTTGACTGATTTTGCTGCCGGTCTCGAGCGAAGGGTCAAAGCGCATGCCGTCGCCGACCTTTTCGTTTACCCGGAGCTTCACTTGAACACGGTAGATTCTGCCGGGTTTGTGGACCGGCAGGCCTACATGGAAGCCTCGGCCGAACCTCTTGATGGCCCGCGCGGCCGTACCCTTGCCGAGCTTGCTGGAGACCTTGGGATCTGGCTTTTGCCTGGCAGCGTGCTTGAACGTGGTACGGACGGGCATATCTACAACACCGCCGTCGTCTACTCTCCACAAGGAAAAGCAGTAGCCGCGTACCGAAAGATCTTTCCCTGGAAGCCCTATGAGACTGTTTGTTCCGGTAAGGACTTCGTGGTCTTCGACATGACCGGCTACGGCCGCGTCGGTTTGTCGATTTGCTACGACGCATGGTTCCCCGAACACAGCAGGCACCTGGCCTGGATGGGGGCAGAGCTCGTCCTCAATGTTGTCCAGACCCCGACCAACGATCGTGTGCAGGAAGTTGTTATCGGCCAGGCCAACGCAATCGTGAACCAGAACTTCGTTGCGAGTGTGAACGCGGCGGGCCCACACGGGGTTGGACGGAGTTTCCTGGTTGATCCTGAAGGCCGCGTGCGAATTTCGGCAACCGGACCCGAAGACGCGACATTGGTTGATGTCATCGACCTGGACCAAGTAGGGAACGTACGCCAATATGGCACAGCGGGCGTCACCCGCCCCTGGGACCAGTTCGCTGAAAACGACGACAGCATTCCATTGCCGCTCTACGCGGGCCAGCTTGATCCCCGCCTGTGGCGGCAGACCAACGCCCCGTCACCCCTGACCAACCTCAGCACTGCCCCAGCCTAAGGAACTCCCCATGTCCGCTGAGAACATTAAACTTACCCCCAAGCTATCCCTGCTGTCGGTGGTCGTGTTCGGCTTGGCCTATATGGCTCCGGGAATCGTAATGACGATCTTCGGTATCATCTCCTCCACCAGCGACGGAACAGCCCCGACAGCATTCGCCCTCGCCACGGCCGCGATGCTGCTGACTGCCCTCAGCTACGCGAAAATGGCAAAGATCTTTCCGAACTCGGGATCGGCCTACGTGTATGCACGACGGCTCCTCGATTCCCGTGTCGGTTTCCTCGTCGGGTGGGCGATCCTCCTCGACTACCTCTTCCTTCCCACCGTGGCCTGGCTGTTCCAATCGTTCTACCTTGCAGCGCAGTTTCCCGGCATCCCCGTCTGGGCCTGGCTCGCTCTGAACGCTGGACTAACAACGATCATCAACGTCACGGGAATCGTGCTCACTGACCGTGTCAATAAAACGCTGACCCTTCTGGTTGTTACCCTCATCGGGATCTTCATCGCCTACTGCCTGGCCTACCTCGGGGGAAACCCGCCCGCGTCGTTCACAGACCCCTTCTGGAACAATGCCACGACGGTCGGCGGCGTCGCTGCCGCAGCCGCTATCGCTGCCTACGCCTTCCTGGGATTCGACGCCGTCAGCACACTCAGCGAAGAAACCAAAAACGCCCAGCGCAACATTCCCCGCGCGATCCTCCTGACCGTCCTCGTCGGCGGAATAATCTTCGTCGTGGTCTCCTACATCATGCAGCTCGTTCACCCCGGCGGAGACTTCGAGGAAGCAGCGACAGCAGCATACTCCATGCAGGTCCTCGTCGGCGGGCAGTTCTACGCCAACATCACCAACATGCTCTTCATCATCGGTGGGTTTGCGTCCGGGCTCGCCATCCAGGCCAGCACCAGCCGCCTCCTCTACGTCATGGGCCGCGACGGAGTCCTACCCCGCCGGCTCTTCGGCCGCCTCCACCCCCGAACCAAAACGCCCATCTTCAACCTGGTCCTCGTCGGTGCCGTGGCCATGCTGGCACTGAACATCTCCTTGGAAACCGCAACCTCCTTCATCAACTTCGGGGCCTTCCTGGCATTCACAGCCGTCAACCTCTGCGTCATCGCCTACTTCATCCGAAACCGCCGGCAAGGCAAAAAGCTTTCGATCATTGGCTTCATCGTCCTACCAATACTGGGCGCCGCCGTCGACATCTACCTTCTAACCCAGCTCAGTCCCATCGCCATCACCATCGGCTGCTGCTGGATCGGTCTGGGCGTTCTCTACCTCGTCTTCCTCACCAAAGGATTCCGCAAGGAACCACCAGAGATGGACCTCCACGACCGTGAGAGCCAGCCGGGCGAACCCACCAAGGAGGTTCAGCAACCAAACACTGACGACACACAGTCAACCAAGCAGACTGCCACCCAAGCGCAGCCCACCGAAATCTAAAACCCCGAGGAGCCATAAGGACGGGCCAGGCGCCAGCCTCCAGGCCCGTCCCTGTGTGTGGCGTACGCGATCTCAAGAAGCGGGACCTTGTCAGTTTCATTTGCCACCGTTCCCGTATCACGATGGGCGCTCTCCAAAGTCCGTACCGTTCCGAGTGACAACCCACTGCATCCCGGGCTGCGGAACCGCAACCCGGGATGCAGTGCAAGTTCGGGGGCAAACCTCCGGTCAAGAGAAATCCGATCGGGCGAGTCTGCCATCGCTGAAAGCCATTTCTTCGTCCCAAAGAGCCGATTCGCTACGTGCGTGCCCACATCATGAGCATCAAATCAAAGGCGATATTAAGAGCAAAGCAGGAGTCCAATGATTATCACGATCGAGGCCGACCGCTACTTCCACATCACAGGCCTATCCCCGACGGAAATCGAAGACAGTATCAACACGGCTGTCGAGATGGCCCGTGACCACTCGGTGAGTGAAGGATGGCAGGGCATTCTCGTCACCCGCCACGGACCTGACAATTACACAGTGAACCTCAGCGCTGATGTTCCCGACGGAGTAACTGTGGAACGGGACCTGCCGCAAGAAGTCCCGAGCAGGTGCCGGACGGCTGAGAGCTCACCGCAGCCGTGCCGGCAGTAGACTGAACATCAGCGAGCGGACTGCCGTGGTACCCGGTCGCCGGCCGGTACGCTCCGGCAGCGCGCGTCGTCCGACGGAGAGGACCTCAGCGATGGAGCTGACCTATGTGATGGCCGAGAGCGCCCCGGCGCCCGTGGGCCCCTACTCCCAAGCGTGCGGTATACCGAATGGTCTGCTGTTCCTTTCGGGGCAGACGCCCATCGACCCGGCGACCGGGCAGCTGGTCGGCGGTGGCATCGAGGAGCAGACCGCACGCGTCTTCGACAACCTTGGCCTCGTCCTCGAGGCGGCCGGCAGCAGCTGGCGCGATGTCGTCAAAGTCAGCGTCTTCCTCGTCGACATGGACGACTTCGCAGCGATGAACGCCGTGTACGCGAGGTACTTCGACGGCCAGTACCCCGCGCGCACGACGGTCGCCGTCGCCGGGCTCCCGCTCAGGGCGCGCGTCGAGATCGAACTGCAGGCGATGCGCCGAGTGGGGTGATCCAAACGCACGAGCACCTCGATTCGCTCACTCCCGAGATCGTCGACACAGCCAGAGAAGCCCTACCCATCGGCAACTAAGGCCTGCGAATTTACTGCCAAATAGCGCTGCGATCCACAAAATAACCGTGTGAATCGCAGAGCTATTTGGCGTTGTTTTGGCGTGCCTCTGGTGCACTCGCCGCGGCGTGCTGCCGGCCCGGGCGAGGGTGCTGTTGACTGCAGGCGGGCTAGTGCTTGGACAAGCGTGGACGGGAGCGCTCGATGATGCTGGACGTGGCAGTTGCTGCTGTGAGGGCGGTCGCCAGCAGAAGCGGTGCCCAGACCGTTTGTGTGATGGTTGCACCCGCGACGGCTGTTCCGGCTGATCCTGCAGCGATCTTGAGTGCGCCTACCCAGATGAAGACTTGGCCGCGAGCTTCGATGGGGGCGTATTCGCTGCGCGCGGCGAGTGTTGAGGCGAAGAACATCGCGTTGGCGATCCCTGCCAGGCCGAAGGCAATGAGGGAGGTGGGGAGTGTCGGAGTGAGCATCACCAGTATCAGCGTTGCCGCGACGAGTGCGGCGAGGGAGCTCATGAGAGGGTCTGCGTCGCGGCGAAGCGGTCGGAGCATGAGCCCTGCTGATCCGAGGAGATTTCCTATCCCGTAGGCTGCGACCAGTGTTCCGGCGGCTGAGGCCCCGCCGTACGCGGGAGCTGTCGCAACGGCGTAGATCGGTAGCGCGGCGACAGAGAATGCGACGGTCACGGTGAGTCCGAGGGTGCGGCGAAGCGGACCACGTGCCCAGATGAGGCTCAGTGTTCGACCGGGGGACGGCACGTCAACGGCCTTGTTGGGTGGCTCTTGCCTGGGGAGTGCGAGGACGGCTCCCGCACCAACGACGGCGGCTCCGGCCAGAACCAGTGTCGCGGTGAGTGCGTCAGATGCTGCCGCGATCCACGCGACCGCTGCGGGGCCGAGGGTGCCGCTGAGTCCGTAGCTTGCGACGTCCCAGCTTTGTGCTCTGCGTTGGCTGCGCTGCCCGGGGCCGGCGATGGAGGGCAGGCGGCTGCTGATCCCGCCGGTGAGCATCGGCCCGAAGATGCCCGAGGCAAAGAGCAGCATGGCTGGCCAGATCGCCCAGGCGACGGGCAGGAGCAGTGCAGCAGCACCGAGCAGCACGCCGTGGAGGACGGCAGCGGATGCGATCACTTTGCGTCCGTCGCGGGCTGTATCGAGGCGTCGTGCGATGAACGGGCCGAGCAGGTGGGGTGCGGTGATTGATGCTCCCAGGAGCCCGGCCAGCCAGCCAGGCATCCCGCAGGCGTGGGCTAGCAGCACGATGGCGACTACTGCGCCGCCGTCGGCGCTGCGAACCAGGGTCGCGGCGAAGACGTATCGGGCCAGCGCCCCGACCCGGCGGTCCTTCCTGCGTGGAACGCCGAGGCCGGCGCTACGAGTTAAGCCCGAGCTCATCGACAATCCTGCCAACATGGGCGCGCTGCTTCGCGGTCAATCCCTGGAGGGGAAGAGGCAGGCACGATGTTGATGCCAGTCCCAGCTGTTCCGCTATTGCCGCAACGACCCGGATACTCCCGCCAAACTCAGCAAACGACTCCCACAACGGTGCAAGCCGTTCGGATTCAGCGGTCGCGTCTGAGGCCCGCCCTTCCAGGACGGCCCGGGTGATCCGCATCGCCAGGGCGGGCAAGGTGCCGCCGATGACGGAGTACCAGGCATCGCACCCGGCGGCCAGTCCGGCGGAGGCTTTTGCGTCACCGGAAACTCCGATGGTCACGTGCGCCGGGACGGACGCCCGGATTTCCTGAACCCGCGCCTGTGCCTGCTCCGGATCGACTGGCACGCCCGGGATTTTGATGGAGGCGATACCGGGCAGTTCCGCGATGCGTCCGTAGAGTTCGGTGGTGAACGTGAAGTGGGTGGTGCCTGGGTTGTCATAGACGATGACGGGCAGCGACGAGTTCGCGGTGACGGTTCGGAAGAGTTCGAACACGTCATCGTCGGTGAGGGGTTGATAGGTCATGGGGGCCAGCAGGAGACCGGAAGCCCCCGCCTGTTCTGCCTTTTCAGCGTTGGCCAGGACGTGTGAGGTCCGCAAGGCCCCGATACCAATGAACACGGGTGTTTTGCCGGCGTGTTCGACGGCGAGACGGGCGACGCGGTTTCGTTCCTCGCTGCTCAGGTAGGCGTAGGAGCCGGTGGATCCGAGTGCGGTAATGGAGTCGACCTTCGCCTCGGCGAGCCGTTCGATCAGGCGGACGAAGGCGTGCTCGTCGACAGCATCGTTGGCCAGAGGGGTCAGGGGGAAGGCGCTCAAGCCGGTGAACATGGGTATAACTCCTTTGTTTGAATCACAGGGAAGCAAAAATCTGAGGCAGCTGCCGGTGCCTAGGCGGGCTGAGCTGCGGGGCCCTGTAAGCAGGGGAATTCTCCCGCAGCGACAGTTCTGGCGGACGCGCCTATTTGGAGGACTGTCGTCTACTTCGGTCCTTGGCTGATGAGGCCGGGGTCGGTGCGGGCGGCGGCGTGTTCGCGGGAGCGCGGTTGCCGTCGGCCACCGCGTTGCGCGGCGGCGCCGGCAAGGACGACGAGCGTGATGCCACCGAATTGGGTGAGCGAGGGCTGCTGGTGCAGCACGAGCAGCCCGAGGAGCACCCCGAAGGCGGGTTCGAGGGCCATCAGGGTACCGAACGCGGTGGGCGTCATCCGGCGCAGGGCGAGCATCTCGAGCGCCATTGGCAGCACCGGCATCAGGACGGCCAGTCCGAAAGCGACGGAGAGGACACCGAGGTTGAGATGTCCGGCGGACTGCGGGATGCCGACGACCGCTGCCGTGGCAGCGGCGACGGGAACGGTGAGTGAAAGCGCGCCGATGCCCGTGAAGCGGTCGCCGATCCGTTGGGTGAGCACAATGTAGACGGCCCACCCGACGGCCGCGAGCCCTGCCAACCCGATACCGGCGAGGTTGATCTCACCAGCCCAGGGTTCGGTCAGCAGGACGACGCCCAGCAGCGCCAGGGCTGGCCAGATAAGCGCCCGTGCGCTGTGGCTGCGCACCGCGGCGACGGTCAGCGGACCGAGGAACTCGATCGCGACGGCGGTGCCGAGCGGGATACGTTCGATGGAGGCGAGGAAAGCGATGGTCATCAGTCCGGTGGCGACGCCCAGCCCCAGGAGCACGGGGACGTCGTGGCGGCGGAGCGTGCGCAATGGGGGTCGGGCGATGGCCAGGAAGACGAGTGCCCCCACGCTGAGTCTGAGCCAGGCGGTTCCGGTCGGCCCCACCGCCGCGATCAGATCCACTGACAGGGCCGAGCTCAGCTGGACCGAGAGCATGGCGGCCACGGCCAGTCCCCACGGCGGAACGGGGACATTGTTGGGGGCGCGCTGGCTCACGGCTGGCCCTTTCGGGCCTGCCGGTCACCGATCTCGCGTGTCCGGGAGTGGATGAGCATGTCAGTCTCCTTCATTGACTATCGGGCCGGCGGTTATCAGGCGGCGGGCGACCCTGACGTCGGGACCGAGCCGGGTCAGCCGGGCGGCGAGGTCCTCGGCTGCGGCGTGGAGCGCCGCATCGGTCATGGGTTCGAGCGCGTCGAGGATGAACAGCGCGGAGGTGGTGTGCTCGCCGAGTTGGGTGCGGCGTGCCTGGCGCCAGTTCCAGCGCCGGCAGGTCACGCCGGCGTCGTCGCACCACACCACCTCGCCAGGTTCCGGGTGTTCGATCACCGCGGCGCCGTCGGCGGCGGTATCAAAGGGCTCCTTGCCGGTGGCGCGGACCAGCCGTGGCGCACCGCTGTAGCGGGTCAGATCCTCCCCGCCCAGCGGGATCTGGTGAATCACCGAGACCGCGTTATAGAGGTCGGTGAGACGGTTCACCCGGGGCAACCCGGACACCGCACGGCGCAGGAGCGCTTCCAGGCTGTTGCGCGTGCGGCTGGGTTTGGCACCGAAGGCCTGGTAAGCCTCGCGCCACGCAGCCACGTGCGGGAGCTGCTCAACCGGCCGGCCGTTGAGCAGCTCCCGGGCTGCGGATTCCGCCGTCCGGAGCAGCTCCTCACCGGCCTGGTCACTCGGGCCCGGGACGAGTCCGTCAACGGCCAGCAGCAACGCCCGGTAGTCGGGCCGCAGCGCGAACACGGCGGCGTCAACCTGGCCGCCGTCGAGAAATTCCTGAAGCATGCCCGACTCAGGCATCGGACGCCTCCGGACGGTGTCCTGTCCCCACGCCCGGCTCGAAGACGGCCAGGGAGAACCTCGCGGGCTCTGTGCCCGGGTTGGCGTAAGAGTGTGCCACGTCGCCCGGGAACGTCAACGCATCACCTGCATCGAGGGTGACTGATTGACTTGCGACCTCCACCGTGACCGTGCCCTGCTGGACCTGCAAAAGCTCCTTGGTGCCCGATGTGTGGGCCTCGCTCACATGGCGATCGCCGGGACCCAGCGTCCAGTCCCACAGTTCAACCACGTCCGGCGGTTCGGTGCCGGCCACCAACACCCCGCGGCCGCCGGACTCACCGCTCCACAAAGCAGCGCCCTCACCACTGCGCGTGACCTTCACCGGCTTCGGGCGAGGTGGCTCGACCAACGCCGGCAGCCCCACACCCAGCGCGTCGCTGATCCTCAGCAGGGTTCCCACGCTGGGATTCGCGGCACCCTGCTCCACGTTGACGACCATCCTGCGGCTTACCCCTGCGGACTCCGCCAGCTGATCAAGCGTCCAGCCCCGCGACTGCCTCTCCTGCTTAACCCGGGCGCCGATTGCCAGCGCCAGGCTCGTTGTACTTTCATCCATAAGTGCATCATACTGCACTTCTAGTGCACTAGACTACTGACCGTCGTTCGGCCGCCCATCAACGAGTGGCCAAAAAGACCCTCTTGAGCTTCGACGTCGCACGTCATGCCGCCAATCAGGACCAAACCGTGCATGACTCTTGTCGACGACCTTTTGTGAGACTACTCGGAAGTGTCAATTTTCGAAGTCGTCTGCACCACTTCATGCGGAAGTACGGGGTTGTGCAGGCGATTTTGAACATCTGAGTGTTCAAAGTTGCCTGTACGGTCTGCATTTTGATCCGTAGTCGGCTGCACAAACCGTCAGGGCACGCCCGGAGACGGGCTTCTGGGCTTAGTGATACTCGGCCGTCAGAGTCTCCGGTGGTGATGCGGAGAGGGCGCCTGTTACTTTGCGCCGGGGGCGCCTCTAGCTCGCAGCTGGGCCTGCAATCTTGCGCAGGAGGCCGGCAAGGTGCTGAATGCCCGGGCTTTCGGTCATGGTCCTGCGGTGCACCATCCCCACACGACGAGCCGGCACGGGATGGACCGGTACAGTGACCACATCCGCGGGCAGTGCGGGCCTGCCGAGACGAGGCACGAGCGCCACCACGGCCCCTTGCTCCACCAGCGCGATGTGGGTTGCGAAGTCCGGATCGTAGACCTGGATATCCGGGACACGGCCCAGATCGGCAAAAATCCGCAATAGGGCTTCGTTGCAGATGGCGCCGTGCGGGGTGCTGATCCAGCGCTCATCAACCATATCGGCAGCTTCCACCTCCGCCCTTCCTGCCAGGGGGTGGTTGCGGTGAACCAGGAGATCCGCGATGTCATCGCAAAGCCACTCGAGCTTCACGTGCTCTGGAATCACAAGCGGGACGGAGTTCCAGTCGTGGACGATGCCGAGGTCGGCTTCCCCGCCGGCTACACGTGCCACGGCTTCACGTGGGTCCTCGGCCAGCACGGTGACGTCCAGATCAGTTTCGGAGGAAGCGAGCATGCCCAGCATCGGCCCCACCAGCCCCCGGCACGCGGTGGAGAAGGACACCACCTTCAAGCGGCCATACGGTTTGGCGGGATCGGCCAGGAGCGTGGACTGGAGTTCTTCCAGTTCGGCGAGAATGCGGCGCCCATAAGCGGCCAAGGCAAGTCCGCGTTCAGTCAGCAGCACCCCTCGGCCATGCCGCTCCAGGACCGAGAAACCAGTCTGCTTTTCCAGCTTCTTGATCTGCTGCGATACCGCCGACGGGCTGAAGCCCATCACCCCTGATGCTGCAATGACGGAACCATGGTGCTCAATCGCTGCCAGCGCACGGAGCGCTCCGATGTCTATCATGAAGCAAACGTACATGTTATTCGGTATGAATCAATGCTGGTGCTTCATTCTCCTCTCTGTCAAGGTGAGGAGCGTGAACCTTCGCCATTCCTTGCTTGCCACCCTCGTCGCTGTCTTGTGGGGCCTAAACTTCGTGGCCATCGACTTGGGCCTCCACACCAACGGACGCGACGTTCCGCCGTTGCTGTTCGTGGCCATGCGGTTTGTCCTGGTGGTCTTCCCCTGGATTTTCTTCGTGCGCAAACCTGAGGTCAGCTGGGCAGCAATAATCGGCGTCGGACTCTTTATGAGCGCCGGCCAGTTCGGGCTGCTGTACCTGGCCATGGCGCTGGGCATGCCGGCTGGTCTGGCCTCACTGGTACTCCAGGCGCAGGTTCTGCTTACGGTTCTGTTGGCCGCCGTGTTCCTTGGCGAGCGGCCCAGCGGGCGTCAGTTGGCCGGCGTCGTGCTTGGCGTCGCCGGCCTGACGGTAGTGGCGGTGGGCCGCAGTGCCGTTGCCCCGCTACTTCCGTTCCTCATTGTGCTGGCCGCGGCGCTTTCCTGGGCTGTGGGCAACGTGGTTGCACGCAAAGCCAAGGCGGCCTCGGGGCTGGGGCTGGTGGTCTGGTCGGGTGCGGTGGTCCCGCTCCCGCTCGCCGGACTTTCACTGATCATCGATGGTCCCGATGCCATCACCGCAACGATCGGAGACCTCCAGCCCGCCACTGTCCTGAGCGCGCTCTACACCGCGGTTTTCGCTTCGATGGTGGGCTACGGGATCTGGAACCGGCTGCTCGCGAAATACTCGCCGTCGGCCGTGGTCCCGTTCACGCTGCTAGTGCCGGTCGTGGGGATGAGCGCCGCGTGGCTGGCCCTGCAGGAGGTGCCCTCGGCCACGGAAGTGGCTGGCGGACTGCTCCTGCTGGGAGGAGTGGCGACGGCGGTGCTCACCAGAAGCGGTGGGCGGATGCAACGGCAGGGCCCCGCTTTGCCGCCAGCTTTGGGCCCGGCTTCGGCCAGTGGCTTGCGGGTCGCAGACGCCGACGAACAAAACCTACAGCGACTGCAGGGATCAGCCAGCGGAAAACCGTCCCAGAACTGACATGAAGGGATCGACTGCCCGTCTCGCTGAGGTCCTGTTCGGTGGTCCATACAGGTTTCACCGATTGAGGCCCGGTCTCGCTCGGACCTACATCATCGCGCTGGCTCCGCCGTCTACAACCAGGTGGGATCCCGTGACCCATTTCGCTTCTTCGGAGGCCAGGTAGAGGCCGGCATACGCGACGGCGATCGGGTCCCCGGGTTTGCCGTCAATCGTGCGCTCGACGATCGGGGCGACCGGTGCGTTCTCGCCAAATTCCTCGAACATCGCGAGTACCGGCGGAGTCGCCATGACACCAGGACTCACGCAATTGACGCGAATCCCGACGGCGACACCTTCGGCGGCGAGCTGCCGAGTCAGGGCGATAACGGCCCCTTTCGCGGCGGCATGGGCGGCCTGCGGCAGGGCTCGGGCACCCTGGATTCCGGCGCCCGAACCGATGTTGACGATTGCACCGCCGACGGCGGCCAGATGCGGCCAGGCGCTTTGGCAGGCATGCCACACCAGGTCCAGCTCGTTCTGGATGGTGAACCGGTATTCCTCGCCGCTCATCTGGGCGAACGGCGCGAATTTCGGCATGCTGGCGTTGTTGTAGAGCACGTCGATGCGGCCGTGGCGTTCGATCGCGCCGGCGACCCAGCGATCGATGTTTTCCCGGTTGCCCAGGTCCAAGGGGGCGCTTGATTCGATCGCGCCTCCGTCGGCCTCCACCAGGCGGACCGTCTCTGCAGCTCCGTCGGCATCGAGGTCGCAACCGACGACCGTGGCACCCTCACGTGTGAACAGCCGGGCGGTCACCCGGCCCATTCCGCCCCCGATTCCTGTCAACAGGACGACTTTTCCTTCCAGACGACCACCGGCCATGGTTCCTTCTCCGTTCAACTCGTCATATGTATTGGGCCCCATGCAACCACGGCGAGGAGGGGGCCAGAGGCCGGAGCGGTGTGATGGTGCAGTTTGTGCACACTTCTGTGCACGAACTGCACCATGGGGCCGGAATCTCCCCACTCCGGTGCCAGATGGCACAGGATGAACGGCACGTGTTAGACACGACACACTGCATCAAAGGAGATCCAGATGAGCAACACCCCCATGACGTCGACTCGCCCGCTCCCGCCCGGCGTTACCGAATCCGACCTCGAAGAGGCACTGGCCGCGTTCGCCGTCGCGATCGGCGAAGACAATGTCGCAAGCGATGCCGAGTCCCTGCAGGACTTCCAGGATCCCTTTCAGGTTCCCGGCTCCGCCACGAATCTCCCCTCCGCCGTCGTCAGCCCGACGAGCACCGAGGACGTCCAGGCGATCGTTCGGATCGCCAACGAGCACCGCATCCCGTTGTGGCCCATTAGCCGCGGCAAGAACAACGGCTACGGCGGTGCCGCACCTCAGGTGCGTGGCTCAGTAATGGTGTCGTTCCGGAGCATGAACCGCGTTCTGGAGATTAACGAAGAGCTCGGCTACGCGATTGTTGAGCCCGGCGTGAGCTGGTACGACCTGCACGAAGCGATCAAGGCCGGCGGGCACAACCTTGTCGCGTCCATCGTCGACATAGGTTGGGGAGGCGTCGTCTCGAACACGCTCGAGCATGGGCTCACCTACATGCCGTACTCGATCGACCAGGCCTCGCACTGCGGGTTCGAGGTCGTGCTCCCGAACGGAGACCTCATGCGAACCGGCTCGGGCGCGATGGACAACAACCCGACCTGGCCGCTGTACAAGCGAGGCCTGGGGCCGACCTCGACCGAGATGTTCATGCAGTCGAACTACGGAATCGTCACGAAGATGGGCTACTGGCTCATGCCGAAGCCCGAGGTGTACATGCCGCTCTGGCTGCGCGTCTGGGATGACGCGCAGATGCCCGCCGTGGTCGATGCGCTGCGCGAACTCATGCTCGCCGGCGCCATCGACATGCGCCCGCAGCTGTCGAACACGCTGTGCATGGCATCGATGCTCACCACGCGCGCCGAGTGGTTCGACGGCGAGGGGCCGATGCCCGAGGAAATCATCGACAAAATCGCCAAGGAGTTGGGACTGGGACGCTGGATGATGCGGTTCGCGCTCTACGGAGACGAAGCGGTGGTCGATCACAACTTCGAGAAGCTCAAGACGCGCTTCTTGCAGATCCCGAGCGTAGAGCTCATGGGCGAGAAGCACGGGGCCGATGCGTGGGAGACGCTGCCCAATCCGCACGAGCGCGTGCAGATCGGCGTGCCGAGCCAGGATCTCTACAAGATGGCAGGATGGTCTGGCGGCGAGGAGGGAGGCCACGTCGATTTCTCGCCGGTAATCCCGCTCACGTCCCAGCACGCGATGGCCGCGCAGAAGCTGATGGCCGAGATGTGCGCCGAAGCGGGCCTTGATTTCCTTGGTGGCATGCTCCCCATCAACGCGCGCGCAACCACGTTTATCAACGTCATCCCCTTCGACACGAAAAACCCGGAGCAGGTCGCCAAGGCGTACGCCGTGGCCAAGCGCATGGTCGCCGAGGCCGGCAAGCGCGGCTACGGCGAATACCGGGCGCACCTGTCCTTCATGGATCTCGCGGCCGACCAGTTCGGCTTCAACGACCACGCGCTGCGGCGCTTCAACGAGACGATCAAGGACACGCTCGACCCGAACGGAATCATCGCTCCGGGCAAGTCAGGGATCTGGGGCACCCGACTGCGGGAGGCCGGCTTCCCCCAGGCCTGATCGCGCATCTTTGGGGAGCCCCCCGCCCCGCCCAACGGGCGGGTGCTGGGGAAGATCCCGCCCTAACAAACGGGCGGGGTCTTCCCCACAGGCTCCGGCAGATGCCTGGCTTCCCGTGGGGCGCAGCCGTGGACCTCGCGGAAGGCTCTGCTGAAGCTTGCCGGATGGCGGTATCCCCACCTCGTCGCGACCGTCGCGATCGTCGATTCCGGGGACCGCCGCAGCTCGCCCACGGCACCCTCGAACCGGCGTTCGCGGATCCAGGCCGACACTCCGGTGCCGGAGGCCGAAAAGAGCTTGTGGACGTAGCGCGTGGACACGTAGTGGGCCCGAGCGATCCGCTCTGGCCCGAGTTCCGGGTCGTGCAGGTGGTCCATCACGAACCGCTGCATCCGCGCAAGCAGTACCTCGGGCCGGGAACGCGGATCGGAAATCTCCTGCGCGCCGTACATGCTGCGAAGCAAGGGCAGCAGCATCTCTGCAGCGCCTTCCCCGTCAGGGCTTGAGAGCCCGCCGCCGCTCGTTGTGGTTCGGGCTAGCTGTACGAGGAACGGGGTTCCCGGCCCAGCGAGCCGTCCCTGGCCCGAATCCACCCGTGTCGCGGAACGCCGGGCGATGCCCTCGGCCTGCGCCCCGATGAACCATTTGGGAATGCTGAATACGAGCACCTCGAAACCCTTGCGGCCCTCAAAGGTGGAAGGCCGCGACGTATCGTGGCACGCAATGTCACCGGGGCGAAGAAGGCAGCTGCGATCGTCCTGTTCGATATGGATCGTGCCCCTGGTCATCAGATACAGCAAGATGCACTCCGGATCGGCGGTCGCGATCATCCGCTGCGTGCGTGCCACCCGGTGGGCAAGCCCCTGGATGGACCGGACCCCGACCGGCCCGACCTGGCCACCGGCCAAGCGGGCGTCGAAGGTGGGCGCTCCGACCGATTCGACGTGCATCGGGAAGAAGCGTTCGGCGATCCCCGCCGACCAGTAGTCCCGGCGCTCGGCCGGAGGAACCGACCGAGTATCCAGGACGGAAGTCATTGGTCCACCTCAGATGAGGATCCGTCGTAGATCTGCGGTGCAGCTAAGCACATGCCGAGTAGGGGAGGGCGGGCGTTGCCGTGGGCCCGGGGCTGGATCGGCTTCGTGGGCGCCGGGTCGATTCCGGGCGTCGCCGATGCTGCCGGCGATTTGTGAGTCCGACAGCCCACGACAACCGAGCTCACCGTCAAGTCCCTCGCCTGGGCTGAACCTCCGGCTTCCATGACCTCCGTGGCAGAAGACTCAGTCACGGCACCTCCCTTAAAGATTCGATCCGTTTCGTACTGAGTGTAAGGTGAGTCACAATTCCATGCAAAGATGCCACGTCACCTCTTTCGTGGCCCCAGAAGACCCTTTGTTGCCAGGCCACTTGGGGCGTTGTTGTTCCTATATACACAGGCTGACGCTTTTTGCCGGGCCCCATCGCCAGTACCTCGCGATACCCGGAAGACTGAAGCATCAAAGTGTGATCGTGTACGTTTCGTATTGGATGGCTAAGCACGTATGGTTGACCCATGGCAATCAGAAGCGAAGAAAGTCGTCGGGCCATTTTGGAAGCAACCATGAAGTTGCTCGAAGATTCGGGGCCTGACGGATTTACGGTGCAAAAGCTCTCGATCGAGCGCATTGCCCGTGAGGCCGGAGTCAGCAAGACCACTATCTACAGGTGGTGGTCGAGCAAGGTTGCCGTGGTTATCGATACATTCCTGGACAACCATGTCGCGCGTACTCCGGTGCGCCAGGATGTCCCTGCGATCGACGCGCTTCGTGAGCACATGGCCTCACTTGCGGAGGTCTACGCGGGCAATGAGGGCCGGCTCGTGGCGCAACTCATCGGTGAGTGCCAGGGCGACGAGGCAGCGATGGCTGAATTCAAGAAACATTTCTGGACCCCGCGCGCGCTGGTCGTTACGTCCCTGGTTGAACGGGCCATCAACGAGGGGTCGATGCGCAAAAATCTCGACGCCCAGCTCGTCACGGAGCTGCTCTATGCCCCCGTGTACTTCCGCCTGTTGTTCCAATCGGGCCCCCTCGACGCCAAAGCCACCGATGCCATCATGCAGACGGCACTTGAAGGGCTTGCTGCAGGGTAGCGGCCCCAAGTATTACTTGTGTTCCGTCCGGGCCCATGGGCCCGATCGGCTCCGTGACTGAAGAATGGACCCTATAACCTTGGGTTGCCGCGGCATGTTGGGCGAATAGCATGCCGGTGCTGGCTTTAGCCGGGGCGCAGCCCGGCGCCCGCGTTGAGTGGCGTGCACCCATTTGAGGGTGCGCAAGAAGTTTTCGGCGGCGGTCCGGTAGGCGGCGACGCCCTGTCATCGCCTGCTCCCACCGTGACTTCTTTGCGACATGCCCGTGGCGCCCTTTGCCTCCCGATTTCCCTTCCACGTGTCCGGTGTGGGCGTGGGAGGCCTCGAGTCTGTGCAATACGATACGGTTCGTATATATTGGATGTGACGTTAGATGTAGGAAACTGACCCTGATCTGTCCCTGCCCGTGGAGCCAGCCCGTTAGGGAAGCCGTCCACACTGAGAGGAAACATCATCGTGAAAACCGCCATCGCGCCGAATGATGCGGTCGTCGTCGCCTATCGCAGGACACCGATCGGCCGGGCCCGCAAGGGGTCTCTGGCCGGTGAGCGCCCCGAAGACCTCGCGCTGGCAGCCATCCGGGGAGCGCTCGCTGCGGTTCCGCAGGTTGACTCCGCCGAGTTTGCGGACGCCTACGTGGGGTGCGCGGTACCGCAGGGCGCGCAGGGCGACAACATTGGCCGCCGCATCATGGTTCTTGCAGGGATGGACAGCGTCCCCGCGGTTACTGTGAACCGCTTCTGCGCGTCCTCGTTGCAGGCCACCGCGATGGCGGCCCAGGCCGTGCGGGCGGGCGACGGGGACGCGTTCCTGGTTGCGGGCGTCGAATCGACCACCTCGACACCGCCCGTAGTTGAATCACTCCACCCCGCCTTCGCGGACGCAGCACGGCGTGCCGATGGCATCTTCGAATCCGGCCAGCCTTGGTCCGACCCCCGGGATCACGGGGAGCTGCCCGATGTGTACCTCTCTATGGGCAAGACCGCCGAGTTCGTGGCCCGTCAAACCGGCACCACGCGCCGCGACCAGGACGAATGGGCTCTGGAGTCCCAGCTCCGGGCGGAACGGGCGATGGAGTCCGGCTACTTCGCGCGCGAGATCGTGCCGGTGGCCACGGCTGCCGGCACGGTGGTGCGGGCCGATGACGGCCCGCGTCCTGGCACCACGCTGGAGGCCCTCTCGGGCCTCAATCCCGTGTTCCACGAGTCCGGTACCGTCACCGCGGGCAACGCCAGCCCGCTCAACGACGGCGCGTCGGCCTTGGTGGTGATGAGCGCCCGGCGCGCGGGCGAACTCGGGCTGAAGCCGCTGGCCCGCATTCTGGGCAGTGCCGCAAGCGGCCTCTCGCCGGAAATCATGGGGCTGGGTCCGGTGGACGCATCCCGCCGCCTGCTGGATCGTTTGGGCCTGTCGATCGGTGACATCGACATCGTCGAGCTGAACGAGGCCTTTGCCGCCCAAGTGGTTCCCGTGGTGCGGAAGCTGGGGGTAGATCCCGAGCGGGTCAACCCGTTTGGCGGGGCGATCGCCTTGGGCCACCCATTCGGTGCGACCGGCGTGCGGCTGGTCGGAACGCTCATCAACGGACTGCAAACCAAGGACGGATCGCTCGGCCTGGCGACGCTCTGCGTGGGCGGCGGCCAGGGCATGGCGATGGTAGTGGAGAGGTTGTCGTGAACCAGCCAGCGATCATTGCCGACCCGGCCCGCTCGATGCTGGCCGCCGACCGGAGCCTGGAAGGGCTCGGCATCCAGGTGTTGCGCGCCAGCGAGGGCCGTGCCACGGCCGTCCTCCGGGTCACGCCCGAAATGGCTAACGGGCACGGGATTGCCCACGGTGGATTGGTCTTCGCGCTGGCAGACACCGCGTTCGCTATGGCCGCAAACACATTCGGCGCCGGAATCGCGACCGCCGAGGCTTCCATCTCCTACATTTCCCCGGCCTGCATCTCGGAGGAGCTAGTCGCCTCCGCTGAAGTGACCTTTCACGAGGGCCGCCGGATGATAGTGGATGTGGTGGTGCGGGCGGGGGAGCGGACTGTCGCCATCTACCGCGGAACGGGCAGGGCGCTGCGCCCGGCGGACTGAGGCTTCTTGAACAGCTGCCGATATGGGGCGGCAAGACATGCGTGTGTGCCCGGGCTCCAAGTCGGAGTCCGGGCACACAAGTATTTGTAACAAGGTTGCCGCGCCGGCTCCCGCCACGGGTGGGGCCGGCGCGGCGCAGGTGTCAGCTCTTGGATGCCTTCGAGCCGGCGGTCGCCAGTTTGTCGGCGATGCCCATGAGGACCGGTGACCCCGTCGCGGCAATCAGTAGGCCCTGGACTGGACGCTTAAGCATTACCGATACAGGTTCCTTGGCCCCCGCAAGGACCGCTTCGCGTCCCATGGCCGGGTTCTTGTGGCACCGGACCGGCACATTGAATATCAGGCGGCGCAGGCATGAATTGCCGTGGTCGCACCACACGATCTCATCCTGTCGTCCCTCGAGGACCTTGTTGGGGAATTCCGGATCGGCCAGCATTTGCCGGGCCAGCATGATTCCGTCCGCGAACCCGGCGGTGATGGCGTCTGCACACTGTTGCGGGTCGAAAGTGCTGCTGAGGAGCAACGGGACCTCGGGCATGGCGGCGCGGAATGCTTGCGGCTCTCCGTGCTCCAGGATGGCGCCCGAAAAGGAGGTGACGTTATTGTCCATCGACTCGTAGTTCGCATCGCTCAGGGCGATATATCCAACCCCTTCCTTTTCAATGATCGACGCAACTTCGGCGAACCCCTCAGGTCCCTGACCATCGGGAAGGTGATCGTTGGTGCTCATTCTGAGGCCCACCGGATAGTCGGTTCCGACTTCGGCCCGGATCGCCCGAATCGTGTCCGTGAGGATGCGGGCGCGGTTTTCGGCACTCCCGCCGTATTCGTCCGTCCTCCAGTTGGTGCGCGGTGAGAGGAAGGAGGAATAGAGGTAGCGCATGTGCGCGCCCAGCTCGATGCCGTCGAAGCCGGCCGCCTTTGCACGCCGTACGGCGGCGACGGACTGCTCCTGGACCTCGAGGATTTCCTCCTTGGTGATCTCCTCCGGCGTCGGGTTCGTTCGACCGCCGGGAATGTAGAAACCGTGAGGCAGGCGGGGTGCGGCCATGCGGACGGGCTTCGGGCTCGCGGCCCTTGTGGGCCGGCCGTCGCCCGGCACGCCCATGGCGCCGAAGCTCGGGAAGATCTGGGCGAAGATGGGTACATCCTGCTCGTGCACGGCATCGACCATGCGCCGCAGCCCCGGAATGAACTCGTCCCGGTCGAAGCGCATCAAGGGCTGGAACGGCGCCTCCTGGTTCCCGCGCTCGGTGGCCACGCCGCCACCGATGATCAGCAGCCCAGCGCCGCCGCGTGCCCGCGTGGTGAGGAACGCGATTGTCTGATCGCTGGGATGGCCGTCCTTTGTCGGCTGGAGGACGGCCATGGGGCTAAGCACATAGCGGTTCTTGATCGTCAGGCCGTCGATTTTCCAGGGGCTGGAAAGCACTTCGGCGACAGTTGCTGTCTCGGGGGACATTTATTCTCCTTGGTTTTCAGTTGGACCAGGATGAAATGACTCATCCAAAATTGGCATCCGACTCGGCTCGTATCGTGACCGCGCGTCGCAGTGGACCGCCGGAAGTAGGGGACCCGGACCAGGCCTCAGAACCTGTCTCGGACGTGGCGTTCCCGACCGTAGAGCGAGACCACGGCAAGGATGATGACGCCGAAGACGATGCGGCTCTGGGCTTCCGTCAGCCCATTGCTGACGATGATCGTTGACAAGAGGGTGAGAGTGAGTGCGCCCAACAGCGTGCGGGTGTAGCTGCCGCGAATCGAGCCGAAGATCGAGCCGCCGACGAGGACCGCGGCCAGGCCGGAGAACAGGTAGGGTTCCCCGATGGTTTGCGACCATCCCGCGCCGAAGGATGCGATGAAGATGCCGGCAACCCCGGCCAGGGCTCCGGAGGCCGCAAAGACCATGGTCCACACGGCAGCGGTCCGGACCCTGGCCAATCGCGCGGCCCGGAAATTGATTCCCGTCGCGTAGAAGCGACGTCCCGCCGCGGTGCGATTGAGGAAAAGCCACATTCCCGCCCCGCAGAGAAGCACGATCAGGATGATCGGGGGGAACGGCAGGCCGAGGGTGGTCCCCCTTAGGCTGGCCAGGGAACGCAGCGCCTCCGGCGGGGCGGAGGAATAGTCGCCGTCGGCGAGGAACAGGGTCGCGCCCGTGATGGCCGCGCCGGTGCCCAGCGTGACGACTAGTGGCTGGACCGCGAAGCGGTGGCAGATCCAGCCGATCAGGGCGCCGATGCCGCCGCAGGCCAGAACTGTGATCAGCAGGGCTACGACCGGAGGGACCCCGAGCTTGCCCGCGACGTTCGCCGCCATGAAGGCACCGAAAAGGATGTAGCCCGGTGCCGCCAGGTCAAGTCCGCCCAGGATCACCACAAGCGTCTGGCCCATGGCTGCCAGGGCCAGCAGGGACGTGATGACCAGTATCGACGTGATTGACCTGGGGTTCGCGACGGCCGGTATGGTGATCACCAGCCAGGCTGCCAAGGCCGCCACGACGAGTACCTGGAGTGCCGGTACCTCGAAGGCCCAGGCCCTGAACGTGGTCCAGGGCCTGGGCCGGACCGTCGGTGCCTGGGTTCTTGGTGCGGGGGACAGGGTGTCACCAGTCATGATGCGTTCCTCTTCAAACGGGGGGCCAGCAGCGTCGCGCCCAGCACGACGCCAACGACGAGGACGGCGCCGTAGGCAAATTGGATGAGGCTGGGGGCCACGCCCGAGGCCGTGAGCAACTGCTGCAGCAGATAGATGGAGACCGCCCCGAAGAGGGCACCCAACAGCCCGCCGCGGCCGCCGGCCAGGCTCGTCCCGCCCAGCACGGCCGCGGCGAGCCCCAGCAGGGCATAGGTGGAGGCGAGCGAAGACTGCGATGACTGCACGATAGCCGTCAGGGCGATTCCCGCGATTCCGGCGAACAGGCCGCCGAGGGTATAGGCCAGGATCCGGATTGCCTTGATGTTCACGCCGGAACCGTAGGCTGAAACATCACTCTCGCCGGTCGCGAGGAGATTGCTGACGAAGGCCGTTCGGCGCAGGGCGAACCAGATCAGCCCGGCGACGCCGATGGTCAAGAGAGCGCCCGGGACGACGCCGATGCCCCCGGCGAAGACCTCCGTCCAATTATTCGGGGCGGCCACCGGATTCTGGGCGATGGTCAGCGACAGGCCAACGAGCAGGAACAGCATCCCGGTGGTTGCGACCACCGGATGCAGGCGCAAGACGGCGACCAGGATTCCGTTCAGGGCTCCGATTCCGGCAGCCACCGCCAAGATGATGGGTGCCGCGAGATCCCAGTTGCCCAGCCCCGCGGGAATGAGGATGGCGACGAACAGGCAGTTGATGAAGGTGGCCAGGGGACCGACCGAAATGTCAATGCCACCGGCGAGGATCGAGGGCGTGGAGGCGAATCCCACCAGCACGAACGGCGCCAGCGTGGCCAGGGTGCCGGGGAGACGCGCGGGGGAGAGGAAGGACGGTGAGACGATCAGGTTCAACACCAGCAGCACCAGTGCGAGCAGGAAGGCAAAGGCGAAAGGCCAGCGCTGGAACAGGGGGAGGACGCGGTTCATGTATGCACCTCTGATTTCTGGCCGAAGTATGCGGCGACGATGGACTCGGTGGAAAGCTCGGAATGGGGGATCTCGGCAAACACTGATTGGTCGCGGAAGACCAAGACGCGGTCTGCGAGGTCAACGAGTTCGTCGACCTCGCTGGAGAGGACCACGACGCTCATGCCTTCGGCACTGAGTCGGTGCAGGATTGCGTAGATCTCCCGCTTGGTCCCGATGTCGACCCCTCGTGTGGGGTCGTTAAGCAGCAGGACCTTGGGGTCCGTGGCAAGCCAGCGGGCCAGCAGCACCTTCTGTTGGTTACCGCCGGACAATGTTGAAATTGCATCCTGCGCTGCACCGAAGCGCAGGGACAAGGTCCGAGCGAACGCATCGAAACGGCGGGCAATGCTGCGGGTGTCCAGCAACCCGCCGCGGCGGTCCTTGGCCAGGGTCGGGAGCGCGAAGTTTTCGCGGATCGACATGGACTCGAACAGCGACTCGCCACGACGTTCGCGCGGCAGGTAGGCGACCCCCAGGGCATCCCCGTTGCGCTCGGTAAGCTCTGCGGCGCCCTCGGGACGGATGCGAACAACACTGCCGGGCCCGGCAGCCACGCCGGCCAGGCGTTTGATGAAGTGGTCCTGTCCGTGGCCTTCTAGCCCGGCAAGGCCCACGACTTCGCCGGCGCGCAGCTCGAAGTCGATGGGTGCCGAGGCCGACGCCAGGCGGACGGCGGATCCCCGAAGGCTGACGTCCCCGGGGTCGTGCGGTTGCCGCCGGGCCTCGTCGTGGCCGGAGTTTCCGGTCATGTCCGCGATCAACCGGTCGACGGACAGGTCCGAACGTTCGACGGTGGACACGCTCCGGCCGGACCGCAGAACGGTGACCCGGGCCGAGATCTCCGCGACCTCGTCCATCCGGTGCGAGATAAACAGGATGGCGGTTCCCCCGGCCGCGAGCCGGCGCAGCTCGACGAAGAGACGATCACGGGACCTGACGTCCAGGGAAGCCGTCGACTCATCAAGGATGAGCACCTTGGGCTTTCGCACGAGCGCCCGCGCAATGCAGATGGACTGTCGCTCGGAGAGCGAGAATTGGCCGGCGGGAAGATCGAGGGGCACCTCGCCGGCGATACGCGAGAGGACATCCTGCGCGATCGATTGCTGCTCGGCGCGGCCCAGCCGGCGACGGAACGTCCCGTGGGACCCGAGCCAGACATTCTCGAGGACCGACTGGTTCCCCGCGGTGAGGACCTCTTGGAACACCGCCGCAATCCCCAGATCCATGGCCTCGCGGGGCGATCGGCTGTTGACGGGGACGCCGTCCAATGTGATGGAGCCGGTGTCAGGACGGTGAACCCCACCCATGATCTTTACCAGCGTGCTCTTCCCTGAGCCGTTTTCGCCCAAGAGCGTGTGGATCTCGCCCGGCCGGAGATGGAGGTCACCGTCGATAACAGCGCGCGTGGCACCGAACCGCTTGCTCACCCCGGCGAGCATCAGGCCGGATGGTTGGTTGTTCACGGCGAATCTCCTTTGAATGGCCGATAAATGTGTCGCAGGTCATATTCGAAACTAGACGAATCGTACCGCATACGCCTACCCTGATGCCATACGATACGAATCGTTTTATACGGCAGGAGATAATCCATGAAGAAGACGACCTTTTTCCCCAGCTTCCCGACGGTCGGCGCCGCGATCCTGGGGGCCGGCGCCCTCGTCCTGACGGGCTGTTCGGCATCGGCGCCGGCGGCCCCGGGCTCCTCCGGAGGGGCAACCCCCGCCAAGGTGTCGCCCGCGGCAGCCGGGACCTGCGGGTCGCTGCCAACGGATGCAGCGAACGATCCGAACGTCCTGCTGTCCGGTTTACCCAAGGAGATCGCCGCGGGCTACAACCTCTACCCGTACGAGATCCGGAAGTCGGCATGGGCCGACTACAAGTCGAAGAAGACTGACGGTTTCACGGCCGCGATCGTGGGCATGCCACCTGCCAGTCCCTTCATTGCCTCCATGTCGGCGGCCATCCGCACGAGCCTGAAGGCCAATGGAGTCAAGATTGTCGGCGACTTCGCCCCGGATGACCCGTCGAACGTGCCCCTGCAGATCCAGCAGTTCAACGAAGCGCTCTCGCTCAAGCCGGACGTGATCATCTACACCGCCATCGCACCGGAGCCTTCCGTGAAGCTGGCCAAGGCCGCCCATGACGCCGGCATCCCGCTGGTCGCCGCCCAGGTGCCTATCGATTCCGAATACGCCGTGAGCGTCACGAGGAATACCCCCCTCGCGATCGCCCAGGTCACCGCCGGCACGGTGGCGGCAATCGGGGGCAAGGGCAACGTCCTGCGCGTCGACGGCATCCCGGGCATCCCGGTCTCGACCTTCGCGGGCATGGGCATCGACGCCATCCTGAAAAACTGCCCGGAGGTCAAGGTCGCCGGGTCGGTCACGGGCTTCTTCCAGCCGGCCACGGCCCAGGCGGAGGTCCAGAAGTTCCTTGCGACCCACCCTGCCGGGGTTGACGCCGTCTTGCAGGCCGGAACGATGGGCGTAGGCATCCGCAACGCCTTTGTGGAATCGGGCGTGGAGGTGCCGCCGATCGCGGACGACGGGTCCAGCCACGGATTCTCCTCCTGGGCGCTGGCAAACTCCGACTACCCCTACTTCGGCACCACGACCCCGTCTGTGCGCACCGGTGAGGCGGTGGTCGATGTGGCCCTGCGCATCCTGAAGGGCGAGGGCCCGAAGATCAACCAGATCGTTGAGCCCTCGGTGATCGTCTCCCGGGAGAACCTCGCCAAGGTCGCGGACCCCTCGTGGGACCGCAATGACCTGACCGACCTGGCCGGCGCCCCTGAGGACTACCTTCCCACCGACCGGCTCAATGCATTCTTCTCAAACCCCGGCAAATAGGGATGGTGCGATCCTTGAACACGAGAAGTGGGTCCACCGCGCGGTCTGCCGACAACGCGAGCCCCGAAAGCCTGACTCCGAGGCACTGGCTCTACTTCAGCCTGATCACGCTCGTTCTGCTCTCCGATGGTATGGACGTCACGATCGTCGCCCATGTCTTTCCGACGCTCATCAAGAGCTGGGGCGTCTCCGTCGGGGGCGGCATCGCGTTCGTGGTCGCTGTGGGTTTCCTGGCCATGGGCCTTGGTGCCGTTGTCGCCGGCGGCATGGCCGACAGGTGGGGACGCAAGACAGTGCTCATCGGCAGCGTGGTTGTCTTCGGCGGGGCCACCGCCCTGGGCGGAACATCTGGCGACTTCACGGCATTCGCCGGCTGGCGAATCCTGGCCTGCCTGGGGATGGGCGCTGCCATGGCATCAGGGAACGCCCTGCTGGCAGACCTGATTCCCGAACGGCGGCGCGCGGCATTGATCGCGACGGCCTACGCCGGAGTGGGTTTGGGGACAACGTTAGGTGCGGTTCTCGCCGGCGCCTTGATACCCACCTCGGGGTGGCGCCTGCTGCTCGTGGTGGCAGGCTTGATCCCCTTGGCAGTGATCGCTGTGCTTGCCGCCGTCGTTCCCGAATCTCCCGCGTTCCTCTTGGCCAAGCGCCGGGTGGACGGTGCAGCGTCGACGGACGGACGTGGTGCTGAAACATTTGATCCGGGTTTGAGGGTTCGGCCGTCACTTGCGGGGTCCGCGGTGTCGGTGCGGACCGTCCTGTCCCGTCCACTGGCCCCTAAGACCCTCCTGCTGTGGCTTTTCGGCTTCTTCTCCCTGGGCACCCAATTGCTGATCGCCCAATACATGCCAACCTTGCTGCAGCTGCCCAAACCGGGGCTCGACACCGTGCAGAGCAGCACCATCGTCGGGGTCTATGGATTGGCCAGTGTCGTGGGAGGGGTGGTGCTGGGAGCCATTCTGGCCCGGTTGTCACGCTTCCTGATCATCGGGATTGTCCTCGGATTGGCTGCGGTGATGTCCATCGTGGTTTATCTGCTGCCCGATCCGGGGTTCGGTTCCCTGCTGGTCGTATTGGGGATCGCCGGATTCATTTTGCCGAGCGCCTTCGGCCCCACGCGGAGCGTCCTGGCAGCCATGGCCTACCCGGCCGGCATGCGGGGTGCGGGAATAGGCGTGGCGGAATTCGGCGGACGTTTGGGAGCGGCTGCCGGCGGTGTTGCCGGCGGCACGCTCATCGCCGCCGGAATGGGGCTCTCGGGTCTGTTCCTGGTCCTACTGTTGCCAATCGGCGTGCTTCTTGGTTCCTTGACGGGGCTTCGTGCGCAGTCACGGCGGACCCCGGTGTCTGAACAAGCGGAGGTCGGTCCAACTGGCCCCGCGCCGGCGGAAGGAACCCCCGAACGCGCGGCCGCCATGGACTGATGACTTCCCTGGTTATGGCTGTCCGTAGCCACGCATCGTCGAGTGCCGGGACGAACGGCGCACCGGTGAGCGATGCATTGCGTCCCTCGGATCATCCCGGCGCCTGATGCCAATGCGGGAACACGCTCATCACCAGGCTCGATGCGGAACCGAATACTTTGTCCCACGGTGGACGTCGAATCGACATCCACCGTGGGACGAAGCGTGCAGTTGTTTGCACCGCGAAACATGGTTACCGGCCCGGAAGCGGGGACGCAGGGCATACGGCCTCAGAAGAACATGCGGCTGCTGCCCCGTACAACACAGGCACACGCCGGAACTGGCTGCCGGCGTGTAAAACAAAGCGAGCGGTGACACGCCGTCGAGTCGCATCGGTCAGGACCGAGCCGTTGGCCCTGAATATTCCCTGGCAATCGATACCAGACGTACCGCCCTGCTCTCCATGCAATGACAAAACGTTCGGCCCTGCAAACTTACTGGGGAGCTTTAACAATGTTTCTTGCACTTCGGCGCCATTGCGACGCCTCGAACCCTTCGTCCCTTTGCTCCTGCGAATCGCGATCAGTGCAACGCTGATTGCCCACGAACTCCAGTTCGCGCCGGCGAAGTTCGCCGCGATTGTAGAGGGCGCGTGAGGACTTCCATTCCCTCTTCTGATCGGTTCGTACGTGACGCTTCTGATGTTCGTCGGCGGGAGCTTCATCGCGTTTGGTTTCCTCACCATGCCGGTGGTAATTCCGCTAGTGGTATGCATGCTCCTCGCGATCTTCATGGTCGAAATCAATAGGGGGTTCGCGCCCGCGGAAGGCGGCGGCATGCAGGTACCTGTTGCGTTGGTCGCGGGGTTGTTCGTTCTCCTGGTGACAGGTCCGGGACCGGTTTCCATCGATCGCCTGTTTGGCTGGGGACGGCGGATTGGCGCGGGAGGCCACCCCGGATACGCAAAGGCTTGCATCGATGAGCTGACCGAGCCGTTCCAGAAACGGAACCGAGGGCCCTTCGCAGGTGGATGTTGCTTCGACCCCCACCTTTGAAGGAGCCTTTGCCCGTGGGTGGGCTTCATCGCGAACACGGGGAATGGCTCGAATGCCCGGGGGGAGGGCAGATGGCGGGCGGGAAACGCCCGTTTTGCAGCTTCCGATTTCATAGTCGGCGAGCCAGTTGTTCACGGCGGCTTCCGGTTGGTCCGCGAAGGGTCGTCTACGAAGCTGTAGCGCGCTGGTGCAGGGAATATCCCAACTATCGACGAGCGCAGCCGCTTCGACAAGCCGCCGTCGTGGCGTCAACCCTCGGTTCGGGTGCCGCGTTGTGTCCGGCACTTTCGGTCACACGCAAAGAAGCCCCTTGGACCAACGAACCAGCCAGCCGGTTCAGTGGTCCAAGGGGCTTTGCAATGCCGGCACGCGGCCGGGCAAGGCTTAGGCGCTGACGCGTCCGCGCAAGAATTCAGAGTCCGGGGAATCGGTGACGGGCAGTCCCGAGGCTTCCAGGCTTGCGCGCAGCTGCTTCATGAAGCGGTCGGGAAGTCTGACTGCTGGCGGGCGCAGGGCGCCGCCGTTGAAGCCGGAGAGCCACTCTTGGTACTTCCACTGGGTGCGGTTGATGGAGCTGGTGCCCGGTGTGGAAGTGGACGATACAGCCATATTGGCGGCCCGGGCCGGCTGGACCTCCCAGTAGCGCTTCATGGCTTCTTCCCACTTGCCGGTGCGCGCCAGTTCGAAGGCCTTGGGGTAGTAGTCGCCCATCCAGTTCGTGTTCGCGGTGCCGGAGAACTGGACGTCCAAGACCGACATGAGGGGGATTATTTCCGCCTCGATGGGGCAGGAGATCACGACTTCATCGCGGAAATGGTGGTACATCTCCATGACTCCGGGGATGCCCGGGTAGCCCTGTTCGGCCTTGATGGCAACGATGCTCGGCATCGCGTCAAGGACGCGGCGCACGAAGTCAACGCTCATGCCTGCAGGGTGGATTCGCTCGAAGCCCCAGGCCGGCAGGGGGAAGAGCATGGTGGCCAGATCGGTTTCGTCGGTGAACCGCTTGGTGTAGTCGAAGACCTCGTCGTAGGAGGTCGGCCAGAACGAAGAGGGGTAGGCCAGCAGCGCTCGGTCGGCGCCGGCCTTGGTAGCCAGGTTTGCCGCGTGGATGTTCTCCTCCAGGGTGCCGAAGATGGCGTGGAAGAAGAGTGCGAAGTCCGGGCCGGCTGCTTCGCGGGCGATGGCCGTGATCCGGGCGTTCTCCTCCGGGGTGACATTGGCTTCGGCGATCAGCAGGGAACCCTTATAGCCACGTTCCTTGAGCAGGAGGATGTCGTGGCGGATCGCATTTTCGTTGATGCCAGAGAAGTCCGGGGTGAAGGATGGGTGCGTCACCGCGACGGTGCCGACGAAGTTCTCCCGGGCCCAGGAGCGGGCTTCGGATTTGGTGTAGTCCACCATGTTGTTCTCCTTTTGTCTGTGAGGGGCCTATTTGCGGCTGGTGACGATGCCGACGGGCAGGACAGTGCCGATGCCCTCGGCACGGGCGCGGTCCACGAGCATCTCGGCAACCACGATGTCCTGCAGGCCGGACCCTGTTGACTTGTAGATCCGGATCCCTTGCTCTGCGTCGATCTTGGTTTCACCGGTCAGGACGTCATTGAGGGTGACGACGAGCGAATCGACATCGACGCCATGTGCCCGGGCCGCAATCATGTCCCCGCTTCCGTGAACAACCTCGTCACGGGCGTCCACCACGACCACCGCGGCGCGGGCGATCAGCTCCGCGGGCAGTTCGCGCTGGGCGGGGGTGGTTGAACCGATCGAGACCACCGCGGCGTTCGGGCCGACCCATTCGGGCAGCAGCGTCGGGGATTCATCGCGAGAGCGTGCAGCGCACAGGATGAGATCCGCGCCTTCTGCGGCCTCCTGGGCCGAGTCGACAGCTCGTGCGGGTGCGCCGAACGCGCCGTCGAACTCGCGTGCAAAGACCTCGCGGTTGGCAGGGGTCGGACTGAACACACGGATGTCGGCGAACTCCAACAGGTGGGAAAAGGCTGTCAGGTGGGAACGCGCCTCAAAGCCGGAACCGATCACACCGACGATCAGCGGCCGCTGCGGCACGATCGTGGAGGTGCCCACCGCAGTGGTCGCGGCGGTGCGCAGGCCGGTGACGCGGTTTCCGTCAACCAGCGCCACCAAATCTGCGGTGTCCTTGTCGAAGAGTGAAATCAAGTAGCTGACGCGCAGGCCGTCCGCGAAGGACCCGGCGATTGACTTTGAGCCGAAAAGTTGGCCGCTGGGCGGTACCGAGGGCATGATCCGCAACCATTTCCGAGGTGTCTGGGCGAAGATCCGGCCCGGGGTTCCGGCCTCGTCGCCGGGGGCCTTGTAGGCGGTGCGGACGGCTTCGATCGCCCCGGCCCAGTCCGAAAGGCTGGCGACGTCGGCGTCGGTGAGAAAGAGCGGAAGGCTGTTTGGTAACTCGCCATTGGTGCTCACGGGGGCACTCCTTGGATGTCGGGCAGCCGGTCCACAGGCTGCGGGTGTGGGTGGATTTACTAAGTAGACCCAAATAGTATCCGATACGAATCGTATCCTATATAGTCGTGACAGAGAACACGTCTCCAGGAAAGGATCCCAACCATGGCAATCGCAACCGTCAACCCAACCACCGGTTCGACCGAAATGATCATTGAGCCGCACTCGGCCGAGGAAGTCCAGGATCGCATCGCGAAAGCCGCCGAGGCGGCACGCCTGCTGCGCGGCAGTACGTTCGCCCAGCGTACGCAGTGGATGCTCGCCGCGGCGGACATCCTGGAGGACCAGGCCGAGGGCTTGGGCGAGCTAATCACCGTCGAGATGGGCAAGCCGATTGCGCAATCGATCGCCGAGGTGCACAAGTGCGCCAAGGCCATGCGTTTCTACGCCGCGAATGCCGAGGAATTCCTGGCGGATGTTCCGCTGAAGGACCCGTCGTCGGTCGGCGCGAGCCGCGCGTGGACCCGTTACGAGCCGTTGGGGACGGTCCTGGCGGTCATGCCCTGGAACTACCCGCTCTGGCAAGTCATCCGATTTGCGGCCCCGGCGCTTATGGCTGGCAACTCCGGCCTGCTCAAGCATGCCTCGAACGTACCCCAGGCCGCACTCTTCCTCGACACACTCTTTGAGCGGGCAGGGTTCCCGCGCGGCTCCTTCCGCACCCTGCTGATCGGCGGCTCCGAGGTGGCCGGCGTCCTGGCAGATCCGAGGGTCAAAGCGGTGACCCTGACGGGTTCCGAGCCGGCGGGGCGCTCGGTCGCCTCCATTGCCGGGGACCACGTGAAGAAGTCCGTGCTGGAATTGGGCGGGTCGGACCCTTTCATTGTCATGCCATCGGCGGACGTCTCCGCGGCGGCGGCGACCGCCGTGCGTGCACGGATCAGCAACAATGGCCAGTCCTGCATCGCCGGCAAACGGTTCATCGTGCACACCGAGGTCTATGACGCGTTCGCCGCCGAATTCGTGAAGCTGATGTCGGAGCTTAAAGTCGGGGACCCGCTGGATCCCGCGACTCAGGTGGGGCCCTTGGCCACCCGCGCCGGACGCGACGAACTGGCCGGGCTCGTTGAGGACGCCCGCGCCCTGGGTGCCCAGGTGCTGACCGGCGGGGTAGTTCCCGAGGGCCCCGGCTTCTTCTATGCCCCCACAGTGCTCGCCGGACTCAGCGAAGAGATGCGGATCATCCAGGAGGAGACCTTTGGGCCCGTCGCATCGCTCTACCGTGCCCAGGACCGCGAGGACGCCCTGCGGATCGCCAATCAGACCACCTTCGGGCTTTCCAGCGCGGTGTGGACCGCCGACGCCCACGAGGAGGAATGGTTCACGGCCAATCTCGACGCCGGCGCGGTGTTCGTCAACGGCATGACCGTCTCGCACCAGGAGCTTCCGTTCGGCGGGATCAAGCGCTCCGGGTTCGGGCGTGAGCTCGCCGCGGACGGCATCCGGGAGTTCTGCAACCTCAAGACCGTCTGGAAGGCCTGAGTCGCAAGGCTAGACGCGCATTCAAGCCCACCCGTGCCCTTGTGCGGTCGAGTGATGGGTGTTACATTTTATTCGAAACGATACGTACTGAATACGAAGGAGTAAGATGGCAAACTTCGTCAATGTTGACGTGGTGGTGGTCGGGGGAGGACCCGTGGGGGTCACGGCACTGGCGTTGCTGGGCCGCGCCGGCCTGAGCGCAGTCGGCGTGGAACGCGAGGTCCAGGCTTGGCCCACCGCGCGTGCCGTGCACTTCGACGGCGAGACCTTCCGCACGCTCCAGTCGCTGGGAGTGGCCCAGCGCTTTGCCGAGGCCACGTTGCCAATGGCCTCGTTTCACATCGAGAACGAGGAGCGCGAAGTCCTGGTGTCCGTGCCAACCGGTCAGCTCGGTACCCAGGGTTGGCACGATGACCTCACCTTCCACCAGCCGGACATCGAAGTCCTGCTTCAGGAGGTCGTCCAGGAGCTTCCCGGCGTCGAGCTCCGCCGCGGCCTCACCGTGCTCTCGGTGCGCAATGTCGGGCAGGGCGTCGAGGTGGCGGTGCGTGACGCGGACGGCGCGGATTCCGTCATCCGCGCCCGCTGGGCCATCGCGGCGGACGGGGCGCGCTCGCAGACCCGCCAGGCGCTGGGCATCGAGTGCGAGCAGCTGGGCGAGGATGCACAGTGGCTTGTCGCGGACGGGATCCTGGAAGAAGGCCCGGGCCTGTCTTCCGACATGATCTTCCTGGGTCATCACACAAGGCCCGCCCTGTGGATCCGCCTCCCCGGCAAGCGGGTGCGGATGGAGTTCATGTTGATGCCGGGGGACGACCCCGAGGAAATTGCGACTCCCGCGGGCGTTGAACGGATCAGCCACGGCGTGCTGCCGGCAGACAAGTTCACTGCGGACCGGCTGGCGATATATACGTTCCGGGGCCGCATCGCGCAGCAGTGGCGCGCCGGGAACATCTTCCTGGCCGGGGACGCCGCCCACCAGGCTCCGCCGCTGTTTGGTCAGGGCCTATGCGCCGGAATGCGCGATGTGGCCAACCTGGTGTGGAAGCTCGATGCCGTCAAGCGCGGTGCGGCCGACGAGAACCTCCTTGACACCTACGAGAGTGAACGGAAGCCCCACGCACGGTTCTGGGTCGAGCAGGCAACCCGTGCCGCGGGCTTCCTGCAAACCACCGACGCCGGCACCGCGAAGCAGCGTGACGCCTTCATCCGCGCAAACCCCGCGGCATCGGCACCGGTCGCCCCTGCGCTGGGTCCAGGCCTGCACGGCGGCGGCACCGACGAACGCGCCGGCCGGCTCGGCATGCAGCCGATCCTCGCCGACGGGGTGCGCTTGGATGACATGGTGGGAAGCCGTTTCCTGGTGGCAACAACCCGCGAGCTCTATGCCGCGGTCCCGGCCCCGCTGCGGGAACTACTTGAGGAACATGCCGACGTCGTGGTCTTGTTCGATCCGGCCAAGGTCGGCCAGATCCTTGCCGCCGCCGGCGCCCAGGCGGTCGTCGTTCGCCCGGACCGCTACATCCTGGGCCTCGGCGACACCCCCGAGGCCCTGGAGCGCCTCATCCGCAGCATTCCGCAGGCCGGCCGCAACGTGCCGGCACGCATCTAAACCCACATCCGCGTCAAACGGACAGAACACAGGAGACCAGCATGGCATTCAGCCCGATCACACACCTGAGGCACTTCGACATCGCGGTGCCCGACTATCAAAAGCAGGTTGAGTTCTACAAGAACCACTGGGGGCTCACCGAAATGGAGAACGACGGCGGCGTGACCTACTTCGCCGCCGAGGGCTCCCCGGAACAGTATTCGGTCCGCGTGCGCGAGGCCGAGGAGAAGCGCCTTGACATGGTCGCGTTCGGCGCGGCGGACAAGGCCTCGGTGGACCAGCTCGCCTCGGACCTCATTGCGAAGGGCGTGAAGCTCATTGGCGAACCCGATGACGTCAAGACCCTCGGTGGGGGATACGGTTTCCGCTTCTTCGACCTGGAGGGACGCACCATCGAGGTCTCCTCCGATGTTGAGGTGCGCAAGCACCGCAAGATCGAGGAACGCGAGGCGATCCCGGTGCGGCTCTCCCACGTGGTGCTCAACTCCCCGGAACCGGAAAAGATGCGCGCCTGGTATGAACAGCATCTGGGCTTCCGTCTCTCCGACACCCTGAACCACCCGCACATGGGCGACCTCTTCTACTTCATGCGCTGCAATGCACAACACCACTCCATAGCGATCTCCCGCGGTCCGCATGCCTCGCTGCAGCACGCGTCCTTCGAGCTGCGCGGCATCGACGAGTACATGCGCGGCAGCGGCAAGCTGCTGCGGTCCGGGTTCAAGAAAATCTGGGGCCCTGGCCGCCACAAGGCCGGGGACAACACCTTCACCTACTTCCACGATCCCAACGGGAACACCATGGAATACACCACCGAGCTGGATTCGGTGGATGAGGATACGTGGCATCCAAGCATCTTTGACACGCGCGACCCCGAGACCTCCGACCAATGGGGAACCGGCGGCGACATGGACGAATTTATCGCCCGCGAAATGTTCAACGACCGCGACAAGGGCCTGTACGTGGCCCCACCGGTATAGCGGCAGCAGACAATGACTAATGGAGGATTCATGGAAGAGGCACGCGTGAACGGATTCATGCTGGGCACTTTCGAGGACGGCGGGGAGGAGTTTCCCGGTGTGGTCTTCGGCGACGACGTCGTTGACCTGCGCACAGTGGTGCCGGGAATCGGGCGGATCGGGGACCTGTTCGCTGACTGGGATGCGCACCTGGACGCCCTCGAGGCCATCGATCCGGCCGCAGCGGGCGCACGCCCGCTCGACGGGCTGCGGGTGCTGCCGCCGGTGCAGCCGGTGGGCACCATCATCGCCGCGGGGGCGAACTACCGTGAGCACGTCCTGCAGATGAGTGTGGCCCACAAGCTCGGCAAGGAAGGCGCCGATGCGGCGCAACTGGCCGCCGACGCCGCAGCCGAAATCGACGAGCGCGGCCGGACGGGCGACCCCTACGTCTGGACCGGGATCCCCTCGGCGGTCTGCGGCGCCTACGATGACGTGAAGTTGCCGGATGTCGGCGGAAACGTCGACTGGGAACTGGAGCTTGGCGTGGTAATCGGCCGCAGGGCGCACCGGGTCGCGGCCGAAGACGCTTTCGACTACGTGGCCGGGTATACGATCGTCAACGACATCACGGCGCGCACGCTCGTACCGCGCAACGACATCGCGATGATGGGCACCGACTGGTTCCGGGCGAAGAACCAGCCGACGTTCTTTCCCACCGGCCCCTACGTGGTGCCGAAGCGGTTCGTCCCGGATCCGGCGAAGCTCCGGATCCGCTTGAGCCTCAACGGCACGCTGATGCAGGATGCCTTGGCCGATGACCTGCTCTTCGACATCCCGAGCCTGATCGCCTACGCCTCCTCGGTGGCCGTGCTGCTGCCAGGGGATGTCCTCATCACCGGTTCGCCGGCGGGCAACGGTTCGCATTGGGGCCGTTTCCTGAGGGACGGCGACGTGATGGAGGCGGAAATCTCTGGTCTCGGCATCCAGCGTTCAACGGTCCGTGGGCCCAGCGGGCAGTTGCCTCCCTGGTATGTGGATCGCCCGGACGCGGTCGCCGCGGCCGGCGGGGCCTCCTCATGAGCCTGCGCCAAAGCCACTTCGTGCCGCCGGTTTCCTATCTGCTGGCGGACGAGCTGGGATTCCTGCGCTCAGTGGATGTGGTGCCAAGCCGAACCACCTCGAGCGCGGAGCAGTTGCGTGCCCTGCTCGCCGCGGAACAGGACATGGTGGTCACAGCAATTGACAACCTGTTCGAATGGACCCGGGCTGGGGCCGACCTGCGCCTGGTGGCCCAAGTCGAGGCGACCACGCCGCTGGGCATCCATGCAGGCGGTGACGTGGAATCCATCGCGGACCTGGCCGGTTGCCGGTTCGCGGTGGACGCGCCCGACAACGGTTTCGCGCTGATCGCCAAACGCCTGTTGCGGGACGCCGGCGTCGAGGTCGACTACGTGCTGGTGGGTGGCGTGCGTGAACGCCTGGAGGCGCTGGTCGAGGGGCGCGTGGACGCGACCCTGCTCGGGCCCCCCTTCGACAAGCATGCTGAGCGGGCCGGGTTCCGGGCCCTTGCAGATGTCAACGCCCTGCTGCCCGGACTGCCGGGCCAGGGCTTGGTGGCCCGCGCCGATCTTCTTGGTTCCGCGGAGCTGGAAGACTACCTGCGAGCACTGGTGCGGGGGGTGGAGGCCGGAGCGTCGATGGCCGAGGCGCAGGGCATCGAGTTCCTTGAACGGCGCGGTTACCAAGCGGCGGCCGCGACGGCCTGGGGCACACGCGCCTGCACGCTCACCGTTGATCACCACGGCCTGGAGCTACTGACGGAGATTCGTCGAAGCCTGGGCATGCTTCCGCCCGACATCGGCCTGGAGGAACTCTGCGACGCGGGACCTCTCCTGAGGGCCACTAGGTCCGCCACTATCGGTAGCTGAGCTTCACCCCCACGTAGTTGCCTATTGCAACTCCACTAACGCAATACGATACTGTACGTATCGTATTATTCATTCAAAGGAGCACCATGAAACTGGGACGTATAGCAGTGCCCACGCCCGACGGCGAACAGATTCGACTCGTCGCAGCCCAGCCAGACCAGGGCCGGGTCATTGATCTCGCCCGCGCTTATGCCCTGACGCTTCAGCGCAAGGCGGCCGATCCTGACCGGGCTCGGGCGCTCGCCCTGGCCATTCTCCCCGGGAGCCTGGCTGCAGGAATCGGCGGAGGTGCGATCTTCATGGATGCGGCCCACGAGGCGCTTGCTGCTGCTGATGATGCTTCGTACGGCATCGACGAGGTCTCATGGCGCGCGGCTGTCGACTCCCCGGTCATACGCGACGGGCTGACGTTCGAGAAGCACATCCAGAACTTCCACCGCATTGTTGCCAAGGCCCAGCCGGCACGCTCGATCTACGATCGTCCGGGCTATTTCAAGGGCACCACTGCCATGTCCTACGGACACAACCAGGAGCTGCCCTATCCCGACTTCACCGAGGCCCTGGACTGGGAACTTGAGGTCGGGTACGTGGTAGGCAAGTCCGGCAGCGACCTGACCCCGGACACGGCGCTGGACCACCTCTTTGGCATCACCATCTTCAACGACTTCAGCGCACGCGATATCCAGGGCGCCGAAATGGCCATCGGCATGGGCCCGCAAAAGTGCAAGGACTTCGGCTACGGCATCGGCCCCTGGGTCACCACGATGGATGAAATCACGTCGATCGAGGGGTTGCGCGGCCAAGTCCGTGTCAACGGGGAAGTCCTCTCCGACACCAAGGTCGAGGACTTCGTCTACACCCCCGCAGAACTGCTGGCCTACGTCTCCATCTCCGACCGCCTGCAGCCCGGGGACATCATCGGTTCCGGCACAATGGGCTTCGGCGCCGGCGTCGAAATCGGGAAGTTTCTGAACCCCGGCGACGTCATCGAGTTGGAATTGGAAGGCGTGGGCACTTTGCGCACGCCGATTTCGACCGAACGCCACAAGGCCCCCTGGTGGCCCGAGCCCCGCACCTACCCGCACGAAGAATGGGTGGCGTGATGACCCGGCCCCCAGTTCGCCGCATCGTCACCGGACACGACGACCAGGGACGCGCCATCATCCTCTCGGACGGGGCCGCACCCAACCACTGGTCCTCGGACATGATCCCTGGATTCGGTGCCACCGTGCCCTGGCTGACCCAAGCTGGGATAATCGACCACGTTAGTGACTCGGATCCGGCAAGCGCCGATGCGGAAATCCCCAGCTTCCCGGCCCCGGGCCAGACGATCATGCGCATCGCCGACTTTCCGCCGGACTCCGCGTATCCGGACGAGGCGGGTTCGGTGATCTTCAGCGAGCTCGACGGACACGACGAAGCCGAAGCGGGAGCCGAGCACAGCGGCTCCAGGCACTTCTGGTTCCACCGCACCGACTCCCTGGACTACGCCGTCGTCCTTGAAGGTGAAATCACCCTGCTGGTCGATGAAGGTGAGGCGACCATGCGCGCCGGCGACGTGGCAGTGCAACGTGCCACCAGCCACGCGTGGTCCAACCGCACGGAGACAACGGCCCGCGTCCTTTTCGTGCTGATCGGGACCGAGCCCCTCACAGCGGCCCAGATTGCCGAGCGGCGCAAGGAAGCCTCGCAGACGCTGGAGAGGGCATGATCACCGACGCCCAGGCTGCAGACGGGGAGGTGATCTGGGAACCTGACCTCGAACACAGCGCCGAGACCGGCGTCGCCCGTTTCGCCGCCTTCCTGGGCGGCCAGGGCATCGAGATCGGTGCTGGCTATGAGGAGCTGTGGCATTGGTCGGTTGATGAGCCCGAACAGTTCTGGGAACTCTTTGCCCGGTTTGCGGGAGTCGAGTTCGGCGGGGCGGCAGGGCCGGTCTGCACCACTGACCCCATGCCGCACACGCGGTGGTTTCCGGGACGCACCCTTAATTTCGCCCGGCACCTGCTGCAGGGCCACGAGGGGACCGCACTTATCGGCATCGCCGAGGACGGGACACGCGAGGAGGTCACCTGGGATGCGCTGAGGCGCGAGGTGGCCTCCCTCGCCGCGCACCTTCGTGCCCGCGGTGTGAGCCACGGGGACCGGGTCGTCGGAATCCTTCCGAATGTCGCTGAGGCCGTCGTCGGGCTGCTCGCCGCTGCCTCGATCGGCGCGATCTGGTCCGTCTGCGCCCCGGAGTTCGGCCCCGGCGCGATCGTTTCAAGGTTCGCCCAGCTCGGTCCAAAGGTCGTCATCGCCGCGCCCGGCTACCGGCTCGGCGGGAAGGACCGGGACCGACAGGCGGAGCTGGGGGAGATCTTCGCCCAACTCCCCACCCTCGAGCACATCATCTGGGTGGGGCGGCACACGTCCGTCCCGAGTATCCCAACCCGGGTTCCCGCCGTGGACTGGGCACAGGCCGTGGCCGAACCGGCGGAGCTCGCCTTCGAAGACGTCGAGTTCAGCCACCCCCTGTGGGTCCTGTTCTCCTCCGGGACAACAGGCATTCCCAAGGGCATCGTGCATGGCCACGGCGGGGCGCTGCTTGAGGAAATGAAAATGCTCCTCATCCACTCCGACCTGCGGCCCGGGGACCGCTACCTCAATGTGGCCTCGACGAGCTGGGTGCTGTGGAACGCACTCGTCTCCGCACTGGGCGTGGGGGCGACGGCGGTGCTCGTCGACGGAAACCCCACCTTCCCGTCGATCGACCGGGTGTGGCAAATTGCCGCGGCCGAGCAGGTCGCGGTCCTCGGTGTGGGTGCGGGATTTGTCCATTCCTGCTCGAAGGCCTCCCTGGTGCCGATGCGCGACCACGACCTGGGTGCCCTGAAATCCCTTCAGGTCACCGGATCGCCGCTCTCGGCCGACGGCTACCGCTGGGTCTACGGCAATGTGGGTGACATCTGGTTGAGTTCGATGAGCGGTGGAACCGACATCGCCTCTATCTTCGTAGGAGGATCCCCGACACTGCCGGTCCGTGTCGGCTACATCCAGGCTCCGGCCCTCGGAGTGCGCGTGGAGTCGTGGGATGAAGCCGGCAATCCCACGACGGGCAAGGGTGAACTGGTGGTAACCAAGTCAATGCCCTCGATGCCGCTGAGCTTCTGGGGGGATGACGGCAGCCGTTACCACGAGAGCTACTTCGGCATGTATCCGGGGGTGTGGCGGCACGGGGACTACATCGAGTTCACGGACTGGGGCATCCTCATCCACGGCCGTTCCGACTCGACCCTCAACCGCAACGGGCTCCGGCTCGGTTCGGCAGATATCTACGCGGTGGTTGAATCGCTGCCGGAAGTCGCCGAGGCACTGGTTGTCGGCGCGGAGCTGGGCACTGACTACTACATGCCGCTGTTCGTCCACCTGGCCGGAGGCACCAAGCCGGGCGTGGCCCAAGAGGCGATCACCAGATCCATCCGTGAGAACCTGTCGGTCCGATACCTGCCAGACGAGATTGTCTTCATGCCTGGAATTCCGCATACCCGCACCGGAAAGAAGCTGGAGGTTCCGGTCAAGCGGCTTCTGCAAGGGGCGCGCCTGGAAACGGTCGCGGATCTAGGGTCGGTGGATGATCCCGTGCTGTTGGAAGAATATGCCCGGTTTGCCCTTGAACGGCAGACGACCTCACCCTAAGTGGCACCGCTACCGGCTTCCGACAGGTTCAGGCCGCCGTAATGGGCGATGGGCGCCGGGAAGTATCGAGGATAGAACATCAGACGACTCCACGGATCGCTGAATACGGCTCACCCCTCAAAGGAGAGACATTGGGAACCACGCCACTAGCAACACCTGCCAGTCAAGAAACGGCCGACGCCATCGGGCACAGCATCTCTCTGATCCGGGGCGAGGTTGGAGAGACGGCAGACCGCATCAATGAACAGGAACTTGCTCTCCTGGCCGCCCATCTCACCACCGTTAACCGGGTGTTTGTCGCCGGGGCAGGCCGCAGCGGCCTGGTTCTCAGGATGGCCGCCATGCGGCTGATGCATCTTGGCCTCACGGTCCACATCGCAGGGGACACCACCACTCCTGCGATCCGCGCAGAGGATCTGCTGGTGGTGGCCTCTGGATCCGGAACGACCTCAAGCGTGGTGAAGGCGGCAGAAACTGCGGCAAAGGCCGGTGCAAAGGTGGCCGCGTTCACTGCCAACATAGATTCCCCACTAGCTGCAGTAACCGACATGCTCGTGGTTATCCCGGCCCCGCAGAAAACCGACCACCAATTGGATGCTTCCCGGCAATATTCCGGAAGCCTCTTCGAACAGGTGCTTTTCCTCGCCACCGAAGCGGTGTTCCAAGCCCTCTGGGAGGAATCCAGCATTTCTGCCCAGCAGCTCTGGACCCGGCACGCCAATCTCGAATAGTAGAACCCAGAATGGCGACGACGACGGCGGCGGCGACCGACGCAGCGGAAAACACTAAGCAACCACTCACCCCTAAATTCCTTCAACCTAACAATTCCTAAAGAAAGAGCCGATCATGAAACTCCAAGTTGCAATGGACCTCCTCACCGTCGAAGACGCCCTCGAATTGGCCGCCAAGGTAGCCGAGTACGTGGACATCATCGAACTCGGAACACCCCTGATAAAGGCTGCAGGTCTCTCCGCTGTCACCGCCATCAAAAATGCCCACCCCGACAAAATCGTTTTCGCTGACATGAAAACAATGGACGCCGGAGAATTGGAGGCCGACATCGCCTTCAAAGCCGGCGCCGATCTGGTATCTGTCTTGGGCAGTGCAGACGACTCGACCATCGCCGGCGCCGTGAAAGCCGCCCGGGCACACGGCAAAGGCATCGTTGTTGACCTCATTGGGGTACCCAATAAAGTCTCCCGCGCCAAGGAAGCTCGTGCCCTTGGCGCCAAGTTCGTGGAATTCCACGCTGGCCTTGATGAGCAGGCACAGCCCGGCTATGACCTTAACGGGCTCCTGGCCGCCGGCGAAGAAGCGCGCGTCCCCTTCTCAGTAGCCGGAGGAGTGAACCTCTCGACGATCAACGCTGTCCAGCAGGCAGGGGCGGACGTGGCCGTAGCGGGCGGCTCAATCTACGGAGCCGCGGATCCCAGCCTGGCCGCCAAAGAACTGAAGGCCGCCATCATCTGACGTTTCTCTTCCATGACCTGCGGCGGCCCGCCCGTGCAAAACGTGCGGCCGCCGCATCCAGTCCACTCACAAGGAACCGGACCGATAGAAAGCGGGTATGCGATGAATGCTGGAGCCACGCTTCAGCCTCGGCCCACCCATCAGCCCATCCATCAATGGGAATACCTGAGCCTAGGCGACAGCGTAAAGGTGTGTCTGGAGGATCTCCAGTACGCCGGATGGGCAGAGGCGGTCGGAGACCGGGGGCATCTGATTTGGGTGATTGAGAACGGTACGGCTGACCGCCGACTGTTCCTGCGCGGGGATGGCGTCACACTATGTCCGATCTGACGTTGCTTCCCAACCCGACTCCGACCAGGTCCGCGGTACACGGTCAAAGCCCTTCCCTCCTGGCGTATTCGGAAGAGCGGCGCGAGGTGTCCACTGCTAACCCAAATCTTGTCGAGCAGTTACTGAACGAGGCTGAGTCGTCGCTCATCGAAGTGGCTCTGAACCGCCGGCCCGCCGGCATTTTGGTCACCCGCCATCACTCAGGCCGGTACGTCCTAGAGCTCAGTGAAGAAGTGCCGTTCGGGGAATCTCGGGAGCGGTCCGCCTGGTAAGAGCGCGTACCTGCTTCCGGAACCACGTGGTCGTTAGCCATGCATCCGTTCGAGAGCCAGCACGCAACGCAGCCTGAACCTAGGAGTAGTAGTTCAGCCGTGCTTCAATCCGTTGCCATGCCGTCCGGCCGAGGGCTTAATCCGCTTTGGGATCCGTGGGATCGCCGTTTGAACCGGATTGCCGTCCTCGCTGGTGCTCTTTGGAGTCACCGGTGACCTTGCCCCTAGGAGCTCATGCCGGCGGTGTCTGACCTGGCGAACCCCTTTGGCAGCGCATGGGGGTCCTGTGCAGGAAAACTAAGGCCTTAGGTGAAGCTGTGCCGCCGCCAGGATGCCGAAGGCGCAATGGAGCAAGGACGAGCGTTTCATGAGACTTTGGCCCTTGCGGGGGGTAATCCCCGTATGGCTCAGACGCTTACACGCAGTCTTCTTGAGACCGCGAGGGCCTACCACGTTGGGCCCGGAATGCGCCCCTATTTGTGCAGCAGTACCGAAATTACCGAGCATGCTATTTTGCTGCCGTCTCTGCGGGGACAGCGGCGGAGCTAGGCAAGCAATGCGTTGGCACTTGCAGTCCATTCGGCGTGCGGTCGTTGTGCAGTTCGCCTGGATTGTGATGCCAATATCTGCTGGACAAATGGGCTCCATTTGTCTGCAAGGCCCTCACATATGACGCACACGTTGTAGGGACTGGGCTTCTCATGCCTCAACATTTAGAATCGTGGCCACTGCTTCTAGCCGGGTCGAAGCGTGACGCCGTTCAGCTCTGGAGCTGTGCTGCTTTGAGTGTGTTGCGGAGGAGTTCGGCGATGGTCATCGGACCTACCCCGCCGGGGACTGGGGTGATTTTTGACGCGACCGTGCTGGCTGCGCTGAAGTCGACGTCACCGGTGAGTCCGTCCTCGGTGCGGTGGATGCCGACGTCGATGACGACGGCCCCGGCGGAAATGTGTTCGGCGCCGATCAGGTGGAGAACACCGGCTGCAGCTATCACCACCTGCGCCTGGAGCGTGGCGGCAGCCAAGTCCTTAGTCTTCGAGTGCGCTACGGTCACCGTGGCGTTCTTCTGCAGGAGGAGTTGTGCCAGCGGTTTGCCGACGAGGTCTGAGCGTCCGATGACCACCACATTGGCGCCCTGCAGCTGGACCCCCTCATTCTCTAAGAGAGAGATCACTCCGAGCGGAGTGCAGGGCCGCAGTCCCTCAACGTTTCGGGCTAGGGCGTGTCTCCTAATACTTTGAGCCAGACGGTGATCGCGCGAAGGACGACGGCGCCGCGGTACGTGAGGGCGAGCTTGTCGTATCGGGTGGCGAGCCCGCGCCATTGCTTGAATACGTTGAA
>NZ_JBEGIG010000010.1:0-57446 GCF_040676555.1 Arthrobacter sp. LAR12-1-1.1 | reverse complement strand
AACCGCCCAGGCCAACGGTGCAGGGCTCTGCGAAGCCTGCAACCACACCAAAGAAACCCCCGGCTGGACCGCCCGCCCAGCACCCGGATCCGCTTCCGGCAGCGGCGACCGGCACAGGCACACCATCGAACTCACCACCCCCACCGGCCACACCTACCACTCCACTGCACCACCCCTGCCCGGAACGCCGCTCCGCCCATCAGCAACGGATCAGCCGGGCTCCCGGCACCGGCGCCAGCTCCGGCACCAGGCCAAAACGCTCAGAAGCGCGCGCAGCCTTCCTTCGGCCGCCTGAGACCAGCCACTTCAGTCCACCGGACCCGTGGGCCGGTCCGGCCGGCGGCCCGTCAGCGTCTGGACTGCCTCTGCGATGCCCACGTCCCCTCGTTCAAGCTCTTGCATGAAGAGTCTTCCGCTCGTAATGAGGCCGTCCTCGATCTCGAAGATCGTCACGCCGCGCATGTCGAAGGGCCGCCCATCGGTGCGGGTGCCGGCCCAGGTCCATTCGCTCCACGCGGTGTTACCGTCGTCCGCGGAGCGGAGCACTTCTGCATGAAAATCGGGAACGCCAGCGAATATCGCTGCCCAGTTCGCGTGCATCTGCGCCCGTCCCACAAATGCCCTGGCCGGGTGGACCGGTTGCACGCTCTTATACGACTCATGGAACAACGCGGCGGCTGCCTCAAGGTCGTGGTCATTGAACGCTGCAAGCAGGCGCTGGATAAGTTGACTCATCGGATCACTCCTCGGCATGGCGGGGTTTCATGCACAGGCTCGTTGGCGGACCGCACCGGGGCCGGAGATCGGTCTGCCCGCATCGTCAATCTACGCCGCCGCACTCACCCACTTCCAGGCGGAACAGGTCCGGACCGATCAGGTCCAGACCGATGAGGTCCAGACGCCAATCGGTCCGGGAGTTTCTGAACTGACGCGGGCACCGCTATCCGGTGACCGTCTTGGCCGTCGCATTCCACGTCAGCCGCCCGTGCTGGAAATCCGTTGCCCGGCCGACGGATACCGTGTACGAGTCGCTCGTCGGATAACCCAGCCGGCTCTTCTCCCAGCCCATCGACGCCCACTTATTCCGGATCGCACCGGTCACCGAGTGCGCCTGGGTAGTCGGCGTCCAGTAGATCGATGCCCCGCCCGAACCGGAGAAGTGGCTGTACCGCCCCACCCTGTCCGGGGTGCCCTCCTCGTCCGTGATCGGATACCGCAGCGGGCCGGTCTCCCAGCCAAGTGCAGCCCATTTGGACCGGATGGCCCCCAGGACAAAGTGCGCCCCCGTCGTCGGTGACCAGAAGATCGAGTTTCCACCCGCACCTGAGAAGTGGTTGTAGCGCCCCACCTTGTCCGCAGACGCCGTAGTGTCAGAGGTCGGGTAGCCTAGGCCCGTCTCCCAGCCCAGCGACGCCCACTTGGCACGGACGGCCCCTGTTACCGAGTGGGCCTTGGTTGTCGGTGTCCAGTAGATCGATGCCCCACCCGCACCGGAGAAGTGGTTGTACCGTCCCACCCCGTCCGGGGTGCGCTTCTCGTCGGTGATCGGATACCCCAAGGGTCCTGTCTCCGCGCCCAGTGCCCTCCATTTGGACCTGATCGCGCCGGTCACAGAGCGCGCCCCGGTGGTCAGCGAATAGTAGATCGAAGTCCCACCCGCACCGGAGAAGTCACTGTACTTCCCCACCTTGTCCGGCGACACTTTCTCGTCCGAGGTCGGGAAGCCGAAGGGACCACCGGCGCCGCCCTCGGCCCTGTACCGCTTGTAGATCTCATTGAGGACTGCATGGGCCCCGGTCTTGGTTGACCAGCAGATCACTCCTCTGGTGTAGTCCTGGCACTTGCCTACTCCCACGGCATACTCCGCGGTCAGCGACCGGCCGAGGCTCGACCCGGGGCGGCCTGCATTGATCTTCCACCCGTAAGCAGCGATGGGGTCATCGGTACCGTTCCCGGTGAGCATGACCTTCTGAGCAGCTTGGCCGTCGTCCGCAGTGATCAGGTAAAAGGTCTCGCTCGTCCCTGCTTGCCCGACGGCCGTGGGCGCGAAGGTCACCGTCTGGTACGCGGTTTCACCGGCGGGAATTTTCAAGCCCTCGGAGATGGGAGTCGTCGTGGAGAAGACGCCCTGTGGCGCTTTCGCCTTCGTGATGGTCATCGGGACGTTGCCGGTGTTCTTTATCTCGAAAGCCCTGGTAACCGACGTCCCGGCGGGGACGTCACCGAAGTCCAGGGAGTGCGGCATCTCCAGGTGCGCCGCGCCGGCCACGGCGGTCGCGGCCACCTTAACGGTCACCTTCCCGCGGTCACTGGCGACGACGAGCGTATCGGCCACCGGGCCCGCCAACGTGGGACTGAACGTCATGGACACCGCAACCGATGCGAGCGGCTGGATCGTCTGCCCCACAGCCGGCACCGTGCCGGGGTCGACCCGGAGCTGTGCGTTTGCCGGAAGGGTGACCCCGGTGATCTTTGCCACGGTTGTGCCCGTGTTGACGATGTTGACAGTCTGCCGGCTGACAGTTTTTGTCGGCACGTCGGTGAACTGGATTACGGCGGGAGTCGCGCCCAGGCCCTCCTTCGTGCCGACGCCGTGGACGCCGATGAGATCGGTCTCGCCGTCGGCCGTTTTGACCGTCAGCGTGCCGTCGGCCTGGCCCGGAACAGTCGGAGCGAAGATCACGGGCACGGTCATGCTCGCGCCCTTGGCCAACTTCCGGGGCATCGTGAGCCCGGTTCCGATCTTGAACGGGGCGCGCGTCGTGATGGAGCTGACTGTTACCGCCCGCGATGCGGTGATCGTTACGCTCCCGGTCACGGAGGTGCCAACCTTGGCGGTACCGAGGTCGGTGTTCTTTGCCCCTACCGCTGACGTAGTCGGGGCGCCGAAGCCCAGGACGTGCCCGTCCCGGGTGCCCACGTATACGCGGCCCTTGTCAGTGGCCACCGAGGAGAACTTGGACCCTATACCCAGTGGGGCGCTAAACACTTCCTTGAGGTTCCCCGTATTGTCCGGTATTGCCCGGTAGGCGCGCAGCTCCGCATCGGCCCCGGTACCTGCGCTGACATAGACCACCCAGACAAGGGCGGAGGACCCGTCTGTGCCGGTGGAGGTCACCACCGGCGAACCGGAGCTGAACCCGAACGTGCCGGCGGAGGTCCCGACGGAGGCGAGGCTGACCCCGCCCGCCGCGCTCGTCACGATCTTGAACGCGCGAAGGTACCCGTTGCTCTCGACGACGTAAAGGTAGCCCCCGTTGGTGGTTCCGAGAAACCCGGGCTTTCCCCACACTCCGCTGTACGGACCGGCCTTGTCCAGGACGGCGTCGGTTCCACCCGGCCCCTGCGCCATGCCGCCCAGGTTGTCCCGGTCCAGCAGGTACATGGTGCCATCTTTACCGATTTGGGCCAGCAGGTGCGGGTGTGCCGCGGTGCCATAGCCGTCCGGGATCGCGACGGGAGCGCCGGCGCCCAGATCGGCGTCGTTTCGGTTCAGTTTCGCGTTGTCGGCCGGGCTGAAGAAGTCGGTGGGTTTCAGATTGCCGTCGGTGCCGACTCGGAGCCGGACCACCGCCTCCGCCAGAGTGCTGGGGGGGTTCGATCCCGGCCCGGGCTTGGGGGAAATGCCGTTCCCTGTGGTGAGCAGGATTTGGCCGGGGCCGTCGGACACCAGTCCTCCGCCGGATTGCCAGATCCCGCCCTCCGCGTTGGCGTTGCCTGATTCGGTCGCCCACATCGTCGTCTGCCGGCCTGCGGTCGATACGCCGACAACATAGCCCACGAACGGGGTGTAGTCGCAATGGCTGGCAAATCCTGCGTAGACCACGCCGTTCAGGAGCAGCAGCCCCGGGCGCTGCATCGCCGTCATCGGGTTGAACGGGCGGGCGGGGTCATTTGTCGGGGCGCCTTGGATGGTGACGGGGAATCCGGGCTTCTCCGCTCCGGTCGCCGCGTCCAGGGAGTGCATGTACCAGTGCGGGAATTGCTTGCTGGCCCCGTCATTCGTCTTCGCGAGCAGGAAGATGCTCCTTGTCGCCGGGTCGTAGACCGGAGTGGACGTGATTCCAATGTTGGGCGTGAGGTCACCGCAGTTAACGGTCGACGCCGGCCACGCCGGTCCGAGTTTGCGGGTCCACTTGGCCGCACCTGTGGCGCTGTCCAGCCCGTACACGGCATTGTTTTCCGTCGCGGCAATCACGGTACTGCCTACTACGAGCGGCTGGGCGTAGACCTGCCCGTCCACGGTTGCAGAGAACAGTTTGCCGAAGTTCGATGATGCGACGGCCGACGGTGAGAGCCCGGGCTCGTCCTTGTCCCATCCGGTCCGCAGGGAATCGTTGGCGATGGTCCTCACGTCCGCAACGGCCGTCTCGCCGACGGACAGCGCAGCGAGTGTGAGCGTTGCCGACAGCAGCGAAGCCCATGCGCCTCGGGACCATGGCCGTTGTCGGGGCAAAGTTGCGTGGATCGTGGCCGCCCGGTGCTTCCGGGGATGCGGCGTCCTACCCGTGCGTCCACCGCGAAGAAGGCCCTTAAAATGGCCGGACGACACCCGAGATTCCGTTTGATCATGCATGGCTGAGACCAGTTTCTGACCACTACATTGACTTTATTAACCCAGTACCCTGGAGCCTAGAAGCGGGGTTTGAAGAGCGCGCGAGTGATTGCTACTCAACTTCGCCGGGGCAATGCCCGTATTCCTCCGGTCGCTACTTGCCCGCTGCTTGGGCAAACGCGACTGCCTACTTGCCTCCCGGAAAACCACGTGGAGATGCCCCACTTCGCGAGGCTCCGCAACGCATCATTTTCGGCCGACGGGTCAGCGGCCGCCCATGGCGGGGCATGTGAATACGGGGTGATCCGAGCGGACCCCAACGGGGGCGAAGCCGGAGTGCGGGCGCCGGACTCCGTACCGCGCCGCGTTAGGCTCATCCCATGTCGCCCGATCGATACCTGCACCAGCTTGCCAGCTCCCTGGACCATCTCGGCACGCTGGCCCGCCAGCCGGAAGACAGCCTTGCCCGCGCCGTTCCGGCATGCCCGGGCTGGACGCTCGAGCAACTATTCGGACATCTCGGTTCAATCGAGCGGTGGGCCGCCACTGTGGTCAGTGAGGGCACCTTCGTCCAGGAACCGGCACCGCCCGCCGAGGGCGCCGCGGCCTGGTTCCTCGAAGGCACGGCACCCTTCCTCGAGACGATGACGGCACTTGACCCCGAGAAACCCTGTTGGGACTTCGGACCGCCGCCGCACAACGCCCGGTTCTGGCTTCGGCGCCAGGCCCACGAACACGCCATCCACCTCATCGACGCCTGCCAGGCGCTTGGCCTGGCAGTCCCCGCCCTGGGTGAGGACTTCATGCTCGACGGCGTCGACGAGGTCCTCGCGATGTTCGCGCCGCGCCAGCTGCGACTGGAGCGGATGCCGCACCCGGACAAGGCGGTGACCTTCCAGGTGCCCGGGGCCACCGCCTGGACACTGGGCCCTGATTCCGCCGTGGCATCGATTTCCGCCCCATTGCCCGTGATGTACCTCGGGCTGTGGGGCCGATCCAACCTGGAGGATACCGCCCTCATTGAGGGTGATGCCGCTGTTGCCCTGCGCGTGCTTCGGGGTCCGCTCACACCGTGAGTCCCGGATTGCAGGCTTAGGATACGAACACGTCCTGGGAAGCTGCCGATGCTTCAAACCTCGCCTAATGCTTTCGTGACCACCTGCCCGAAGGGCACCCAAACAGATGTCAGAGCACGCCACAACCGGAACCGCAGATCCCGCCGCGCCCGCTGCGAGGTGGGGAATCCTCGGCACGGGGTTCATCGCCGGGCTGCAGACGCCGGACCTGATCGACAACGGTTCATTGGTCCAGGCTGTGGGCTCCCGGAACCTGGCATCGGCGCGGGAGTTCGCGGCCCGGTTTCAGATCCCCTCGTCCCATGGAAGCTATGAGGACCTCGTGGCTGACCCGGACGTGGATATTGTCTACATCTCGACGCCGCACCCGTTCCACCACGAAAATGCCCTGTTGGCCCTGGACGCCGGCAAACACGTGTTGATTGAAAAGCCCTTCGCCATGAACGCCTGGCAGGCCCGGGAGATTGTGGAGCTGGCCGAGTCGAAGGGACTGATCGCACTTGAGGCCAAGTGGACCCGCTATCTTCCGCACATGGTCCGTATCCGTGAGCTGATTCGATCCGGCGCGCTGGGCGACGTCCGGACGGTGATCGCGGACCACAACCAGAATCTGCCCAAGGACCCGACGCACCGCCTCAATGACCCGGCGCTGGGCGGCGGAGCGCTCCTGGACCTGGGCATCTACCCCGTGTCCTTCGCCTTCGACGTCTTTGGAGCGCCGGTCAGCATCCGGGCAGCGGCCAGTATGACGGAAACCGGTGTTGACCGGCAGACCGCCATGATTTTCGAGTACGGGGACGGGCAGCAGGCCGTGCTGCACTGCGCGCTGGATACTGCAGGGCCAAACCAGGCCTCGATCATGGGAACCGAAGGCCGAATCGAGGTCCCGTCAGTCTGGTATACGCCGTCGGCCTTCACCCGGTACGACGCCGACGGCAACGTCGCTGAGCGCTTCGATGAGCCTGTCGCAGGCCGCGGAATGCAATACCAGGCGCGGGAAATGGAGCGGCTCATCGCGGCGCACGCCACTGCCAACGACATCCTGCCGCCCCGGCAGAGCGTTCAGGTCATGGAGGCCTTGGACGAAGTCAGGAGCCAGATCGGCCTCGCCTACAGCAGCGACGAGAAGTCAGGCTGGAGAGACTAAGCGGCCCAGTTCTGGGGCGGCACTGGCCGGCGCCGCTTAGCCACGTCCGATCAACTCAGCCACGCGATCGAGCTCTTCTTCCAGATTGTAGAAATGCACGGCCAACCGGATCCTGCCCTCGCGGACCGACGCCACCACGTTGGCCTGGCGAAACCGCGCCATGACCGCCTCGGCATCGCTCACCGGCACGGAGACGATGGTCGAGCGGTGCTGCTCGGTGAAGGGCCGGAAGGCGGAGCCCTCCGCGGCCAGCGCATCCTGCAGGCGAAGGGCGAGCCGGGCGTTGCGATCAAGCAAGGCCGTGATCCCGAACCGGCGGAAGATGCCGAGCGCCGCCTGCTCGGCCAGGGCGGGAAACCACGCCAATGAGGCGTCGAGCTTCGAGGCCGTGGGTGAGAGGTCCATAGCCGGCCCGTAGAAGCTCTCGGCCGGCTTGCGGGCGGCCTTCCAGCCCGGGCCGATGGGCTGGAGACGGTCCAGCAGCCCGCTGCGGACATAGAGGTAGCCCATGCCCCTGGAACCGAGCAGGAACTTGTGGCTCGCGGCGGCCAGGAAGTCCACGCCGTCGCGGACCACGTCCAGCGGCACCGCGCCTGCCGCCTGGCAGGCATCGACGAAAAACCAGGCGCCGGAGCGGGCAGCGACCCGGCTGAGCGCGCCCAGATCGGCCCGGTAACCGTTGGCCGAATGAACGGCGCTGACGGCGATCAGGCGGGTGCCGCCGTCGGCCGCCTGAGCAAACGCCTCGGCCGTCACGCCGTCGCCGCCCGGAGCCACGGCGCGGACCTCGTAGCCGCGCTGCCGGAGCATAAGCCAGGGATAGTAGTTCGAGGCGAATTCGTTCTCGGCGACCACGACGTTCTCGCCGTGCTTCGCGGGCGGCAGGTTGGCCGCCACTATCCCGGCGGCTGAGCTCACGGCCGGAACGATTGCGATCTCCCCGGCAGTGGCGCCGACGATCTCCGCGAACATGGCACGGGCGTCCTCCCCCGCCCGTTCGGCTTCCATCCAGTCGAACCGGCCGGCAGACCAGCGCGCGGCCGCCAGTTCGTAGGCCTCCCGGGCGGGGGCGGAGCCGACGTTCGTGGTCGCGGTGTTGAGATAGATGATGTCCTTGAGCCCCGGGAAGAGCTGGCGGATATCGGCGGCGTGCATGGCAGCGGGCGCCCTAACCGTGCCCGTGCGCGGGGTTCAGGCCTTTCGCGTAGGCGGCCTGCCCCACGTGCTGAAGGCAATCGGCAATGGTGCTGACCAGCCGTACCCCGAGCGTGACGGGCGGGTCCCAGCGGGTGTCGACGATGCGGTCGAAGTCGTCGTCGCCGAGGGTCTTCAAGAATTCCACAGTCTGCCGGTGCACAGCGTCGTAGTATTCGAGCAACAGCTCCGGCGGTGCCTGCACCGCGTCCACCTGGCCGCTCGTATGGCCGTAGCCGGTGTCCCGCTTGGAAAGAGGCAGGTCGAAGCGGGCAGCAAACCCCTGCGAGGTCCAGACCTGGTCCAGGCCTGCGGCGGAGGCCACTTGCGCGTCCTCGACCCTGCCGAGGTGCCAGATGAGCCAGGCCATCGAGTTCCCGCTGCCTGCGGGCCGTCGGAGCAAGGTGGCATTGTCGACCTCTGCCAGGGCGGCGGCCACCGTCTCATGGATCCGGCCGAAGGCGTCCAGCAGCAGTTCATTGGATTTCATCGAGTCCCCTCGCTGTGCATGATCGGAGTGCTGTGCATGATCGGTGTGCCCCATGCTTGCACGGAGGCCGCACTGCCGGATAGGGCCGAGCGTCTGGGTCTCCACGGCTCACGCTAAGGCACAGCCGGCGGCCACCCGGCCGGGCACAGTCCGCGAGGTCTTGGCAGCTGCGACACCCGCGCCTACCCTTACGAACTATGAGCAACTTGTTGCCTGTAGCGCAGCCGGTGCGGGCGACGTCCGGTCGCTGGGAACGCCGGGACAAGTTCCATCTCGCCGGCATCACCGGCTTCGTCCTCCTGCTCAACGTGGTCGGCTGGAGTGTGTTGACCCTGGCCGTGGCTCCACAGAACTTCGCGCTGGGCCGCTCCGGTGTGTACGGGGTAGGGCTGGGCGTCACCGCCTTTCTGCTGGGAGTGCGGCACGCGTTCGACGCCGACCACCTCGCCGTCATCGACAACACCACGCGCAAGCTGGTCGGCGAGGGAAAGGCCGCGCTGGGGGTGGGCTTCTGGTTCTCGCTGGGCCACTCGACCGTGGTGTTCGGCGCGGCGCTGCTCCTGGCCCTCGGCGCGAGGGCCATGGCCGGGACCGTGCAGGACGGGGACTCGGCCCTGATGCAGACGCTGGGACTGGTGGGAAGCGTCGTGGCTGGAACGTTCCTGATCCTGATCGGTCTGATGAACCTCGCCTCGGTGATCGGCATCGCCCGGGTGTTCCGCGGCATGCGGACCGGGGAACTGGACGAGGCTGAGCTTGAGCACCAGCTCAACAACCGGGGCTTCCAGGCGCGGCTCCTCGGTGGAACCATCCGGCGGATCACCAAGCCATGGCACATCTATCCCGTCGGCCTGCTGATGGGCCTGGGATTCGACACCGCGTCCCAGGTGGCCCTGCTCGTGCTCGCGGCCGGTTCCGCGGCCTTCTCCCTGCCCTGGTACGCCATCCTGGTCCTGCCGGTGCTGTTCGCCGCCGGAATGAGCATTTTCGACACCGCCGACGGCGTGTTCATGTCCCGGGCTTACGGGTGGGCGTTCCTGAAGCCGGTCCGCAAGGTCTTTTACAACCTCACAGTCACGGTGCTCTCGGTGATTGTGGCCCTGGTGGTCGGGGTTACCGTGCTGCTCGGGGTCGTAGCGGACAAGGTGGGACTCGAATCCGGGCCGGCGGCCGCCATCGGTTCGCTGGACCTCGGAAACGTCGGGTACATCATTGTCGGACTGTTCGTCATCATCTGGCTGATCGCGCTCGCCGTCTGGAAATTTGGCCGGATCGAACAGCGCTGGAGCCAGTCCGGCGCCAGCTGAGACCCCTCCCGGCATGGTCAGCAGTTGGGCGAGTCGAACTCGTAAGCCCCTGAATCGGCAGCTGCCGTACCGTTGCAGTCTCCGTCCTGGGGCACCGCAAGTCCGGCGAGGTCGAAGGCGGAAGGGCTCGCTCCGGCGCGGTCGATGGCCGGGCTGGCGCTGGTCAGGTGGAGATCGGCCGGTGCGTTCACGAATCGTGCCGACGCAGTGGTGGAGGTGCTGTTCGGCACGAAGTTGACCGGACCGTTGAGGACGTTCTGCCTCTCGGTCCAGCCCGAGCCGTTGATCCACAAGGAGTTCTTGACACCTGCCAGGATGTTGCCGCGGATCACAGTCGATGAAGGGCAGCTCGCATGGCAGACGATCGCCTGGGACTGCGGCCCGTTCAGGTAGACGGTATTGAACTCAAAAACGGTGCCGTTCGTGGGCCCGAAGGAGGTCCCTGGTCCGCGGGCGATCAAGCCTTTGGCCTGGGCACAGTTTGCCCCACACGTCGACCGGACAAGGTTGTAGCGGTAGGTGTTGCCGTCCGCAGTCCCGGAGGACCTCCCAATCTCGGAGAAGTTGTTGTTGTCCAGCGACACATTGTGATGAACGTAGTTCCGGTTTCCGTTGTAGATTTCGAAAGAACCGCCGTCGCGGTTGTAATCGTAGGAAAACGCCGTGGAGCCGCTGACCGTGTTGCCTGAGAGCTCGTTGTCGTTGCCGTTGATCAGCACGCCGGAAGCGCCGGAGTCGTCACTGCAGTTCACTGCCTGGGGTGTTCCGCAGTTCGTGCCCTGCGTCAGGACGTTCATGATGTTGTTGTTGGTCAGTACGTTGCCGGTGTATTTCCCAAAATCGGACCCGGTTCCTGCCTTGATGCCCACGGCGTTGTTGGAGGCGCTGGAGTTCCTGACCGTGTTGCGGTCGCCGGTGATGCTGATGCCGGCATAGCCGCAGGAGACGCCGCGAAGTCCGTCAACTATGGTGAAGTTTCCGTTGATCCTGATGCAGTTTCCCGATTTGCCGCCCGTTATGGTCGGGGCGTTGCCGGTCCCGTAGCCGTTCAGGGTGATGGGTGCGGCATCAGTACCGCTCTGGGTGGTCACAATGCCCCCGGTCCAGGTGTCGCCCTTGCGGAAACTGACGGTATCGCCGGGCTTGAGGACGATCGAGTTGATCTTTGACAGCGATTTCCACGGTGCCGCGCTTGAGGTCCCCGCATTGGTGTCGCTCCCCGAGGCACTGACGAAGTACGTGGTACCCACGGCCTGGGCCGGCGCCGAGAGGCCCACCACCAACCAGCCGACAGTGAGGAGGGGCGTGAGTACGGCTGTCATGAAGGCATTGGTTTTCATCGTGATCCTCGCGGGTTTGCTGGTGGACGGAGGAAAGCTCCGCGACCTTGAGCTGCGCCCGCTACGGCCCTTTGACCATGAATCCAGACTCAGGCTCGGGTCATCCGCCGAACCTACTGGGCGCAGGTTGTAGAAAGCTGGGGCACGGTCCGCGGGCCGGCACGGTCCGCGGCAGCCTGCGCTCTACGCCGCCGCAATCACAGTCCGTGTGATCAATCGCTCACTCACCATGGCCTTCGGTGGAGTTCCCGATTCTCCCGGCATGACCAGCGCCACGGACGCATCCGAGCCGATCTCTTCAGATCGGATGAATTATCGTGGCGCACAAGCGTGATTCAAGGTTGAAAATTCGGATTTTGTGGGCCAAACGCCTTGTTGGCAGAATTTAAGGCTTGGGTGCGGACGATGTCCGCACCCAGTTTTGCGGAAGCGCTTCCGTGACGATTCCAGCCACCACAGGGAGCACCATCCATGATTTCCGTCAGCCGGGTTTCTAAAAGCTACGGCACCGGGCCGACGGCGGTCCGGGCCCTTGACGACGTCTCACTCTCCGTCGCCCGCGGCGAGATCTTCGGCGTCGTTGGCCAGAGCGGCGCCGGTAAGAGCACGCTGATCCGCACCATCAATTCCCTGGAGCTTCCGGATTCTGGCAGTGTCAACGTCGATGGCCGCGAGATGACCACGCTGTCCGGCGCAGAACTGCGCCGCGCACGGCACAACATCGGCATGATCTTCCAGCACTTCAACCTGCTCAGCAGCAGGACCGTGCAGGCGAATGTAGAACTCTCATTGGAGATCACCGGCGCCGGGCGCGCAGCCAGGCGGACACGGGCACTCGAGATCCTCGAACTCGTGGGCCTCCACGGCAAGGCCTCCGCCTACCCCGCACAATTGTCCGGCGGACAAAAACAGCGCGTCGGCATTGCCCGCGCGCTGGCCTCCAACCCCTCAGTGCTGCTGAGCGACGAGGCGACCTCGGCGTTGGATCCCGAGACGACCCGGCAGATTCTTGATCTCATTCGCAAACTGAGCAAGGACCTTGGGCTGACCGTGCTGCTCATTACCCATGAGATGGACGTAGTGAAGCGGATCTGCGACTCCGCCGCCGTCATGAGCGGCGGGCGGATCCTTGAGCAGGGGCCCGTGGAACAGTTGCTGACGACGGAGAAATCACTGCTGGGCCAGGCGCTGTTCCCCATGGGAGAGATCCCGGAGACGCCCAGCGCAATCGTTGACATCACCTTTAGCGGAGTGAAAACCGACCGGCCCGTGATCGCCCAGCTGGCCCGCAAACACGGCATCGACGTCGGAATCCTGGGTGCCGCGGTTGAAACCATCCGCGGGCTCCAGACAGGACGCACCCGGCTGGAGCTGCCGGGGGACGAGCGGACCGTGGCCGCCGCCTTGGCCGATCTCCGCTCCCAGGGACTCTTCGTGGAGGTAGTCAAGTGATCGACCGTAACGACCCCTACTTCTGGTCGGACCTGCTGGACACGATCCTCAAGGGCGCGGGTGAGACGTTTTACACCGTGGGCCTGAGCTTGCTGTTCACGGTTCTTTTCGGCCTGGCCGCCGGCGTCCTGCTCGTGACCACCGAATCCGGCGGCTTGCTGGCGAAGCTCTTCGGCAGCCGGGCGCTCGGGTTCATCGTCAACCGGGTCCTCGACGTCGTGGTGAACATTGGCAGGTCCGTCCCGTTCATCATCCTCATGATCCTGCTCATTCCGTTCACCCGCCTGTTGGTCGGATCCTTTATCGGACCGACCGCCGCCATTGTCCCTTTGACGATCGCCGGCATTCCCTTCTTCGCCCGGCTGGTGGAGATAGGAATCCGCGAAGTGCCTGTGGGACTCGTCGAAGCCGCCCAGTCACTCGGCGCCAGCCGGTGGACCATCCTGACCAAGGTCATGGTGGCCGAGGCCGTCCCCGCCCTGGCGCTCGGGCTGTCCACCACCGTGGTCGGACTCATCGGCTACTCCGCCATGGTGGGCGCAGTGGGCGGCGGCGGCCTCGGGGATGTCGCTTTCCGCTACGGCTACCAGCGTTATAGCCCGGAGTACATGTTCGGCGTTGTCATCCTGCTGGTCCTGCTGGTGCAGGTATTCCAGTCCCTGGGCAACTTCGCGGCGCGGCGCCTGTCCCACCGGTAGCCGCCGCCCGCACCGCCCCGCAAACCCCCGCCCCAAAACCCCATCCCATTCTGCGAAAGAGTTCCAATGTTCCGTGCACAAATCCTGAAGGCCGCCGCAACCGGCGCGGCCGCCATCCTCGCCCTGTCCGCCTGCGGCGCGAGCACCGCCAGCCAAGGCGGCGCCGCCGAGACCATCAAGGTCGGTGCCCTCGCGGTGCCCGCCGGGGACATGCTGAAGCAAGTCCAGCGGGAGCTCGCCCCCAAACAGGGCCTCACCGTGGAGTACAAGGAGTTCAGCGACTACAACACGCCCAACGCGGCCGTGAGTGACGGCGACATCGACGCCAACCTGTTCCAGAACACCACCTTCATGGAGACCTATAACAAGGCTTCCGGCAAGAACCTCGTCAGCGTTGGCAAGGTGTACCTGCCGCCGATGGCCCTGTACTCCAATGACGTGGCCAACCTCGCGGACCTTCCCGACGGCGCCTCGGTCGCCATCCCCAACGACCCCACCAATGAGGCCCGGGCCCTGAAACTGCTGGCGTCCAAGGGACTGATCGAAGTCAGTGACAAACCGATCACGCTCAAGGACGTCAAAGCCAACCCGAAAAACCTCCAGTTCACGGAGATCGAAAACGCCAGCCTGCCTCAGGCCCTCAATGACAAGGACGCGGCAATCGTGACGCTGGCATTTGCCCTTCCCGCCGGCCTGAGCGCCGACAAGCAGCTGCTGGTCGAGGGCAAGGACAGCGCCTACTACAACGTCCTGGCCGTGAAGGCGGAGATGAAGGATGATCCGCGCGTGCAGAAGCTGTACAAGATCCTGACCTCGCAGGACATGAAGGATTTCATTCAGTCCAAGTTCAAGGGCCTGGTGATCCCGGCCACCTGACCGGCATCTGACGCCGCTTCCCCGGTCCTCCCCCGGACCATCCGATTCGGGTGAGGTGCAGGCCGGGGAAGCGGCCCTATGGTCAGGGCATGGGACTAATACGGCACCGGCGTGACGAACCCAGCCGCCAGCGGTATCAGATGCGCGAGAAACTGCTGTCGATTGGGGATGACTTCTGGATCGAAGACGACCAGGGCAGACGCGCCTACAAGGTCAATGGCAAGGCCGTCCGCATCCGGGACACTTTCGTCCTGGAGGACGCGTCCGGAAACGAGGTGGCCCGCATCCAGGAGCGCAAGCTCTCGATCCGGGACAAGGTCTCCGTCGAGCGCGGCGACGACACCGCAGCGACGGTCCACAAGGCGTTGATCGGGCTCCGGGACCGCTTCACCATCGACGTGAAGGACGGCGCCGATATGAAGGCGCACGGCAACATCGTCGACCACGAGTACGAAATAGAGCGCGACGGCCACACGGTCGCCACGATCTCCAAGAAATGGTTCCGCGTTCGTGAGTCCTACGGCGTCGAAGTCGCGGAAGGCGAGGACGTCCCGCTCTTCCTTGCGATCACCGTCGCCATCGACTCGTTGACCTAGCCTGTTCAGGCACCATGGCGCCCAGGAAACGCACCGGATCCCTACTAGCCTCGACCCTTTGGAGGCTGTTCTGGTTCTTGACCGCGAGCGCGGTCTGCGGTGTCCTGGCCGCCAGCCTCCTGGTCCCCACCGTGGCCGCGACCGGCGTCGCCGTCAAAGAATCAATCGTATTGTTCAACAACCTCCCGTCGGAACTGACCGTTGATCCGCCGTCGGAGTCGACCAGGGTGCTCAGCGCCGACGGAAAACCGATCGCCACCTTCTACGCGGAAAACCGTGTTAAGGTCAGGCTCGACCAGATGTCCCCGTACATCAAGGATGCGATCGTCGCGATCGAGGACCGCCGCTTCTACGAACACTCCGGCATCGACCCCCAGGGGATTCTCCGCGCGCTGGTGTCCAACCTGACCAACGGCGGCAGGCAGGGCGCTTCCACACTGACCCAGCAGTACGTCACCAACGTGCTCAATGAATCCCTCGTGTCTGCCGACAGGGGCGATCAAATTATCCTCAACGGGCAGAAGAGCATGGCCGACAAGATTCGCGAGATGAAGCTCGCTGTCGCATTGGAGAAGAGGTTCACCAAGGACCAAATCCTTGAGGGATACCTGAACATCGTGTTCTTCGCCCGGGACGCCTACGGCATTGAAGCCGCGTCCCGCTACTTCTTCAACACCACGGCCAAGGACCTGACCCTGCCGCAAGCTGCCCTGCTCGCCGGCCTCGTGAACAGCCCCAGCTTCTACAACCCCGACGTGCACCCGGAAAACGCCGTCCAGCGACGCAACCAGGTTCTCGGCAGAATGCTCAGCCACGGCGCCATCTCGCAGGCGCAGCATGATGCCGCCGTCGCCGCCCCGGTGGATCTTACGATCACCCCCGGGAGGCAGGGATGCGCCGGCGCGGAAATGGCCCCGTACTTCTGCGACTACGTTTCCCACCTCATCCTCAACAACCCGGCCTACGGCGCGGATGTTGCCGAGCGCGAGAGGAAGCTGTTCCGCGGCGGCCTCACCATCAGCACCACCCTGGACAGCCGGCTCCAACTGGCCGCGCAGGAGCAGGTCGATGCCACTGCCGGCGCCAACCCGGACAAGTGGGGCGCCGCGATGGTCTCGATCGCGCCCGGCACGGGCAAGATCCTGGCCATGGCGCAAAACACCGTCTTCCTCCCGGCGCCCGGGAAATTCGATACCCAGCTCAACTTCAATGTCGATTCCAAGGATGCCAACGGCAACGATCTCAACGGCGCCGGCGGGTTCCAGCCAGGCTCCACCATGAAACCGTTCACGTTCGCGGAATGGCTCAACGAGGGCAAGTCCCTGGCCGCCATGGTGGACGCCTCCCGGCGGTCCTATCCCCTCGGATTTCGGTGGAGGTCAAGCTGCGGCAGGGTGCTCGGTGCGTACAGCACGAGCCAGAAGCATCTCGGCGCGGCGGACGATCTCCAGAACAACGACCCGGGATATTACCGCAGCATGCGCGTGGACTACGGGCTGTACAACTCCATCAACACCGCCACCTTCGCCGAAGCCGCCCAACTCGATTTTTGCGGCATCCAGAAAATGGTGGACGCCGCCGGGATCCACAGCGGCGTGGACAACGCCCGGGTGAACATGCACCAGCTGGGCAATCTGCTCGGTGCCATTGGCGTGGCCCCGCTCCATCTGGCCAATGCGTTTGCCACCTTCGCCAATGACGGCAAGTACTGCACACCCATTGCCATCACGGCGGTAACGGACGCGGCCGGACAGAAGCTGCCGGCCGAGACCAGCGCCTGTCATGGTGCGATCAAGCCCGAGGTCGCCCGCGGTGTGAACGCCGTGCTGCAGGACGTGCTCAAGCGCGGGTCCGGCGTTTACATCAAGCCCAAGGTCCAAGAACGGTTTCCGACCGCGGCCAAGACCGGCACCTCCAATACCAACGGCGCCACCTGGGTAGTGGGCTACACGTCCGGCCTCGCCACCGCTTCCTTCTTCGGCGACGCCCTGGAAGGCCAGAAGCGGCCCGGCCAGAACATCACCGTCAACGGCAAGTTCTACAAGGCCATAGACGGGTACATGCTCGCCGGCCCGCAGTGGGCGAACTACATGTTGCAGGTCGCCGGATACTACCCTGCCGCTGCCTTCCCGACGCCGCCGGAGTCCATGACCCGGACGCAGTCCACGCCCCGGACCCCGTCCGCGACCCGGACCCCGTGCTTCCCCCGGTTTGATCGTGCGCCGTGTCGTTAGATTTGGCCCGCGATGTGCTGGACCTAAATCCGCACCCTATGCCATCGGGCCCGGAGCCTCTATCCTCTTGCCATGAGAGACCGGGGCAATTTCCGGCGAAGTGAATCGCGACACCGCACGCGAGTGGCTCGTGAATACTGACAGCGCCCAGCCGCATGACAATTACGACGCGTTCCTGTCGAGGCTGGACGCCGCCACAACGAGCCTGAGCACCCGGGCCGCGTCGCTGGACAAAGCACTGGCAGCCGTTTCGCTCCTCTTGGGTCCATCTGAGTCCGCCGTCCGGAAATGGGAACGACGGCGCCATTACGTCAGTGCGCAGCTCGCCGCACACTCCGGGTCGCCCCAGTCCTACACCGCGCTGTGCGAGCTCCACGTTGTGGCAGGAAAGATGGAATCGATGCTCCGCGGCCGTGTCCAGCGTGTCACCGAAAAGCTGGCCGTCATGCAAGGGCGTCGCGAGGCCATCGACAAGTCACTGCTGGAGCTTGAGCTGAGCAGAATCAAGCTGACGTCGTCCCGGACGCTGTCTCAGGACCGCGAAAAATTGAGCAGCATCTTTTCTGAACTCGCCGGCTCCACCGTGGCCACCGGAGCCATTCCCGATATGGGTTTGCTGAGCGATCTCAAGGAAGCACGCGAGGCAATCATCCTGGCCGAGGCGCTCATGGAAGTGAAGGGGTACTAATCATGGAAATTTCTAGGCGAGATCAGCCCCGAAAGGACATCGTCGCTGTTGTTCGCTGGTCAAAGAAGCCGGGCGAAAGCCCTGTAACCAAGTTCATCCTGTCCAGTATTTTGGGATTGATCCTGTGCCTGTTCCTGATGATCTTCGTGTCCATCCTCAGGAGTTTCGGTGCCTTGGTGTTGTTTACCCTCATCTTCGCCGCCCTTCTTACGGTGCGCACGGTCACGGCCCAGAGACGCTTCCTTCGCGGGCTGACGAAGAGGATCAATGACACCCTCGCCGAGGTCACCAGCAGCCCTGGCGACCAACTCTCCGTCAGGCAATTCCGGCACATGACCAAGAGCGGCGAGCAGCTTCCGCTCCTTGTCAGCGGCGTACCCGGGTTGAACCTGCATGTGGCCCGGGCTTCAACGCTGGAGAAACATGCCCCCGAGAAGTGGGTTGCGGTCTTCACGGTGATCCCTCCGGAGAACGGGACCGCGAGTTTCGACCGCCTGGTTGCGGCGGCAATCGACGCCGGCCACGGAACCACCAGCAGTAGCGCCGCCTAGCGCGCTCCGACGAAGGCCGGCCGCCGTCGTCAATCCCAGCCCAAGGCGGGCCGGAGGTCGCGGGAAATCGCCTCGAGCAGACTGACGTTGAAGTCCACGCCGAGCTGATTGGGGACGGTGACCAGCAAGGTGTCTGCCGCGGCCACGGCCGCGTCCCGGGCGAGCTCCTCCACCAGGCGGTCGGGTTCACCGATGTAGCTACGCCCGAAGCGCGCCAGCCCGCCGTCGAGGTAGCCCACCTGGTCCCGGGCGTCGGCCTGCGCGCGCAGCCCGAAGTATCGCCTGGATTCGTCATCGATCAGCGGAATGATGCTTCGCGAGACGGACACCCGCGGTGTGCGCGGGTGTCCGGCCGCTGCCCAGGCCTCCTGGAATCCCGCGATCTGCTCGGCCTGCAGTTGGTCGAAGGGAACTCCGGTGTCCTCCGTCAGCAGGGTCGAGGACATGAGGTTCATACCCTGCTTCCCGGCCCACCGGGCGCTGGCACGGTTTCCCGCACCCCACCAGATCCGTTCCGGAAGCGTTGCTGACAGCGGCTGAATCGGGACCAGCCCGCTGTGCCCGCTGACCTGCGGATTGGCCACGGCAAGGCCCGCCCCGGAGATGGCGTCCCGGAAGCGCTCGGTATGCCGGCGGGCCATGTCGGCGTCGGACTCTTCCCCTGCCGGGAGGTGTCCGAAGGCCTCGTAGCCGGCCAGCACCGTTTCGGGCGAACCGCGGCTGACCCCGAGCTGCAGCCTTCCTCCACTGATGAGGTCGACGGCGGCGGCCTCCTCGGCCATGTAGAGCGGGTTCTCGTACCGCATGTCAATGACTCCGGTGCCCATCTCAAGGCGAGAGGTGCGCGCGGCAATCGCTGCAAGCAGCGGGAACGGCGAGGCCTGCTGCTCGGCGAAGTGGTGAACCCGGAAGAACGCGCCGTCGACGCCGACTTCCTCCGCAGCCACGGCCAACTCAATTGCCTGCAGAAGGGCGTCCCGGGAGGAACGCACACGCGAACCGGGGACGTCGCCCCAGTGGCCGAAGGACAGAAACCCGATCTTTTTCATAAGAACTCACACCTTCTCATGAGAAACCGGACTTGTGGAATGGAGGGCGGATCCGTTTTACACGATCCGGGCGGCCGCGCTCAGCCGGCCAAGACTCAGCCGGCTAAGAGAGGGCCCCGTCCGCCTTCACGGCAAGGACGGGCCGGTCCGCCTGCATGAGGATGCGCTGGGCGTGGCTGCCCAGGATGAATTTGCCGACCTGTGAGCGGTGCCGCAGGCCAATGACAATCAGGGATGCGTTGACTTCGCGGGCGACATCAAGGAATTCATCGGCGAGGTCGTCACGGTACGGCGGCTGGATCACCGTTGCCCTGATGCCGGCCTCCGTGGCCCGGCGGCCGGCCTGCTCCAGGATGTCGGAGGCGGCAACGGACTTATCTACCAGGGCGCCTTCGCGTGCGGAGTTGACGATGACCAAGTCTTCATTCCTGAGCATGGCTTCGGCAATACCGGCGGTCAGCGCGGCCTCCCCTGCCGGTGTGGGGACGAAACCGACGATGATACTCATACCTTCTCCTTGATTTTCGTGGTGATGGGCTGTTCGCTTTGTGCCGTCGTCCGCTTCGCCAGCAGAGTCCGGATGCCCGGGAGCACGGCTACCAGGACGAACACGGTGAGCAGCGTCGCGGAGATGGGGCGGGTGAAGAAGCCCGTGGGATCGCCGCCGAACACGAGTAGTGAACGGCGCAGCGAGCTCTCCAGCAGGGATCCGAGGACGAAGGCCAGGACCAGCGGACCGGGTTCAAAGCCGAACTTCTTCATCAGGTACCCGACGATCCCAAACACCACGACGAGCGTTACATCGAACATGCTGTTGTTGATGGTGTAGGCACCGAGCAGTGTAATGAGGGCGGTGACCGGGGCCAGGATCGCGGCCCGGACGCGGAGGATTTTTACGAAGATTCCCACGAGGGGCAGGCTCATGATCAGCAGCAGGATGTTGCCGATGTACATGGAGTTCACGACGCCCCAGAACAGCCCGGGGTCCTGCTCCACCAACTGCGGGCCCGGCGTCACTCCCTGGATCAGCAGGGCACCGAACATCAGGGCCATGGTGGCGTTGGCCGGGATTCCGAGGGTCAGCAGCGGGATGAACGACGACGTTGCAGCGGCGTTGTTGGCGGTTTCCGGTCCGGCGACGCCTTCGGGGGCCCCCTTGCCGAATCGTTCCGGCTGCTTGGCGCGCTTCTTCTCCATCGCATAGGAAGCCATCGATGCGATGGTGGCGCCGCCGCCGGGCAGAATGCCGAGGAAGAACCCGAGGACCGAACCGCGGGCGATCGCGCCGGAGGCCTGCTTCAAGTCTGTGCGTGACGGCCAGACGTTGGTGACCTTGGACGGTGCCTTGGCGGCGCGGTGACGCTCTTCGAGGTTGTAGAGGATTTCTCCCAGGCCGAAGACGCCCATGGCGATCGGCACGAAATCGATTCCGTCGGCCAGCTCCAGGTTGCCGAACGTGAAGCGGCTTTCGCCGGTGAAGATGTCCCGGCCGACCGTTGCCAGCAGCAAGCCGACGGCGGCGGCGATGAGTGCCTTGGTCTTGGCACCGTTGCTGATGGTGGCCACCAAGAGGATGCCGAGCAGCGCGAGTGCCGAATATTCTGCCGGACCGAAGTCGAGGGCAAAGCTCGCCACGACGGGGGCGAGGAAGGTCAAGCCGATGATAGAGGCGGTCCCGCCGATGAACGAGCCGATGGATGCCAGGCCGAGTGCGGTGCCGGCCTTCCCCTGTTTGGCCATCTGGTAGCCGTCGAAGACGGTCACCACCGACGACGCTTCGCCGGGAAGCCGGAGGAGCACCGAGGTGATGGTGCCGCCGTACTGTGCGCCGTAGAAGATGCCCGCGAGCATGATGATGGCGGTGACGGGTTCGACGTTATAGGTCAGCGGCAACAGGATGGCGATGGTTGCCGCGGGCCCCAGACCGGGCAGGACACCGATCAACATGCCGATGACGACGCCGATCAGACAGTACAGGAGGTTGCTCGGCTCCAGGACAACGACGAATCCGTTGATCACGGGATTTAGAAAATCCACGGGGTTCTCCTAGAAGAGGTGGGGAATGGAGGTGTTGAGTGCAAGGACGAAGATTCCGTAGAACGCCGCCACGACGATCGCGCTTACCAGCAGGGTGGAGCGCCACGTTTCGCCGCCGAGGAAGCGCATCCAGATGACACACAGGACGAGAGCGGGCAGTTCAAAGCCGATGGCCGGCATCAGCGCGACCATGGCGGCGAGGGTGACGAGCCCCGTGAGGGGTGCGGCGGACATGCGGGTGAACTTCTCCGCGTCCCGGTTGTGCCGCCCGAGGATCAACTGGAAGAGTCCCAGGACCACCATGACGCAGCTGATCATGAACGGCCACAGCCCGGGTTCCGGCGCCGCCGGAGTGCCCAGGCCCATCGCAACGGACAGGACCATGGCTCCGGCGCCGACGCCGAGGACCACCAGGGAGGACGCCGCATTCGCCAGCGCTCCGGCGGCGGGCGGCTTCTCGTCCTCCCACTGCGCAGCGAGCTGCTCCGGCGTCAGGTCCTCCAGCAGGTCGTCGGCAGGAGTCTCGGCGGCGTCCACGCCGGAAAGGGCGGCCGGGCGGCTTCCCCCTCCGGCGGGCACTGCAGGTGATGACGACACTGGGATCACTTCGTCCCGCTGAGGCTGATGTCGTACTTCTCCACCAGCGACTTGTACTTAGCCGCGTAGTCCTTCCACTGGGTGACGACTTCCTCGCCGGAGATTTCCTTCGGGGTCAGCATGTTCTTCTTGTTGAATTCCTTGTACGAATCTGACTTGAAGGTCTCCTGGATGGCAGCGAGCAGCTTGTCCTTCACGTCCTTGGGGGTTCCCTTGGGAGCGGCGACGGCGCGGTACTGCGCCACGGGAACGTCGTAACCGGATTCCTTGGCCGTGGGCACGTCCGGGAGGAAGGAGTTCCGCTCCTCCGAGAACACGAGCAGCGGTGCGACCTTCCCGGCCTTGATCTGCGGCATGGCTTCGCCGAGCTGGATGGTGGAGACTTCGACCTGGTTGCCGAGGACCGCGGTGAGGGCCGGCTTGCCGCTGTCGAACGGAACATCGGTGCCCTTGACGCCGGCCTGCTTGAAGAGGACGGTCTGTGCCAACTGGCTGCCGGTACCCACGCCGGTGGTGCCGAAGGTGATATTGCGTCCGGCTCCGGTCAGGTCCTTGATGCTGTTGAAGCCGGAGGCCTTGCTGGCCACCAGCACGTAGTCGTCCTGGGACAGGCCCGCGATGATGTCCAGGTCGTCAATGTTGACGGCCTCATCCGCGGTGACCGCCAACGGGGTGATCGTGACCAGGGACGCCGTGACCAGCAGGAGGTTCTGGCCGTCGGCAGGCTTGCCGGCCACTTCCTTCGTGGCCAGGGCGCCGTTGGCGCCCGGCTTGTTCACCACGGGCATCGGGGCGCCGAGGGTTTTGGACGCGCCCTCGGAGATGGCGCGGGCAATCAGGTCGGTGCTGCCGCCGGCGGCCTGGCCCACGGTGAGGCTTACGGGCCCGTTCGGATATTTTGAAGAATCGGTACTGCCGCCGGCAACATTGCCGCAGGCCGTCAGCGCCAAGAGCGTGACGGCCGATGCCGCTCCAAGTACGGTGCGGCGCGAAGGGAAGTGCATCATTGAAACTCCTCATTGATGGTCAGGGCCAGCGCCCCGGAAGCATGTGAACCGCGTCACTGCCGGTTCGCTGTGTCGAGTGTAGGGAGCGGCTATGATGCATGTCTAAGCCCAAATATGCATCGAGTGATACCGGGAAGGCATCATGTTTACCTTTGACCAGCTGGCAGGATTCATCGCGGTGGCAGAAGAGCTTCACTTCGGCCGCGCGGCGGAACGGCTGAACATGACCCAGCCCCCACTGAGCCGGCAGATCCAAAAACTGGAAAAGGCCGTCGGCGCCGAACTGCTGGAACGGGACAACCGGAAGGTCCAACTGACCCCGGCCGGAACCGCCTTTCTGGAGGAAGCCAGGCGGTTGCTGGCCCTCGCGGAACGGGCCCCTGTCACCGCCCGCCGCATCGCGTCGGGCCGCTCCGGCCTCCTGCGCATCGGCTTCACGGCCGCCAGCGGGTTCAGTATCCTGGGGCCGCTGCTGGAGGAGATTTCGGCGATCCTCCCCGACGTCGACGTCGACCTGCAGGAGATGGTGACGGGCGAACAGATCCAGGCCCTCGAAACGGGAGAACTGGACCTGGGGCTGGCACGCCCACCCTTCGACAAGGAGGTTTTCGACTCGCGGCTTCTCTACCGCGAATCCATGATGGTGGCCGTTCCGGCCGGCCACCCCCTGGCCCGCCGCGGCGGCATTGTCAGGAACGAGGACCTCAAGGACGAGGCCCTGATCATGCATTCGCCGCTGCAGGCCCGGTACTTCTACGACCTCGTGGTCCGCATGGTGCCGGTGCAGCACGGCAACGTGGTCCACACCGTAAGCCAGATCCTGACGATGGTCTCACTGGTGGCGGCCAAACGTGGCGTCGCCTTTGTGCCCCGGTCCGCCACGGTGCTGGGCATCCAGGGGGTCGAATTCCTCCCGCTGGCCAGCAGCCATGGCGAACCCGTGGAGCTCCATGCCATCTGGAGCCGGAAGGTGAGCAATCCCGCCCTGTCACGGCTTCTCGGCCGCCTGGACTTCCAACTGGACTAGGAGCCGCTGCAATGCACTCAAGGTATCAATGCATTCAATAATGCACTTGGACAGGCATGAGGCACCAAACCTAGTCTGAAGGGGAACCGCACTTCCCCGCCGACTCGGCGCTCACCCGGAGGACCACACCGTGGCAAAGTACACACCCCAGGAACTGGCGAACGTCCTCAAGGACGGCCTGCTCTCCTTCCCCGTCACCTCGTTCGATGCACAGCTGCAGTTCGACGAGGAGAACTACCGCAAGCACCTCGCCTGGCAGGCCAGCTTCCCGGTGGCCGGCCTCTTCGCGGCCGGCGGAACCGGTGAGGGCTTCTCGCTGACCCCGTCCGAGTCCGAGCGCGTTGTCCGTGCCGCCGTCGAGGAAGTCGGCGGCACCGTCCCGGTCCTCGCCTCCGCCGGCGGATCGACCGCCCAGGCCATCGAGAACGCCCGCGCCGCGGAAGCGGCCGGCGCCGAGGGCATTCTGCTGCTCCCGCCTTACCTCACCGAGGCGGACCAGGGCGGCCTGATCGAACACGTCAGCGCCATCTGCCGGTCCACGTCCCTCGGCGTCATCATCTATAACCGTGCGAACGCGATCTACAAGGACACCACGGTCGCCACCCTGGCGGACCGCCACGAGAACCTCATCGGCTTCAAGGACGGCGTGGGCGACCTCGAGCACGACGCCCGCGTGTATGCCAAGCTCGGCGACCGCCTGTTCTACCTCGGCGGCCTCCCGACGGCGGAGACGTTCGCCCTCCCGCTGCTGCAGCTGGGCATGAGCACCTATTCCAGCGCCATGTACAACTTCGTGCCCCAGTTTGCCCTGGACTTCTACCAGGACGTCCGGAACCAGGACCGGGTGGCCGTGAACCGGAAGCTGAACGAGTTCGTGATCCCCTACCTGGATATCCGCGACCGGGTGAAGGGCTACTCCGTCTCGATCGTCAAGGGCGGCCTCGACGCGATTGGCCGCTCCGCCGGCGGGGTCCGTCCGCCGCTGCAGAACCTGGCACCCCAGGACCTCGCAGACCTCAAGTCCCTCATCGCCACCGTTTCCTAGGAGGACGCACCCGTGACACTCACCGGACGCTCGATCATTGCCGGCCAGGCCGTCGCCGGGGACGGCAAGACGGCGTACGCCTTCAATCCCGCCACCAACCTCCAGCTCGAGCCCGGCTACACGCTGCTCACCGAAGTACAGCTGAAGGACGCCACCGCAGCCGCCGCCGCAGCTTACCCCTCCTTCAGCACCCTCGACCCGGAAACGCACGCACGGTTCCTCGAGGCCATTGCCGAGAACATCGAGGCGATCGGTGAGGAGCTCGTCACCCGCGCGGGCCTCGAGACCGGGCTGCCGGCCGCGAGGCTCCAGGGCGAACGGGCGCGCACCACCGGCCAGCTCCGGCTCTTCGCCGGCGTCGTCCGCCAGGGCGACTTCCGCGGCGTCCGGATCGACCCGGCGTTGCCGGACCGCGCTCCCCTGCCGCGCGCCGACATCCGCCAGCGGCAGATCCCGCTGGGGCCCGTCGCCGTTTTTGGTGCGAGCAACTTCCCGCTGGCCTTCTCGACGGCGGGCGGCGACACCGCCTCCGCCCTCGCCGCCGGCTGCCCCGTGGTCTTCAAGGCCCACAATGCGCACCCCGGCACCGGCGAACTCGTCGGCCAGGCCATCGCCAAGGCCGTCCGCGACACCGGGCTGCACCCCGGCGTGTTCTCGCTGATCTACGGTCCGGGCAGCAGCATCGGCCAGGCCCTCGTCGCCGATCCGGCCATCAAGGCCGTCGGCTTCACCGGCTCGCAGTCCGCCGGCATCGCCCTGATGCGCACCGCTGCCGCCCGGCCGGAACCCATTCCGGTCTATGCGGAAATGTCCTCGCTCAACCCGGTGTTCGTCTTCCCCGGCGCCATCGTCGGCAACGCCGAAGAAATTGACGCGCTCGCCCGGCAGTACGTCGCGGCCGTCACCGGCAGCTCCGGGCAGCTGTGCACCTCCCCCGGCCTCCTGTTCGCCCCTGCCGGTGCGGCCGGCGACGCTTTTGCCGCCGCCGTCGGCCGGGCCGTGTCCTCCTGCGCCGGGCAGACCATGCTGACCGCAGGCATCGCCGGGTCCTGGAACGCCGGCGCCGAAGCCCTGGGCTCCGCCGGGAACGTCGGCGTCGTCGGGGAGGGCACCGAAGGGGCAACGCAGAACGCCCCCGCTCCCGCCATCTTCGGCACCAGCGTTGCCGAGTTCGTGTCCAACCCCGTGCTGCACCAGGAAATCTTCGGCGCCGCCAGCCTGGTGATCCGCTATTCAAGCACCGAGGAACTCATTGGCGCCGCCAACCGGCTCGAAGGCCAGCTCACGGCCTCCCTGCAGCTGACCGAGGCGGACTACCGCGCGGCGGCACCGCTCATTCCGGTACTGGAGCAGAAGGTCGGCCGGATTATTGTCAACGGCTGGCCCACCGGCGTCGAAGTAGGCCACGCCATGGTGCACGGCGGACCCTTCCCCGCCACTTCGGACACCCGGACCACTTCCGTGGGTACCCTGGCGATCAACCGGTTCCTGCGGCCCGTCGCCTACCAGAACCTGCCGCAGGAACTGCTTCCGGTGCCGTTGCAGGATCCCAACCCCTGGCGGCTGAACCGCCGGATCGACGGCGTCGTCGAAGATGCCGCAGCAACACAGAAAGCAGAGGTCAACGCGTGAGCACTCAGCCCAGCATTGCCCACGTTGAAGTGGTTCCGGTCGCCGGGCACGACAGCATGCTGATGAACCTCAGCGGCGCGCACGGCCCGTTCTTCACCCGCAACATCGTGATCATCACCGATTCGGACGGCCGCACCGGTCTCGGCGAAGTGCCGGGCGGGGAGAAGATCCGGACCACCATCGAGGAGGCCGGCGCGTTCCTGGCCGGCCGGCCGGTGGCCCGCTACCGATCCCTGCTGCGGGACGTCGCGGCGGAGTTCGCCGACCGCGACGCCGGCGGCCGCGGACTGCAGACCTTCGACCTGCGCACCACCGTCCATGCCGTCACCGCGGTCGAATCCGCCCTCCTTGACCTGCACGGGCAGTTCCTCGGAATTCCGGTCGCGGAATTGCTCGGCGACGGCCAGCAGCGCAGCTCCGTGCCCATGCTCGGCTATCTGTTCTTCATCGGTGACCCCGGCCGGACGGATTTGCCGTACCTGGTGGAGGATGCGCCGGCGGACCGGTGGGAAAAGCTCCGCCGGCAGGAAGCCATGACGCCCGAAGCTGTGGTGGCCCTGGCCGAGGCAGCCCAGGAACGGTACGGCTTCAGCGACTTCAAGCTCAAGGGCGGGGTCCTCTCCGGTGACGCCGAGGTGGATGTGGTGACCGCCCTGGCCAGGCGCTTCCCGGAGGCGCGGATCACCCTCGATCCCAACGGCGCCTGGCTCCTGGATGAGGCCATCCGCCTGGGCAAACGCATGCAGGGCGTTGTGGCCTACGCCGAAGATCCCTGCGGCGCGGAAGGCCGCTTCTCCGGACGCGAGGTCATGGCCGAATTCCGCCGTGCCACCGGGCTGAAGACCGCCACGAACATGATCGCCACGGACTGGCGCGAGATGTCCCACGCCATCCGCAGCAACGCCGTCGATATTCCTTTGGCGGACCCGCATTTCTGGACCATGCACGGCTCCGTCCGGGTGGCGCAGATGTGCGCCGAATTCGGCCTGACCTGGGGATCGCACTCGAACAACCACTTCGACATCTCGCTCGCCATGTTCACCCACACCGGGGCAGCCGCCCCAGGCGAGATCACGGCGCTGGACACGCACTGGATCTGGCAGGACGGCCAGGGGCTCACCAAGGACCCGCTGCAGATCAAGGACGGTGCGATCCAGGTTCCGGACGCTCCCGGCCTCGGCATCGAGCTGGACCGCGACGCCCTGGACAAGGCACACCAGCTGTACCTGGAACACGGCCTCGACGCCCGCGACGACAGCATCGGCATGCAGTACTACCTTGACGGCTGGTCCTTTGACCCCAAGCGGCCCTGCCTCGTTCGCTGAAGCAATTCCGGGCCGGGACAGGCACGTCAATGTGAAGAGCTAGGGTAAGGGCGAATTTTGGTCGGCGTGGTCTCCGGGATCCTGATAGTGTCCGCCGTGATCGCCGTCGGATATCTCACGGCCCGGCTCCGGATCCTCGGACCGGAAGTCCAGGGCGCCCTGACCCGTACCGCCTATTACGTCACCAACCCGGCGCTGCTGTTCACGGTGGTGGCCGGCAGCGACATCCGGGCCGCGCTCGGAACGGATGCCCCGCTGGCGCTGCTCTCCGCGGCGGCAGTGGGGCTGCTCTATTCCCTGCTGAGTTTCCTGTTCTTCCGCCGGCCGGTGGCGGAGACAGCCGTCGGGGCGATGGCCAGCAGCTACGCGAACGCCAACAACATCGGGATCCCCGTCTCCCTCTACGCCGTGGGAACGGCCCAGCACGTGGCTCCCGTGCTGTTGGTGCAGATCCTCGTCCTGGCACCGGTCTATTTGACCGTGCTGGGCCTCGCCTCGGGGTCCAGGATCTCCTGGCAGAAACTGCTGCTCCAGCCGTTCGCCAACCCCATGATCATCGCCTCCGGCCTCGGCGCGGCCGTCGCACTGACTGGCTGGACAGTTCCGGAACTGCTGCGGAAACCGATCGACATGCTCGCCGGCGGCGCCGTCCCCATGGTCCTGCTGGCTTTTGGACTGTCCCTGGCCGGCAAAGCCCCGCTTCAAAAGGGCGACGGGCGCACGGAATCGCTCGTCGCCACCTTCCTGAAGATCGCCGGCATGCCCGTGATCGTCTGGGCCCTGGGCCGCTTCGCTTTCGGCCTCGAGGGGCAGCATCTGCTGGCCCTCGTGATCATGGGGGCGCTGCCCACAGCCCAGAATGTCTTTCTCTTCGCGTCCCCGTACCACCGCGGCGTGATCGTGGCCCGGGACGTCATCCTGTGCACCACCCTGCTCTGCTCCGGTTCCCTGCTGGTCATCGCCTGGCTGCTGGGCTGACTGTGGCGAACCACGAACCACACTTGTTATACAAGTAGATAACTTGTAACCTAAGTTGAGCGGGGCGGAGTTGCCTCGCCGGAACTTCAGGGAGAACCATGACCAGCGTTGATCTCATCCGCCACGTAAAGCTGTCCACGGCCAGGCTTCCACTCGCCGTCCCGATCAGCGACGCGAAAGTTTTCACCGGGCGCCAGAAGCCCATGACCGAGGTCGTGTTCCTTTTCGCCGAAATCACCACCGAGCAGGGACACAGCGGAATCGGCTTCAGCTACTCCAAGCGAGCCGGCGGCCCGGCCCAGTACGCGCACGCCAAGGAAGTGGCCGAGGGCATCATCGGCGAAGACCCCAACGACATCGGCAAGCTCTACACCAAGCTGCTGTGGGCCGGGGCCTCCGTCGGCCGCTCCGGCGTGGCCACCCAGGCGCTGGCCGCAATCGACGTCGCCCTCTACGACCTCAAGGCCAAACGCGCCGGCCTGCCGCTGGCCAAGTTCCTGGGCTCCTACCGGGACTCCGTCCAGACCTACAACACCTCGGGCGGCTTCCTGAACGCCTCCCTGGACGAGGTCAAGGCCCGCGCTACCGCCCTCCTGGACGAAGGCATCGGCGGCATCAAGATCAAAGTCGGCCTGCCGGACACCGCCGAGGACCTGCGCCGCGTTGCCGGCATCCGCGAGCACATCGGCTGGGACGTGCCCCTCATGGTCGACGCCAACCAGCAATGGGACCGCGCCACCGCCCTGCGGATGGGCCGCCGGCTGGAGGAATTCAACCTCGTCTGGATCGAGGAACCGCTCGATGCCTACGACTTCGAAGGCCACGCAGACCTCGCCCGCGCCCTGGACACGCCCATCGCCACGGGCGAAATGCTGGCCTCGGTCGCGGAGCACAAGGGACTGATCAACGCCAACGGCTGCGACATCATCCAGCCCGATGCGCCGCGCGTCGGCGGCATCACCCAGTTCCTGCGCCTCGCCGCCCTGGCCGACGAGCGCGGACTGGGCCTCGCCCCGCACTTCGCCATGGAAATCCACCTCCACCTCGCCGCCGCCTACCCGCGCGAACCGTGGGTTGAGCACTTCGATTGGCTCGATCCGCTGTTCAACGAGCGCCTCGAAACCAAGAACGGCCGCATGCTGGTCCCGGACCGTCCCGGGCTCGGCATCTCCCTCAGCGAGCAGGCACGCGCCTGGACCACAGAGTCAGTGGAATTCGGCAAGTAACCTTGAAGCCATGAGCCGGAACCTGACCGCGGACCTCGCCAGCGATCTTCGCCGCCGCATCGTCGACGGCGTTATCCAGCCGGGCGCGAAGCTGCCCAGCGAAAACACCCTGATCAGCGAATTCGGCGTCAGCCGCACCGTGGTCCGCTCGGCCCTGACCAGGCTGCAGGCGGAGGGACTGGTGGAAACCGAACGTGGGCGGGGCAGCTTTGCGCTGACCCCGCCACCGGACGGACCGCAGCAGTCCTCCGGGAGCCGCCCCGTGGCCAGCCTGGAGGACCGCCTGTGGCAGCTGGAGTTCCGCATCGCGGTGGAGTCCGAGGCCGCCGCCCTCGCCGCCCGAAACCATACAGACCGGCAGCTGAAGGCTGTCCAGAAGGCTTTTGAAGACTTCATGGACAGCGCAGCGCACCCGGCACACGCCATGAAGGCTGACTACGAGTTCCACCGGGCCATTGCCGCAGCCTCCGGAAACCCCTTCTACTCCGACTGCCTCGAATCCCTGGGGCAGACCATGATCGCGATGCCCCGCGCCCGGCTCGTGGGCGGGGGCGAGCACGATGCGCGCGGGCATTTCGATCAGGTGGTACAGGAGCACCAATCAATCGTCGCCGCCATCGCGGAATGCGACGGACCGTCGTCGGCGGCGGCAATGCGCAGCCATTTGGCAAACTCCCGACGCCGGCTGCGCGCCACAGCTTCCGGCAACGGCTGACCCTGGCCTCTGGCCTACAACGGGGCCATCCAGTCCCTCAAGGTATCCAGCGATGCAAATTATGTGTTGGACGGGCATTACCGCCGCAGAATAAAGTGAAGAATCGCTGTGGTGAGGGCCACATCAACTGCCCGCCGCGGCCGACCAGCTTCGCCAATTCAAAGGAAATCTCCATGCAGTCTGTCGACAACGCTGTCACGGACGTGGTCTTTGCCACGAAAAAGTTCTTCAAGCGGGTACTGCCCATCATGCTCGTCATGCTGGTCTGCAACCAGCTCAACCGGTCCAACATCGGCTACGCGCAGGAGCACCTGCAGGCCGACGTCGGCATCGGCGCTGCCGCCTACGGATTCGGGGCCGGGCTGTTCTTCATCGCGTACGCCATCTTCGAACTGCCCAGCAACGTGATGATGGAGAAGTACGGTGCCAAGGTCTGGCTGGCCCGGATCATGGTCAGCTGGGGCATCGTCTCCTTCCTGATGGTGTTCGTGCAGAACGAGACCATGTTCTACGCCTTGCGGTTCCTGCTGGGCGCCGCGGAAGCCGGGTTCTTCCCCGCTGTCATCTTCTACTTCGCCCGCTGGGTACCCGCCGGGCAGCGGGGCAAGGCGACGGCGATCTTCATCGCCGGCTCCTCGGTTGCCGCCGCGCTCTCCGGTCCGATCGCCGGAATGCTGCTCAGCCTCCACGACGTCCTGGGGTTCCGCGGCTGGCAATGGCTCTTCGGCTTCGAAGGGTTGCTGTCCGTGGTGGTCGGCATCGCCGTGTTCTTCGTCCTTGACGCCAAGATCGAGGACGCCAAATGGCTGACGGCGGGCGAAAAGTTTGCTCTCACGGCGGCGATTGCTGAGGAGGACGCCCAGCACGCCACCGCCACGAGCGGGAAAATCAACCGCTGGAAGATGCTCCTGAACCCGCAGATTCTCCTTCTCTGCGGCATCTACTTCGCCGTGCAGCTCTCCATCTACGCCAACACCTTCTGGCTGCCCAGCATCGTCAAGCAGATCCCAGGAACCACGGACCTGAGCGTCGGATTCCTCTCCGCCATCCCCTGGGTCTGCGCCGTGATCGCCATGTACTTCGCGGCCAAGTGGCAGGACAAAGCCAAATCCAAGCGGCCCCTTCTCGTGGCTGCGCTCCTGGTCGCCGCCGTCGGCACCCTCGCGGCCGCCGTCGCCACCCCCGTACTGGCCCTGGTGTTCCTGGCCATCGCCGCCATGGGATTCAAGAGCGCGTCACCGCTGTTCTGGACCATCCCTCAGTCCGGCCTGCACCCCGTCATCCTGGCGCCGGCCATCGCCATCATCAACTCCCTGGGCAACCTCGGCGGCTTCGTGGCCCCGTTCGGATTCGGCATCATCAAGGAACAGACCGGCAGCGTCATACCGGGGCTCTTCGCCCTCGCCGCGGCATCAACAATCGCCGCCGCGCTGGTCTACTTCCTCAAGGAGCGCAAGACCGAAACCGCGGCGGAGCCCGTGGCTACGCCCGCGGAGGCATCGCCGTACGCCGTAGCCGCCAAATAGTTCCGGACGCTAAAAAGGAAGGCAGGCACCCTAAGGGGCGCCTGCCTTTCCGTCGCCCCATGCCGCCCTCAGTCTCTCTTGCGTGCTTCCTGCAAGTGCCGGTCGAGCTTTTCTTCCGCTTCGCGGCGGCGTTGACCGACAATGCGAAGCTGCTGAGTGATCGGATTTCCGTAGCCATCAACGTCGCGGTGATGCGTGCCCTTCATACGCTCGGGGCCAGAGGGCAAGGTCGCCCGCGGTTCAGTATTTTCGCCCATATCGGGATGATCCCACAGTGCCCGCCGGCTGAAAAGGACTGTGATTGCCGCGAAAAATGATCCGTGCGGACGACGTCGGGAACTGGCACAGACGGGCATGTTCCCGTGTCTGCGGGTGGCTTCACTCCGGGGTCGTGTCCCGATGAAGGTCCGAGTCGAGGGCGTGGGCGCTGGCCAACGTGGCCAGCAGGCTCCCCAGCTGCGCAGACTGTTCGCTGGTGAGCGGGGCCAGGAGTTCGGCTTCATGGCGTTCGGCGATCCCGCGCAGATTTCCCAGGATCTTCACGCCCTCGGCCGTCAGCCGAAGCTCGTAGTTCCGCCGGTCGGTGCGGCTGCGCACCCGCGCGACCAGGCCTCGCGTTTCCAGCGAGTCGATAAGTGGAACAACGCGGCTCGGCACCGCGCCCAAGCGGTCGGCGAGGGACCGCTGGCTAAGCCCGGGGGTGCGGCCCAGCAGGCGGAGGACGCCCGCGTCGCTCGGAGTCAGCCCGAGCTCGCGTGTACGCTCGGCGAAGCGTGCCGAAGCCAGCGCCCCGAGCTGGGACAGCAGAAAAGCGGTTCGCTTCGACCGCGACGGATCCGGTGAGTCCATGCCCCAATATTACGCTATTGACAGAATCATTCAACGGATGAATCATTTTAGTTGTGACGTAACTACGTGAAAGAAGCGATCATGACTGACCTATCCCCCCACCCCACCTCTCCAACGACACGATCCGGCGGCCCCAACCCGGGCATCCTGGCGGCCGTGAGCCTGGGACTCACGGTCGGCGGCCTGCTCAGCAGCGCGATCCTCACGGGCGGCCAGACCTTCGTCTCGCCGTTCTCTCCTGCCAGCCAGGTCGCGGCCTTCTTTCACGGAAACCCCGATGCGGTGCGGCTCGCCAGCTTTTTCCAGTTCGGTTCAGCAGTACCGCTGGGCATCTTCGCGGCCACCGTTTACGCCCGGCAGCTCCGGCTTGGCGTGCGCGTCCCCGGGCCCGCGATCGGTTTCTTCGGCGGCATCACCGCCTCGGTGTTCCTCATGCTCTCGGCCGCCGTGGGGTGGGTCCTGAGCCGCCCGGAAATCACCACCGATGTGCCGCTGACCCATGCGCTGTCGTTTCTCGCGTTCATCACCGGCGGCGTCGCCTTCGTCGTTGGCCTGGGGCTCCTCGTGGCCGGAATCGCCGTCCCGGCGCTCATCCTGCGCTTCGTGCCGCGCTGGCTGGCCTGGGCCGGCCTCGTCATCGCCGCCTTGGCCGAGCTGAGCTTCCTGTCCATGGTGATCGAGCCGCTCCAGTTCCTGTTGCCCATCGGGCGGTTCGGCGGACTCCTCTGGCTTGTCGCGGTCGGATTCCTGTTGCCACGGAGCCGGGCAGCAGCGAACCGACAGGAAACCTGAGCATCCGCCTGAAGTGCGGCCGGCAGTAACCGCAAGACAGCCCGGCTTGTTCCTTCTGTATTTCAAAAGAGCGTTACGCCCGTAAGTTCGGCGAGTTTGTTGGTGAGCCTGTCCTGAAAGGCCGTGTCGTTGACCTCCGGGGCCGGTTTACGCGGCCGGCGGTGGTGCCAGTAGCTGCCGGAGACCAGGGCTGCGGGGTCATTGCTGACGGCGAGCCAACTCTGGGTGTCGTGACCCATGGCCAGGTCGTCAGGGGCGCCGGCTCCGCCCATCTTGGTGGCTACCCAGCCGGGGTCAACGGAGTTGCTGAACACATCGGGCCAGTGCCGGGCGACCGAGGCGGCGAGCGCAGAAACATGGAGTTTGCTCTCGGAGTAGGCCGCGCTGGCATTCCAGCGCCGCTCGGTCCAATCGATGTCATGGAGATTGCCGCTGGCCCCATGGTGCATGCCGCTGCTGATGTAGACCAGGCGGCCGGGCCGTTGGATCAGTGCCGTGAGCAGGTAGGGGGCGAGAACATTAACCGCCAGAGTGCGGGAGTGTCCCTCCGGCGTCGCGACGCGCCCCGGCGCGAGGTAGACACCGGCGTTATGGACCACGGCGTCCATTCGTCCCAGGGCGTTGACCTGTTCGGCGAGGTCCCGCGTTTCGACGGCGCTGCTGAGGTCACCAACGACGACGCCGGCCGCTTGCGGGGCGAGGTCATCGAGGGCGGCGGCACGTGCCCTGGTACGGGCGTGCAGCAGGACCTCGTGGCCTTGATTCAACAGCGTCCGGGCGGTGGCGAGTCCGAGTCCGTCGGTCGATCCGGTGATGAAAATGCGAGCCATGGGGATGGTCCCCTTCGTGGTTCCGGGTACGTCCCGACCACCTTAAGCCCTTGACTCCAGAAACGGATCACCGCGTGGCCACGCGGGCACGCGGACTTCTGAATCGTTGCGTTTAGGTTCCGTCCCCTGACAAGCCGCCGAGCCCGGCCAGATCCGCGCGACCATAGTGCACTCGCCCAGCGGGACGATGATGCAGGAGGGGTTGGCGGGCGCCTGGACGGGACCCGGGCGCCCGCCCAGCGCCTGGCCGTGAGGGCTGCGCGGGCGTTTCGACTTCCGACGCTTCCCCCTGGACGAGTGTCAGATCGGGTCGGCGGCCCCCGGCAGGCTCCTCCCGCAGAGCGATCAGGTGCGCCGCCAGCGCCACTTCCGGTCGGCCCGGGTTGGCCCGCAGCAAACGACACAGCTGATCCCGGGCACGGGCCTGTCCCGGCAAGGAATCGGACAGCACCGCGGCGATGATCTCGGCGGCCTGCAGGCGTATCTCCCGTACCCTGCTGTCCTCCGGTTCGCGTTCCCACGGGTCCGCGGGCGGGTACCCGTGGGAGGGTTCCGGACGGGACGACAACTTAATGGACATTGGCTAATCCTTTGTTCCCGTTCCGGCAGAGCCCGGAACCGGCCACGATCCCTAGAGCCCTTGATACAACCCTGGAGCAAACGGGTTGGAAGACCGTGAAGCCACATTACAACGGGAAAGACCGGTCTGTCTTGGATGATGCGCGAATCCTGCACGAACATTGCCCACATGGCCGCATCCTAATCGCGGCTCCCGATAATTTCCTGCAGCCATGTGACTGCGGCGGTCCTGGAGGTAAAAAACTCGTGCGGGTATTTGGTCTCCCGGCTCGTGGCGGAAGCGATGACCCTGTCAACTGCGCTGGATCCGGGGACCGCGATGGCCACCACGCCGGTACTTTGTGCGAACTGGTATCGGGCCGCCGCGCTGAACTCGACGTCGGTCATCTCGGAGAGCATCGGCATTGGCGTCCCGCCCTGCCCGCTAACGCCGCAGGGCGTCGATTCTGCCCGCGGCAGCGGAACAACCGCGGCGTGCTGTACGTTGCACTGAGGTTAGTCAACACTCGAGAAATGAGAACAGCCACGTGGCAACCGACTACGACGAAGTCCGCTCGGACGTCAAGGAAACCCAGGAAAACTCCCTGGAGGCGCTGCAGTCCGCTAACGCCCCGGACGCCCGCAGCGTCGTCCAGGAGCTCGACGAGGCCGACGGGCTGGACGGGGCCGGAGTCCCGGGCGGCGAGTTCATCGCCGAAGAGCTGATTGTTCAGGTCATTCCGCAGGCCAACGACGAGTTCACGTGTTATTCCTGCTTCCTGGTCCGGCACCGCTCCCAGATCGCCCGGCAGACGGGCGCCCAGGTCTACTGCACCGACTGCGAAGGCTGAACCTGGGAGGTCTCCACAGCGCGTAGTGATCTCAATCGATTCGGGTGGCCGGGTGCTGCGCGCCGCCCTCGGACTGCTCCGCAACCTGCTGTTCACCGGCCCGCACCCGGGGTTCATTACCGGGAAGTAGCGTCGGGAGTCCTTGTTGAGATCCAACCTTTGAGAGGCTCCCCAATGAGCACGACTCGCACCCGAGGCATCCTCACGGCCGCCGCAGCAATCGTCCTGGCCGCGTCCGCAATCAGCGGAACCGCGGCCGCCCAGGCCGCAGGAAAGAGCGCCGATTCCGGCAACCACGGTGAAAAAAATACGGCGCTGGCCGACGCCTTCAATGGCGTTGACCGGAACACGAAGTGGCAGCAGACGTCAAGCCTGAAGCTGAACTTCCCTACGTACCACACCGAGGGAATCGCCTACAGCCAGGACCACATCTTCCTCTCGGCCGTTCAGATCATCGAGCCGACCGTGAAGTTCCCGAGCCCGCAGAACGGGTTCGACCGCACCCCCGGTAAGGGCGTCGGCCACCTGTTCGTCATGGACAAAGCCGGCAACCTGCAAAAGGACATCATCCTGGGCGAGGGCGACATGTACCACCCGGGGGGCATCGACTTCGACGGCACCAACGTCTGGGTCCCCGTGGCCCAGTACCGGCCCGACAGCAGCGCCATCATCTACCGGGTCGACGCGAACACCCTCGAGGTGCACAAGCAGTTCGAGGTGAAGGACCACTTCGGTGGCATCGTGATGGACAAGCAGACCGGCCATCTGGTGGGCAACACCTGGGGCTCGCGCCGCTTCGCCGAATGGGACCTGCAGGGCAAGCAGCTCTCGACCTGGGAGAACCCGAACTACTTCATCGACTACCAGGACTGCCAGTACGTGCCCAACTCCAGGATGCTCTGCGCCGGAATCACCAACCTCCCGCAGACCCCGGCGGCCGGCGGCACCGGTGCCACCTACGAACTCGGCGGCATGGCGATGATCGACCTCAAGTCCAGCAACGTAATCCGCGACGTCCCGTTCCAGCAGTGGTCCACCGCAGGCCACGTGGCCACACGCAACCCGTTCAAAATGACGGCCGACGGCGGGCACCTCACCATGAAGGTGGCCCCCGACAACGGCGAAGAAGGCAACGGCACCGAAATCCTCACCTACGAAGCCACCGTCACGCTGGCGAAGTAGCGCGGACCGGGCGCGGGCCCGGGAAGCGCAGTCATGCGGACGGAGGAAGGCCACCGGCGGCTATGACCCGGTGGCCTTCCCGTTCCGCGCCATGACCAGGGCGGCTAGTCGAACCGCTGCCCTTCGGGCCTGGATTCCAGCAGCGTGAACACGAGCAGGATGATCCGGCTGACTAGGGACGGCCGGCGTCGTTCAGCTCTGGAGCAGGGTCCGACGGGGCGGGTTCCTTCACCCTGGACAGCGCCGTTCTGAGCTCCGGCTCCCGCGCCTGCAGCCCAAGGTCGGCAAGATTCTGCAGCCCATGATCCAGCCATGTCTGAGCGAACTGCCTGCTCTTGGCGGACAGATTCCGGCGGCGCGAGAGTCTGAGCCCACGCTTGACGCGTTGTTTGGCCGTGAGCCCCCAGTTGGCCCAGACCGCCTCCAGAGCTGCGCTGAGGATGTCAAGGATCAAATCCAGCATGGGTTCTCCGCGGTCGTGGATGGAATCTCCGGTGGGTGGTCGGGGAAAGTCTGCCATACATCGTCTTCGGGAAGCCGCCGGGAAGGCAGGTGTGTGCGGATCGCGCCGTCTGGCCTCGCGAATCCCTCCCGCCAGCGTCAGCAGCCTGACGCACCGGGTGGAATACCGCTGACGATTCCCAGAACCGGCATTGCTCTGAAGAAGCCGGTCTTTAGCCGATCGGATGCCCCTGGCTGCAGGTTGTTTGCCCGGGCAGAATGTCTCCAACAGGAGCTGTGGGACGCTGGTGCCGACACAGATGGCCCCGTGCCGATCACCGGTACGGGGCCATTCTGTGCGAACGGTCAGGCGCTGCGCGTTTCCCGGGACAACCCGATGCCCATGACGACCAGTACCGGGACTGACAGCAGGAAATTGAAGAAGAACATGCCGGGGCCGGCTCGGCCCGCAAGGTGCAAGAAGCCCACGAAGAGTGCAAGCCCAGCGAAACTCAGCACCGTGACGGCCACCCCTCTCCCCCGGCTCCGCTGCTTGGCCAGCAGGACAATGCCCGACACGACTGTCCCGCCGGCGGCGACAAGCGACAGGAAGGCTAGGATGCCGAGTCCCAGGGAGGCCCCGACAAGGAATTGGAGAAACAGCCAGGACCCCAGCACGATCGACGTGATGCCAGCCCCAACCCGGTACCAGGAGGACTTCGGAGCATTCGAAGCCCCCGCGTAGGTCCACTGGCCGTCCGGTGAATACCGCGGCTGCGGCGCCTGCTGGTAGGCCGGATACGGCTGCTGGGATGGTTGTAGGTAAGGTTGCTGGCCGTACGGCGGAGCGTAGGCCTGGGGGGCACCGTAGGACGGCGCGTTGCCCGCGAAGGGGGCATGTTGCCCCTGCGGCGGGTAGGGCGGTGTCTGGGGATACGGCGGCACCGGCGGGACGGCCGGGATGTTCTCAGTCAATGTTCCCCCATGAAGTTGTGAGCGGTTCGAAGCCAGATTACAGCTACTGCACTCCCAGAACAGTTGACGCACCGGGGCCGACGCGACGGCAATGCAGGAGGGTCCGGCTACCCCGCCGTCGCCTTCCAGAAGCGCCGGCCATGGTCTGCCCGGTGAGTACGACGCGCCCGCCGTGCACGTGGGCCGCATGGCATAACCGACGAACTGAAAGAATTAACCCATGAGCAATGCCCCCGTCATCACCGCCGAAGGGGTGCTGACTATCTTAGAGAGCATGGCCTCATCCTTCAGCAGCCTCCTATATGTGCCCTTGACCCGATGTCCAGGTGCACGCCTCCGACCTTTGCGATCCCCCGGCCAAGGCATTCTTGTAGCTGACCGCCGGCACCACCCTGCCCGATGACGATGAGGAGGACGAGTTCGATGACCACCCTGCTGACGACGCCATCTAACCCCGCCACCCTGACCACGACAGCCACCACCGGCCGGTTCCGTGAATGGACCGTCAACCTGGCGCCGACCCACAAGGTACGCGACACGGCCAAGGACCGCCCGTTCACCGCCGACCTGGCGATCATCAGAATCAGCGCCACCACCGAAGACGCCCCCTTCACTGTCCTGCGCGTGGACCTGCTCGGTAACGGCAAGAAGAAACGCCTGTCCCGCCATTACCGCAACGATGTGGCCAACCCGAACTTCAGCATCCTGGCCGCACCCGCCTGGGTCCGTGATCTGTTCGTGGACGTTACTGGCGCCCCCGAGCTAGTCAACGCCTACGCGGGCCCGGCCCTGGGCGCCGGCGTCTACGCCGAGCACACCACCCCGGATGTCCGCTTCCCGGCCCCGGCAGAACAGCGGGTGGCCGCATGATCCGCTCGCAACAAACAGGCGCGTGACCGTCCCAATAACGTCCGGCACAAAATGGGTCCCGGATGGCTGGAGCCTCAACGTTCGCCAAGGTTCTGCCAAGCATCGGTGCATCTGATTGAACAGCGCTCTGCTTCCACTCTAGGCTGACGGCAACCGGCGAGCCGGATCCCCGCCCGCACTGCCGGGCCACACATCATTGGAGCACTACGCATGTCGATTGCGAAGAAGCTGGGCGCTGTCGTCCTGACCGCAGCCGTTCTCACTGGAGCTGGTGCCGGTGTCGCCACCGCGGCCCCGACCACGGCCGCCCACTCGGTGTCCGCGAAGGCCACCGAGGCGAAGGCCAAGGCGGAGTTGAAGAAGCAGGCGGCCGCCGCGAAGCTTGCGGCAGTGAAGGCCAAGGTCACCGCCCTGAAGGCTGCCGCCGTCGCGAAGAACGCTGCCGCCGTCGCGGATACCGCGCAGAAGCGCGCCGCCCAGGAAGCCAAGAAGATCACCAAGAAGACCACCCAGGCCCAGAAGCGCGAAGCCGCGGCAGCGAAAGCGGCCGCCGCAAAGGCAGCCGCTCAGGCGAAGGCTGCAGAGGAAGCCGCCGCCGAAGCTGCGGAGGCCGCCGCCGAGGCCGCCGCGGAAGCTGCCGAAAAGGCCGCAGAAGCCACCGCAGAAACCTCTGTGGAGCCGGCGGAGGAGTCCGCCGACTCCTGATCCGAACACCACTGGCAACGCCCCCTTCGGATGCACCGGCCGCCATCAGGTGGCCTTCGGGAAGGGGGTGTTGCCGCGTCCCGCCCTTTCGCCGCATCGCCGCACAGCCTGCCGCCCGCAGACCCTGTCCGTCACGCTCGTGCAGGACTACGATCTTGCCTGTTGACCAAGCACACCGTGACCAGCACAGGCGGGGGCAGACGCAGAGTGAGGAAAACGCTGTGACCGGAGAAACGAGGCTGAGCGGACCGCACTGGCGGCGGGTGCTGGCAGCCCTCGCCAATAACGACGCGCGGACCGCCTACGCGCAAATCGTGCTTGGCGCCCCGGTTCCCGACGTGGCTGGTGATCTGAATGACCGACGGCGGAACCGGGCCATCGCCGCCCTGCTTGAGTGTGGGCTCGTCGAACGGAATGCTGCCAACGAATTGGAGGCGTCTGAGTCGATCTTCCGTGAACTGCTCACGCAGCAACCCCGGCGGCAGGCGCAGACCGGATTGGCTCGCTTCATGCGGCTGGGCAGGATCGAGAGGTATCCAGCCAACATGGCGGAGCGGCGGGAGCTCCTGGCATGGATTGTCAGCGAAGCCATCGGGCCGGGCGAAAAGCTAACTGAAAAGCAGGTCAATGAACGGCTCCTCAGTTACAGCGATGATGTCGTTATGCTGCGCCGCTACATGATCGACTTCGGACTGTTGGAACGGACCCCCTCCGGCTCTTCCTACTCGCGGCACGAGGAACCATAGGCTTGGAACTGGGCGTTCTTGCAGCGTCGCAACCCGTTCGGGCGCCAACTTTGCGGGAAAGGCCTCATGGAAACTGCGCAATCACCACATGACTCCAGGTTCATACGTGCCCGCGCTCCATTCCTGCCCTTGGGGATCAAGAACTCTGGTCCGCCGCGTGCCCCATTCGGTGTTCTCGGGGTCAATCACTGCCGTAGCGCCGGCGGCCAGTGCCTTCCGATGGAATTCGTCGACATCCTCGACGAGAAGGTACAGTCCCTGACCCGTGGATCGGCCGATCAGGGCAGGCCGCTGGTAGTCGGCATCGTTGCTCGCCACCATCAGCACTGCCTCACCCATGCGAACCTCAGCGTGGAGGACCTGGCCGCCATCTCCGTCCTGACGGCGAACAACGTCAAACCCGACCCGCTGCATCCAATCCAATGCGGCGGACGCGTCCGCGTAACTGAGGTAGACGAACAGCCTGGTGTCCATAAAGGCATGGTATTCCCCAGCCCTTCCCTTCGGAACAGCTCAACGTTGCGAGCAACCAGCTCAAGTTCGAGTCGCTGCACGCGCAGAGCAGGAAGAACTTCCCGGACCTGCCAGAAGATTCTTCGGCGTAATCAACCACCGCACAGTTTGGAGAGTTGATGTTGTTCGACCAGAGGATCAGGACAGGATGGCATTTCGGCGCACCGACTGTCGTCAGTGCACGTCCTCCCCCTTCAGGGCTAGGTGCTCCGCTGCGACGGCGTCGACGGTGCGGAGTTCGCCGAGCACATTGACCTGCTCGAACCAGGTGTACCAACCGGAACGCTCGACACCTTGCAGGAAGGCGTTCGCGAGCTCCGCGTTTGGGGCCTGCCACACCGCGAACCAGTCGTAGTCCGCGCTCTGTCCGGCCGATCGGTCGACAGAACCCCAGCCCAGCGTGGTGATTCCCACCTGCGCCATCTCGACCATCGCCGCTTTGATCTCGGCGAAGAGATCCTCTTTCGTTTTGAGCGGCGCCGCGAGGAACTCGGGCTTCGCTGTCCAGGTCTCTACCACGACGTACATAGCTTCCCCTCCGAATCTGTGAAGCAGTTGACGTGCAAGGGTCACGCTAGGGGTGCGCTCCCTGCCCTACAAGAGTCGAATGGTGGGATCGACGCCGCCAGCTGCCACATCGTTTCAGACGCGATCTGCCCACGCCCGCCGTTCCGACATTCCCAAAAGCGATGTCTGCAAGTGCTTCCTTTAGCTTGTCCTTGGCGATGACGGGCCAGGACAAGGCCTGACCGAGTTGCCGGCAGAGCGTGGTCTTCCCGGAGCCAGGAAGTCCATTTATCAATATCAGGGATTTAGCCATAGTCCGTTGTCGGTTCAGGGTCCGAAGTCCGTGCCGCGGGCAGGAGTCGCCGGTCGTAGCGCCGGAGCCGGTGGTGGTTGCAGATCGAAAACGAGCAGCCCGTCCTGGACTGTGCGGCCCTACCGCGGCGGCAGCTTGAGTGCCATAGCGGATCCGCCCCCGCGCCTCACGGGCTCGGCGGCTGCGACCATGCCGCCGTCCGGCAGGAATTCGATGGCGGTCGCGGCGCCGATCTCCGCTGCCGAGGTGAATGCATCCCCCGACGGCGTGAACTGATGGCCAAAGGGTGCCAGCTGGCTGCCGTGCGCGGCGATGAACTCGGGCTCGGCCGTGACCTTGGCCGTGTTGCGCTGCGAGGCACGAGGTGCAGCGATCGCCTCGGAGATGGTCATGCCCAGGTCAACCCGGTTCAGGATCGTCTGCAGGACGGTTGTGATGATGGTAGAACCGCCGGGCGAGCCGAGAGCGAGGAACGGCTTGCCCTCCTTGAGGATGATGGTCGGCGACATGGACGAGCGCGGACGCTTCCCCGGCTCGATCCGGTTCGGGTCGGTCTGGTTGTATACGGTCGAGAAGTCGGTCAGTTCGTTGTTGAGCAGGAAGCCGCGGCCGGGCACCACCATGCCGGACCCGCCGGTCTGCTCGATCGTGAGCGTGTACTCCACCACGTTGCCCCACTTGTCCGCGACCGTCAGATTGGTCGTCGAGATGTTCTCGGTGTCCTTCTCGTCAGCGGGCGCCACAGCGGCAGCCGGGCACGCGCCGTCGTACGAGGACACGTCCCCCGGCGCAACCGGCTTGGCCGCCGCGTGCAGCGGGTCGATCTGGCAGGCGCGCTCCTTGCCGAACAACGGGTCAGTGAGCGCAGCGGTGGGGACACCGACAAACGCGGGGTCACCCACGTACTTGCCACGGTCCGCGAAGGAAAGTGCGGTGGCTTCGAGGTAGTGATGAAGGGCGCCGGGCGTGGACATCCCGGACAGGTTGGACGGCTCCAGGATGTTCAGCGCCTCGCCGACCGTGGTGCCGCCACTGCTGGACGGCGCCATGCCGTAGACGTCCAGGTCGCGGTAGTCCACGTGCGTGGGCGCCTGATCCAGGGCGCGGTATGCGGCGAGATCCGCCGTCGTCAGTTGGCCTGCCGGGACCGGCAGCTGTGTCTTGGAAGTCTTGGGCGGAGACTGCACCGTGGCCGCGATCTCGGCCGCGAGCGGGCCGCCGTAGAAGCCGTCCGTGCCCTTCTTGGCGAGGAGCCGGTAGGTCTCGGCGAGGTCGTGGTTCTGGAAGACACTGCCGACGGCGGGGGCGTCGCCACCCGGGAGGAAGAGGTTGCTGGTCGAGGTGAACGCCTCGAACCGGGGCTTGTTGTCGAGGGTCTGCTGGCGGAACGTCTTGTCGACCACGAACCCACGGGTCGCCACGTTGATGGCAGGCTTGAGGGCATCGCCAAGGCTCAACGTGCCCCACCTGTCGAGGGCACGCTCCCAGGTGGCCGGCGTGCCGGGGACGCCAACGGAGACGCCGCTCGTGACGAGTTCGGGCGTGAAGCGGTAGGGCTGCCCGGTCGCCGGGTCGATGAACGCGTCGTGGGGCATCGCTGACGGTGCAGTCTCGCGGCCGTCGATCGTGCCCACGTCGCCGGTCTTCGCGTCGTAGAACACGAAGTAGCCCCCACCGCCAATCCCGGCGCTGTACGGCTCGGTCACACCGAGGGTTGCGGCTGCGGCGACGGCTGCATCCGCCGCGTTGCCGCCCCTGCGGAGTACCTCGATCGCTGCAGCCGACGCTTCGGGATCAACGGTGCTCACCGCGCCACCGTACCCGGTAGCGGTCGCGGTCTTTCCCGTCTCCCGCGGATCGGCGAACGCTGGGCCGGCGACGACGCCGCCGGTCACGCTCAATGCCAGGGCCGCCGTGACGGCCACCAGCCCACGTGTCATATATGCCATGATCGCTCCCGAGTCCGTGTGATGCGTGTTGACAGTGGCTGTCACGGTACTACGGCGGCCTGTGACACTCAACACCTGCGTCAACGGCACTGGATGCCATCTGGGTAGCCCCTCAGGAGAGGTCGGTCGGGTCCTCGTTGACCTCGTCATTGTCGAAGCCTTCGGGTCCAGCGTGTCGTGTGGGATCATTCCCAGCTACTCCCGGTAGGCCTTGTGCTCCTCGTGGCTGGGGTCGTTGACGGCCTGGACATTGTTCGCCCGGCCCCACGTGCCGCCGCTGTCCTCTGCCGGCCGCGGCGCCGCGGCCAGCCTTGGTCGTTGGCCGTTGATGGCAGGCCGTAACAGACATCTCCGGGCGTCAGCCAGTGCCGGCGTCGCGCTGCATTGATCCGCTAATCCGCTAATACCTGGCGCTAACGACCCGGCCGCTGACATTCTAGTCAGCACAGTCGTAGGCTACTTTGGAGACCGGACACTAGTAGCCTGGCCTCGGGCCCCGAAAGAAGGACTGAGTGGACAGTGATGCTGGTACGTGGTTTCTGAGTCGCGCTGAGTGGGGGAATCTGGCCACAGACGTCCACGCGGGCGGTGACGGATCGCCGTCCTGGTCGGAGGGCAATCTAGTGCGGCCCCTGATTCATGGAGCGACCTACTTCGCCCGACTGTATGAGGAGTTGACGGCTCTGCAGGCGGGAGACCGCGTGTGGTTCACCGACTGGCGTGGCGACGCCGACGAGCGGCTGCTGACGGACGGACCGTCGATCGGCGACGTGCTCGCGGCGTTGGCCCGCGCGGGAGTGGAAGTGCGGGGCCTTGTCTGGAGATCCCACGGAGAGCGTGTATCGGCCCCGATCAGCGGCCGATCCAATGAGCTCCTAAGTCGTCAGGTCAACGACGCCGGCGGCGAGGTGCTTCTGGATCAGCGTGTACGCCTGTTCGGCTCCCACCACCAAAAGATCTTCGTCATCCGCCATCGCGACGACCCGTCGCGGGACGTCGCGTTCGTTGGCGGGATCGACCTTTCCCACACCCGTCGAGACGATGCCGACCACGCGGGAGATCCGCAAGCGGTGGACATGGATTCCCGGTACGGGAAACGACCCCCCTGGCACGATGCCGCCCTCGAACTGCGTGGCCCCGTGGTGGCAGATGTCCTGGCGGTGTTTGCTGAACGGTGGAACGACCCCCATCCCCTGGACCGGCGCACCCCCTATCGGATGCTGCTGCAACGTCTGGCCCGTATGCCCCGGCACCCCGAACCGCTCCCGCCCACTGCACCGCCGCCGCCACCGGCGGGCCCTCATGCCGTGCAGCTGCTGCGCACCTACGGGGTGAAACGTTCCCCGTTCCCGTTCGCTCCAACTGGGGAACGCAGCATTGCCCGCGCCTATGCGAAGGCCTTCGCCCGCGCCCGGTCGCTGATCTACATCGAGGACCAGTACCTGTGGTCAACAGAGGTCGCCACCGGAATTGCGGAGGCCCTCGAACGGAACCCCGAATTGAACGTGATCGCCGTCGTGCCCCGCTACCCCGACTCCGACGGTCCTCTCGCAGGGCCGGCTATCCGGATCGGGCAACTGCGTGCCATCAGGATGCTGCGCCGGGTCGCGCCGGACAGGGTCGGCGTGTTCGATCTGGAGAACAGAGCCGGAACTCCGATCTACGTCCACGCCAAGGTCTGCATCATCGATGACACCTGGATGACCTGCGGCTCAGATAACTTCAACCGCCGATCTTGGACAACCGATAGCGAGCTCACCTGCGCCGTATTCGACACGACTGCCGACAACCGGGACGCGCCCGGCACGGACAACGGCCACGACACTTCCCGGCCGTTGGCCCAAGGGCTCCGGCACCAACTTTGGGCCGAACACCTGGGCCTGGAGCAGAACGATCCCCAGTTCCACGACCCGGTGGCCGGGCTCGAGCTTTGGAACACCACCGCAGACGCTCTCGACAGCTGGCATGAAACCGGGCACCGCTCCCCCCGACCGGCCGGACACGTGCGCCACCACACCACAGAGCCAGTGTCGCCCCGCCAACGTCTCTGGGCAGATCCGTTGAGCCGCCTTGTCATGGACCCGGACGGTCGCCCCCACCGGCTGCGCGGCACTACCCGGTTCTAGGCAAGCAAGTCTGGTGCAAGGGCTGCGCGGACCTCCGACTGCCAAACACGGCACAGCGCTTCCCGACTCGTGATTAGCCCACCGTCTGACCCGCAGGTGCCTGCTCCTTACCCTAAGCATTATCCAGATCGCAGCAGCGAATGACAGGACTAGCAGTGCAACCTGAAACGTGGCAACAAACCGGTTAGTCAATGTCTGTGGCAAGGCCCGTCACTATGAACGACGCGGCGGCTCCGGTCTCTATTGCCGGACCATGAGCAGAGGGAGTTCGGTGCGGACGCCGATTCGGTCCGGCGAGACAAGGCTCAAGACAGCCAAGTGGCTGGAAGCTCACAAAGCGGTCCCTGCACGACGTTCCGTGCAAGGACCGCTTTGTTGAGATCCAAAGGGACTAGACCACCAACTACCCGTGCCGTTTCTTCCAATTAGAACTTCATCTCACAGAAGAGACGGTGTAAATAGACAAGCTACTTGGTCCTGAGAACCGTTCCCCTGCACACTATTATCCCGGTGGCATTGGCTTGGTTCCGCCTCCCCACGGACAGGCAAGATGGTCCTTTTCTACACCCGAAGGAAAGACCGGAAGGTCAGTCCAAGCGGGGCTCGCGGACAGTCTCCACTTGCCGCCGGCTATTCGGTGCCACGCGAACGAAGGTTGCTGAGCCGGCTCGGCGCCATAAAACCGCGTGTTACTAGGCGATGTCCAAGATCAGCGGCATGTGGTCGCTATGCGCCAACCAGTCTTCTGAACACCCTACTCGGAGATCGGCCGGGATGCCGTCGCTCAGGAATGCGAAGTCAATGTGATGCCCGAATCGGAGGTTCCGGGTGTGAAAGTACGTTTTCGTCGGCTCCGCCCCTTGGTCGTTCACCGCGTCGCGGTGGTACACGCTGCTGAGTCCAAGCCCAGCAAGCTTTTCGACCAGCATGCTGTGGTTCCTCTTGGGATGCGCCCTCTCCCAGACCGTGTTGCTGTTGAAGTCCCCCATAAGCAACGCCCGGCCGCCAGCGAGGAATCCAGCGTGGCGGTCGACTATCTCATGGGTCACGCGAACATACCTTAGCTCGCGATTCAACTGATGCGCCCAAAGGGCAATGACGTTGAGTCCGTCGATCGAAAAGGGAAGATGCCAGGGCAAATTGGGATCCGCGTGTTCTGAAATTTTGTAGCGAGCGTTGGCGAATCCAATAACTCCGAGACCTTTGTTCAGATTGCTGCCCGTCCATGCCGCGAAGGGATGCTCAGCCGCGGAAATGTCTTTCTTGGCGACCTCTTGGAGAATGACGACGTCGGGCTGCAGCGCCTCGATCAGGTGGCGCTTCTTGTAGTACGCCATAGAACAGTTCCACGAGACGATTCGCACTGGGCTCCTTTGTGTTCGGCGAAAGTGCTGATGGCATCTTATCGACGCCACTTATTTGAAGGCAGCTTGGACAATTGCGGCTAAGCACACACACTCTGACGGGACTCAGTCAGCGAGCCCATCCACTATCCACCTAATGACGGTCGGGGCTTGAGAGTTCCAAATCGCGCCCCGGGTCTTCGGGCTTTTCCCTGGCCGCCCGGTCAGCCTCGATCCGTTTTGCCTGCTCGATAAAGCTACGTTCGGCCACGTTAAGTCTCCGCGAGATCTGCCAGGAAGCTCCATGAATTTCCGACCTAAACTCCCACATAGTGTTCACCTATGGGCGAGTAGGCCACGGTTCATTTGAGCATATTCAAAAGGCAGCTAGCAAAGCAAAGTACCGGCTCGTCCAACCTGAACACGAATCTCGAATCGTAGTGGAAATGTCAGCGTGGGCTGTGAGATGTAGTTCAATTTGGAAAGAACTTCCCACAAGGAATCGCCGGGCTCCCGCGGACGCACGTGCCTGCGAACCGGGTCATCGCGGCCAGTCTAATTGGAAGTTTGTGGCGCCGGTTCCCTAAGTTTTGCCGGATCGGTCAGGTGCAGTTCCGACGCTAGCGACACGCTGCCTATGGTGTACAGATCTTCGTAACCACTTCAGAAAGTCTGTTGATCAGTACCTGACTTCCTTACGGGATTGGGGCTGGATCCGGGTGGCATACGCGCCGTCGGCGTTGATCGCGGCCCGGAGACCTCTCTGGGCCGGTTCGAATTCGAACTAGTAATATCCCGACCGCCGTCCGAGACTGGAGTCGGAAGCGAGGGCAAGAAATGACGAGCCGGTATGACGTGGCCGTGGTGGGTGCGGGCAGTGCAGGCTGCGTGTTGGCTTCGCGGCTCAGCGAGGACGCCGACTGCGAGGTGGTGCTGTTCGAAGCGGGGCCGGACTACCCGTCGGCGAGGCTTCCGGCTGACCTCGCGGACGGCATCCATGGCACCAGCACGGCTTCGCACGACTGGGGGCTTCATGGGACGGGTGTCGCCGACGGACCTCCGTTGGACCTTCCACAAGGGCGGGTGACCGGGGGCTCGTCGGCCGTCAACGCCACCTTCGCCCTGCGCGGGCATCCGGCCGATTACGACGGCTGGGCATTGCCGGGATGGACGTTCGCCGACGTGCTGCCGTCTTTCCTACGCCTTGAGCATGACCTGGACTTCGGTTCGTCGCCCTATCACGGGACGGACGGGCCGGTACCGATCCGCCGCTATCGGGGGGACGAACGGTCCGAGCTCACGCTCGCCATGGAGGACGCCATCGCGGACGTGGGGATCCCGCGAATTCCAGACCACAACGCCCCGGGGGCCGTCGGCCTGTCAGCGATACCAGTCAACTGTGTGCGGGGCCTTCGGGTCAGCACCGCTCGGGCCTATCTGGATCCCATCCGCTCCCGGCCCAACCTGACGATCCGCGCGACCTGTCCGATCGCCGAGGTCGTGTTACGTCGCGGGCGTGCAATAGGTGTCCGGTCCTCCGACGGCGAGATCGTCGCGGCCGATGAGGTGATTGTCTGCGCTGGCGCCTACCACTCGCCCGCGCTGCTCATCCGGTCTGGCATCGGCCCCGCCGCGGACGTAGCCGCATTGGGCAGTCCCGTCACGATGGACCTGCCCGGTGTGGGGACGAATCTCGCCGACCACCCCTGGGTGGCAATCGACCTGCCGTGTCTCCAACCGCTGGGAGACCCTCCGCTCTTCCAGGTGATGGCGACAGCCCGGAGCAGCCGGAGATCCGCTTCGGATCCCCCGGATCTCCAGCTCATGGTGTGCGGACCGTACCGGCTCGGGGACGGGTACCGCTGCTTGCTCGCCGCAGCCTTGCTGAAGCCGGCGTCGCGCGGTGAGGTGCGGCTGCTCACACTCGACCCGAACACCGCACCGGCCATCGACCTCGGGTACTTCCGCAATCCGGTGGACATCGACCGATTGGTGGAGGGCCTGCAGCTCGCGGACGCTGCCGTGGCTCACCCTCACCTGACCCAGATCACTCGCGGTTCCCGGCTCGCTCCCCAGCCGGAACTGGTCGCTGACGCCGTCGCCGTTCGCGCCTGGATCAAGGCCACGGCCACGACTTACCACCACCCCGTGGGCACCTGTGCGATGGGAACGGACCCTCGGGCCGGCGCCGTGGTCGACACCTCGGGACGGGTGTACGGAGTGCCGGGCCTCTCGGTAGTCGACGCCTCGATCCTCCCTGAACCGCCGTCGGCTAACACCAACATCCCCACGATCATGGTCGCCGAGCACATCGCGACCCGGCGTCGCGGGGTCGGGGCGGGACTCTGAGGCAGCTAGGAGGTATGCCACGTTGGTCGGCATGGTCTCGGCCCGCCGTCGGGAAAGCGACCGAAAGCAGGCCGCCACGGCTTCGACCATTTCTGTTGGACGGAGGACGGATAGTCAATGCCGGGATTGATCCGCGTCGCGTCTCGAAATTGGCGTTCCCCAACGGGGAATTGATGGGATCGCCGGATTCTTTGGTGTGTCCTGCGGCCTCTTCCTATGTTGCGATCGGGTGGGGCCCGACCGCGGTCGCCACCCCAAGCTGCTATTTGGCACGCCTGTTGTCGGCTATTTCGAGTCCGGTGTAGCGGGGCTCTTATCCCTCGCTGCCACAGACCTGACGCGTATCCCGTCGCCAGACCCTGTGCAGTGGGATGATGTTGAGCCCTGCCACGAAGTTAGGCGGCATCTCCCCGTGGCCGCCCGACAGCAGAGGGGCCCTGCACGTTTAGTTTCGACGTTCAGGGCCCCAAACTGACAGCCGAAGGACTCGTCCCGACTGTGAGACCCAAGGGCACTTGGCGAAAAGCGCCAGATGCGGACCACCGTGATTCCGCGGTTTTGGTGGACTACTGCCAATGTCGGCTGACTGACCTAGTTGGCGAAATTGTCCGCGGTGGACATCGCCGGCCCCGGCTTAGGCAATGTAAGTATCACCGGGCATCAAAGCTGTGGCCGGCGCCGCACACCAGGGTGCGGGCACCGCCGCCACCGAAGCGGAGAGCGTCCCGGCACACCGGGCACAAGAGGGGGGAATCGGGGGCGGGAGGCATAGCTTCATCCTAAGCGCGGAACCCCGGCCCGCCTCGCGGGCAGGGGGCCGGGGCAGGTCACGCTGGAGCCTTCCCGCCGACGGCGGCCGGCCGGGGAATGGGACGGCCGTGGCGTCCGCGGCGCAGTCCTTGTTCGGCACGTGGTGATACAGCGACATCGGGTTCGCATCGACCGCGGTCGCGAGTTTGCGCATGGTGAGCGCCTCGACCCCGTCCGCGTCGATAAGCCGCAGGGCGGCGGCGTAGATCCCGGCCTCGGTCAGAGGCACCTCCCTCTTCCTGGTTCCCCGCAGGGAACTCTTCACCTTTTCCACACAGGGACGGTACCAGATTCATACAGTGTATGAAAAGGGGTCTCGGCCGCGCGGCGGGATGACGATCGCCCGCGCGACTCCGGGTTGCGGTCAACCTTCCATACGTTGTACGGTTTAAGTTCCATACAACGTATGTTTACGCGGTGCACCCGGCATCGCGGGCGCCCTTGCCCATACCGCCCCGCACAAAGGAGCAACCCATGACCGTTCAGTCCATGAACGACTCGCCACCCATAACAATGCCTCGAAGGAACCCCATCAAAGCGCTGCTGTGTGACGCCTGCGGCCAACTGCCCCACCCCTCGAAAGCCCGGCTTACCCTGGCCAACGTCACAGCCATGCTGCCGATTGAGCTTGTGGTTCATGCCGCTGTAGTGAACGCGGCACTCCCTTATGTTCTGAAGGTACTGGTCCTGACTTTGACGGCCACCGTACTGGCTATCTGGGTCGCCGAGCCCTCCGTCCGGCGCGCATTGCGGGGCTGGCTGCACGCACCGGCGCTGCGCCACCGGCGCCGGCTGCACAACTCTGCGGCCCTGTGGCGGGTCCGCACTCTGATCGATTACAGCAACGAAGCCCAGGAGAAACTGGCAGAGGCCATCTCCGGCGTCGACGCCGAGATCCTCGTGTGCCGGAATCACACCGTTGCCGGCGGGATGCTGGACGAGCTGGTCGTCTCCACGCCCGATCATGTCACCCACGCGGAACTACTCGCTGCGGCCGCGGGCGGCGGAGGACGGGATGTCCGAGCGTGGCCGGCGACAGCCCTGACCGTGGCGGACGGCCAGACCAAGGCCCTTGCCCTTGCCCTGCGGGTCGTGGAGGACCCAGGCGAACTCCAACTCGCGGTCGCCGAACTGCTCGACGCCAAGCCCGTCGCGGCTCCCACCACCGACAGCACCTCACGCGCGACCAGCAAACCGGCATGTGATGGCACCGTCCTGAAAATACCATCCCCCCGGCATGGACCCCTCGGCTTCTCCCGCCCCCGGGCGCCCTTCACACCGGCCGAATCCGCCCGGGCACACCGGCTAGCCGAGCTCGCCGAGCTCACTGAATTGACACGAAAACACCCGGTACGGCCTCGGCAATAGAAAACCGGGAGGTGTCGTTCCCGCTGCGGGAACCGCACCGAAAGGAGACAATCATGACTGCAGCTCTGCCTTCACCTGTCCGCTCATGCTCGGAACTTTCCTATGGCGACGAAATCGAAGCCTGGCGCTTCGGCAAGCTCCTGCACCGAGGAAGGGTGAGCTACCCCCTGCCGTCGGTGGAGATGTTTTGGATCATTTGCTCAAGGACCGGAACACGCAAGCTCGTGGACATGGAGGCGGCCGCCATTCTCCGAATTGCAGCCGCAGCCGGTGACGCGGGACCGGCGACTCGACCGCCGCCGTCATCCACCTGGCGTGAGTCCTCCAAATCTGGCCGCAATATGTGCCAGCGAGGGCAACCGGACGCCGTAGGGGCCATCCAAAAAGCGAACCATGGGCAGCTACCGGAAGGAAATGGCAATTTGCGGTATCCAGCCTCGCAGGAAAGAGCAGGAGACAACGCCCAATGTTAATCCACAAGGAGCCTCGCAGGGCTCAGTCGGCTCCTGGGCTGCACTGGAGCTCTGTTGCTCAGTGAACCATTCCCAACACCACCATTCCAGCTCGTACTTTGCCCACCCGTCCCACAGGGACCTGCGTCTCAACGTAGTCGTCCGACTAGACGCCGTCGAAGAGACCGCCAAAGTCGACATTCGAGGCGTCCTGACGCACACCAACCTCCGGGCCCTCTACGTCGTCTGCCGCCGGGTCGTCACCAAGTTTCCGGGGTATGAGGTGGTGGTTAATCTCGCGCATGCCGGGGTGACGGCCGCGGCCTTCGATGAACTCCGGGAGCACGCCCGCCAGTCCAGTCTTTCCTCTGGCATCGACTCCTCGGCGACTTCCTGCCGGCTGCGGATCGTGGAGCCACCGGTCACCCTCAAAGTCCAAGAACACGCCTCTGCATTACCGGGCGCCTGATCACGGCACGCATTGCCGATACACGGCGACGTGCGTCAGCTCCCTGACCTGAGGTACTGGTAGAGGGTTTCGCGGCTGTTGCCGAACTCCCCAGCCAGGCCGGTGTTCTGCCCCCCGACGCCGTAGCTCCTCCGTCAGGCCCCGGGGCAGGGCCCTTCGCCGAAGGCAGGTCACCTTCCCGATCAAGCCATCGGCGGTGCAATCAAGGGTATCCATCAAGGCCACGAGCACCTGCAGATTTAGCCTCTTCGGTTTCTCCGCAGCCAGCCGGTAGATCTGGCTGGCCGACGGTGGGCGACATGTCAGGTAGACACAATCAAACATGACCTTTCTCATGACCCTCGGCATCGGTTTCCTGATTTCCCTTTGCCCACGTTCTTATGTTCGCCACCATGCTGATGCTGGCGGGCCTCGCCCGGTTGGCCGTTCTGACTTTCACAGCACTTTGTGATGCCGCCCGCTATCGCGCTCTGCTCTTTGGTGCGGAGACAACGACTCTGGACGCCCATGGAAATCCGGTTCACTCTTGACCCTCTACGGGACAGATTTGAAGAGATCGGTGGGCCGTTGGCCCGGCTGACAGACCAACGCCAACTGCCGCTGCGATTCACAAGTTAGTAGTGCACCTTGGCAGTTCTCGATAACGAAGGATTCCGAGAAGGGGAACAATCGAGAGTCGGTGTCTTCTCAGATCCCGGAAAAAGCTGACTCCTGCCATTCTCACAAATAGTTCTGACAAGATACGGTCGCCCCAATTCCTCACGACGAGTTTTGAGAACCAAAGCTCTATACAGTCACCGAAGTGCCGTCCCCGGCTCCGCGTCAACCAAAGGTCCCGCGCGGGCGGCAGGGAACAGATCTGCCCTATATATTCGATTCATGATCATGATCCCGGTAGACGGCAGCAGGGCCAGCGATTTTGAAGGCATCGATTATGCGGCCTACTTCCGAGGACCAGCAGTCTATGACAGTGAAGAAGTGACCAACCGTGTTTTGAACCTTCTCGATGATTTCCTGAAGGAAAAAGGGCTCTCCTCCCGACGGTGCTGGCACGCCGGCATTGGTGCCGCCGCGGGCGCTCCGGCATTTTTCGAGACCCTGCTCTGGATCCAGGAACATTGGGAGTTCCTGGCAGGGGCGGCGTCGGTCGTGTTGGCGCGAGTGGCAAACGTCCGTGACAAATGGCGGCAGCTGAAGAGACACATCGAGGAACGAATCCTGGACCCTTATAAGCCTTCCTTCGACGTTGAGCTGGGTGTTAGGACTATGGGTGAGGGGGAAGACGCCCGACAGGAAGCCGCGCGGTCGTTTCGCTCCTTACTGACGCATGTACCGGACATTAGCGCGCTACTTCGGCATGAGCTACCGGATCAAAGGTTCAACATCCGAGTTCTAACTACTGGTTCCTCGCCCGCATCCGCCTACGCATACTTCAAAGTTCCAGAAGTAAAGCGTTCGGATGTCGCAAAAATGCTCCGCTTCCTACAGAAGAAGGATGACCAGGACGGGGCCTCGGCCGTGTTGCTCTACCGCAAGTTTGGCTTCATCACACGGCTTGAGGCGAGTGAAAACGGCGGTGAATTCATGCGCTTGACGATGCGCTGACGGGTACCCGGCATCGGAGTAGTCTTCCGGCGGCGGTTCTAGCTTCGCCTGCGCCTGGCTCAAGTCCTGGGAGCGAAGGCAGGTACTGAACGGACCGTAATGTCCGGAACCCCTGTGCGCCTGATGCCCTTGCGTCGATCCCTTCGCGAGGGCCAGTACCAGATGCCCGCCAACGCAGCCGACACCGCCACTGACCCAATCAAGCTTCCGCCGTCCCGATGGACAAAAACCGGCATACGAAAAACTTAAGAAGAACTCACGCCACGATGGATGAGCCCACAGTGCGGAGTCCGGTGGCGCACGCTGAGGGATCCTTTACCGGGCGCCGCCGCGAGTGAGCGTGACCAGTAACGGTCGTATTCGTGCGCTGGCCACACCGCATCGTCCGCGGCTCCTGACGCCGCGCCAATTCGCGGAACGCCGACACTGACCTTTGCACGAAACACTGCACGTGTGGAGTTGGTCGCTCTGTGGCGGCGTTTTTTGGTCGCTCCGTGTCGCAACAGTGCCCGTAAGGCGAGCACCTATTCCCAATACATCGCAGCCGCACGTGAGCAGAGGCGCATCTCATGACCGCCGACACGAAACGCCGAGGCTAGTCGACGCACCGGATCGCGTCGCAGACGTTCACGGCTGGGCGTGACGCTCCAACGCGTCCAGAGTCGTCTCGGGCGATGTGTTGAAGCAGAAGGTGATTCCGGGCGATTCCGCATTGCACACGTTGATGATCCGTTCGAAGAGCTCGGTGTACTCCGGGATCATCCTGATGCCGCCCCCGATCATCACGAGGCCGAAACGATCACGACCGAACGCCGAGCGAATCTCTGCTTCGGCCTCGTCCGGGGAGGTGCCGATCAGGCAGTTGACGGCGTCGAAGCCGGCGGCCGTAGTGGCCCCGAACCCCGCTTCGATCCGTTCGGTCATCGTGGCCTCGTCGAGGCCAGGAGGCAGCTTGCTATAGTCGAGGGCTCGCGCGTGGATGCCGATCATGAGGATTCGAGTCATGGGCCTCATTGTGGCATGCACGCCTCACCAACGAATTAGCCAAACCGCACCACCAATCAGGCGGGGCCCGCTGGATCCTTGCTCGACCCGCCCCGCCCCAGATGAGCTGTTCCTGTAGTGCAGAGGACTCCTGACGTTCCGTGCAGACGACTTCGGAAAATGACATCGGTGGGCCGGCCCCAGGTTGCGACCGCCCGTTAGACGGTCCCCCACCGGCGCCAGCGCCAGCCAAGATTTCCAGATCACGATCGCCGTCTTTCCGCGGCCGGCCGATTCCCGTAAGACCCGCCCGTAAAAATGCCCGGTGACGGGGGGGATAAACGGTACATTCAACACAAAGACCGGGCTGCTGACCGGATAAGCCCGCGTATCCACCAACGACCAAGACCTAACCGCCCAGAAGAACGCCCTTCTCGCTCTGGGAGTGGCACCGGACAAGACATTCACGGACCAGGGCCTCACCGGCGCCAACCGGGCACGGCCGGGACTCCGGGAAGCGCTGGCCGCCTGCCGAAACGGGGACACCCTGGTCGTGACCAAACTCGACCGCCTGTCCTCCATGCGGGGTCGACATCGGCCGGGGGTCTGGCTGTGCCGGTTCTTCCGGTTTTGCTGCGTCGGCCATGAGCTGGTCAATGCGTGCCGAGTCCGTCTGGGCGGCTTTGAGCGCATCGGCGTGCTTGAAGGGTTCCGCCAGTGCCTTATCTGCCTGTCCGACGCGCGACCCGGTACGGTTCACACCGCCATCGAGCGGGTGGTTAGGCTGGGTGGATGGCGACAGCTATTCTCGTGCGGCACGGCCGCACCACAGCCAATGCCACTGGACTGCTGGCCGGTCGGGCCGTCGGCGTCAGCCTGGACCAGATCGGGCGCGACCAGGCGGCTCTGACCGGAGACCGGCTCGCGGCCGTGCCCGTAGTCGGGGTGGTGTCGAGCCCTCTTGAGCGTTGTCAGCAGACCGCCCGGCTCATCCTCGATCGCCAGGCTGGCACGCCGTACGCGCCGGTCGATCTCAATCTCACCGAGTGCGATTACGGCCAGTGGCAGGGCCGCACGCTCAGTGATCTCGCGACCGAGGATTTGTGGCCGGTTGTGCAGTCGCAACCGTCCGCCGTCGTCTTTCCGGCGGTGAATCCATGGCCGCGATGCAGGCTCGGTCAGCGGCAGCGATTCGACGCCACGATGCAGCCTTCGAAGCCGAGTACGGGCCAGGGGCCGTGTGGGTGGCGGTGAGTCACGGTGACATCATCAAGTCAATCCTCGCCGACGCGCTCGGCATGCACCTTGACCTGTTCCAGCGTATTAACGTGGGCCCCGCGTCCGTATCGATCGTGCGCTACGGCGCTAGGGCGTGTCTCCTAATACTTTGAGCCAGACGGTGATCGCGCGAAGGACGACGGCGCCGCGGTACGTGAGGGCGAGCTTGTCGTATCGGGTGGCGAGCCCGCGCCATTGCTTGAATACGTTGAA
>NZ_JBEGIG010000009.1:0-64052 GCF_040676555.1 Arthrobacter sp. LAR12-1-1.1 | reverse complement strand
TACAATAAATTGGTATCAACAAACTTGGCACACTATTGAGTTCTCAAACAACAGACACACCCGGCACCACCACAACCACATTTCGGTCGAGGATCGCTCCGGAGCAACTTTTCAAACTTACCCGAGTCCGGAACACTTTGCAAATCAGCGTTTCCGCGACCCGCAAACCATCCGACCCGCCCCATCCCGAACCCGGAGCGCACAAAACGCCGACCAGATCCGGTCTTGAAATTTAGGGGATTGGCCGCCTCCGGTTCCCAGCTTTCCGCTGGTCTCCCTCTCGGCGACTTAGAAAACAATACACCCACCCACGCCCCACCGCAACTCCACCCCACACACCCGCCCCACCACCCCAAAACCCCGCCACCACAGGCCACAACCACCCAAAAACACCCCAACACCCGCCCCGCCGCCCCAACCCGGAACTGTGCACTGCATCACCACAGCACCAACCGCAGCCAACAACACCGCCGCCGGCACCACCGAAAGAACACCCGCCGCCGCTCGCGGCCAGGCCCGGCGGCCGGGCCCTCGATTGGCACCCAGGAATTCGCGCCCCGACATTCGCGATCAGGCGTTAAACGCAAGAAGGGCCGGCAACCAAACGGTTGCCGGCCCTTCTTCAAGCCACTGGCTTCAGGAGTGCTGAATTACCAGGAAGACTTTGTGATGCCCGGGAGCTCACCGCGGTGAGCCATGTCGCGGAAGCGAACACGGGAGATGCCGAACTTCTGGAAGGTACCGCGGGGACGGCCATCGATGATGTCGCGGTTACGCAGACGTACCGGAGAGGCGTTGCGGGGAAGCTTCTGCAGGCCGAGGCGAGCAGCTTCGCGTACTTCGTCGGTTGAGTTGGGATCAACCAGAGCCTTCTTCAGTTCGAGGCGCTTTGCAGCGTAACGCTCGACGATGACTTTACGCTGTTCGTTCTTAGCGATCATTGACTTCTTAGCCATGTGTTTAGCGCTCCTCTCGGAATTCGACGTGCTGGCGGATTTTGGGGTCGTACTTCTTCAGAACCAGGCGGTCCGGGTCGTTACGACGGTTCTTGCGCGTCACGTAGGTGTAGCCCGTGCCCGCGGTCGACTTCAGCTTGATGATCGGACGTACGTCCTTATCCTTTGCCATTAGAGCTTCACTCCTCGTGCCAGGATGGCGGCGACGACTACGTCAATGCCGCGTACGTCGATGGTCTTGATGCCACGTGCAGAGACCTGCAGGGTGACATTACGGCGCAGGGACGGAACCCAGTAGCGCTTCTTCTGGATGTTCGGGTCGAACCGGCGCTTGTTGCGACGGTGCGAGTGCGAAATGCTGTGTCCAAAGCCCGGCTCGGCTCCGGTCACCTGGCAGTGTGCTGCCATGACGACTCTCCTCAAAAAATAAATGAAACGGCTAACGGAGTTCCCGCTGACCGTGCGTTGGGCGGCGTCCGCATCCGGCTCCCGCCCCAATCACCGGGTCCGCGGGATTCAGGCAGACGGCGCAAACCGTCTGGTTCCTCACTGCGGCGAAGATTGTGGGCCACGGGCACCTGGCGATGGCGGTCCGTTGGACAGCCATTGCGAAGTGCCGGGATGCTGGGCGAATACAGGAATGCGCGCAACTTGAGCCCCTAACTACCGGCCTCCAAGACCGTCGATTTCTCTTCACGGGTCCTGCCAACCGGAGCAATTGCGCACGCTCCGCGCCACCTAGCGCCTACCAAGTCTACGAGTTCGGCGAATTAAAGACCAATCCGTCACTGAATGGTGTATAGGGCAGCAGCCGTCGGCCAGCCCGGGCAGTGGGCCGGGACCCTCCTAGGTCATATGCCCGACGAAGCAATTTCACAGCCAAATGATAGGCAGCGAGGCGATTCTGGGTCCATGAACACACAACTTCTGACGAGCCGTCCCGAGGTTCGCCGCAGCTCCCGTGGCGCTGTGAACCCTTTCAGGGGGCAGCACCGGCGGCGGTTGCTGAGAGCGGATCTGCTGACGGTTCTTTTCTGGGCGTCCTTGGCGGGCGCCATCGCTTTGTGGCTGGCCGACGGCGGCATGGCCGGCTTCTCGACTCCAGCCGGCTCCTTCACCGCGTTGGGGATTGTGGCCGGCCTCGCCGGCATGGACCTGGTGATTCTCATGTTGCTTCTGGCGGCCCGTATCCCGCTCATCGACCTCACAGTCGGCCACGACCGCGCCCTTGAGTTCCACCGCAAGCTGGGCAAGCCTGCCTTGTACCTGCTGCTCGCGCACGGGATCCTGATTGCGATCGGCTACGGCATGGCGGAAGGGCTGGATCCTGTCAGCGAGGCGGTTGCGCTGTGGGTCCTCGTGCCGGACATGTGGCTGGCCTACATTTCCATGCTCCTGTTCATCGCCGTCGTCGTCACCTCCCTGGTAGCCGTCCGACGGCGGTTTCCGTACGAATTCTGGTACGCCGTCCACCTCCTGACGTACGCGGCGGTCCTGACCGCGCTCCCCCACCAGTTCAGTGTGGGCGGCCTCTTTGCCGAAGGCACCTGGCAGCGCTGGTACTGGCTTGCACTGTGCATCGGAACCGGCGCCGCCCTGCTCTACTACCGGGTGGCCCAGCCGCTGGTAGCAACGTTCAGGCACCAGTTGACCGTCAGGCGGGTGGTACGGGTGGCCCCCGGAGTGGTGAGCATCGAGATGTCCGGCCTGCGCCTGGACCAGCTGGCAGGCAGCGGTGGCCGGTTCTTTATCTGGCGGTTCCTGGCTCCCGGATTGTGGTGGCACCCGCATCCGTTCAGCCTGTCCGCCGATCCCGTCAGTTTCGACGCCGCCGGCGAAGGGACGCTGAGGATCACGGTCCGCAACCTGGGCGCGGGTTCGGCCCAGCTCGCGTCACTCAGGCCCGGCACCAAGGTGGCGCTGGAGGGTCCGTACGGGCTGTTCAGCACGGCCGCGCGGAGCCGCAACCACGTGGTTATGGTCGGTGCCGGGATTGGCATTACCCCGATCCGTGCCCTGCTGGAGAGCACGCCATTCCAGCCCGGGAACGCCACTGTCATTCTCCGCGGCCACAGCGAATCCGAGCTCTACCTGGGCGAGGAAATCCTCGACCTCTGCCGGCAGCGGGGAGCCACGCTCTTCCATCTGACCGGCTCCCGCCCGGCCGGCGTCCGGACCTGGCTGCCGGAGAGTTCCGCGCGTGCCGGCCACCGGCTGGCCAGTTTTGACCCGCACGTCGCCGATGCAGATGTCTACGTCTGCGGCCCGGCCGCCTGGGCGCAAAGCGTGCTTGAGGACGCCCGCGCCGCCGGCGTCCGGGAAGACCAACTCCACTACGAAAGGTTCGACTGGTGAGAACCCGCGCAGCAGTTTCAGCAGCCCTGGCCTCCGCCGGCATCCTCATCGCAGGCTGGCAGTCGGGCGTCCACACAGCCGATACAAGCAGCTCCGTCGCGAGCGCGGCGACTGGCACCACCGGCGCCGAAGCGCTGGGCCCGGACGACTCAACGGCTTCGTCCGGCTCGTCGGGCGCGGGCACTACAGGCGCCTCGGGCACCACGGGGGCCTCGGCCAAGGCAGTGGGGACGTACGCCGGCTCAGTCGTCCAGACCCGGTTCGGCTCCGTCCAGGTGCAGATCACCGTGCAGGCCGGAAAGATCACTGACGTCACGGCGCTCCAGCTGACCGATGCTGAACGCAAGTCCGTGCAAATCAGCAACCGGGCGGCCCCGCTCCTGCGCGCCGAGGTGCTCCAATCCCAATCCGCGGACGTGCAGACCATCAGCGGTGCCACGGTGACTTCCGACGCGTACTTGAACTCCCTGCAGGCGGCCCTCGATGCAGCCAACCTCTGAGCTGGGCGGCTCTGCCCTGAAGGCCAGGACCTTTGGCTCCATGGGCACCGTCATCAGCCTGACCGTTCCTGCCGGGGCCGTTCCGGGAATAGCGGGGGACGGGGAGCGCGAACTCGACGCCACAGCTGCCGCCGTCGAACGGGTGTTTGCCCGCGCGGATGAGACCTTCAGCCTGTACCGCCCCGATTCGGAGGCCAGCCGGCTAGCCCGCGGGGAGCTTTCTCTTCGGGACTCATCCGCCGGGATGCGGGATCGCTACGCCGAGGCGCTCAGCTGGCGGCTCATGACGGAGGGCTCATTCTCCCCGGAACGGCCCGACGGCGTGCTGGACCTTTCCGGGATCATCAAGGGCCACGCGATCGGGCAGGCCGGTGAGGCGCTGCGAAGCCGGGGGATGACTGATTGGTGCCTGAATGCCGGCGGTGATGTGCTGGTGATGGGCTCGCCCGTGCCAGACAGCGGAGCTTCGTGGGCGGCCGGCGTCGTTGATCCGCTGGACCGCTCGGCGCTGCTTTCCGCCTACGGACTGGGCGGGCCAGGCACCCGGCGGGCCCTTGCGACGTCGGGCTCGGCGGAGCGGGGTGACCACATCTGGACTGCGGGCTGCTGCGGAGTCGAGTTCGCCCAGGTCTCCGTGGCCGCGGCCGACATTGTCACGGCCGATGTGCTCGCGACGGCGATCGTTGCGGGCGGGACCGCGATGCTGCACCGGGCCACTGACGGCTGGGACGTCGATGTGCTCGCCGTCCGCCGGACCGGGGAACTGCTCGCAACGCCGGGATTCCGCGCCTAGGTTGCCGTTCTAGAGGTGGGTTAGCTGGCCGTACTTCGGCTCCAGGCCGTCGCCGGACGACTTGCCGGTGACGCGCCGGACAACCCACGGGCCGGCGAATTCGCGGACCCATCGGGCATTCGCACGGATGGCGTCCATGCGGCTCAGTTCAGGTACCGGAGTCATGGGCGGGACGTCTATCGAGTGCTCGTGGGCCAGGACCGTGAGGACGCGCTTGGCCATGTTCGCGTGGCCGGCGGCGGACATGTGCATCCGGTCCGTGGCCCACATGCCCCAGTCGTAGTACTCGCTGAAACGCCAGTAGTCGACCAGCAGGGCGCCGTGGTCCCCGGCGATGCCGCGAACCAGTTCGTTGTAGATGGCTGTGCGGCCGCGCATGGTGCCGAAAATTTTGGAGCCCCGTGCGTCGAAGCCGGTGAACATCACCACAGTGGCGCCGGTGGCCGTGAGCTTGCGGATCCCGGCGTCGTACTCGGCCAGCAGGTCATCGATGTCGACCTTGGGCCGGAGGATGTCGTTGGCGCCGGCGTAGATGCTGACCAGGGTGGGTTGGAGTGCGACGGCGGCATCCACCTGTTCGGCCATGATCTGGCGGAGTTTCCTGCCGCGGATGGCAAGGTTCGCGTACCCGAAGCCCGGATCGGCAGCGCCGAGCCCCTCTGCCACCCGGTCCGCCCAGCCCCGGACGCCGTTGGGCCGGGTGGGGTCGTCGTCGCCGACGCCTTCCGTAAAGGAGTCTCCAAGGGCTACATAGCGGGACGTGAAATCCATGGTTCAAGTCTGCCAGCAGTTGCCGCGAGCAACAAAGACGGGATTGCACGACGGCGGCGCAGTCAGCGTCGCGCTTAGCTGTCCCGCAGGATCCAGTGGTCGTCGTCGAGCCGGCCGACGATTTTTTCGCCGATCCGGGCCAGGTCGGCGACGTCCTGGGGGCTCAAGGCGTCGAGGAACAGCGACCGGACGGCCTCCACGTGGCCCGGGGCGAGCTTCACAATCGTCTCCATGCCGGCTTCGGTCAGGTGCGCCGTGGTGACGCGGGCGTCGCCGGGGTGCGGCCGGCGCTCAAGCCAGCCGCGGTTCTGCAGCTTGGTGACCACATGGGAGAGCCGGGACAGGGAGGCGCTGGTGCGCGCCGCGAGCTCACTCATGGGCAGGAAGCGCCCCTCGGCCTCGGAGAGCATCGCCAGCACGTTGTAGTCGAACAGGGAAAGCTTGCCCGCGGCATGGAGCTGGGTGTCCAGGGCTGCTGGCAGCATGGTGTTGATGCTGAGCTGGGCAAGCCAGGCCCGGCGTTCGTCGGCGTTGAGCCAGCGGGGTTCGGTCATGGCTACATTCTAGGAGACTGGAAGCTTGACGATTCAACTTCAGGCTGGGGAATTCCAGAAAAGTTCCCGCCTGTCCGCGGCCTGCTACCGGTAGGCTGGCCGCATGTACGTAGTCTCCCTGACATACAAGGTCCCCGACGACATTGTGGAGTTCCATCTTTCGGCGCACGTGACGTGGCTGCAGACGGCCTTCGACGAGGGTGTCTTCATGGTCGCTGGGCGCAAAATCCCCCGCACCGGCGGCCTGTTGCTCTCCAACGCGGACCGGGCCAGCCTTGACGCTTCCCTGGCCAAGGACCCTTTCTACGTCAATGGTGTGGCTGATTTCGAAGTCATGGAGTTCCACGCCAACAGGGTGGCTCCGGGCTACGAAAACCTGCTGGACAGCTGAGCCCTGGCGGCTACCCGGCGCCCGCCTGGCTGCCGTCGCGCTGATTCTGCAGCAGCTTCTTCAGGCCGCCCTTGCGCGGGACCTTCACGGGTTCGGGCCAGCGCGGCCGGAGCTGGTCGCCGAGGGTGACGCCGCGGAGCTTGCGTCCAAACAAGGGCAGCACCCAGTCGTGGACCCAGCGGCGCTGCCGGCGTTCCCACTCCCGCCAGCCCGGTTTCACCTGCGGCTCCCACTCCTTGGGCTTGATCTTGTGGGGCACGCCGAGGTGGTCCAGGACCTGTGAGGCGAGGTATTTGTGGCCTGCCTTGGACATATGCAGCCGGTCCAAATCCCACATCCGCGGGTCATGGAATGCGTCGAAGCACCAGTAGTCCACCAGCACCGCGCCGTAGCGGCCGGCGATCTCGCGGACGCGCCGGTTGTAGAAGGCGTTGCGTTTCTTCAGCGGCTCCAGCAGCGCGGAGACCTTGACGTCGAAGCCGGTGAACAGCACCAAGGTTGCCCCTGTGCCGGCGAGCGCAGCCACCAGGGTCTCGTAGTCCTGCATGAGGGAGCCGATGTCCGTGCCGAAATCCAGGATGTCGTTGCCGCCCGCGTACAGGGTGACGAGGGTCGGCTCCATGGCCAGGGCGGGACCGAGCTGTTCGGTGATGATGTGGCGCAGCCGTTTGCTGCGGATGGCCAGATTGGCGTATTCCCACCCCGGCTGCGCTTTGGCGAGCTTTTCCGCGACCCGGTCCGCCCAGCCCCGCACGCCGTTCGGGAACCGCGGATCGTAGTCCCCCACGCCCTCGGTGAAGGAATCCCCCAAGGCAACGAAGACCCGCCGCCCACCTCGATCCGGATGCAAAGGAAATGAACCCACCCAACCAAACTACCCACCCCAAAAAGCGGACAGGGAAAGGGAAGGTTAACCCAAGGTGATAGGCCCAGCGAGCGGCGGCCATGGTGAGTGTCGTTTGTCCCACACGGGGCGCACCGAAGGTGAGCCGGCCGCAGGACCGCAATCGCCGCTTTGCAAAGGAGCGCACCGAACGTGAGCCGACCGCAAGGCCGACGCCGGTGCTTTGCGAAGGAGCGCATCGCCGACTGAGGCCGCCCGCGGCCGAAGGAGGTGTCTAAGCGACGGCAAAGCAGCGGTGGCGGGCGAAGCCCGGAAGAACTTGCGGGAGCGTCGCAGCGGGAACCGCGAAAAGTGCAGGAGCGTCGCAGTGGGAACCGCAGAACCTGCGGGAGCGTCGGTTTACAGCTCGGCCTTGCCCTGCCGCCAGTACCCCATGAACGCAACCTGCTTCCGGTCGATCCCCACGTCCCGCACAAGGTACCGGCGCAGCTCCTTGACGGTGCCCGCTTCGCCGGCAATCCAGGCGTAGAACGGCAGGGCGCCGGCGGGCTTGTCAGGGTTTTTGCTGGCTCCGATCGCCGCGGCGTCCATCCGGGCGGGGGTCTCCCAAAGGATGTCCCGGTCCACGTTGACGTCATCGGGCTCCGGCCCGGCCCCGCCGGCGGCGGCCTTGATGCCTACCCAGCCGGGTTCGGGAACAGCGGCGCGGACGGCTTCCTGCAGGAGTTCGCCGTGCGGGCGTGAGCGGCCAATCGAGGCGCCGCGTGCCAGCCAGGTGATTTCGATGTCCGCGTCCGACAACAGATCCAGGAAGTCGCCGGCCTCGGGGACTTCAAGGAACGCGTGCCCGCTCATGTACGGCGGAAGGCTTTCCAGGATGGCGCTGATGGCCGGAACGGCGGTCTCGTCACCTGCAAGCAGTACCCGCTGGGCCAGGCCCGGCCGCCATTCGATGCCGGAGTAGGTCTCCGCCGTGACACAGTGCGCGGCCCGGTTGTTGGGTCCGATGATGGTGAGGGCGTCCCCCGGCTTGGCGTTCAGGGCCCAGTTCGCGGCGGGTCCGCCGTTGCCGGCGGCATCGAAGTGCAGCACGAAGTCGACGTCGATCTCCGGGTAGACGGCGTCGAGGCGTTCCTGCCGCACGGTGTAGGTGCGCATGGAGCCGCGGATCGCGGGATCCATGGCCAGCCATTCCTGGTACCAGCCGGACTGCTCCATCGCGAACACCGGCAGCGGCAGCGCCGTGCCGTCCTCGGCGAGGGACGGGATCATCAGTTTCACGCGTAGGTCCAGGGTTCCCCCGTGGACGCCGAAGTCACGCAGCGAGTACCCGCCGAAGGTGACGCGGCGGAAGTTGGGGCTGAGCTGCTGCACCGCGGCGACCGTCACGTCGAACGCCAGGGTCATCGGCTGGGTGGCCGGTTGGTCCCTGACCGCCGAAGGCGCGCGGCGTGCCCGCGCCTGGTTGAGGTCTACTGTCGTGCCGTCCGTTGCACTGCTGTTTGTTGCAGTGCTGCTAACTGCCCTCATGGGACCAACTCCAGGGTTGCTGTTTCGGCTTGTGGGAAATCGGTGTGGTGCCGGCCGAGCGGAATGATCAGCGGCGTGCCGGAAATGGGATCGGGCAGCACCCGCGAGTCCAGGCCGAAGACGTCACGGACCAGGTCCTCGGTGACCACGTCGGCGGCGGTGCCCTCGGCCACGATTCTGCCGGCCTTCATGGCGATCACGTGGTCCGCGTACCGGGCCGCCAGGTTCAGGTCGTGCAGGACGATTGCCACGGTGGTGCCGCGCTGCCGGTTCAGGTCGGTGACCAGGTCCAGGACCTCCACTTGGTGGGCCAGATCCAGGTAGGTGGTGGGCTCGTCGAGCAGGAGCACCTCGGTTTCCTGGGCAAGCGCCATCGCGATCCACACGCGCTGGCGTTGCCCGCCCGAGAGTTCGTCGACGTTCCGCTCGGAGAGTTCCAGCGTTTCGGTGGTTTCGAGCGCCCGCTGCACGGCTAGATCGTCGGCTGCGCTCCAGCTGCGGAAGAAGCCCTGGTGCGGGTAGCGGCCGCGGCCCACGAGGTCCCGGACCAGAATGCCGTCCGGGGCGGTGGGGTGCTGCGGGAGCAGGCCGAGGATGCGGGCGAGTTCCCTGGCAGGGCGGGAATGAATGTCCTTGCCGTCGAGGGTCACGGTACCGCGGGCTGGCTTCAGCAGCCTGGACAGGCCGCGCAGGAGCGTGGATTTTCCGCAGGCGTTGGCGCCCACGATCATCGTCACTTTGCCCTCGGGGATCTCCGCCGTGAGGTCTTCCACCACCCGGCGCTGGTCGTACTGCAGCGTCAGGTTCTTGGCGTTGAGAACTGCCATGTCAGGCGTCCTTTCGGTTGGCTGTGACCAGGAGCCACAGCAGGAACGGTGCACCGAGCGCGCCTGTGACCACGCCGACGGGAAGGACGGTGCCGTCCAGCAGCAGGGGGGCGATGTTGGCGGCAAAGTAGTCCGCGGCGAGGACAATCAGGGCGCCGACGAACGCGCCGGCCGGGAGGCTCGACTTGCCGGTGAAGCGGCGCGCGATGGGCCCCGCCAGGAAGGCCACGAAGGCCACGGGCCCGGCTGCTGCCGTGGCGACGGCGGCCAGGGCTACGGCAGCGGCCACCACGCCGAGCCGGGTGATGCCCACCCGGATGCCGAGTCCGGCGGCGGCGTCGTCTCCCAGTTCCAGGATCCGGAGGGGGCCGGCGAGGACGGCGACGGCGGGCACCAGGGCCAGCAGCGCCAGGCCCAGTACGCCGGCGCGGTCCCAGCTGGCGGAGTTCAGGGATCCGTTCAGCCAGATCAGGGCCTCGGCCGCGGTGCGGATGTCGGCCCGCGTCATCAGGAAATTGACCACGGCGTTCAGTGCCGCGGCGATGCCGATGCCGGCAATGATGAGCCGGCTTCCGGCTGCGTTGCCACGGTTGCCGCCGCCTGATCCGAGGGAACCGCTCCGGGAGATTGTGTAGATCAGGACGGCTACGGCCATGGCCCCGCACAGCGCCGCCCCGGAGACGGCGGCGCCGGAGGCCCCGAAGACGACGATGGCGGTGACGGCGGCCGCGCTGGCCCCGTAGCTGATGCCGATGACGTCGGGACTGGCCAGCGGGTTTCGCAGCATGGTCTGGAACAGGGCGCCCGAGAGCCCGAAGGCAATCCCGATCATGGTGCCGACGACTGCCCTCGGGAGCTTGTTCTCCATCACGATGAAGCTGGCGCCGGGGATTTTCCCGCCACCGGTGAGGTGGGCCGTGAGGATCCTGAAGAAGTCCGGGATGGTGACGGTGTAACTGCCCAGCAGGATGCTGACGGCGAGGAGCACCACGACGGCGAAGGCGAGGAGGGCCGTGCGGCTCATGAACCGGGCATTGCCTGCCAGTTGGCGCTCCGCGGGGGCGTTGTCTCCCAGCTCGTGCCTGACGTTGGCGAGGTCTGCCCTGCTCACAGCCCTGCCCCCTTCCCGCGGCGGACCAGCCACACGAAGACGGGCGCACCCACCAGGGCTGTCATGATGCCCGCGGGGACTTCGCCGGGCAGCAGGATGACACGGCCCACCACGTCCGAGAGCAGGAGCAGCACGGGCGCCAGGACCAGCGAGAAGAGCAGGATCCAGCGGTAGTCCGGGCCGGTCAGGAAGCGGACGGCGTGCGGAACCACCAGGCCGACGAATCCGATCGGGCCGGCCAGTGCCGTGGCCGAACCGCAAAGCAGCACAATGCCCAGCGCGGTGACGCCACGGGCCAGGCCGACGCGCTGGCCCAGGCCGCGGGCAATGTCGTCCCCGAGGGCGAGGCTGTTCAGGATCCGCCCGGTGAACAGGACGATCAGTGCCCCGGCGGCCAGGAACGGCAGCCCCGGCAGGACCACCGACCAGTCCCGGCCGGCGATCCCGCCGACCTGCCAGAAACGGAACCGGTCCAGGGTGTCCTGGCTGGAGACCAGGACGACGTTCATCAGCGAATACAGCCCCGCACTCAGGGCCGCGCCGGCCAGTGCCAGCTTGACCGGCGTCGCCCCGTCGCGTCCCATGGACGCGATCAGATAGACGACGATGGCGGCGGCTGCCGAGCCGATGAACGCGAACCAGATGTAGCCGGTCAGGGACGAAACGCCGAAGACGTAGATCCCGGTGACCACGGCGAGGGCGGCGCCGGCGTTGACGCCGATGATGCCGGGGTCGGCGAGCGGGTTGCGGGCCACCCCCTGCATGGCCGCGCCCGCCAGCCCGAGTGCGCCGCCGGCGAGCAGACCCAGCACGGTGCGCGGGATGCGGGCGTGGATGACGGCGTGGTTGCCGTCGGTGGGGTTGAACTGCGTCAGCGCCTGCCAGACCGTCCCGAAGGGAACCCCGCGGGCCCCGACAGCCAGCGACGCTGCACAAACCAGAACAAGTACGACGACGGCGGCCAGCAGCCAGGCGGCCTGCTTTGCGGGGGCTTTCTTCCCGGTGGGGGCCGGCGGTGCGCCGGGCGCACTGGCGGCGGGCGCCGTCGTCGTACTGTTCGTCATGGGGAGGGTGTTACTTCGCTGCGGTGACTTTGTCCGCTGCGGTGGCCAGTTGCGGCAGGAACGTATCCAGTGACCACGGCAGGCTCAGCGGCGAGGAAGCGGAGATGGACAGCGTCAGGGTGTTGTCCGAGTCGGCAACCAGGGCGCCGCTCTTGATGGCCGGGATCTGGCCCAGCAGCGGGTCGGCCTTGATGGAGCCGGTGGTGGCCGCATCCGGCACCCAGGTCACGAAGATATCCGAGTTGAGTTCGTTGGCCTTTTCGGCGGACCACGGGATGAAGAATTCCTTGGAACCCTTGGAGTTGTCCTCCACAACGGATGCGAGCTTCATGCCAATTTCGCTGAGGAAGCGCGGGCGGTTGTCGTTGGCCGTGTAGACGTTGACGCCGTCGCTCTTGTCCGGCTCCAGGTTGCCGTAGATGAAGGATTTTCCGGCGATCTGCGGGTACTTGGAGACCTTGTCCTTGATGGTGGCCTCGGTGTCGGAGACCAGCTTGGCGGCGTCGGCTTCCTTGCCGAGGGCCTTCCCGATGATGGTGGTGGAATCCTGCCAGGAGGTGCCATAGGCGACCTCCGGCTGGGCCACGACCGGTGCGATTTCGCTGAGCTTCTTGAAGTCCTCCTCCGTCAGGCCGGAGTAGGCGCCGAGGATGACGTCCGGATTGAGCTTGGCGATCTCGGTGAAGTTGATGCCGTCGGCCTCGGAGAACTGGACGGGGGCCTTCGCCGAGCCGAAGCCTGCGCCGAGCTTCTCCAGCGCGGCGTCCTTCCACGGTGTGGAGCCCTTGTCGTTGCCGCCCCATTCGTTCTTGGGGACGCCAACGGGAACCACTCCGAGGGCGATGGCAACGTCGTCGTTGACCCAGGAAACGGTAACCACGCGCCTGGGCTGTTCCTTGATGGTGGTCTCGCCGAAGAGGTGCTTGATGCTGACCGGGAAGGCGATGCTGACCGGCTCGCTGGGGGCGTCCGCCGCCGTCGAACTTGCCGGCCCGGTGGAGCAGGCGGTCAGGGTCAGCGCGACGGCGGCCAGAAGAACCGCGGCCCGCCCTGCGGTCTTGCGGAGGCGGCGGCCGGCCGGGCGGCCGGCGGAACGGGGGAAGACGGCGGAAGCCACGGAACTCCTTAGGTAAGTGATGCAAACCTAAGTAAGGCTAGCCTATCCTTTGAGCAATTAGGAAAGGTTTGAGTAACGTAATTGTCTCAATCGGTGGTGCGGCACCAGATCCAGCCGCCAAAAAGGCAACGCGGGGAGGGTTGTGTCAGCGCAGGACGATGTCCACGGGGTTCGCCTCGGACCGCCAGGAGCCCTCCATGCCTTGACGTGGGGCAATCACCGGGGCGGTCAGGACGCCGGAGCGGTTGGTGCGCTTGTCCCGCAGGATCTCCGTCACCGACCCCAGGTGCCGGGAGAGGTCGATCACGTTCTCCGGCGCGGCCAGCAGCAGCTGGAAGCCGAACTCGTGCAGCGCCTTGATGCCGGCGCCGGCGAATTCCTCGGAGGCGAGCACGAAGGCTTCGTCCATCATCACGGTGCCGTAGGTAGTGAAGCCCTGTTCGGCGATGCCCAGCTGGTAGCTCAGCGCCGCCGCCATAATGAACGCGGTGAAGCGCTGCCGCTCGCCGCCGGACATGGAGCCGGTGTCCGCGTGCATGTAGACCTCGGTCTTCTTCGCACCCTTCCCCGCCCCCTTGGGGCCGGCGCCCTGGGCACCGGTACCCTGCACGTCGCGGTGCTCCTTGCACTGGATGAACAGATGGCCGCGGACGTCCAGCACCTCGGCACGCCAGCGCCGGTCCTCGGGAGTCTGCGAGCCGAGCCGCTTCACGAGCGTTTCGAGCGACTTGTAGCGGGTGGTGAGCTCGGCGTCGGCGTCCGTCTCCGCCCCGGACACGGCGGCGGACGCCGCATTGACCGGCTTGCCCGGCCTGGTGTGCCGGACCTTGAGCGCGTTCTGAATGGCGTCTTTGAACTGCTTCGCCGTCGCCGGCAGCGTCTGTTTGATGTCGAGTTCCAGGAAGCTGCCCTCGTGGAAGTTGACCTCGGACAGGATCCCGTTCAGCGGCAGGATGCGGCTGGTGATGGCGCGGCGCTCCTCGTCCAGAAGGTGCAGCAGGGTGGAAAAGGATTCGTGGGTCCGCTGGTTGAAGAACTGCCGGAACTCGGCCTCTTGTGCGGGCAGCCCGTCGCTGACAATCGCGTGGTAACGGGATTCGAACTCCCCCGCGGCGCCGATTGACGTGCCGTGGTCCGCGGAAATCGCCGTGCCCCATTCGCGGACGAAGCCCTCGAAAATCCGGGTGAGGCGCTCCGAGGTGGCCTGCCCGCGGGACTCGGCCCCATGCAGTTCTGCAAGGAGCCGGGTGCGGACCTGGTTGGCGAGGTTGTCGAGCTCGTGCATCTCCAGGACGTCGCCGAAACCGGTGAAGTACGGTTCCAGGGCGGCGACGCCGGCGTCCGACGGCGGCGCCTGCCCCAGCCGGTTCCGTGCCGCGTCGAGCAGCGAATCAGCGGCGGTCATGCGCGCATCGAGGGCCTTGTACTCGCTCTGCAGCACGGCCGCGGCCTCAGTGCTGGACTGGTGCTTGTGCCGCGCGGCTTCGATGCTGGCACGCAGCGGTTCGAGGTCCGCCTGTGCGGCGAGGGCATCCTTGAGGCGCTGCTCGATCCGGGCGAGCTCCTCCGCGGCCTCCGCTGCCGAGACCTGCTCCCAGGGCCGGTGGTCGTCGGCCACACGGCGCAGGGCATCGAGCTGCCGGGTCATGCCCTGGTGTGACTCTTCCCGGGTTTGCGCCAGTTCGGCAGCCTTGGCCAGTTCCTGTTGCAGGTCCTCCACCTGGGCCGCCACGAGTTCAAGCTTGGCGGCGTTGTCGAACCCGAGGACGTAGTCCTGCCGTGACCTGAAGCGGTCATCCTTTTCCACCGTGTGGCGGTTGCGCTTGACCACGCCGCCCAGGCTCAGGCCCTTGTCCAGGCCGGCGAGCTGGTCCGGGTCTTCCACGCACGGGTAGGAGAAGTCGAGCGCAATCCGTTCGCGGAGCCAGGCACTGGCCTGCGCAAGCGCCTCCGAGTGGGGGCCGGCGTCGGTGAGGAAACTGAGCTTGGTCAGCAGATCGCCATCGGCCACGTCCTCGACGGCCAGCGCGCCGCCGGCCAGCGTCCGCGAGACGTCCACGGCACGCAGCGCACCGCGCACGGAGTGGTCGTTGAGGAACCGGGTGACCGCCGCGAAGTGCTCTCCCGGAACCAGCAGCGTGGTGGCCAGGCTCCGCAGCGCGCGCTCGGCGGCCGGGCGCCACTGTTCCTGGCCCTCGGCGAGGTCGATCAGCTCGCCGCCGAAGGGCATCTGCTCCTCGGGCACGCCTGTGGCGGCCGCAATGGCGCTGCGGTTTTCAATGCTCGACGGCGGCAGCAGCGACTTGCGCGTCTTCAGCGAGACAAGCTCCTGCTGGGCCGCGGCAAGTTCGCGCTTCCTGGTGGCGTGGCCGTCAAAGGCCTCGAAGCGCAGTTCCTTGAGCGCCTCGGAATCGTCCTGGAGCTCGGCCGAGCGTGCCGCGGCGTGCTCATGGGCCTGTTCCCAGCCGGCGGCCGACCACTGGAGTTCGAGCCCGGCGTCGGTCAGCGCCTTGCGGGTCGATTCCTCCACCTCCTGCCGGAGCTTGAGCCCCACCCGGGCGTTCTCCCGGGACTGCTCTATCGCGGCAATCGCATTGCCGCCCTGGTTGTTGTACTCCCCCTCCAGCTGGCGCAGTTCCTTGGCGAAGCCATCGCGGACAGCACGTTCGGCGGCAAGGTCACTGGCCTTCGCCTGGGCGAGCTCTTTCAACCGGGCCAGGGTCTTCTCACGGACCGTGACAGCGAGCTGCTGCTTATAGGCCTCGAATTCCTCGCCGGACAGGTCCCGCAGCCGGTTCGCGTCCAGCAGCGCCTGCGCGTATTCCTTGTTCAGCCCGGGGACGGGAGCCAGCTGGTCACGCTGCTGCCGGACGTCCTCGAGGCGCTGCCGGATGGACATGAGGTTGCTGAATTCCTCCACGACGTCGTCCGCTGCGGCGAGTGTGGCGGGGGCATCGAGAACCTGGTCGCGGAAGAAAGTGTTGACGCTGCCGCCGAGTCCCTTGCCGGCCTGGATGACGCGCAGCAGCGGGAGGGCCTGATCCGAGTTGATGCCGAGAAGCCGGCGGAAGCGTTCGGCGAAGGCCTTGTGGACGTCGAAGATCTGGGCGTCCGGGAAGATCGCGTCGAGCGCGGACTTGGTGAACCGCTTCTCCGCGATGCCCTCGATCGCCGCGAGGTCCAGCGGCTTGTTGTCGATCACGTAGTACCGGCCGACGCTGGACTCCGTGCCGTTCTTGGGCAGGTCGAACAGCGCCGAGACCGTCACCCGGGTGCCGGCGGCGTTGTCGAAGGTGAGCGCGACGGCGGACCAGGTGGCGCCGGGGCGCTGGAACGCACTCGCCGAGCCCTCGCCCACGGCCTTGTCGCCCACCTTGCCGCGCATGTACGTGAACGTGGTGCGCTTGTCCTCGACAGCGCCTCCGGCCCGCTGCGCCGCGGCTTCGTTGGAGCGGGGACGGGCGTCGAAGACCCGAAGCATGGCGTCGAACAGCGTGGACTTCCCGACGCCCGAATTGCCGGTCAGCAGTGTGCCGTTGCGGTCCACGTGCATTGTGTGGGCGCCATGGAATGTGCCCCAGTTGACCACCTGGACGAGGACCAGGCGCATCTGGCCGGGGTTGGTGAGCTCGCCCATCGGCAGCATGGTTGCGATGCTCACTTGGCTCCTTCGTTCGTGGTTGCGGTGGACGCCGACGGCGATGCCGCCCCCGCCCCTTCGCCGGACGGCTCTGCTGCAAGCAGCAGGCCGTCCGGCTCCGACAGGCCCGATGCCACTCCCGGGGCGGCATCGGCGTCGTCGTCGCTGGTCGGGTCACCGGCGGGGGCGGCATCGGCGTCGTCGTCCGAGTCATCCTCCACAGTCGCAGGGGTGTCGGCGTCGAGCTCCAGCAGGGGTTCTGTTCCTGACTGGTCTGTGCTGGCCGCGACCAGGGCTTCGATTTGGGCCGGGATGTCGCCGATGTTTTCGAACGGGAGGGCCAGGGGGAGGGCATTGGAGATGGTGTAGACGTCGTCCAGGCCCGTGGTGAGGAGGAGTTGGCGGGCCAGGAGCTTGGTGATGGCGCGGTTGACGACGTCGGCATCGCGCAGGGCGTCCTGCTGGCCGGTGGGCTGATAGTGGGCCACGAGTTCGGCGATTTCCTCGCGCGTGATCGTGGGGTCCGTCTGGGCGGTGACGTGCCGGTCCAGGAGCAGGCGCAGGCGGAGCAGGACGATGGTTTCGACCCGGCTCAGTGCCCGCTGCTGGCGCAGGATGCTGGAACGGGTGCTGCCGCCGATCGCTTCGGGATCTACGGGGCGCAGGACGGCGACCTTACGTTCGTGGTCCAGCTGCAGCGTGAGGAAGAGTTCGGAGAGGCGGCTGCGCAGGATCAGCTGGTTGTCCAGGAGCGTGGTCCAGAGTTTTTCGTCGCGGCCGCCGTCGATGTACGGGCCCTTGAGCAGCTTCACGAGCGCCTGCCGGACTTTCATCGGGAGCACGCCGGTGTCGCCCGGGAAGAGGGCGGCGCCGTCGACGAACGTGTCCCGGGGGGTGACTGTGAAGGAGTCGCTCCGGACGCGGCCGCCGTCGTTGTCCGCTGGCGCTGGTGCGGGCTGCAGGTCCGTTGTCACGGTCTCTGTCACGGTCTCTTCAGTCATGGTCAATGTCGCGGTCTCTTCAGTCATGGTCAATCCTTCGCGAGCGTGACGACGGGCAGGTAGGCGGTGCGGGTGGTGCCGTCGATTTGTTCGAATTCGATGGGACCCCAGGCCCCGCGGTCGAAGCCGGCGCCTTCGTGCAGGGTCTGCGACAGCAGGGCCCGGATGGAGTTGATGTGGCGTTCCCCGGCCGGGAGCTGCGCCCATGCCTCGGTCAGGGTTGAGGCCCCTGCGAGCGCGGCGCGGATGGCTTCCGGTTTGGCCTTGGCGGTCCGGGGCGAGCGCGCACGGTCCGAGTCGGAGAACGCGATGGGATCGGCCAGCTTGGGCGGAGCCGCGAATTCGTCCGGGTCGAAGAGCTTGACCATGGCCAGGGACTCAAAGCCGGCACTGAACAACACCGGACCGCGGACCAGGCCGGGCCGTTCGCGCTCGTAGGGCAGGGAGCGGATGGCCTGCTCGGCCTCCCGCAGGACCTTGCGGAGCCGGACCGACTGCCGGAAGTCGTCACTTTGGACGTAGGTGTTGAGGCTCTCGCTGAGCTTGCCGTAAATCCTCTGGATCTGGCTGTGCTGGCTACGGAGTTCGGCCACGAGGTTCTTGAGGGTCTCGCGTTCGTCGTGGCTGAGCTCGTCCGCGAACTGCCGGCTCAGCACCTCGCCGATCGCCGACCGGAACCTCAGCTGCTGTTGCGGGTCCTCCAGGAACGCGGTGAAGGAGCGGAACGTCCGGCCTTCGGGGCTCTGCCGCAGCCGCTTGTCGGCCTCGAGCACCTGGGCCATGGTGGCGCCTTTGCTGAGGGATTCCTCGATGATCTGGTTCCGCAGCTCCCCCACGAGCTCTTCGATCCGGTCACGCATTTTCTTGTAGTCAGCGGGCAGGCTCGCGGCGAGATCGAGGATGTTGCCGGCGGCCTCCACAGCCTCGTCGTCGTCGAGCAGCCCGTCGAAGTCCCCGGAGCTGATGTCCTCCATCAGCTGGCGGCGCTCGTCGATCTCCTCTTCGAGGGATTCAATCCGTGCGCTCTGGTCCGGGTTGGTCTCGTTGGCGAGTTTCTCCACATCGCCGAGCAGTGTGCCGAGCCGGGAGCCGTTCAGGGTGGACCGCTCGCTCGAGAGGCTGTCCAGGAAAGCCAGGACGCGGGCAGCAGGCTCGGTGACTTCGTACACGATCTGGCCCGACTGGTTCCGGCGGGTCAGGAAGTTTTTGCGGGTCCACTCGTCCGCATATTTCTTTCCGGAAAGTGCGCCGTTGGCCGAGCCACTGTGCTGCTCTCCCGTGCCCGGGGCCTGCCGGCGGAGCTGCTCGAGGAAGGCGTCGACGTCGGCGTGGAACTGTTCCAGAGGCAGCTGGGCGCGGGTGCGGGTGAAGGAGGCCTGGAGCACGGCGATCACCCACGGCGCCGAGCGCGTCAGCGCCCAGGCAGGTCCTTTGGTGAGGAGCTCGAGGTCCCGGAGCCGGGCGCTGATGGCGTCGGCTGATGACACGGCGGAGCGGGACACGCACTCTCCTTCAGCTGCCAAGGATGGTTTGGGGTGGTACTGCGGGGCAGCGGATTCGAAAAACTGCCAGCTACAAGGTTAACGCAGGGCTCCGGCCGAATTTCATCGTTGTCTGCTCCCGGAAGTCGGCGCACACTTGAATGACCAGCTGAAAGGAGACCACCATGCGGAAGAGAACGATGTGGATCACGGGGGCAGCCTCTGCAGCGGTGGTGCTGGGGGGAGCGTCAATCGCGGTCGCGGCGACCCAGCAGGGCAGGGATCTCCAGGCCGAGCGCATGAGCGCCCTCGCAGTCAGCATTGGAAACCTTGAGTTGGGCGACGATTCCGACGGGCCGGCCCTCACCGACGCCGACCGCGCGATGGCAAGCAGCGCCGCCTTGGCGAAGGTAGGCCAGGGCAGTGTCACCGAAGTGGAGCGGGCCGACGACGGCGCGTCCGGCTATGAGGTGGAAGTGCGCCTGACTGACGGATCCGAGGTCGAAGTCGCCCTCGGCGCGGACTTCCAGGTCCTGAACCAGAGCGCCCCGGAACACGACGACGACGACGACGACGACGACTGAGCCGTCGACGGGTCCCGACAAGAACAACCGGCGTAACGCCTGATACTGGTGGGGCTGCCGCGACCGGGCCGTGACCTACGCCCGGGTAGCATTTCGATCCCGCATCAAGAGGCCGGGAACGTCCAAAGGACCCTAGTTCAGCACGTCTCCGGCACTCTACGCTCGGGCTACTGATTCAACCGAAGCAATGGTGCAGGGGGAAGAATGCAGTTCGACCTAAGCGCAGTGGAGACGGGCACGATGGTGGTGATCGGAACCCTCGTGTTCGCCCTGATGATCGGCGCCTTCATGATGGTGTCCGCGTTCGCGGCCATGGTTCTGGTCGGCGTGGGCCGGCTCGCCTGGTATCTCGTGGCCGGCGCGGTGGTTGGCCTGGTCCACGGCATCAACCACGGCTGGGACCGGCTGGTCCACCACGCCTCAACCGTGGAGTTGCCCGCCGATTTCCAGGTCGACTTCGGCACGGACCTCCGGCCCGACTATCCGGGCCAGGCCTCCCCTAGCACAGGCACTTACCCGCGAGTAGTATTGCGGGACAGCTGAAGGGTCCTCCACCCGCGGCGGATCCAGGGCTCAAGCCGGCCACCCGGTTAGAGGAGATGCCCCGTGAGCTCCGCCATTGAAGACCCCGCCACCGCATCCGACGTTCCAACACCAGGCACTGCTACACCCGGCGCCCCGGCGCAGGAGACCGCCGGGGCGCCGGACCACATCGGCCCCGACGCGACTGCCGCCGACGCCCGGGCCATTGCCGAGGCCGCCCGCGAGACCAGCTGGAACCAGCCCAGCTTCGCGAAGGGCCTCTACCTCGGCAGCTTCGATTTGAGCCTGATCCACCCGTGGCCCGAGGCCCCCGCTGACGACGTCGAACGCGGCGAAGCCTTCATGGCCCGGCTGACCGACTATTGCCGCACGATGTCCGGGCGCGACATCGAGCGCGATGACCGGATCCCCGACGACTATCTCAAGGGGCTTGCCGAGCTCGGCGCGTTCGGAATGAAGATTCCCCGCGAATACGGCGGGCTGGGCCTCACCCTCGTGTACTACGGCCGCGCACTGGCCCTGCTTGGCTCGGTTCACCCAAGCCTCGGCGCCCTGTTCTCCGCGCACCAGTCGATCGGCGTCCCCGAGCCGGTCAAGGTCTTCGGCACCCCGGCCCAGAAGCGGGAATATCTGCCCCGCTGCGCCGCAGGAGCCATCACCGCCTTCCTGCTGACCGAGCCTGACGTCGGCAGCGACCCGGCCCGGATGGGCAGCACGGCCGTCCTCTCCGACGACGGCGAGTCGTACGTCCTGGACGGCGTCAAGCTGTGGACCACCAACGGCGTCATCGCCGAACTCGTCGTGGTGATGGCCCTCGTGCCGCCGCACACCGATGCGGACGGCACCGCCCACAAAGGCGGCATTAGCGCGTTCGTAGTGGAAATGGACTCCCCCGGCATCACCGTGGAAAACCGCAACACCTTTATGGGGCTCCGCGGGATCGAAAACGGCGTCACCCGCTTCCATCAGGTCCGGGTCCCCGCCGCCAACCGGCTGGGCCGGGAAGGACAGGGCCTGAAGATCGCCCTCACCACACTCAACACGGGCCGGCTCTCAATCCCCGCGCTGTGCGTCGCCACGGGCCGGTGGAGCCTGAAGATCGCCCGCGAATGGTCCAACGCCCGCACGCAGTGGGGTCGGCCGATCGGCCAGCACGAGGCCGTGGGCAAGAAAATCGCCTTCATCGCGGCCAGCGCCTTCGCCCTGGATGCCGTGTTCGAACTCTCCGCGGAAATGGCCGACGCCGGGCAGAAGGACATCCGGATCGAGGCGGCCCTGGCCAAGCTGTGGTCCACGGAGATCAGCTGTCTCATCGCGGACGAACTCGTGCAAATCCGCGGCGGCCGGGGCTTTGAAACGGCGGACTCGCTCGAGGCCCGCGGCGAGCGCGCCGTTGCCGCGGAACAGCAGCTCCGCGACATGAGGATCAACCGGATCTTCGAGGGGTCCTCGGAAATCATGAAGTTGCTGATCGCCCGCGAAGCCGTGGACGCGCACCTGGCGGCCGCGGGAGACCTCGCCTCGGAGGACGCCCGGCTGTCGGACAAGGCCAAGGCCGCCGTCGGCGCCTCCGGCTTCTACGCGAAGTGGCTGCCCAAACTCGTGGCCGGCGCGGGCATGGATCCGCGGTCCTACAGCGACTTCGGCCGGCTGGCCAAACAGCTGCGCTACGTGGAGCGCTCCTCCCGGCGCCTGGCGCGGCAGACCTTCTACGGGATGGGCCGTTGGCAGGCGAAGCTTGAGCACAAGCAGGCGTTCCTGGGCCGGATCGTGGACATCGGTGCGGAGCTGTTTGCCATGGCGGCCTGCTGTTCCCGCGCCGAGATGCTGCTGCGGACGCAGCCGGAACGCGGCGCCTCGGCCTACGAACTCGCGGAGGCCTACTGCGAACAGGCCCGTGTTCGCGTCGACGAATATTTCGACCGGCTGTGGCGGAACACCGACGACGCCGACCACGCCCTGGCCCGCAAGACCCTGGCCGGCGACTACGCCTGGCTGGAGGCCGGGGTCCTTGACCAGTCCGAAGGGACCGGTCCGTGGATCGCGGACGCCAGCCGGCGCGCCTCGGTCCGGGAAGACCTGCACCGCAAGTACCGCTGAACCTCCCACGACGGATAGTAAGCATCCTTGCTAACCGGATTCCGCCGTGGTTAGGTGGATGCCAGACTGTCACCCCTACGGTGCCCGGTCATTCAGCGAAAGTGAGCAGCCCTCATGAGCAGCACGGCAGGCCCCGACGACAAGACGACACGCCACACCACGCAGGACGACGCCACGGCCGCGCCGGTTACAGCGGTCCGCCACGACGACCCCGTCCGTGACTCACACCATCACGATGCACCCCTCCACGAAACCGTCGTCGAAGAGGTCCCCACCCGCGCAACTGTCGTGGCCCGCGAGAAGGAACAGTTCGGCGGCATCCAAGTCGGCTCGGCATTCTTCGGCTGGCTGGCGGCCACTGGTACGGCCGTGCTGCTCACCGCGTTGGTCGCGGCCGGCGGCACCGCCGTCGGACTGGCCACCAACACCGATGTGAACGATGCCGTAGACCAGGCCTCCAACAACCAGACGGTCGGGCTGGCCGGCATCATCGTGCTGCTCGTGATCCTCCTGATCGCCTACTACTGCGGCGGGTATGTGGCCGGGCGGATGGCCCGCTTCAACGGCGCCAGGCAAGGCTTCATGGTCTGGATCTGGGCCCTGATCGCCGCGATCGTGGTCGCCGTGCTGGGCCTGGTCGCCGGGCAGCGCTTCAACATCCTGGCAAACCTGAACAGCTTCCCGCGGATCCCGATCAACGAGGGCCAGCTGAACACCCTGAGCATCATCGCGGCGATTGTCGTGGCCCTGGTGGCTTTGGTGGGCGCGGTGCTGGGCGGCCTCGCGGGCATGCATTTTCACCGCAAGGTGGATCGGGCCGGCTTCAGCCCGGCGGCGGTCGAGGAGCACTCTGTCAGTGACTCCCCAGCCGGGGACTCCTCATCTGCGCGCCGCTAGCCTGGCGCCGCTAGCCCGGAGGCGTCAGCCGGACACGACGCCGGACAGGTAATACCAGCGCCCGCCCACCCGGACAAAACGGCTGGTTTCGCGCTGCACAGCGCGTTCGCCCTCGTGCCGGTAGTGCGCGGCGAATTCCACCACGCCTTCACTGTCCAGCGGGCCGCCCCGGCTGGTGGAGAGGATGTCGAGGCGGCGCCACTGCATGCCGGCATCAAACTCCATCTCCGCGGGCCGCGTGTCCGGGTGCCAGGTCCGGAGCAAGTAACCTGCGTCCCGGACCACGAAGGCGCTGTACCGGGAGCGCATGAGCTGCTCCGCCGTCGCCGCCTCGGCATCTCCGCGATGGAACCGCCCGCAGCAGTGCACATACTGTTCGCCGGACAGGCACGGGCAGTTCCCCTCATACAGCGCGGCCGGACGGTTCACGGACCGGTCCGCGCCAGACGCGCCGGCGCGCTCGGAATCGGCTGCTGCGGCGTGCGTCACAAGGTGTCCTTCCGGCGGGCCGGACGACGCCGGCGGGGCTGTCTTTGACTATAGACGCCGGGGCGGCAGGGCCGTGCCCCGCCCGCGGATAACGGCTTCGACACATCTTCGCCGGGACCGCCCGGGGCGGCACGGAGCCGGCGAAAAGTACGTATTGTTAAGGGGGCTCCTGCCTGCCACGTGCTTGCGGCAGGGACCACGCTGCAGCAGGCCGGCAAGGAGAGGTGACATGGAAGATCCAACAACCATTGCGCTGAACCTGACTTTTTTCGGGACCCTCGGCGTGGCGTTCTTCATGTTCCTCGGTCTCTTCATGGTCTTCGCCGCCACCCTCGTGCTCGCAGGCATCGGCCGGCTGGCTGCTGTCGTGGTCCTGGCCGCCGCCGGGCTCCTCCGCGGAATCCCCGCAGCACGGGAACATGCAGTACGGGAAGAGCGGATTCGTAACGAGCCGGCCAAGACCGCAAAGCCCGCGCGCCCGGCCGCGACGATGAAACCGCGCCGCCCTGCCCGGAATACAGGCAAGAAGGAGCCGGCGTTGTCGCCGGAGTGGGCGGCCGCCGTGGCCCGGGCAGATGCCCGCGCCGCCGCAAGGGCCAGGGCCGAAGCCGGCCCGGCCGTCCGTGTCACCGTCCGGGACCTGCCCAACCCCATGGCACCGGCACGGGACATCAAGGAAGTCTCAGCCCTCGTGCAGTCGGCCACGGACACCAATGGAACGCTTGGCGTCGTCCCGCGGGCGTTCAAAAAGCCGCCCATGCCCGCGGCGAAGTCTCTACTGGATACCGGCTCCCTGGTGTCGTTGCGCGGCACTCTTCCGGCCGGGAAGGCTAAACAGCCGGCCCAGGAGCGCAAGGCCGGCTGAGCCCTTACCCCGGGCAGGCAAGTCCGCTACGTTGGAACCCATGGAATTCAGATACCTCGGGAACAGCGGCTTCAAGATTTCAGAAATTACGTTTGGCAACTGGCTGACCCATGGCTCCCAGGTGGAGAACGACGTCGCCACCCAGTGCGTGCGGGCGGCGCTCGACGCCGGTATCAGCACCTTCGACACGGCCGACGTCTACGCCAACACCGCGGCGGAGACGGTCCTCGGCGCAGCCTTGAAGGACGAGCGCCGGGAGTCGCTGGAAGTCTTCACGAAGGTGTTCGGCCCCACCGGGCCCAAGGGCCACAACGATCTTGGCCTGTCCCGCAAGCACATCATGGAATCCATCAACGGCTCCCTCAGGCGGCTGCAGACCGACTACGTGGACCTCTACCAGGCCCACCGCTACGACTACGAGACGCCGCTGGAAGAGACCATGCAGGCCTTCGCGGACATCGTGCGGCAGGGCAAGGCCCTGTACATCGGGGTCAGCGAGTGGACGGCCAACCAGATCCGCGACGGCCATGCCCTCGCCAAGGAACTGGGCTTCCAGCTGATCTCCAACCAGCCGCAGTACTCCATGCTGTGGCGGGTGATCGAGGCCGAGGTGATTCCGGCGTCGGCCGAGCTGGGCCTGTCCCAGATCGTCTGGTCCCCGATCGCGCAGGGCGTGCTGAGCGGCAAGTACCACCCCGGCAGGCCGGCCCCCGAGGGCAGCCGCGCCACGGATTCAAAGGGCGGTTCGCGGATGATCGAGCGCTGGATGTCCAACGAGGTCCTCACCGGCGTCCAGCAGCTCAAACCGATCGCGGAGGAGGCCGGGCTGACCATGGCGCAGCTCAGCATCGCCTGGGTGCTGCAGAACAAGAACGTGGCCTCGGCGATCATGGGCGCGTCCCGGCCGGAGCAGATCGCGAAAAACGTGGCCGCCGCGGGCGTGAAGCTGGACCCGGTGATCATGGACAAGATCGACGCCGTCATCGGCCCGCTGGCCGAACGCGACCCCGCGCAGACCAAATCACCCGCATCCCGCGAGGCCTAGGCCATGCCCAACGCGCCCGAACTCGCCGTCACCGGGTCCACCGGCCACCTGGGCGGCCTGGTGGCCAGGCTGCTGGCCGCGGCCGGAAGCCGACAACGGCTCCTGGTGCGGGACTCCGCCCGGGCGCCTGACCTCGAAGGTGCCGTCCCCTTTGTGACCACCTACGCCGATCAGGAGCGGACGAAGGCGGCGCTGGTCGGGGCGACAACGCTGTTCATGGTCTCCGCCGCCGAGGCCGAGGACCGGCTGCAGCAGCACTACGCTTTCGTCGACGCAGCGGCCGCGGCGGGCGTCCGGCACATCGTGTACACCTCGTTCTTCGGCGCGGCGCCGGACTCCACGTTCACGCTGGGCCGGGACCACTTCGCGACGGAGGAGCGCATCAAGGCCTCCGGTATGGACTACACGTTCCTGCGGGACAACTTCTATCTGGACTTCCTGCCCCTGCTGGCCGGGGAAGACGGCGTCATCCGCGGCCCGGCCGGGGATGGCGTGATGGCGGCCGTGGCGCGGGCGGACGTTGCCCGCTCGGCCGTCACCGTGCTGCGGGACCCGGCCCTGCACGTGCGACGGACCTATGATCTGACGGGCCCGGAGAACATCTCGCTGGCCCGCGGCGCGGAACTGCTGACCGCCGGAACCGGCCGGGCCATCACGTTCCACAACGAGACCCTCGAGGAGGCTTACGCGTCGCGCGCCTCCTTCGGTGCGCCGCCGTGGCAGGTGGACGCCTGGGTGAGCACGTACACGGCCATCGCGGCCGGAGAGCTGGCGGGCCCGACGTCGGCAGTGCATGAGCTGACGGGGCGGGAACCGCTGAGCCTGGAACAGTTCCTGGCCGAGGCGCACACGCTGTAGCCCGGTGTTGACGGTTTCCGGGCTGCGGCGTAGACCTGATTTCAGGTGACATCGGCCAGAAACGGGCCGGTGCGGAGAAGAATCGCAACGCCATGCCAAAGCAAATGTCCAGACGCTCCGGCGTCCTGAAGAGTCCGCGACGGCAGGACCGGAGACTCGCGCCGCATTCCGGCGAGCCCAGCCACGGCCCGCTGACAGCGGACGAGCTACAGCTCGCCGTGCGGAATCATTCCATGCCGCTCGAGGCCCTGCAGATCGACACCACTCCGCCCGGGCTGCACTATGTGCTCACGCACTTCGACATCCCGTTCATCGACGTCGAGCACTGGCATCTGCAGATCGGCGGCGCGGTGCAGCGGGCCGTGGAGCTGAGCATGCGGGCCCTGCGCCGGGCACCGAGCATTACCCTCCCGGTCACCCTGGAGTGCGCCGGCAACGGCCGGTCCCTGCTGCGGCCCCGCCCGTTGAGCCAGCCGTGGGTCCTGGAAGGTGTCGGCACCGCGGCGTGGACCGGCGTCCCGCTCGCCTACCTCCTGACCCAGGCCGGCGTGGAGGACGACGCCGTCGAGGTGCTCTTCACGGGGGCAGACAGCGGCATCCAGGGCGGCGTCGCCCAGCAGTTCGCCCGGAGCCTGCCGATCGACGAGGCCCTGCGGCCCGACGTCGTGCTCGCCTACCGGATGAACGGCGCGGACCTGCCGCCGCAGCACGGCTATCCGCTCCGGCTGGTGGTGCCCGGCTGGTACGGCATGGCGAGCGTGAAGTGGCTGTCCTCGATCAGGGTACTGACCAAGCCCTACGACGGTTTCCAGCAGTCCGTGGCCTACCGCTACCAGCAGGATGCTGACGATCCCGGCACCCCGGTCACGTGGATAAAGGTCCGCTCGCTCATGGTTCCCCCGGGCGTCCCGGATTTCTTCACCCGGCGCCGGGTCCTGCCCCGCGGACCGGTGATGCTGACCGGCCGGGCGTGGTCCGGGGAGGGCGCCGTGCAGCGCGTCGACGTCGGGATCGACGGGAAGTGGGCCGCGGCCCATCTGGAGCACCCGGCCGCGCCGTTCGCCTGGTGCGCGTGGTCGATGCCGTGGGTGGCTGATCCCGGCGAACATGAGCTCTCCTGCCGTGCCACCGACGCCAGCGGCGCGGTGCAGCCGCTGGAACCGGCGTGGAACTACCAGGGCATGGGCAACAACGTGGTGCAGCGGATCATGGTCAGTGTGGACTAGCCGGGGTTCAGCAGCCCTCGAAGTCCGTGAGCACCTTGACTTTATCCGCGGAGGCGGACGAGGGATCGAAGCTGTAGCCGATCCATTCCCGCGCGAGCCGCCGCGCCAGCTCCAGCCCCACAACGCGCTGGCCCATCGTGAGGACCTGGCAGTCGTTGGAGAGCACGGAGCGTTCCACGCTGAAGGAGTCATGGGCGGTCGCAGCCCGGATGCCGTCCACCTTGTTGGCGGCAATGGCGACGCCGATCCCGGTACCGCAGAACAGGATGGCCCGGTCCGCCTGCCCGTCCCGGATCAGTTCCCCCGCGGCGATGCCCACGTACGGGTAAGGCTTGGCGAAGTGCTCCGGGGCGTCGCCACGGTTGACCCCAATGTCGATGACTTTCGCGACCCTCGGATCCGCCCGGAGGTCCGCCAGGATCTGGTCCTTGTAGTCCACACCGGCTTCGTCCGCGCCCACAATGAGCCGGAGCCCAGCCCCCGGGCTCACGGGCGTGCCCCCGCGGGCTGCCGTACACCGGCAAGGTGTGGACCGAACACATTGAACACCATCGCCAGGGACGTGGCTCCGGGGTCAGGTGTGCCGATGCTCTTTTCCGCCAGGGGCCGCGCCCGTCCCTTCAGTGGACGCAGGGCCGCGGTGGCCTGCGCCGCGGAGGCAGCCTCGCTCGCCGCTTCCGCCCAGCCGGCATCCGCCCCCGCCCCTTCGCTGGCGAGCCGGCTGAAGGTCTCGGCAAACGGGACTAGCGCGTCCACCATGGTCTTGTCGCCGACGTCGGCCTTGCCGAGCTCGGCGATCCGGGCGGCAAAGGCAGTCACGGCCGCCGCCAGTTCGGCCGCTCCGGGCACGTGGTCGTCGCCGAGGGACTCGCCGAAGGCCCGCAGGCCGGCGCCCCACAGCACGCCGGAGGTGCCACCGGCGTTGTCCGCCCAGGCGTCGCCAGCGGTGACCAGGACGGCCCCGGCACCGGCGCCGCGGGACGCGGCCCCGGTGGCGGCGGCCCAGGCCGCATCAATGCCGCGGACCATGCCCCGTCCGTGGTCGCCGTCGCCGGCGATGGCGTCGAGGTCGCCGAGGGTTTTCTCGGCGTCGTGGAGTGCCTCGCGGGCCGCCAGCAGGGCAGCGACACATTGCCCGGCGTACTCACGTGAAGGGTTTGCCGCGGCGAAGGCCTCCGGCACCGCAGTGTCCTCGGCCGGCGTCGACTCGTCGGCCTCGCCGTCGGGGAGGGCGGCATTCCCCCGCCGGTAGGCGGGGGTCTCGGCGGGAGCGGTCCAGAGCGGCTCAAGTTCGTCATCGAGCCACGTCACGGTCAAGGAAACGCCGGCCATGTCCAGGCTTGTGACGAGTTCGCCGACTTCCGGCATCACCAGCGTGTAGCCGGCGGCGCGAAGCAGCGGTGCGACGCTGAGCCACAGAACGAACAGCTCTTCCTGTTTCGTGGAGCCGAGCCCGTTCAGGAGCACGGCGATCCGCCGGCCGGCACCATGGGGCGTCTCCGCCAGCACACGGGCTACGAGTTCCTGTCCCAGCTTCCGCGCGGGCGGCAGCTCGGTGTCGAACAGTCCGGGCTCGCCGTGGATGCCCAGGCCGAGCCCCATCATCTTGTCCCCGAGCGTGAACAGCGGAGCGTCGGCGCCGGGAAAGGTGCAGCCGCTGAAGGCGCTGCCGATGCTGCGGGTCAAATCGTTGGCCTTCCGGCCCAGGCGAACCACCTCGGGCAGTGTCTCGCCGGCCTCGGCGGCCGCGCCCATGATCTTGAAGACGGTGAAGTCACCGGCGATGCCGCGGCGCTTGCCGGCTTCCGACGGCGGTGCGCTGGCGATGCCGTCCATCACCAGCACGTTGTCCACCTGGATCCCCTCGGCGGCCAGCCGCTCGCTGGCCAGGCCGAAGTTCATGACGTCGCCGGCGTAGTTGCCATAGGCGAAGACCACTCCGGCGCCGCTGTCCGCGGCCTTCGCAACGGAGTACGCCTGCTGCGCGGACGGCGAGGTAAAGATATTTCCGACGACGGCGCCGTCGGCCAGTCCGGTGCCGATGAGCCCGGCGAAGGCCGGGTAATGCCCCGAGCCGCCGCCAGCCAGCACGGCCACCTTCGGTTGGCGGGGCCGGCGCCGGCGGACGGCGCCGCCGGGCACCTGGCGCACCAGGTTCGCATGGACGTCGCAGAAGCCGGCGAGGGCTTCCTCGGCGAAATCGGACGGGTCGTTGAATATTCTGGTCATCGTGGGCTCTTTCAGCTGCTCTCGGTCTTCTAAGCGGCGAGACTGCTAGTGGATGTGGCTTCCGCCGTTGATATCGATGGTGGTTCCGGTGAGGTAGGCGGATTCCTCGGAGGACAGGAACGTGATGACGGCCGCGATTTCCTCGGTACTGGCGTTGCGCCCCAGCGGAATACCGGCGTTGATGGCGGCTTCCTGCTCCTCGGTGCTGCCCACGCGGATGTTCGTGTCCACGGCGCCGGGGGTGATGGCATTGACGGTCACGCCGGTGCTGCCGATTTCGCGGGCCAGGGCCTTGGTGAAGCCCAGGATGGCCGCCTTGGCTGCGGAGTACGGGACCTTGCCGAAGACGCCGCCGCCGCGCTGTGCGGAGACGGAGGACATGTTAACGATCCGGCCCCAGCCGCTGGCGATCATATCCGGCAGGAACGCCTTGGTGACCAGGTACGTGCCGGTCGAGTTCACGGCCATGACCTTGTTCCACAGCTCCAGCGTGGTCTCCAGGAACGGCACCGGCGAGGTGATGCCGGCGATGTTCGCCAAAGCACCGACGGCGGGGAGGTTGCCGGAGCGGACCTCGGCCGCCACAGCCTGGTAGGCGGCGATGACGGAGTCCTCGCTGGCTACGTCGACCTCGTAGCCAAACGCGGGAACGTTGAACTCGTTGCCGATCTCCGTAGCGACCTTGGCGGACTTCTCGCCGTCGAGGTCCAGGATCACCACGGCCCAGCCCCGGCTGGCGTAGCGGCGTGCGGTGGTGATGCCGATGCCTCGGTCCGAGGTTGCCCCGGTGAGGACGGCGGTGCGCTGGATGGTGCTCATAATGCTCCTTGATTGCTTGGTTGTGTCTGTGGATGGAATCGATTGCTCCACAAGCGCCGTTTTGAGGGTCCAAAAGGGCCGTTACGGAGCAATCGACGGTCAGAGAAGGTCTGTGATGAAGCTGGCGGCCTTGGCGGCCGCGGCCGGGCGTTCCCCGTGGGTGACGTCCCGGGTCTCCAACTCCAGGGAGAAGTGGCCGGTGTAGCCAACGGCTGCGAGGGCGCCCAGGCCGGCGGCGAAATCGGCCTGGCCGTTGCCGATGCTGAGGTTAATGTTCCCCGGCACGGCATCGCGCAGGTGAACGTGGGCGATCCGGCCCTGATGGCGCTTGAGGTAGTCCAGCGGGTCCTCGCCGGCGGCCACGATATGGCTGAAGTCCATGACGATCCCGACGCCGGAGTCGGCCAGCCGCCGGGCCAGCAGTTCCGCGCGCTCCAGGTTCCAGCAGAACCGCAGGAAGTGGAGTGACTCGGTCCAGAGTTCGACGCCGAACCCGTCCGCCCGCCGCCTGGCCCCGATGAGTTGAGCTGCAATGGTGTCCAGGTCCTCGTCGAGACTGCGGACGGGCTCGTGGCCGAGGGCGCCGCAGGGCAGGACCAGGGCCTTGGCGCCGGTGCCGGCTGCCAAGGTGAGGAGCGCGTCAAGGTGCCGGTTCCGGGCGGACTGTGCGTCGGCGTCGAGCACGGCGTTCAGGTCCCCAATGTCCCCGTTGACCGACCGGACACGCAGCCCGGAGGCAACGACCTCGGCCGTCACGGCGGTTACGGCCTCGGCATCGAGGGCGTAGGGAACGTGGTCGCACACTCCGGGGAGGGCGCCGAGATCTATTTCCTCGAAGCCGAGGCATGCGATGGTGCGCAGGGCCTCAGGCAGGTCCTGGTGGCGGAAGCTGATGGACGAGCAGCCGAGTCGGGAATTGAACATCGTTGTTGATCCTCTGGTCGCGCCCTGAGGCGGTGGTGATATGGACCACACTACAAATTTGACTGTCAACAGTCAACCTTTGAAGTTGACTGTTGACATTCCCTGTGGCGCGGGTCACACTGGCATATCATCTGTTAACAGTCGACAGTGTCGGTGCGTAAGCGTCGGCAGCTCTCTTCGAAAGGGATTGACATGAGCAACGAAGCTCTCACCATGCGGGGCCCGGTGCACGGCACGAAGGAAGCCCGGCGCGTCGCGATCGGCTCCGGCGTCGGCGCCGTCATCGAAACTTATGACTTCATTGGTTTCGGTACGGCTGCCGCCCTGTACTTCGGCACGGCGTTCTTCCCCACCGGCGATCCGGTGACGGGAACACTGGCCGCGTTCGCCACACTTGGCGTGGGGTTTGCGGCCCGCCCGATCGGCGGCATCATCGGCGGCCACCTCGGCGACAAGCTCGGCCGCAAGCCCGTCCTCGTGGCCTCGCTGATCCTGATGGGCGTCGCCACCTTCCTGATCGGCCTGCTCCCCACCTACAGCCAGGTCGGCCTCCTCGCACCCGCTTTGCTCGTGTTCGTCCGCATTGTCCAGGGCCTGGCTTTCGGCGCGGAATGGGGCGGCGCGATCCTGATGAGCTACGAGCACGCACCCTGGAAGTCAAAGGGCAAATACACCGGCATCGTGCAGGCCGGCTTCCCGGTGGGGCTCCTGCTGGCCAACCTGGTGTTCCTCGTCAGCGTCCAGCTCGGCGGCGAACTCGCCTGGCGCATTCCCTTCCTTGCCAGCATCGTGCTGGTGATCGTCGGCCTGATCATCCGGTCCAAGGTTCCCGAGTCCCCCGTCTTTGACGAAGTCAAGGACAGCGGCTCCATCGTGAAGTCACCTATCACCGAGGTCCTCAAGACCGACTGGCGCAATATCGTGAAAGGCATCGGCCTCCGCATCGCCGAGACCGCAGGCTACGCCGTGTCAGTCACGTACATGATTTCGTACCTGAACAGCCAGCACCTGGCCGACAAGACCCAGACGCTCGTGGCCTTGTGCATCGCCTCCGCCATCGGCATCTTCGCCACCCAGGCCTGGGCACGGCTGACGGACAGGATCGGCCGCCGGCCGCTCTACATCTGGTCCTGCGCCTTCGCCGTGCTGTTCGCCGTCCCGATGTTCCTGCTGGTCAACACCGGCCTGTTCATCTTCATCATCGCCACCCTCGTGATCTCCTACGCCGTGTGCCAGAACTCCCTGGCCGGCGCCCAGGGCGCCTGGTTCCCGGAGCTCTTCCAGGCCAAGACCCGCGCCTCCGGCGCCTCGCTGGCCTACCAGATCTCGGCCATGGTTTCCGGCTTCACCCCGTTCATCACCACGCTGCTGTTCGTCAGCTTCGGCTGGATGGGACCGGCGCTGCTCTTCGGCACGTACGCCGCCATCGGCCTGTGGGCCGCCGTCGCCACCCGCGAAACCTGGGGCAAGCGCGAGCGCAAGCTCGCGGACGAGGCCACCAAAAACACTGCGCAGGCGGTGAACGCCTGATGGCCTCCGTCGACGAACTGCACCAGCCCGGCAAGATCTCCGGGGAATCAACATCGGAGCGGACCGCACGGGTCCAGGCGGCAGCGTTCCGGATCCGGCACCATGCCCTGAACATGGGCGAGGTCCAGGGCCAGGGCTATGTGGGACAGGCCCTCGGCGCAGCCGATATGTTCGCCGCGGTCTACGCGGACCAGCTCCGGTTCCGCGCCGACGACCCCGCGTGGGAGGAACGCGACCGGTTCCTGCTCTCCACCGGCCACTACGCGATCGGCCACTACGCGGCTCTCGCCGAGGCCGGGATCATCCCGGTCACGGAACTGGAGACCTACGGCTCCGACAATTCGCGGCTGCCGATGTCCGGGATGTCCACCTACACGCCCGGGATGGAGATCTCCGGCGGCTCCCTCGGCCACGGCCTCTCCATCGCCGTCGGTGCCGCCCTGGGTCTGCGGTACCAGGGATCGGACGCCCGGGTCTACAACTTCCTCTCCGACGGCGAACTCGACGAAGGCTCCACCTGGGAGGCCGCAATGGGCGCGCACCACCATCAGCTCGGCAACCTCACCGCGATGGTGGACATCAACGCCCTGCAGGCCGACGGGAAGACCGACACCGTGCTGCGCACCGAGCCCGTCACCGAAAAGTGGGAAGCCTTCGGCTGGTACACCCAGCGCGTGGACGGGAACGACGTCGGCGCGCTGCTGGCCGCGTTCGACAACGCGGCCGCCCAAGCCGCCGCCGTCGGACGTCCCTCCGTGATCCTGTGCGACACGAAGGTGGGCCGCGGTGTTCCGCTCCTCGAAGACCGCGAAAAGGCGCACTTCATGCGCATCGAAGAACACGAATGGCAGCTCTGCCGCGAGCAGCTGACCGCAGGATTCGAAGGAAAGGCCGCCCGATGAGCACCGCCACTACACCCAAGCTGAAGACGTCGGCCATGATCGCGTCCTTCGCGGATCCGGGCCAGAAGACCACATCCGCGCCGTTCGGGCACGCCCTGGTCAAGGCCGCGCAGGAGAACGACAAGATCGTGGGACTGACCGCGGACCTGGGCAAGTACACGGACATGCACATCTTCGCCCAGGCGTTCCCGGAACGCTTCTTCCAGATGGGCATGGCCGAGCAGCTGCTCTTCGGCGCCGCGGCCGGCCTGGCGGAGACGGGCCTGGTCCCGTTCGCTTCCACGTACTCGGTGTTCGCCGCCCGGCGCGCCTACGACTTCCTGTGCCTGGACGCCGCCGAGCCGAACCTCAATGTCAACATCGTCGGCGGCCTCCCTGGACTGACCACCGGCTACGGCCCCAGCCACCAGGCGACGGAGGACATGGCGATCTTCCGGGGCATGCCCAACCTGACCATCGTGGACCCCTGCGACTCCCTGGACATCGAGCAGGCCGTCCCGCAACTGGCGGCCAGCGAGGGGCCCACATACCTGCGGCTGCTGCGCGGCAACGTCCCCACCGTGCTGGACGAATACGACTACACGTTCGAACTCGGCAGGGCCAAAGTTCTGCGCGGGGGCAATGACGTCGTCTTCATCGCCAGCGGGCTCATGACCATGCGGGCACTTCAGGCGGCCGAGGCGCTGGCGGCACACCACGTGGATGTCGCCGTCGTCCATGCCCCCACCATCAAGCCGTTCGACACCGCGACGGTCCTCGCCGAGCTGAACACCGACCGCCTCGCGGTCACGCTGGAGAACCACAGCGTGGTGGGAGGCCTCTTCGAGACCGTCGCCTCGGCTGTGGTCACGGCCGGACTCGGCAAGCGGGTGGTGCCGGTGGCGCTGCCGGACGAGTTCCTCGACGCCGGCGCGCTGCCCACCCTGCACGAACGGTACGGGCTCTCGGTGCAGAGGATCGTCGCCCAGGTGCTCGCCGAGCTTGCCTGAGGATGCGCGGGGCCGGCAGCTGCCGGTCCCGCGTCCGTGCCGTACCATCAACTGTTAACACACCAACTGTAGACAGTTGACCACTGACAGTGAGGACACACCATGGCCGGAGCAACAGCCCCGCTTCTCGGACTGGAAAAGAAGAGCCTCCGCGAGCAGGCGCTATCCGCCCTGCGCACGGCCATCACGAGCGGTGAATTGGAGCCCGGCCGGCATCTGGTGGAGACCGAACTTTCCGACATGCTCCAGATCAGCCGGGGAACACTGCGCGAGGCCCTGCGCCAGCTGGAACAGGAAGGACTGCTGTCGGCAGGACCGCGCGGCCGACTGTCCGTGCGGCACCTGGACGGCAAGGAAATCCGGGACATCTTCGCCGTCCGGGCGGCGCTCGAATCGCTAGCGGTCCGGACGCTGTGTGAATTGCCGGACCGGGCCTCGGTGATTGCATCCCTGCGCTCGGCCGTGGATGCCATGGCCGCGGCCGCCGAGGCGGGCCTGGAGGAAAGGATTGAATCCGATCTCGAGTTCCACCGGACACTGTGCCGGCTTACCGGAAACGAGACCCTGCTGCACTCCTGGGAGTCGCTTGAGGGCTCCATTCGGATGTCCATCATGTTTGCCGGGATCGAGCGGGCCGTCAAGAACATGAGCGTGGACCGTCACCACGACATCGTCGCGGCCATCGAGACGGGCAACGCGACGCTGGCCCGCACCACGGTCCTCGAACACATGGATGTCGCCGCAGCCAACCTGGTGGCTTAGCCGGCGTCAGTAGTCCACGATCGCGCCGGCGGAGATGTTGACGGTCGCGTCCGTGATGGCCGCGGCCTTGTCCGAGACGATGAAGGAAGCCACGTTTCCGACGTCCGTCAGCGTGGCCGTGCGGTTCAAGTGCGCGGCCTTGGCAATCTCCACCACGATCTCCTCGCGGCCCTCGGCCTGCCAGGGGATGGTTTCGATAATGCCGCCGGTGACCATGGTGACCACCCTGATGCCGTGTTTTCCCAGCTCGAGGGCCCACTGCCGGCGCAGCCCCTCCATGGCGTCGAGCGCCACCTTGAAGCCGCCCAGGCCGGGGATGGTCTGCGGGCCCGAGCCGCCGAACATGAGCACGACCCCGGAGCGCTGCTTGACCATGTAGGCGGCGGCCGCGCGGGTGGTAAGGAAGTGCGTACGGGCGGCCAGGGTGATGGGCCGGGTGAAGTCATCCACATCAATTTCCATGAGCGGCTCCTGCACGTCGCCGAACGAGATCACGTTGAAGGAGATGTCGATCCTCTTGCTCTTCTTCGCCACCCGGCTTACGAAGGCATCCACCTGCTCCTCGTCCAGGGCGTCGACGACGGCGGTCTCGGCCGTGCCGCCGGCCTCACGAATGTCATGGGCTACTTTTTCCAGTCGCGATTCGGTCCTCCCGGCAATGTGGACCGTGGCGCCGTCGGCCGCGAAAGCCCTCGCCACCGCCCCGCCGACCGCACCTCCGCCGCCGTAGATCAGGGCGGTCTTGCCGTGAAGCAAGCCGTTTTCCGGAATCCCGATATTCAGCATGGTCGCCTGCCTAGTGCCGCGGAGTTCGTGAATTCCCTCAACTATGTTCTTGCGGAGGGCCGGTGGCAAGAGGACCGGGAGCCGCGCGGACTGTCCCGGCCCGCGGCGTGGCGGGGCCGATTGCCACGCCGGGACCCGGCCAGGCGTCCCCCCAAAGCACACTCCTGGCCGAACCACGACGTGCCGGCGGACTGTTGCCGCCCCAGCACACAGAGAATTGGACACGTCCAATTCTCGCCCTGAGCGTACCCGGAACAGATTAGACATGTCCAATCTGCTACACTCGCAGGCGACCTGACGTTTTGTGACAAACCGCGCCTGATGAAATTTGTCCGATGAAAGAAGCCACTGTGAGCGACGACCAGCCGACCTCAGCGCCGGGTCTAGCCCTGGCCCGTAAGCTGAACATCCTCTTGGATACCGCCGAAGCCGAGGGCCGGAAAATTACCTTCAATGACGTCCGGGACGCCATGTCCGCGGCGGGGACGCCGCTCTCGCGGGCCAGGTGGCATTACATGCGATCGGGCTCGGGGCCGGCCGTCAAAAAAGTCGAACTCCTGCAGAACCTGGCCAAATTCTTCGGCGTAAACGAGAACTACCTGATCCACGGCGACGACGAACTTCCGCCCCGGGTGGAGGCGCAGCTTGATTTGCTCGCCTCCATGCGGGCGAATAAGGTGCGCAACTTCGCCGCCCGCCAACTGGACGGCCTTTCCCCGGAAACCCTGCTCCAGATCCGGGACCTGATCGACGAGCAACTCTCCCGCGGGGATTCCGGCGAGCACTGACGCCCCCGAGTCCCTAACTACGCTTTGACCTGCACTGATACGATTCTGGCGAGGCCTGGCCGTCAGGAAGTGGCGTGTCCACGCTGACGCACTATCAACAGCCAAGGACTCGGAACATGGATTACGACGCCGCCCGGTCGCGGGCACGGGAAGCAGAGGCCAGCCTCCGCCTCAGCGAGCCGGTTTCGCTGGCATCAATCCAGGCGCACCTTGAACGGCAGAGGGGCCGGAAGATCGTCATCAAGCCGATCGAAGGGGCAACCGATAAAGTCTGCGGGCTCTGGTTCGGCCTTGATCACATGGACCTCATCATGCATGCCCGGGCTGCCTCCGAAGTCCACCGGCAACAGATTGTCCTTCACGAGTTCGCCCACATGGTCCTGCGCCACGAGCAGGAGATCGTGTCCGTCGACTACGCCGGCACGTTCTTCCCGGACCTCGACCCGGAGCGCGTAGTCAAGGCGCTCAAGCGGACGGATTTCCTCGATGAGCTCGAGGTCACCGCCGAGCTCCTGGCTGACCGCCTCGCCGCGCGAATCCGCAACTCCCAGGACCGCTCCGGCGGCCAGCCGGGCAACTTCAGTTCGGTCTTCGGATGATCCAGCTCCTGATGGCGGCGGTCCTCTTCGTTCTCGCCGCGGTCCGCATCCCGGCCGTGGTCCGGAACGGCCGGGACACCGTGTTCCTTGCGGCGGTGTTCGCCGGGATCGCTTCGGTGCTGATGTCGCCGGCCGTGTACGCCACGGTCGATGCCGTCATCGGCGGCACCAACGTCGTCAAGCTGGCCCTGCACTCCTCAATGATCGTCGGACTCTGGTATCTCCGGTGCGCAGTCCTCGAGGCAATCATGCCCCCCGGACACGCGGCGGGCCCTGATCCGCACGCTGCCGCTGACCGCCACCCTGATCCTGCAGCTGCTGTTCTTCGTCCTGACCGGCCCCACCACCACGACAGGCACCTGGGGCCTCTACCACGAGCGGCTGCCCGCCGCCCTGTTCTCGGCCATGCTCATCGTATTTGTCGGGTGGGTCTGCGCCGGCGTCGCGGCCACGTGCTTCCGCTACATCCCGCGGATGCGCCGGTCCTTCAGGGTCGGCTTCACCATGGTCGGCGTCGGCTGTGTCGTCGGCATGCTCGTGGTGGTCACGTTCACGATCGGGCTGCTCTCCGTCCCGATCCCGGCGCTCCTGGCCCTCCCGGTGCCATCCCAGGCGGCCATTGGAGTCTTGGAAATGGTCACCATCGTCCTGGTCGGGGCAGGCCTGACGGTACCAGCCCTGGCCGGCCGGACCGGGCGCAAACGGCGGGCCCGCTGGGAGGCCGACACGCTCGCCGGCGTCGAACCCATCAGGGAACGGATTTTGCAGGATGTTGACCCGGAACGCCTCCTCGAAAGCGACCCCGCCGCGCCAGCCCGGGACCGGCTTCACCGGATGATCGTCGAGGTCTGGGACGCTGAGCTGGCGTCCGGCGGGACCCTGACCCCGCAGGAGCGCGCCTTCCTCCTGGCTGCCGAAGAGCAGCTTGACCTGAATCGGCTCCCGTGATGGGTCCCGCTGCGGCCATCCGGACGCGCTTCACCCATCCGACCCGGCGCCCGCGGCCCGCCGGCACCGACCCGCACACGACCTACCGGGACATGGTGCTGTTCGACTTCCAGGCCGAGATCCACGCCGGGTTCTTTGTCTCCTACTACCGCAACTTCGCGGTCCCCTCGATCGCCCGGACCCTGACGGGGACAGGCGAGATGGCGGCCCGCCCGCTGAAGCGCTCCTACGACACCGGGATCGTCATCCACGAGATCATCGCCAACGGCTTTGACCACGAACGCAGCCGCGCCATGATCGGGCTGCTCCGTCGTGTCCATGCGGGCGTTCCGGGCAGCGCCGAGGACTTCGTCTACGTGCTCATGACACTTCTCGTCCTGCCGTTGAGATGGGCCGACGCCCATGGCTGGCGGCGGCTGACCGACCTCGAGAAGGAAGCCGCAACCGCCTTCTACACCGAGCTGGGCAGCCGGATGGGCCTCGGCCCTGTCCCGGCGTCCTACGAGGCCGCCTGCCGCTTCCTGGACGACTACGAGGCCCGGAATCTGGGCCCCAGCCCGGAGGGGGCAGCCCTTCTCGCCGCCACGGTTCCGGCACTGGAGAACCGGCTGCCCGCCTGGCTTCGCTGCTTTACCCCGCTCGTCCTGGCCCTGATGATGGACAGGCCCCAGGTGGCCGATGCCCTCGGGCTGAAGCGGGCACCGGCTGCCCTGAGGCTCGCGTTCAACACTGTTCTGCGCGCACGGGCCGTCGAAGTCCGGACCAGGCCGCTGCCGACGAGTCCTTCGTTTGTCCCGGGCACCGCAAACATTGCCGTCTACCCGGGCGGATACACGCTGGGCCAGATCGGACCCGATGCCGGCCTCAACGCTGCACGACGCTAGATTCTGCACGGCCCTAGATTCTGGGCGGCCCTCCGGGGTCTCCACCGCCGGGGCTTACCGCGGGTCCGACGGCCGGACCACCCGCAGGCCCTGCGTAAGCCGGTACCGGCAGCTCGCCCGGATCGACGGGACCCATATCGATGTGGAACGGCGGATATTCGTCCCGCATGAGGGCAACGTAGGCGATGACGCGGTAGATCCAGCGGTTCAGACCGAGCAGGAGGTCGAAGATCCCCCGCCAGTATTGACCTGTGAACAACAGGATCACACCGGCAATGAGGACCAGCAGCCCCAGGAGGGAGATGCCCACTCCATGCTGTTCCCACTGGCCGTCACGGTACTCCCACGTCCTCGCGGTCCCCGTCAGGACACCGATGATCAGCAGATGCGGAATGGCCAGCAGCCACGATTTCACCAGCACCAGGCCGCGGGATAGCCGTTCGGGATAGTCGACGTCGAAGTCCGCCGGGTAATCCGTGCGAGCCAGCGTGAAGGGCGGATAGGCGTCCGTTCCGATCGCGCTGAAGGCGTAGAAGGCCACGCGCCAGTTCCAGCGGATCACGCCGGCATTGAAATTGAACAGCGAGCGCGGGTAGCGCGCTGTGAACAGGATCGCGAACCAAGCCACGATCGTGACCACTCCGAAGGCGAACCAGAGGAAGAACAGGATGATGCAGTGCGGGATGGCCAGGAACCACTTCACGAGCCACATCCACCGTGAGAGATTCGGGTCGAGATAGCCGTGGAGGCGCGCCGGGTAGACGTACGGGGTAGTCGCTCCCGGGGTCACCGGATACTGAGGTCCCGGCGCGGCAGCGTAGGCCGCTACAGCACCCGGCGGGGCTGCGGTGTTCTGCTGGCCGGGGGCGGCCCCGGGCGGGTAGGGTCCGGCCTGATACGGCTGGCCGGGCTGGGCTGGCAGGTAGCCGGGAGGGACTCCGCTGCCGGTCCCGCCTTGGCCCGGCCCACCACGGCCGAGTCCTGCGGCGCCCAGCACGATCAGCGGCACTCCGATCAGCAGCATCACGAGGCCGCCGATCAGCAGGCCAATGAACATCGGCAAGAACAGATCGGTGCGTGCCCCTGCCTGCAGATTCACGCTTACCGGTGAACTCGCGTCGGCGTTCATGACCACCGCGGCCCAAGCTCCGGAGCGAAGGTCCCATGTCAGTTCCTGTTCCCCCGGGCCCGTGGCAGTCGCGGCCCAGAAGTTCTGCTGCGCCGGATCGGACGGGATGCTGGCACCGTTCACTTCGCGGTACAGCGCGCGGAAGGGGTTGAAACGGACGTCGACGATTTCGGTGCGCCGGACACCGGCCAGGTATGCCGCGACGTCGGCCCGCGGGGCAATTCCGATGAAGATTTCCTTGCCGGGATCGGTGGTGGAACCGCGGAGCAGCACGCTGCCCGCAAAGTCCACCGGGACGCCGTCGTTCACGCCGCCTCCGGTCATGAGATCCAGCCGGGGGGTCGTCAGCGCGTAGGAATTGGCTGAGAACTGCTCCGACGGCGTGATGAAGTACCTGCCGTCGCGCTGCTGGTAATTGACCCAGCCCGCGAAGCCGGCGACCGCCAGCAGTCCCAGACCGACCAGCGCGCAAAGCGAGCCGATCACCAGCATGACAATCCGGCCTGCTTTCATGGCCGCCGTCCTTTCAGATGGTCCGTTTGCCACGCCCGGATGGGCAGGACTTCCGGAAGCTGGCGGCCCGGGCCGCTACCGCCCGAGCGAAGTCAGAGGAAGAACGCTTTCACGCCGTGATCACCACTTTGAGGGCCTTCGTCTCCGCGGCGTGGGCGAAGGTGTCGTACGCCTCCATGAACTCGTCGAAGATGAAGTGGTGGGTGGCGAAACTGTCTGCAGGGATTTTTTGCTGTGCCACGAGCTTGAGCAGCATGGGGGTGGTATTGGTGTTCACCAGGCCCATGCTGATGTTGATGTTCCGGATCCAGAGGTCCTCGACGTGCAGTTCCACGGCTTTGCCGTGCACGCCCACGTTGGCCACGTTGCCGCCGGGCCGCACGATATCTGTACACATCGTGAACGTGGCCGGGATGCCGACGGCCTCGATCGCGACGTCCACGCCCTGCCCGTCGGTCAGGACCATCACCTGTTCCTTCCAGTTGGCAGCGCTGGACAGGACCACATCAGTGGCGCCGAATTCGCGGGATTTTTCGAGCCGGTTCGCGTCGAGGTCGACGGCGATGATCGTCGCGGCGCCGTAAAGTCCGGCGGTACAGATCGCGGCGAGTCCGACCGGGCCTGCGCCGATCACGGCGACTGTGTCGCCGGGCTTGACCCGGCCGTACTGCACGCCGATCTCAAAGCCGGTGGGAAGGATGTCGGAGAGCATCACGGCCTGTTGGTCGCTGACTCCCTCAGGCAGGAGGTGCAGGGAGTTCTCGGCGTACGGGACGCGGACGAACTCGGCTTGGGTGCCGTCGATCAGATGCCCGAAAACCCAGCCGATGCCGGACGTGCCTTCCTCCCCAAGGCAGTGGGAGTAGAGGCCTGTCTTGCAGTTGGCGCAGTGCCCGCAGGACTTGATGCAGGAAATGATGACACGGTCCCCGACCTTGAGGCTGGTGACGGACGCGCCGATCTCCGTGATGGTGCCGACCCCCTCGTGGCCCAGGATGCGGCCCTTGGCCACGGTCGGGACGTCGCCCTTGAGGATGTGCAGATCGGTGCCGCAGATGGTTGTCGTGTCCACCTTGACGATCACATCGCTGGGGCTCTGAATGGTGGGATCGGGGACATCGGTCCACGACTTCTGTCCGGGCCCACCGTAGACGAGGGCTTTCATACGTGCTCCTTGGCTTTGAGGATGACCAGCGGGTCCACGAGGCGCAGACGGCACGGAGTCTCAGTGCCATCGATCCCCGAATACATCAACGAGGCGCGGGCGCGCTCACGGAGTTCCTCGATCGCGGCGGCCGACACGCGGGCGTGCGCGAGGTCGAGCACGAGCTCGAAACTGGGGAGCTTGCTGGTGACGCGTCGGCAAACAACGTACAGTGCCCGCACGTTGGCTACAGTCACCACGCCATGCACGTCGATTCGAGCTGTTTCGGCGTCGGCGTTCAGGCGTATGAAAACTTTGAGTTTGGGGTCCCCCGAATGGTGGTGCATAGTCATGTGGCCGTGGTCTCCTGCCTTTTCCTGCTGAAGCCGGAAAGTGCAAACGCCATTTCCTTCCCCAAGTCGCGGTGAGACCCGTGCCGCATTCCATGAAGTGGTTCCTCCCTCAACTGCGACCTCCCCCAAGTGGCCGTGCAGGAACCTCCCCACATTTAGCTTGGTGGGCACGTCTGGGAGGGGTAAGGGGCAAAAGTCCCTTGTGTGCGTTTTAGGTCCTTCTGGTTTAGGTGCTCCTCGTTAGGTTCAAGAGCGGCGCACGCCTAGCCTGTTTCTATGTCTGCTCCGCTCGATCCCTGCCTCGCGCCGGACCTCGTGCTGGCCTCGGCGCGGCAACCCGGGGACGAAATATGCTTCGACGTTCATCTACGCGGCGGTGCCGTGTCTGCGATCATCCCGTCGCGCCAGGACGCGCCAGCGGTCCCCGCCGCTACCCGTGTGGTGGACCTGGACGGCCGCTATGTCATTCCGGGGCTGTGGGATGAGCATGTCCACATGACGCAGTGGGCGCTGGCCTCCAACCGGATGGACCTTTCCGACGCCGGCTCGGCGCGCGAGGCGGCCGCCGTCGTCGGGTCCCATATCGCCGGATCCCGCGTCACCGGGGCCGGCGACGGATTCACCGGCGGCACTGGCGTCAGCAGGGGCACCGGGGCTCCGGGAGATGTACAAACGCTGGTGGGCGTCGGTTTCCGCGACGCCGTCTGGCCGGACCTGCCCAGCCTTGGCCTCCTCGACGGCGTGACGCGCGGCCGGCCGACGGCGCTGATCAGCCACGACCTCCACTGTGTCTGGCTAAACTCCGCAGCGGCCCAACGCTACGGAGTGCGGGTGGACGCGGACGGGCTGCTCCGGGAAGATCCGGCGTTTGCCCTGACCCGCGCGCTCGGCCGGCTGCCGGATGCGGTGGTGGATAAGTGGGTGCAGCAGGCGGGGCAGGCTGCCGCGGCGCGGGGCGTAGTCGGGATCGTGGACTTCGAGATGACATGGAACCGCGACGCCTGGCTGCGGCGGATCTCCGGCGGCTTCGCTGCCCTGAAGGTTGAGGCGGGGGTCTACCCGCAGGATCTGGACCGGGCCGTGGCCGAGGGCCTGCGGACAGGTTTGGCAGTGGCGGGCAGCGGCGGGCTCCTGACCGTGGGCCCGTTGAAAGTGCTGATCGACGGCTCGCTCAATACCCGCACAGCCTACTGCGTTGACCCTTATCCGAACGGCGGGCACGGCCTGCTGACGGTAAGCGAGCCGGAGTTGCTCGCCCTGCTGGTCCGGGCGCGGCAGGCAGGCTTTGTGCCGGCTGTCCACGCGATTGGCGACGCGGCCAATCGGGTCGCCTTGGATGCGTTTGAGGCGGCGGGCATTGCCGGGCGGGTGGAACATGCCCAATTTGTCCGGAGCGAGGATTTCGCCCGCTTCGGCCGGTTGGGTGTGACCGCGAGCGTCCAGCCGGCGCATGCCCTCGATGACCGGGACGCCGCCGAGGCGAACTGGCCGGGGCGCACGGACCGGTCCTTCCCGCTCCGTTCACTGTTGGCCGCCGGTGCGGCGCTGGCCCTTGGCTCCGACGCTCCGGTGTCCCTGCTGGACCCGTGGACTGCCATGTCCGCTGCCACGGCGCGGGCCCGGCAGGATGGCCGCGGGCCGTGGCATGCCGAGCAGGCGCTCACCCGGCAGGAGGCCCTGACGGCCTCGACCCGCGGCCGCGGCCGGCTCCGCGCCGGGGATCCCGCCGATATTGCAGTGCTCGACGGCGACCCGCTGACTGTTCCCGACGCGGAGTTCGCCGCGATGCCGGTAGCCGCCACACTGTTGGCGGGACGGTTCACCCACGGTGGTCAATAGCTGCCTGCTGTTTTGCCTTTGAGCTATTTGCCTTTGACTTATTTGCCTTTGACCCGGGCCTGGACGAGGTTGGCGAACGGCAGCCGGCCGTAGTCGTCGCGGAATCGGGCGTGGTATCCGGCCTCCGCTTCGTTGACTGCCTCCGCTGGCAGCTCCTTCCAGGCAATCAGGAGGGAGCCGGGATCGGCGAGTTGCCAGATGAGCCTGCCGTCCCAGTGGCCCGGCGGCTTGCCCTTGCCGAAATCGATGAACTCCTGGATTTGCCGGCGAAGGCCGCGGTTGCCTTTGCTGCCGGCGCCCGCTTTGCCGAGATACACGACGTCGGCGCCGTCAATCCACTCGGCGGTCAGCGCGGGTTCCGGGACGGAAGGGTCCTTTTTCTTGAAGACCCCTGCCGTGCTCTTGGGCAGGAACCGCGGCTCATAGCCTGCGGGCTGCAGCACGGCGAAGATCCCGGTCCGCTGCGGGATCCGGTTGATGTCCAGTGCGGCGAGAGTCCTAAACCCCGTAAACCCGTCTTCCTTGAGTGAGCGTCTGTTGATCGGCATAGGTTCCTTGGCTTGGGGGTGTTCGCCCTAGAAGCTTACGGAAGAAGATCACGGAAGTCCGGGCTCAGTCGCGGGTGAAAGTGCCCAGTCCGGTCTGATCGTAGAAATCGAGCCTGACGCTCGACGCCGTGCCGCCGGGGGCAGCGTCCGCACCGGGGGCGAAGATTGCCCCCGCAAGGCCGTTGCCGTTCTCTCCGATGGATTCAAAGCTGAAGGTGTCGCCGTCGAAGTGCTTGAGTGCGAACCTGGTGGCCCTGCCGTCCGGGCCCAGCTCCAGGGTCAGCACGCCGCTCTCCACCGAAACTTTGAGCGGACCGTAGTAGGAGTTCGCGTAGCTTCCGGTGTAGAAATCGTTGCCGCGTGCCGGTTCGACCTGCGGCGGCACCTGGGAGTAATCGACTTTTGGCTTCTCCGCCTCATCGATCTTCTGGAAAACGCCGGCGGTGAATCCGAACCAGTCCACTGTCGGGGCGCCGTTCTGGGCCGTGTCCAGGAATGCGGCGCAGATAGCTTCGGGGATGCCCTGCGGCCGGCCGTTCGTCAGGGCCACAATGCCTAACTGCTCACCGGGGAGCAGCGAGACGGCGGTCGCGGCACCAAGGTTGAAGGCTCCCGAGTGCCCGAGCGAGAGCCGGGCGTGGTCGTCGTAGGAGACATTCCAGCCCAGGCCGTAGAAGCGGGTGCGGGCGGCCGGTGTCCCGGGAGGGCCCGATACCGCGTGCGGGACATGCGTGACACCCAGCGCGTCCGTGGCGATAACCTCGTTGCCCTCAAAACTGCCGTTGGCGAGCTGCAGGCGGATCCAGCGGGCCAGGTCATGCACGGAGGAGCTGGCCCCGCCGGCGGGTGCTTCGGCGTCGGCGTTCCGGGTGTATTTGGCCACCCAGGTCTTGTTACCAGCGGGCACGTGGATCAATGCCCTGTTCGACGCCTTTTGGTAGTCCGCGTGGCGATAGCTCGTGGATGTCATCCCCAGAGGCTTGAACAAGACTTCGTCGGCGAGGTCTGCCCAGGGCAGTTTCATGGCATCGGCAACTGCCAATGCGCCAGCCGTGTAGCCGAAGTTGCTGTAGTTATAGCTCGAGCGGAAGGAGTCCAGCGGCTCCTGGTTAAGGTGGCTGAGAATGTAGGACTGGTCGAATCCGAGGTCCTCGAGCAGATCGCCCGCCCCCGTGCTTAGGCCGCCTTGATGCGACAACAAGTCGGCGACCGTGGCGTTTCGCGTGACGTAGGGGTCTTTCAACGCAAAGCCGGGGCTGTGGTTGATCACCGGCTCCGTCCAGGAGATGGCCTTGCGGCCCACGGCCACGGCCGCCACTGTGGAGGCCAGGGGTTTGGACACCGAGGCCAACTGAAAAACGGTGTCCGCGTCCACCGTTTCGGGCCTGCCCGACTCCCGCACGCCGAAGCCCTTGGCGTACACCATCTGGTCCCTGTAGACCACGGCAACGGCGACCCCGGGAACACCGGTACTCTCCATCGCGCCCTGGACCATCCCGTCCAGCTTGGCCAAGGCGTCGTTGACCTTCTGTTGGTCCAGGAGTGGTTTGACCTGCGGTTCCGGCGCCGGAAGCAACGATGCCGACGGCGTACCGGAGGCGCCGGGGCCACTGCTTGCGGCACCGGCGGGGGCAGTTTGGGCCGTGCAGGCGGCCAGCAGCGGCATCCCCGCTATGCCCGCGGCCCCGACGCCGACCGCCTTAAGTAGCGAGCGGCGGTCCGAGGGCAGCGAGCCGACCCTCATCGCGATAGATTCCCTTTGTTTCATGGACAACCCTCCGCCCGATACCGCCTGGGGCGTCGAGCTGACGCCCTCTCCCATGATGGACCCGCGCCGGTGTTTGAGACAGGGGATGTCGGGTCCGAGGGACTATCGGGGTGCTCGGGGCGGCATCGAGGCTGGGCACGGAAGGCGGGGGCACTCGGGCCGGCCGACGGAAGGCGGGGGCACTCGGGCCGGCCGGCCGTTCTGCGGGTCTGCCAGCCCGTAGGAAACTCAGACATTTTCACCCTCGCCAGTTCCGCCTCTGGCTCTGGCTCTGGCTCCGGCTCCGGCTCCGGTTCCGCCTCTGGCTCTGGCTCTGGCTCTGGCTCTGGCTCTGGCTCTGGCTCTGGCTCTGGCTCTGGCTCTGGACTCAGCATCATTCTGGCGCCCCGCGGTGTCCCGGCATCCGCAGGACCCGCACGTCCCCACCTCGACACCCGCCCGCGAAACCACGTATGGCGCGAACCTCGCGGGCTCCTCCGGCTGTGCCTATTAATGTCAGACCCCCTTGGGAGACTTGATTCATGGACGGCAATCAGGGGCCCGAAGTGGTTCCGGCAGACTCGGCACCGGCAAATGCTGTGACGGTCGCTGCACTGGCCCGGATCCTGGCCTTCCTCCCGGCTCCGGACAGCGCCGCCGCACTGATCGACGAGATCCGGTACCTGGAGGACCTGAAGTCCGCCATGGCAGCCCGGCAGGCCCGGCACGCCGTCGCCTTCGACCTGCTCCAACGCCACGAGCAGACCGCCGCCGGGGTCCCGGCCGAGAAACTCGGCGCCGGGATTGGCGCGCAGATCGCCCTCGCCCGGCGCGAATCCCCCGCCAAGGGCGGCCGGCTCCTGGGCCTGGCCAAAGCCCTGGTCACCGAGATGCCGCATACCCTCGCCGCGCTGCAGACCGGACAGCTCAACGAATGGCGCGCCACCCTGCTCGTGCGCGAAACCGCGTGCCTGGCCGCGGTTGACCGGGCCGCCGTGGACGCGGACCTCGCCGCGGACACGGGCACCCTCGCCGGGGTGGGTGACCGGCGGCTGGTGGCCGCCGCCCGTGCCGCCGCGTACCGGCTGGATGCGCGCACCGTCACCGAACGCGCCGCGCACGCCGCCACCGAGCGGCACGTCAGCCTCCGCCCCGCCCCGGACACCATGTGCCACCTCACCGCCCTGCTCCCGGTCACCGCCGGCGTCGCCGTCTACACCGCCCTGACCCGGCACGCCGACGCCCTCAGGAACAGCGGGGATCCGAGGGGCCGGGGGCAGCTGATGGCTGATGCCCTGGTCGAACGCAGCACCGGCACCCCCGGCGGGATCACCGGGGTCGAAATCCAGCTCGTCATGACCGACCGCACCCTCTTCCAGGCCGACGCCGAACCGGCCCGGCTCCCCGGCTACGGCACCGTCCCCGCCGGCTGGGCCCGCAGCCTCATCAACGGCACAGCGGCCACAGAATCCGCCGGATCCCCTAAACCCGGTGGCTCGGCAGGCAGTTCCCCGGAAGCCGTCGGCGGCGCGGCCCAGAGCACGGACACGGAGACAGGACTTGGCATCGGGGGCGGGCCCGCCCCCGGCACGGGCCCCGGCGGCATAGCCGGCGGTTCCCCGGGACCCGGCAGTCCCCCTAGACCAAAGGGCGCTGCCGGGACATCCGATGACACCGCGTTCGGCGTGTGGATCCGCCGGCTCTACACCCACCCCGGCACCGGCGGGCTCGTCGCGATGGACTCCCGCACCCGGATCTTCCCGCCCGGGCTCCGCCGCCTCATCCAAGTCCGCGACGAAACCTGCCGCACCCCGTACTGCGACGCGCCCATCCGCCACCTGGACCACATCATCCCCTGGCACCACGGCGGCCAAACCTCCCAGGCCAACGGCGCCGGACTCTGCGAAGCCTGCAACCACACCAAGGAAACGCCCGGCTGGACCGCCCGCCCCGCACCCGGATCCGCTTCCAGCCTCAGGGACAGGCACAGGCACACCATCGAACTCACCACCCCCACGAGCCACACCTACCACTCCACCGCGCCACCCCTGCCGGGCACGCCGCTCCGCCGATCAGCCACGGATCAGCCGGGCTCCCGCGACCGGCGCCAGCTCCGTCACCAGGCCAAAACGCTGAAGCGCGGGAGGTTCAATGTGGTTGCTGCAGCCTAGGGACCAGTCAGCTGGCTGCCGTGCGGGACCCGGCTGACGCTGGCCGGGCCACCGGAGGTCGGGCGACGGGCCGCTACTCGAAGAACTCGATTCGCGGCTCGCCTTGGACTCCGCCACGCTTCATGGCGTCCAGCAGTTCTGGGTTGGCAAAGAAAAACCGCGCGTTGTCGACGGAATCGAAGTAGTGAAGCACGAGGACGGCGTTGGGTCGCCTGCCAACTGGTGGACGGACTGCTGGGTAACGCCGCTGCTGGACTGCAGTTCGGCCACGGAATCGTAGACTTTGCGCCATTCGTCGTAGTCGGCAACCTTATGAAAAACCACGGAAAGTGCCATGGCGATGCTCCTTGCTGGGACGGGGAGCTGCCCGCGACGGGGGCTCCACGTTCGGTTGGAAAGCGACCGGTCCCAGCCTCTGGCCGCGCTGACAAATTTGACCCGGCGACGGCGACGGCGACGGCGACAAAGAAAAACGCCCTCCCACCCCGGGTGGCGGGCTGACGTCAGGCCTGCAGGTACCTTCGCGATCTCGCTATGAGACGGCTCGGACACTTCCATGTCCCGAACAACCCGGCGTCATCAGTTGGTTACCTGCAGGCGCTTTAAGCCTACGCCCGCCTCAACTCCATCACCAGAGGCCGAAAGCCACCGGCCCCACCACGAAGACCATCGTGACAACCCCACTATGGAGGCCCGGCCACAAAGGCCCCGGCCGAAACACCCCCCGCCGCAAAAGCGTAGAGTGGAGGAAGCCGCCTGATTCTGGACGCCAAGTGCTGAGGGAGAAATCGTGACGATTGACTGGGACGAAAAAAAGACCCTGCTGCAGGAGCCGAACATCGCCGCCGTGACGCAACTGTGCGACGAACTCATGGAGAAGAAGCCTGGATCGGTGGTCCCGTACATCGACCCCATCCATGATGAGGACGAATGCCGGATCGTCAGCCTGCATATCAGCCCCGGCAAGGGCACAGAATCGGGCTTTGTTTCGCACTTCAACGACGATGAAGCCGCACGCCGCGCCACCTCCATCTACGAGGCCGCAGAGCTCGATCCCCGCTATGTGATGCCGTGGAACGCGTACCCGTGGATCCGCGATCCGGACGCTTCCTCGGCCCTGAACGTCCAGGAGAAGACGGACGGCCTTCGGCCCTTCCGCCAGTTCCTCAAGATCAACAAGCGCGTCTCGGCCGTTATTGCCCATGGCGCGGACGCCCACTCCTTCCTGACGCTCTTCGAGAAGACCTACCATTCCTCGCTGAAGAACCATGGCGTCAAGATCTACAAGGCCACCGCGCTCGGCGGCCGCGCCTTCGCAGTCTCTCCGGCCAAGCAGGAAGAGCTGCTCGCCAAGAACGTTGAAGTCTACAAAGACGCCATGCAGCGGGCCGGCATCCAGCACCTCTGAGGCTTCACGCAGCAGCATCCGACGCTGGCAACAACCGACGCCGGCGGCCTCAGCCCGCCAGCAGCCTGCGCCGGTGCTTGAGTTCCTTGACCCAGTCGCGGGTGACTAGCGCCGAAAACGGCGAGGCGCCGTCGTCGGTCATGGAGCGGAACGCCGTGCCCGCCTGAAGGTCCGCCAGCAGCGGCTCCGACGCCCTCAGCGCGAGTTCCAGCACCTGGACAGCCGCACGCTCGGTCAGCCCCATCCCCGCGGCCCAGCCCAGGAAGTGCTTCCGGGAGATCCCCGTCCGTTTGCCGTCCAGGGTCAGGGCCAGTGTCTTGTCCCCGTAGACCACAGTGGAGGGGATGTCGTACACCGGCGCAATGGACCACTCGCCGGCCGGTTGCTGCACCATGGAAACGTTTTTTGCGTGCAGGTCACCGTTGCCCGTAAGCCACGCAAATGCCGCCTGGAGGGCCAAATTCCGCAGCGCGGGCAGCGGCGCCGCGCAATACGCCGCAAGCGCATGGCACACCTGCCCGTATCCCACGTTGTACTTGTCCGCAGGGTAAAGCCCCAGCACCTGTGCCCCGTCCTCGACGGCGAGCCGCTGCACCGCCCCGGCCGCCGCCTTGGGCGCACCGGATACAGGCTCACCGGATACAGGCACCCGGTCGAAGCGCTCCACGAGCAACCCCGGCCGGCCAGCGACGTCGCGGATCAGCTGGACCCGGCTCAAGGGGATCCGCAGCCGGGCCGCGTAGCGGAACATCACAAATTCGTTTTCGACGACGTGCGGGAACTCGGGCGCATTGAGTTTGAGGATGTACCGTCGGCCGGCGCTGGCCACCGGCATGGAGATCATGCCTGCGGACAGCTTGTCCTGCACGCCGGCCAACGCCACCGGGTCGATCAGCCCGGAATCCCCCAGAAGGGCCTCGAAATCCAGGGGCGTCCCGGGGTCAAGCTCGACGGCGTGCTCGTCCGGGTCCAGCTTCTCGCCATGGCCAACGATTTGCACGTCACCCACCGGGTTGGCACCGGCCGCGATGAGCAGGGACAGCTCATCGTCCACGCTGGTCTTGATGGAGCGGCGCAGTGCATTCAGCCGCCGGCCCTCCGGCAGGAGCCCGGTGAAATACGGCGGGGCTGCCCCCGCCGCGGACAGCACCGGGTCCGGAGCCAGCGGCAGGGAACTCGCGACAGCTGGTCCCCCGGAAGCCAGATAGGCCGGCAAGTAGCTGAACCTGGTGCCGCCGTCGTGCCGTTCCAGCCGTGCCGCCAGCACGCCGGCCTTGTAGATGTCTGCGATGCGGTGCCTCATGGCCGGACTTCCGGGCCGTTCCGCAGTTCGCTGTGGGCCCGAAGTTCGTCGTTGTCCCGAGGGCCGGCGAGGCTCCGGGCGGCGGCGCTGGTGCGGGTCTGGACCCGGAGCTCCAGCCCCAACGTGTCAATGAGCGCCAGCAGGGAATCCAACTGCACCGTGCGTTTGCCCTGTTCGACAAACCGGACGAAGCGCTCTGAGACCCCGGCCAGTTCGGCCAATTCGCGCTGGCTCAACCGGAGCGACCCGCGCCGGGCCCGGACGTCGGCTGCGAGCTCGTCCGGAAACGAGTTCTCCATGGCCGCCTCCCCGTTGATCAAAATACGCCCGAGCCACCCTGCCCCCATAGGTACGAACGTGCCGTTTTGCGTGCATTTTCAGTATAGAGCGAACAAATGCGCCTGCACAGTGCTATTCCGGCACGTTCGTACCGGCGCGGGTGCAAATGGCAGGGACAGCCTGCTGGGGATGCAGGCCTGGGATTCATGGCGCCCGCAGTCACAGAACGGACGGCTCTGCCGGGTGGGGGCGTAGCGGTGCACAATGACCCTTAGGATTTAAGGGGCCCAAGAAAACCAGCCCGCCCAGGGAATCCGGAAAGGACTGCTCAGCATGACGCACGCTTCCTTCCGGCTGTTCCGCACCGGGCTGATCGGATCCATCATCGTGGCACTGGCGGCCGGCGGCCACCTGGCCGGCGGGGGGCGGCTGCCCGAGCCGGTGATCGTGACGGCGCTGTGTGCCGTGGCAATCGTCCCGGTGGCCATCCTGACCCGCTTCCGACTGTCCTTTCCTGCCCTTGCCGGGCTGCTGGGAGTGGGCCAATTGTGGCTGCACTGGTCGTTCGGCGCTCTGTCCGCAGGGGCGCCCGCGGCCGGCCGGGCGCGGATGGTCGAGGGCCATCCGGGCCATGCGGCGGCTGCCATTTCCCCGGAGATGCTCGACCCGTCCATGGCGGTGTCCGCGGCCGATATGGGCGGAGCCATGTTCGCCGCCCACGCGGTGGCTACCCTCGGCACGGCGCTGCTGCTCGCCCGCGGTGAGCGGGCACTGTCCGCACTGGCCTCCTGGCTGCGCCCACTCGTGCAGCTGCCCCGCCCCTGCCCCGCAATGCCGATGCGCGCTCCCGGCCCCTGCACAGTCAACCTGGCCCTCCCCAAAATCCGGGTTGGCCTCCGCCTGCCGACCCGGCGCGGACCTCCGGAACCGCTGCCCGCCGCCTGACCAACCCCTTTCACACACGGACGGGGGCCACGGGCGGCCACCCGCTGCTACCGCCGGACGAACACCGGACCGGCCGGTTCCCACCGTTTATTCGTTAGTGAAAGGCCCCTTTGCCATGAAATCCTCCCTCCGCCGCACCCTCAAGACCGCCGCGGCCGCCACGATGACCGCCGGCCTGCTCGCCGCCGGCGCTGCAGCCGCCTCCGCCCACGTCCACGTCGACTCCGACGACCCGGCCGCGGGCGGCTACAGCCACCTGACGTTCAATGTCCCCAATGAGTCCGACTCGGCCAAGACCAGCAAGCTCGAAGTCACGCTGCCCACGGACACGCCGTTCACTTCGGTGTCGGTGAAGCCTGTCGAGGGCTGGAAAGCCGTAATCACCACGAGCGAGCTGCCGAAGCCGATCACGATCGCCGGCGCCACGGTCACCAAGGCTCCGAGTTCCGTGGTCTGGACGGCCGACGAGGCCCACCAGATCGGGCCAGACGAATACCAGGCCTTCTCCCTCTCCGTCGGCGTCCTGCCGGACGCGGGAACCACGGTGACGCTGCCGACGGCCCAGACCTACACCGACGGGACTGTCGTGAAATGGGACGAGAAGACGGTAGAGGGGCAGGCGGAACCCGAGCACCCGGCGCCCTCGTTCGTGACCACGGCCAAGGACGCCGATGCCCATGCCGCAGCCCCCGCCGCAGCCACGACTACGACGGCCCCCTCGCCGTCCGCCGCCCCGGTCGCGGAAGCAAGCACATCCGGTGATGCCGGCTCCGTGGCCGGCTGGATCGGCCTGGCCGCAGGCCTGCTCGGACTCGCCGCGGGCCTGACGGCCCTGGCCCGCACCCGCCCGTCCGGGTCAAGTAACTCAGGCAAGTAACGCAGTTAAGTAACCTGCCCCGGACCTCCGGCGCGAGAGACGACGGCGGCCCCGGACATCCGGGGCCGCCGTCACAATTGACACCGCGGTGTGATCCCTGCCATGTTTTAAGGGTGAACCTGTCAGACAGCCGGACAGCAGGACAGCCTTTGGCCCGCCTCAGTGCCGCCGAAGCCGTTTTCAACGTCCTCCGCTCCGAAATCGAATCCGGCAAGCTCGGCGTCGGCGCCAAGCTGAGCTCCGAGGCCAGCCTCGCCCAGCAGTACGGCGTGAGCCGCTCCGTGGTCCGCGAGGCATTGCGCTCCTGCACCGCCCTGGGCCTGACCGTCACCAAGACCGGGCGGGGCACGTTCGTCGTCGCCAACCACGTGGCCAAGGACCTGGTCCTGGGCCAATACTCCGCACGAGACCTCACCGAGGCCCGTCCCCATATCGAGGTTCCTGCCGCCGGACTGGCCGCGGAACGCCGTTCACCCGAGGAGCTGGACACCATGCGGGAGATCGTTGCCGCGATGAGCGGCGAGGACGACCCGGAAGTGTGGGTGGGCCTGGACTCCAGCTTCCACGCGATGATCGCGCGGGCCAGCGGGAACAAGGTGTTCGAAAACGTCGTCGCGGACATCCGGGATGCCCTCGCCCACCAGTCCGAAACCCTGAACATGGTGGCGGACCGCCAGCACGCTTCCGACGAGGAGCACCGGCGCATCCTGGCCGCGATCGAAGCCGGCGACGCGGCGACGGCGCGCATCGCCATGAGCCAGCACCTCCATGCCGTTGGCATCGCCCTCGACTCGATCCTCAACGCCTGACGGCAGATTCCTGACGCCGTTGTCAGCACCAAAAGCACCAACAGAGTGACCAGCCACCACAACCACACCGACCGCCACCAAAGGACGCAATGATTTCCCCTGCTCTCGCGCACGCCCCGACGCCGCTGGCCCCGGAGCGGCTCCCGCAGCACGCCCCGCTCGCGGTCCAGACCCGGGACGGCATCGTCGAAAGCGTCCACTACGGCTCGGTCATAGCCACCGCAGCGGACGGCCGGATCCTCCTGGCCGCCGGCGATCCCCTCGCCCCGTTCTACCCGCGGTCCGCCCTGAAGCCCCTGCAGGCCGTCGCCATGGTCCGTGCCGGGCTGGAGCTCCCGGACGATCTCCTCGCCCTCGCAGCCGCCAGCCATTCCGGAGCCGCCACCCACCGTGACGGCGCGCGGCGCATCCTGGACCTGCATGGCCTGACGCCCGCGGACCTCGAGAACAGTACTGACCTGCCCTACGGCGCCCGCGAGCGAGAGGACTGGCTCGGGGACGGCGGCCAGGCGACCCAGCTGGCGCAAAACTGCTCCGGAAAGCACGCCGCGATGGCTGCCACCTGCGTCATCAACGGCTGGCCGGTCCAGGGTTACCTTGACCCGGCGCACCCGCTCCAGCAACTCGTGGCCCAAACCGTGGTGGACCTGACCGGCGAGGACCCTCAGGCCACCACCACTGACGGCTGCGGCACCCCGCTGTTCGCACTCACCCTGCGCGGCATGGCACGGGCCTTCGGCCGCCTGGCCGCGGCCGCCGGAGCCGGCGGCAGTGCAGTAGCGGGATCCAGTGCGGAAGCCGCCGTCGCCCGCGCCATGCGCCGCCACCCCGAGATGGTTGCCGGCGAAGACCGAGACGTCACCGCGCTGATGCGGCTGGTTCCCGGCATGCTGGCCAAGGACGGCTTCGAGGGCGTCCAGCTGGTGGGCCTCCCGGACGGCCGCGCCGTCGCCGTGAAGGTCTCCGACGGCGGCGACCGCGCCAGGATGCCCGTCACCGTGCGGGTCCTGACCGCGCTCGACGTCGACACCTCGTCCTTGGGGCGCCTCGCCGCGACCCCTGTGCTGGGCGGCGGCCGGCCCGTCGGGCTGCTGCAGGCCACCGATTTCCTCGCTGCCCCCACGACCCCCCGCGCCCCCGACGACCTGTAAGGACCGCCATGACCTCGCTCGACGAACGTGCAGAATTCCGCTCGGAACACGACCTCCTGGGCGACCGGGATGTCCCCGCCGACGCCTACTGGGGCGTCCACACCCTCCGGGCCGTGGAGAACTTCCCCATTACCGGCCAGCCGCTGTCCTCCAACATGCACCTGGTCCGCGGGCTGGCCGCCGTGAAACTCGCCGCCGCACGCACCAACCAGGAACTCGGGCTCCTCGACGCCGAGCGCGCCGCGGCCATCGCGGAAGCCTGCGCCGACGTCATGAACGGCAAGCTCAGCGAACAGTTCGTGGTGGACGTCATCCAGGGCGGCGCCGGGACGTCGTCGAACATGAACGCCAACGAGGTCATCGCCAACCGGGCCCTGGAAATCCTCGGACACCCCAAGGGCGACTACGCCCGGCTGCACCCCAACGACCACGTCAACCTCAGCCAGTCCACCAACGACGTCTACCCCACCGCGGTCAAGCTCGGCACGATCTTCGCCGCCCGGGAACTGCTCGAAGCCCTCACCGAACTCGAGGACGCCTTCGCCGCCAAGGCCCTCGAGTTCCGCACGGTGGTCAAGATGGGCCGCACCCAGCTCCAGGACGCCGTCCCCATGACGCTCGGCCAGGAATTCGGCACCTACGCCGTCACGATCGGCGAGGACCGGCTCCGCCTGGCCGAAGCCGACCTGCTGATCCACGAAATCAACCTCGGCGCCACGGCGATCGGCACCGGCCTGAACGCACCGGCCGGGTACGCCGAGGCCGCCTGCCGGCACCTGGCCGAGATCACCGGGCTGCCGCTGGTCACGGCGGTGGACCTGATCGAGGCCACCCAGGACGTCGGCGCCTTCGTGCACCTCTCCGGGGTGCTCAAGCGGGTCGCCGTGAAGCTCTCCAAGATCTGCAACGACCTCCGGCTTCTCTCCTCCGGCCCGCGCGCCGGATTCGGCGAAATCAACCTCCCCGCCGTGCAGTCCGGCTCCTCGATCATGCCCGGCAAAATCAACCCGGTCATCCCGGAAGTGGTCAGCCAGGTGGCCTACGAGGTGATCGGCAACGACGTCACCATCACCATGGCCGCAGAAGCCGGCCAGCTCCAGCTCAACGCCTTCGAACCGATCATCGTCCACAGCCTCCACAAGAGCATCTCCCACCTGGAAGCCGCCTGCCGCACCCTCACGGCCCGCTGCGTCCGGGGCATCACCGCGAACACCGAACACCTCCGCCTCACGGTGGAACAGTCAATCGGCCTCGTCACCGCCCTGAACCCGCAACTGGGCTACGCCACGGCCACGGCCATCGCGCAGGAAGCCCTCGCCACCGGCAAGGGCGTCGCGGAGCTCGTACTCGAACATGGACTGCTCACCGCCGAGCAGCTCACCGAGCTCCTCAGCCCACAACGCCTGGCCAACCTGAGCAAGTAGCGCACCTCCGAACCCCGAAGGACCCTCATGACTCATCCCGACACTGCCCGCGCCCTAAAACAGCCAACCCAAGAACTACCGGCCCCACCACGAGAAGCCATCTCCGACCACACCATTCCGGCGCATGCCCACGCCTCCGGGGCCGCGCTCCACGCCGAAGACCAGGGCTACCACAAAGGCCTGAAACCCCGGCAGGTCCAGATGATCGCGATCGGCGGCGCCATCGGCACCGGCCTGTTCATGGGCGCCGGCGGCCGCCTCGCCACCGCCGGACCGGCCCTGATCATCAGCTATGCGGTCTGCGGGTTCTTCGCCTTCATGATCCTGCGCGCCCTCGGCGAACTCGTGATGCACCGGCCGTCGTCGGGCTCCTTCGTCTCCTACGCCCGCGAATTCTTCGGCGAGAAAGCCGCGTTCGTTACGGGCTGGCTGTACTGGCTGAACTGGGCCATGACGGCGATCGTGGACATCACCGCCGTCGCGCTGTACATGAACTTCTTCAAGAAGTACTGGGCGCCCATCGCGGACGTACCGCAGTGGGCCTGGGCCCTGGCGGCCCTGATCCTGGTCCTTGGCCTGAACCTCATCAGCGTCAAGGTGTTCGGCGAGCTTGAATTCTGGTTCGCGCTCATCAAGGTCGTGGCGCTCGTGTCCTTCCTGCTCGTGGGCATCTACTTCGTCATCTTCGGCACGCCCGTGGCCGGCCAGGAGGTCGGCTTCAGCCTCATCGCGGACAACGGCGGCATGTTCCCCAACGGCCTGCTGCCGGCCATCGTGGTGATGCAGGGCGTCGTGTTCGCCTACGCCTCGATCGAACTGATCGGCACCGCCGCCGGCGAGACCGAAAACCCGGAGAAGATCATGCCGCGGGCCATCAACACGGTGATTGTGCGCATCGCCGTGTTCTACGTCGGCTCGCTCGTGCTGCTTTCCCTGCTGCTGCCCTACAGCTCCTACAAGGCCGGCGAAAGCCCCTTCGTGACATTCTTCGGCTCCATCGGGGTGGACGGCGTGGACGCCATCATGAACCTCGTGGTCCTTACCGCGGCGCTGTCCTCGCTCAACGCGGGCCTCTACTCCACCGGCCGGATCATGCGTTCGATGTCCGTTTCGGGTTCCGCGCCGAAGTTCGCCGCCCGGATGAACAAGTCCGGTGTCCCTTACGGCGGCATCGCCCTCACTGCCGGCGTGGCTGTCCTGGGCGTGATCCTGAATGCCGTGGTCCCGGCCGAGGCCTTCGAGATCGTCCTTAACGTCGCATCGCTGGGCATCATCAGCACCTGGGCCATGATCGTCCTGTGCCAGATGCAGCTTGCCCGGCTCGCAGCCCGCGGAGAACTGCTCCGGCCCGCGTTCCGGATGCCGGGCGCACCCGTCACGGGCTGGATCACCCTGGCCTTCCTCCTGGCGGTGCTGGTCCTCATGGCCTTCGACTCGCCTGTAGGAACGTGGACCATCGCCTCCCTCGCAGTCATCATCCCGCTCCTGATGCTCGGCTGGCGCCTCTGCCGGCACCGCATCCTGGAGATTGCCGCGGTCCGCGACGGGTTCACCGGCCCGTATCCGCTCGTCGCCAACCGGCCCATGGGCAGCGCCGATGGGAGCGCCGACGGGGATTCGGAGTGACACCCCGGCAGTCCGCCTCCGCGTAACGCAACGTCCCCGCAACCTCTCATGCACCCCGTTCGCATATGCTCAGCAGACCAGCCCACACTGGCGCCCACCGGCTCAGCGACGAACCATCCGGGAGACACTTCATGACCAACTGGCGGATCAGGGACTTCCATTCGGCCGACCTCGACGGCATCCTGCACCTCTGGGAATCCCTCAAAGAATCAAACGTGGAGCCCGTCTACGCGCTCTCGGAGGTCCTGGCCTCCTGCGAAAAGGACCACGCCGTCGTCGCGGTGCAGGGCGAGCAGGTGGTGGGCGCTGCGGTCGGACGGGCCGCGCATGACCAGGGCTGGATCGTTTTCCTGGCCACGTTGCCCGAGTTCCGGGGCCGCGGAATCGGCACCTCGCTGCTGGCCTCGGTCGAGAACCGGATGGCCCCGCACGGGCTCAACAAGCTCTCGGCCCTGATGCCCGAATCCGAAACCCGGGTGGAGGCGTTCCTGGGCCGCGGATTCGCGCTGAAGAAGAATCTGCGCTACTTCGAACGGAAAATCCCGGTCCAGCGCCAGGAGCTGGAACCCCTCAGCCTGCTTGGCGGCCGGATCCTGGCCCGCGACCTGTGGGAGAACGTGGCCGGTATGCGCAACGAGAAGGAACTGCTGGAACGCCGGCTGGTCCTTCCGCTCGCCGAGGCCGACCTCGCCGACGAATACGGCGTGGTGCCGCCGCGGGCAGTGGTCCTCTTTGGACCGCCCGGTACCGGCAAGACGACGTTTGCCAAGGCGATCGCGTCCCGGCTCGAATGGCCGTTCGTGGAGGTTTTCCCCTCCCGGCTGGCCTCCGACCCCAAGGGGCTGGCCGGGGCGCTGCGCGAGACCTTCCTGGAGATCGCCGAACTCGAGCACGCGGTGGTCTTCATCGACGAGGTGGAGGAGATCGCCGCGCAGCGCTCGGGCGAACCGCCCTCTCCCCTGCAGGGCGTCACCAACGAGCTCCTCAAGATCATCCCCGCCTTCCGCGAACAGCCCGGCCGGCTCCTGGTCTGCGCCACCAACTTCATCCGGGCGCTGGATTCGGCGTTCCTGCGCCACGGCCGGTTCGATTACGTCATCCCGATCGGCCTGCCGGACCGGCAGGCCCGCGAGGCGATGTGGCAGCGCTTCATCCCCGTCGCCGTGGTGGACGACGTCGACGTCGAACTCCTGGTGGACCGCACCGAGGGCTTCTCCCCTGCGGACATCGAGTATGCGGCCCGCAGCGCCTCCCAGCGGGCTCTCGAAAAAGCGGTGTACGACGACGGCGGCTTGGCGTCCGGCGGCAGCGCCTCAGTCCGCGAGGCGGTCCGGAAGGGTCCGGCCACCCAGGACTACCTCGATGCGATCGCGGACACCCGCACCACGGTCAGCGCCGAAGTGCACCAGCAGTTCCTCGAGGACATCGACGACCTGGGGCGCGTCTAGATGAACTCCGTCAGCAGGTTGTGAAGGGGCCAGGCCGCGATCAAGGTGCCCAGCGGCAGTATGCTTGTGATTGGGCCACAGTTGGGCCCCAATTTCGCTTGACGACAATGGAGCCACCGTGCGTAGTCCCCGGTCGCTATCTCCAACCCCAGTAACGGCCCCGACGCCGTCTGCTGCCAGGCGTGTCACAGCATCGATGCAGCTCGGCATCAGGTCCGGGCAGGGGCCGCTTCGCAGAATCATTGAAGAGTCCTGGAAGCGTTCGCTGCGGCTGCAGGCCAACCCTGACATGCCGCCGTCCTCGGTACTCCTCGATGGTGAGGCGCTTGAGGAGTACCGTCGCGGCCATCCGCTGGCGTCAATCATGCCGGTGATTAACAAACTGCTGATTCAGCCCAGTTCCGAACAAGGGTTGCTCGTGGCCGTCGGGGATGAGCTGGGCAGGCTCCTGTGGGTCGACGGGGATGCTGCCCTGCGCCGGCGTGCCGAGGGCATGCTCTTCGTTGAGGGCGCGGACTGGTCCGAGGCCAGCGTGGGCACCAGCGCTCCTGGAACCGCCCTGGCGCTGGGCCGCAGCATCCAGGTTTCCGGTCCCGAGCATTTCAACCGGGCTGTTCACGCGTGGAGCTGCACGGCGGTGCCGTTCCGTGATCCAGATACCGGGGCCGTGATCGGAGTCCTGGATATCACCGGCACCGAGACGGCAGTCGCTCCGCATACCCTTTCCCTCGTGGAGGCTGCGGTCGCGGCCGCACAGGCGCAGCTGCGCGTGGAGCGTCTTCTGCTGGCCGCCGCGAAGCGCGACCGGCTCGCACGGCGGCGAAAACCTGTTTCCGCCACCGGGCCCAGAACGGTTCCCAGCAGCCCGGTCCGAAGCCTCTATCGCAACAGCCTGCAGCTGCTCGGCCGCGACCACGCGCTGCTCAGCATCGAAGGAAGAACGGTATCGCTGTCTCCGCGGCACAGTGAGATGCTGGCCCTGCTGAGCATCCATCCGGATGGTCTCAGCGGCGAGGAGCTGGGCAGCATGCTGTTCGGGGAAGTCTCAGCCATGACACTTCGGGCGGAGATGGTCCGGTTGAGGAAAGTCCTTCAGCAGTTCAATCCTGCCGCCGTGCCGGAATCCCGGCCCTACAGACTCACCGTGGACGTGCTGCCGGACGCCGGACAGGTTCTCAGTTGCCTCCAGCGCGGGGCACACAGGGTTGCCCTGGAAATTTATCGCGGCCCGGTGTTGCCTCGCTCGGAGGCTCCGGGTGTGGTGACGCTGCGGAGGCGCGTCTCCACACTCCTTCGGGAGGCGGTTCTAACGGACGGCAGCGCGGAAGCCCTGCTCCAGTATGCGGAACTTCCCGAAGCGAGCGATGACATTGCCGTCCGCATGGCAGCGCTGAAGCTGCTGCCGCCCCGCTCACCCAAGAGGGCTGCGGTGGTGGCCGACCTGGAGCGCCTGGAATCCGAACTCGGAACACGCCAGCCCGGGTGACCTGACTCACAAGGCTGCAACCTCGTCGCAACCCTCCCTTCCCTAAGCTTTAGGCAACAGCCATCATCCTGCTCAGCAGAAGTGCCGGGGATGATTGTGCTTCACACTCCAGACCAGGACTGCCTGGGTCACGTTCCACGGCAGCGACGCGGACTGGAACTGTGGCGGGTTATCCATACCCTGACAATCCGCGGGCCTCACCGCACACCCCAGGTGAGGCTTTCGGCGGACAACGGGCTTCACGCCCGGCTTCTGGCCCGATGTTCAATTCATGCCTGCGCATTATTTGCTGCGGCTACAAAACGACGAAGGAATATCGACAATGACGACGATGAAAGCAGCTGTAGTTACTGAATTTGGTAAGGATCTCCAGATCCAGGACCTTCCTGTCCCCACCCCGGGACGCGGCGAGGCACTGGTCAAGGTCATCACCACGGGTGTCTGCCACACCGACCTGCACGCCGCGGAGGGAGACTGGCCGGTCAAGCCGTCACCGCCGTTCATTCCCGGCCACGAAGGCGTCGGCGAGGTCGTGGCCCTCGGCGAGGGCGTCACCGATCTGGCCGTCGGCGATTTGGTCGGCAACGCGTGGCTCTGGTCAGCCTGCGGCGACTGCCAGTACTGCCGGACCGGCTGGGAAACCCTGTGCGAGACCCAGCAGAACGCCGGCTACAGCGTCGACGGTTCCTTCGGCGAATACATGCTGGTGGACAGCCGTTTTGCCGCCCGCATTCCGGCCGGATCGGACCCGGTGGAAATCGCACCCGTGCTCTGCGCCGGCGTCACCGTCTACAAGGGCCTGAAGATGACCGAGGCCAGGCCGGGCCAGTGGGTCACCATCTCGGGGATCGGCGGACTCGGGCACATCGCCGTCCAGTACGCCGTAGCCATGGGGCTGCGGGTCGCGGCAGTGGACATTGCCGACGACAAGCTCGCCCTGGCCAAGAAGCACGGCGCCGAACTGACCGTCAACGCCCTGCACGAAGACCCCGTCGAAGTCATTCAGCGCGAAACCGGAGGATGCCATGGAGTCCTGGTCACGGCAGTGCACCCGTCAGCGTTCGGGCAGGCCATTGGGATGGCACGGCGTGGCGGAACGATCGTGTTCAACGGGCTGCCGCCGGGGGACTTCCCGGCGCCGATCTTCGAGATTGTGCTCAAGGGCCTGACGGTCCGCGGTTCCATTGTGGGAACCCGGCAGGATCTGGAGGAAGCCCTGGAGTTCTACGCCCAGGGCAAGATCCACCCCACGGTGTCCACGAGGGAGCTCTCCGAAGTGAATGCTGTTCTTGACGAGATGAAGCACGCCAAGATCGACGGCCGCGTGGTCATCAAGTACTGAGCAATCCCGGCTGGCTGCGCCGGCGGCGTATCCCTAGGCACCCTGGGGATACGCCGCCGCCGCAGGCACGCATTTGTCACCGCAGAATATGTAAGAAAGAACAGGGGTTACCCATGTCCAACGCCCGCACCGTGGTATCACCCGGCCTCATCCAGGCAGGCGACGCTTTCGAAAACCTGTCCCAGGAGAACCGCCGGTTCGCGCCTTCGGCCGAGTTCGCGGCGAATGCGGTGGTCACCGCCGGCGAGTACGCCGAGGCCGACGCCGACCGCCCCGCGTTCTGGGCGAAGCAGGCCCGGGGACTGCTGAGCTGGTCCAAGGACTTCACCCAGGCGCTTGACTGGTCCAACCCGCCGTTCGCGAAGTGGTTCGTCGGCGGGGAGGTCAACGCCGCCTACAACGCCCTGGACCGCCACGTCGAGGCCGGCCACGGGGACCGGGTGGCGATCTACTTCGAGGGCGAGCCCGGCGACACCCGCACCTACACCTACGCACAGCTCACCGAGGAAGTGAAGAAGGCCGCGAACGCCTTCGAGTCCCTGGGCGTGGCCAAGGGCGACCGCGTCGCGGTCTACCTGCCCATGATCCCCGAGGCCGTCATCACGCTGCTGGCCTGCGCCAGGATCGGCGCGATCCACTCCGTGGTCTTCGGCGGCTTCTCCGCCGAGGCCCTGCGTTCCCGGATTGACGACGCGGAGGCCAAGCTTGTGGTCACGGCCGACGGCACCTACCGCCGCGGCAAGCCCAGCGCCCTGAAGGCCGCCGTCGACGACGCGTTGTCCCACACGGGAAATGGCGACGGCCACAC
>NZ_JBEGIG010000008.1:0-65105 GCF_040676555.1 Arthrobacter sp. LAR12-1-1.1 | reverse complement strand
CCGACGCCCGGAGGAGTCCGGCATCAGGTCCTCAATCAGAGCCCACTGGTCATCAGTCAAAACGGAAGTACGTGACACCCGTCCACTATTTCAAAAACCACGCCCCGAATTAGGAGACACGCCCTAGCCGGCCGGCACTAATAGTAGTAAGACCGTCGACGTCCTTTTCCCAGGGGATCCGGTCAATCAACGCTGTTGCGTCCAAGTGGGCGGGCAGCGGAAGCTGCAGCAAAATGCCCGACACTGCAGGGTTGGCTGCCAGTTCATCGAGTGCGTGAGCTACCTGTTCCTGGGTAGCGTCTTTGGGGAGGCGGCGGTGGTGGTCCTCAATTCCTGCCTGCTTGGATAGTCGGCGCTTGCTGTCGGCATAGACCTCGGATGCCGGGTTGTCACCAACAAGCACGGTCGCAAGGCCGATGGGCCGGCCGGTGGACTGTTTGAATTGCTCGACGTCGGTTCGGAGTTGTTCCCGGAGCCTCGTGGCGAGTGCTTTTCCGTCGATGATGTGGGCTGCCATGTCAGAAGACGATCGTTGTGTTGCCGTCGCGCATGACCCTGTCTTGGCAGTGCCAGGTAACGGCCCGGGAGAGCACGCTTCGTTCGACGTCGGCTCCGGAGCGCATGAGCTCCGCGGTGGATTCACGGTGGGTGACGCGGATGACGTCCTGTTCGATAATCGGGCCCTCGTCCAGGTCCTTGGTCACGTAGTGAGCTGTGGCTCCGATGAGTTTGACGCCGCGGTCCTTGGCTTTCTGGTACGGGCCGGCGCCGATGAAGGCGGGCAGGAAGGAATGGTGGATGTTGATCACCGGTACCTGGACATCGTCGAGGAACTCAGCGGAGATGATCTGCATGTACCGTGCCAGGACCACGAGGTCGACGTTTCCGTTCAGGAGTTCCAAGTGCCTGCGTTCGGCGTCCTTCTTGTCCCCCGTCACGGGGACGTAGAAGTAGGGGATGTCGAACGGGCGCACCTGGTCGGCCAGGCCGGGGTGGTTGGAGATGACCATGACGACATCCATCGGGATCTCTCCGCGCCGGTGCCGCCACAAAAGGTCCAACAGACAGTGGTCGGTCTTCGAGGCGAAGATCGCGACCCGCTTGCGCTTGGAAGCATCCGTCAGTTTCCAGTCCATCTGAAGCGATTCGGCAAGCTTCGCCTGAATATCGGCCTCAAGGACCTCTCGCTTGGCGGCGAAACCGGGAAGGTGGAACACGGTCCGCTGGTAAAGGGTCCCGTTTTCGGCGCCGGTTGTGAACTGGTCCAGGGACACAATGTTTGCCCCGTGCTCTCCCAACAGCTGCGTCAGCTGGGCGACAATGCCCGGCTTATCAGGGCAGCTGACAGTGAGTCGGCCGATTTCAGCGGTGCCACTAGCCGTAACGGGCTTGGCCGGAAGGGTGGTGCTAGACGGTTGCAAGAAGATCACCTCGTGAAAACGATAGGTTGAGTAATGGGTTCGCCGGACCAGGGAAACTCCTGGTCCGGCGGGCGCGCATGGTTTAGCGGCGGTCGCTGAGCGCCGAAGACGCGCCGGCGACTAGGTCGATTCCCTTTGGTTCCCTAATAAAGGCTGCGCCGATGTACGAGGCAATGCAGAGAATCATGATGTAGGCGGCGATGGAAAGCGAGCTTTGCGTGGCTCCGAGGAGCCACTCTGCTGCAAGGGGGGCGAAGGCCCCGCCAAGGATAGCGCCGATGGCGTATGCGATCGATATTCCCGAATAGCGAATCTCTGCCGGGAACATCTCAGCGAACAGGGCCGATAGTGGCCCGTAAGTCAGACCATTTCCGATGGTCAACCCCACCAGAGCCAGAAGGTAGAGCCACACGTTCGCGGCATCTATCAGCAGGAACAGCGGGACCATCCAGACGAACATCAAGATATAGCCGACCTTGACGGTCTTGATGCGTCCCCACCGGTCGGAAAGATGGCCGCCTACCATCGTGAAGACAAGCCAGCTCATGCCGGCGAGCGTGGAAGCCAAGAGTATTCCTGGCCTGTCCATCTTGTGAACCCGGATGGCGTAGGAGGAGAGGAAAGCAATCAGCAGGTAGCCGGCGGCGTTGCTGCCGATGAAGACCAGCGCTGCCAAGACGATCGCTTTGGGATTCCGTTTGATGAGTTCGCGCAGCGGAGATGCCGTCTCCCGTTTTTTGGCCGCCATTTCCTGGAATACGGGACTCTCGGAGACCGCGCGGCGGATGAAGTAACCGACAATAATCATCACGACGGAGAAAAGGAACGGTATCCGCCATCCCCAGGTCAGGAATTGTTCCGGGGTAGTTACGGACGTCATGATGAAGACGACCAACGTTGCCAAAATCATGCCGGCCGGAACGCCGATCTGTGGGTAGGAACCGAAGATTCCTCGCTTGCCAACAGGTGCGTGCTCGACAGCCATCAATGCGGCACCGCCCCATTCGCCACCCGCGGAGATGCCCTGAATGATGCGCAGGAGCACCAGGAGCAGCGGAGCAGTGATTCCGATCTGGGCATGCGTGGGCAGTATGCCAATAAGGGTTGTTGCAGCGCCCATCAGGATCAGTGTGGCGACCAGGACTTTTTTGCGTCCGAACTGATCGCCGAAGTGCCCGGCGATGACGGCGCCCAGTGGTCGGAATAGGAAGCTGATGCCCAGAGATGCCCAGGACACCATCTGGGCAAGGACGGACCCTTGACCCAGGGGCGCGAAGTACAGCTGAGCAAAGACGAGTCCGGCTGCTTGGGCGTAGATGAAGAAGTCGTACCACTCGATAGTGGTGCCGATCATCGTGCCGGTAAGTACACGCCTGTCTTCAGCCGTCATTTTCTCTCTTGCCCCGGCGGGGGCCATGACTGACATATTCGCGCTACTTGGCGCTGGGCAGAGAGGTCCCGGAGCCGACGAGTGCCAGCTCCGTGCGCCGATTGTCCTGCTTGAAAGGATAGGCATGAACGGTGGCCCGGATCTTCTTCTGGCGATGTCCCGGGTCACCCCACAGGACTTCTACCTCAGTGCCGGGTTCCGTGTAGGCCAAGTCGAGCACCCCGTGGGAGAGAACCTTGCGGAAGTAGTAGCTGTAACCGCGCGAGGTTGTTGAGCCGATAATGGTTTCCCCTTCCAGCACCGTGCTGGTGTACATCGCGAACCACTGGCCGCGCGGCCAATCCATGAAATCGTACGGTTCGCCGTCCTGGAAGAAGGAGTCGTAGACGTCCTTGACGTCCTCTTCATTCCAAACGAGCGTGACAATCCCGCGCTTGGGGTCGGCCGTCTCCCTCTCCAGAGCTGCCCGACCGTAGAAATCGTGATCGAACTTGACGTTTCTGGTCCATCCCAGTTCGACAGGACTACGGAACCATGCGCTGGGATCCTCGCCGTCAAAGCTTCCTTTGACCTTCATGCACCGCTCGAAGCTCTGGTACCACTCCGGGCTGCCGTCGTCTGTCACCTCGACGTTGTACTGCTCGTAGTATTCCCGTTCAGTTTCGCCGGTAATGGCGGGGAGGTAGTCATGGGTGACGGTGGGGAAGCCGGCCTCCAGGTGGTTGACCATGGCTGTTCGGGCACCCATGCGGCGGATGTTGAACGCCTTCCCGGCTTCGAGCACTGCGGCCCGGATGACTTCGGCGATCGATCCGGGACCCTGCAGCTCGAATCCGATTTCGCCGGCCATTCCTTGGCGGAGAAGGCGAACCTGATGTCCGGCAATTGTGGCTTTCCGGAAATGCATGAACTTGATGTCCCGCAGCGACTCGAAGGTCAGGAGTTCGAGGAGTTCAAGGGACTTCGGTCCCGAAACCTGGAACTTGAACTCGCTGATTTTCAGGGACAAGTCGGCCTTGTAAGCACCCTTCTTGAAGTTGTATTCAAGCCAGGTGCTGACCGGCCCGCGTGCATTGAACAGGAAGTCATCCTCTGCCCAACGGGCCAGGATGCCTTCCCCGATGACCTTGCCGTCAAGATTGCAGAAGATGGCGTGCTTGGCTTGTCCGATGGCGAATTTGGCGAAGCTGTTGACGGCGAAGTCTGAAAACAGCTGCAGTGCATCTGGGCCTGTGACGCGCAATTCGTCCAAATAGGACCAGTCTCCGAGGTAGACGTCCTCCTTCCACGACATGTTCTCGTCCTGCCAGCCCGAGTACTCGAGCCTGCCCCACGATGCGGCAATGTCGAGTCCGGCACGCATGGTCTGAATGTTTGATCTCACGGTTTCTCCTTTGAAGCGGGTCTCGGCACCGGCGACGCTTAGGTGCCCATGCAAAACACGTTAAAGGGCCGGAGTTTCTTTGAAAAACGGAAAATAGTTGAGGTATTCAGCACTAAAAGTTCGGTATCAGCGGGGCTGTTCGTATGCATCCCAACGCCCAAGCGGATCATGAGAGTCCGGCGCAGTTTCCTTTCCTTCACTGCACTTGCGGTTTCCCTCTCAAAAACCAACTAGCATTTGGGTATGCCGTCGTTCAACCTAATCCAATTGCAGTATTTTTGTTCGGTGGCCGAGACCGGGTCCTTCGCCGGGGCAAGCATCCGCGAAAACGTTTCGGCTACTGCCATCGCCGCTTCCATCTCACAGCTGGAGCGGGGCATGAAGACTCAGTTGTGCGTGCGGCGCCGGGCCCATGGGGTGGACCTCACTCCCAGCGGGCGACTTCTGCTGAACGAAGCGAGAGCTCTTCTGCGGGCAGCCGAGGAGGTTGACCTGACAGTGGCCGGTCAAGGCGAAGAGCTTGTGGGCCCCATTACAGTGGGTTGCTACCCGACGTTTGCTCCCACTCTTATCCCTGCGCTCATCGACGAATTCGCGGCTCTACATCCGCGCGTGGACGTCGACTTCCGGATCGCACCTCAAGGTGCTCTGATGGAGCTCCTCGGCGAGGGGCGGATAGACCTGATCCTGGTCTACGATCTGAATCTGCCATTGGACCTCCAAGGAGTTGTCCTTTATGAAACGCCTGTCCACATCATTGTGGGAGCCCGACATCGGCTGGCGGGAAGAGGATCCGTGGCACTTGCAGAGTTGAGAGATGACCCATACGTATTCTTCGACTCCCCGCCGGCGAGCAACCACGCGATGGAGATCTTCAAGGACTTCGGCATCAGACCCAACATCCGGTACCGCAGCGAACAGTATGAGTTGACTCGTGCCTTGGTCGCCAGGAACCTCGGTTACTGCATGATGATTCACCGCTCGCGCTCCAAGACGAGCTACGAGGGTCTGGCACTCGCAACTTTGGAGCTTGAACCGGCAATGCCGCTCGAACGCGTACAGGTTGCCTGGCTCCGCCGAACGCCGCTGACGACCAGGGCTGCTGCATTTACCGAGTTTGCCCGCGATTCTGTCGGTAAGGAGCAACAACGCTGGTTCGACTCAGTCCGGGGTGTGGGCGACAGAGGTTGAAATTAGCACGGTGCCGTATTTCTGTTGCGGTTACGGTTACGGTTACGGTTACGGTTACGGCTACGGCTACGGACCCGGCGCCAGCCAGGTGTCACCGAGAACGAACAGGATCCGCTTGAGGCAAGCTGAGAGCGTCACCCAGCGTTTTGACAGCGGTGAAGTCGTTAAACGAGAAGAGGTGGATTCCGTAGAACTGTGCTCCTGCGGCTTGGGAGTTGGTCGCCACCGATGAGATGAACGGCAGGGGATCAAATCGCGTGGAGGACAGAAGTCCCTGCGCCATGTTTGGCCGCCAGCCGGATCAGACGAATCCTACTGACGGGCCCATGCGTACCGAGCGATACCGGGGGAGTGACACCCTCCGAGCTCAATCGTCTGCAATACTCAAACCACAGCCGGAACATCAAAGCACATTTGAGTCACGAGCATTTGCGCATGCAACTGCTTCACCTTCAGCGAGGCCAGGTCTTTCCGCTCACGGGATGGCCTCGCGGACCGGCACCACGCTGACGCCCAGGTCCTCGGTGATCTTGGCCAGCACCAGCCGGTAGCCGGGGGAGTAGCTCCCGTCCACGATCCGGGTCTTGACGGCCGCGTAGGCCTGCTCGGATTTGCTGGCGGTGTGCGTCGCGGTCTGCGTGGCCGTGAACGTGGCGGTAGGAGAGCCCACGGCGGCGGTGTCATTCATTGGCTTTGCCGGCTTCCCAGTTCTCGTAGCGGGCCCGCCAGTCAGCGTTCAGCGGATAGAGTCCGTCCACGCTGTGGCCCTGCTGCACCATCTCGGTGATGAACGTTTCCTCGCGTTCCTGGGCGATGGAGTCGTCGGCGAGTTCCGCGGCCAGCGCCGGCGGGATCACCAGGATGCCGTCCGCGTCGGCGACGATGATGTCCCCGGGCTGCACGGTGGTGCCGCCGCAGGCGATGGTGATGTCCGTGTCCCACGGGATGTGCCGGCGTCCCAGCACGGCGGGGTGCGGGTTGGCGTAGTAGGTGGGCATGTCCATCGCGGCGACGGCGGAGAAGTCGCGGACGCCGCCGTCGGTGATGATGGCCGCGGCGCCGCGGACCTGGGCGCGCAGGGCCAGGATGTCGCCGATGGTGCCGGTGCCCTTCTCGCCGCGGGCCTCCATCACCAGGATCTCGCCCTCGTTGACGGAGTCGATGGCCTTCTTCTGGGCATTGAAGCCGCCGCCATGGGTCTTGAAGAGGTCCTCGCGGTTGGGGACGTAGCGCAGGGTCCGGGCCAGGCCCACGATCCGCCTTTCCGGCCGGGTGGAGGTCAGGCCGTCGATGCTGACGTTGTTCAGGCCGCGCTTGCGCAGCTGGGAGGACAGGGTGGCCGGCAGACGCTCTCCAGCCTCGCCTTCAGCGCCAGGGACAGGACCGGACCGACGGCCGCGGTGCCGGCCGCTTCCCGCGAGCCGTATGCCTCCTCCCGAGGCAGATCATCGGTCTTGGGCCGGGCGCCAAAGTCCGCGAACGGCGTTGTGCCTTCCTCCACGCGAGTGACCAAGCCGCCGGTTGTCCAGGCAGCGCCGGTGAGTCCGCCGGCGCTGCCTTCAACCTCGACGACGTCGCCCGGCTATCGCTGAATCGCCGTCGTGCATCAACCCTTTGGTCTTCATTTTTCTGGCACCTGGCGGTCGCTATCAGGGTTCAATGGCGTCCAGGACCTCGACTGCATATTGGATGACAGCCAGTGACCGGGCAGTTTGCGCCGTTTCTTTTGGCCAGACCGCAACAACAGAGGTCTGTCCGGCGCGGGGGCGAAGGTGCCTGGTCACGAGTCCCTTGCCCTCGCTGGAAACCGGGATCTGGTTGGGCCGCGACATCAAGAGACTATAGCCGAGCCCCCGCCCGACCATTGCCCGGACAAGATCGATTTGCGGGACTACTGCACCCACACTTGGCTTGAGTCCACGCTGAGCGAACATCAACTGTGTATATTCCGTGCTGGGGGCCGTGTTAAGCATGATGAGTGGCTTGGCCGACAGATCCGCGAGATCCACGTCGTCTTCTTCAGCAAGTGGATCGTTGGCCCCCAGAACGGCCATGACTTCGGTCTTGTAGATGACCCTGCGCTCCACGTCCGCTGGCAAGCCAATGTCATAGACGATGGCCGTGTCCAGTGTTCCATCTTCAAGCGCCGGCAGCAGGTCTGAGTGGTCCCCTACCGTGATGCTGATTTCGATCTTGGGGTGCAGGTTGGCCATGCCTTCAAGCACGGCGGGCAGGACGTTGCTTGCCAGGCCCGTATAGCAACCCAACGACACCGGCCCCTTCAGCTCGCCGCGCAACTCACCCAATCCGTCTGCCAGTGCACTGGCCTCGCGAAGCAGTTCTTTGGCCCGCTTCGCGAAGTGGCGCCCTGTCGGCGTCAGGTGCATGCCCCGGGCCTTCCTCCGGATGCACAGTTGTTCCCCCAACGCTGCCTCAAGCTCGCTGATGGCGTGCGAGAGCGCGGATTCGGAGATGTGGAGCTGTAGCGCCACGGATCCCAGGGTGGTGTGTTCCGGCAGCGCGGCGAAGAGTTCGAGCTGACGAAAGGTGAATTTAGGCACGAAAATCTCTTCTCCTAAAGAATCGAAATACTTCCACTAATATTCACAGTTTACTAGAAGAAGGTTGGCTGTGACACTGATTACACAACGACGTGCCAGGAGGAGTAGGACCACAATGACGACACAAGCCCCACAGTGCCCCTTCCACGGGAACTCGGAGACCCGAAGCGTTGACGCGGAATCGGTGCGCGGCAGCAGCGATCAATCTCGCACCACCGCTTCGCACGACGCCGCCGACTACCCCGTGGCTGACTGGGTTGACGTGGCTGAACTTGCATCGGATCCCTACCCGACCTATGCCAGGCTGAGGGCGGAGTCTCCGATCGCCTGGGTTCCGCAGCTCAACAAATTCCTCGTCACTAACTACGCCGGCTGCCACACGGTGGAACAGGATCAGGAAATCTTCAGCGCCAACGTCTCCGGCTCAACGATGACCCGGGCCGTTGGAGCCCGGCCGATGTTGCGCAAGGACGATCCAGAGCATTCGGCAGACCGGGCACCCGTAAATCCTGTACTTCGTCCCAAGTCCATCAAGGAAGTCTGGGGACCGGTTTTTGAACGCAACGCCGAAACCTACCTTGAGAAGTTCGCCGAGATCGGTCCCCGGGAAGCAGACCTGAACCGGGACTACGCCGCGCCCGTGGCCTCGCAGAACCTCATTGACCTGCTGGGGCTGAAGGACGTTTCGGTCGATCAGGTACGCCGCTGGTCCCACGACTTCATTGCTGGCATGGGAAACGTTCTGGACGATCAGTCGATCTGGGACCGATGTGACTCCTCGACCGAGGAGGCCGACCGCTTGCTCGAGGAGTTGATCCCCTACTACCGGCAGAACCCGGACGCCTCGATGGTGTCCGCATTCGCAAACAGCGGGCTGCCAACCTCCAACGTCACCGCCAACATCAAGCTGACTATCTCCGGCGGAATGAACGAGCCCCAGCACATGGTCACCAACATGGTCTGGGCCCTCAGCAACCACCACGAACAACGCGCGCAGGTCCTAGCCAACCCCGCATTGTGGGCTTCGGTGTTTGACGAAGCTGTCAGATGGCAATCGCCGATCGGGATGTACCCGCGCGAAACGACCCGGGAAACCGTCCTCGAAGGGGTCCGGATCCCCGCTGGCGCCGGTATAGGCGTGGTCGTTGCATCCGCCAACCACGACGCCGCCCACTTCGGAGAATCCGCTGCAGACTTCGACATCCACCGGCCCAAGCGCCCCCACCTCGCTTTCGGCAGCGGCGTCCACCTCTGCGCCGGGCACTGGGCCGCAAAGACTTCAATCGGCCAGGTGGCGGTACCGCTGGCATACAAGCGCTTCCCAGGGCTGCGCGTAGATGAACGGCGGAATGAAAGCTGGGATGGCTGGGTCTTCCGCGGACTGACCAGCCTGCCCGTCACCTGGAACTAGAAGCACCACCAAATACCAAGGAGCAACGATGCCCACCGTCACCTACACTCAGCCAAACGGCACCCAGCAAACCCTCCAGGTCCAGGAGGGCACAACACTGATGCGCGCCGCCGTCACCAACGGCATTGACGGCATCATCGGCGAATGCGGCGGGCAGGCCATGTGCGCCACATGCCACGTCTACGTGCGGCCGGAATATGCACAGGCGCTGCCCGAAATCAGCGACGATGAAGACGAAATGCTCGACTGTGCCACAGCCGAGCGGTTGGACACATCCCGTCTGGCATGCCAGATCAAAATCGACGCAGAACTCACAGAGATTGTCGTCGACATCCCTGCCGGCCAACTCTAGAAGCGGGGAAAATGACATGAGCGTTGTCATCATTGGCGGCGGACAGGCCGGCCTGCAGGTCGCCGATACGTTGAGGACCGAGGGGTATGCGGGCAAGATCCATGTGATCGCTGAGGAATCCGGGCTGCCCTATCAGCGTCCGCCGCTGTCAAAGGACTACCTGGCCCCGGGCAAGGAACCGGCTCCCTTGCCGTTGCGCGGCGCATCCTTTTTTGAGGACAAGAGCGTCACACTCCATGAAGGTGTCCAGGCACTCGCCATTGACCTGGCCGAACGGAAGGTGAAGCTCACCGAGGGTTCACTCGACTACGACCACCTCGTCTTCGCGACCGGCGCCCGAAACAAGATGCTGAACTGTCCGGGCGCGTCCCTGTCCGGCATCCATGGACTGAAAACCCTGACAGATGCAGAGGCGCTGCACCGGGCGCTGCCCACCGCCCGCAATGTCGTCATCATCGGTGCCGGATTCATTGGACTGGAATTTGCCGCCGCCGCCCTGGCCCACGGATGCAAGGTGACCGTCCTGGAATTCGCGCCTCGCCCGATGGGACGTGCACTGACCCCCGTCATGGGGGAGTGGTTTGCAGCCGCTCACCGCTCACAAGGTGTCGACCTGCGTCTCGGCGAAGGCATCGACCGCTTCGAGCCTGGCACGGATGGCTGCGTCGGAGCCGCAGTGTCAACAACAGGGGCGTCATATCCTGCTGATCTGGTCCTCGTGGGCATCGGCGTGCAGCCCAACGACACCCTGGCCTCGGACGCCGGCCTCGAAACCAGCAACGGCATCGTTGTCGATGAAACGCTGCGCACGGCGGACCCTGCCGTTCTGGCGATAGGCGACTGCGCCAGTTTCCCCAGCGCGCACGCCCAGGTCCGTCTGCGTCTGGAGTCGGTCCAGAATGCCACCGATCAGGCCCGGCATGCCGCCCGTACCATTCTCGGGGCTGTACACCCCTACACGGAGCTGCCCTGGTTCTGGTCCATACAGGGCCCCTACCGGCTGCAGATGGCAGGGCTCGCACGACCCGACGACGACATGCTGGTCGTGGGTGACCAGGCGGCAGCAAAGTTCTCCGTCCTCTGCTTCAGGGACGGCGTCCTCACGGCTGTGGAATCGGTCAACGTCACCGCGGACCATATGGCTGCCCGCAAACTACTCGTCGCCGGCGCAGGCATCACCCGCGCCCAGGCAGAAACCGAGGGGTTCACCCTGAAGGCAGCTGCCAGCACCCCGTTAGTGCCAGTAGTGGCCTGACACGGATTACCAGTCTCCGCCCAAAAAATCGGCAGCAAAGTTTGATGCCCCAGGGTTTCCTCTCTGGGTACAGCTCTTAAACCAACTGGAGAACCATGAGCATGTACACACACAGTTCGAAGGCGAACCAACGTCGCGTCGCCTTTGCAACCGTCATCGGCACCACCGTTGAATGGTACGACTTCTTCATCTACGCCACGGCCGCCGGCCTGGTCTTCGCCCAGCTGTTCTTCGAACCAGCCGGCTCCTCCATCGGACTGCTGTTGTCATTCGCCTCCGTCGGCATCAGCTTCCTCTTCCGACCCCTCGGCGCCTTCCTGGCCGGCCACTACGGCGACAGGATCGGCCGCCGCGCCATGCTTGTGCTGACCCTGATCCTCATGGGCGTCGCAACCACCCTGATCGGCCTCCTGCCGACCTACGCGACCGCCGGTATCATCGCCCCGGTCATGCTCCTGCTGCTGAGGATCCTGCAAGGCATCTCCGCCGGCGGTGAATGGGGAGGCGCCGTCCTGATGGCAGTCGAGCACGCCCCCAGCGACCGCCGCGGACGGGCCGGGGCGTTCCCGCAACTGGGCGTTCCACTGGGACTGCTGCTGGCCTCCGGCGTCACAGCACTCATGACCGGTGTAGTTTCCCCCGGGGCAGCCTTCCTCGAATGGGGATGGCGGGTACCCTTCCTGCTGAGTATCGTTCTCGTTGCCGTGGGCTACTTCGTACGCCGCGCGGTGGACGAATCCCCTGTATTCCAGGAAATCGCTGCAGCCAAGAAACAGCCCAGGACACCAATCGTGGAGCTATTCCGGCGCCACGGACTCCTCGTAATCATCGCCGCCCTGATCTTCGCGGGCAACAACGCTGCAGGCTACATGGCAACGGGCGGCTTCATCCCCAGCTACGCGACCAGCCCCGCTGTCGGTCACGGACGCACTGACGTGCTCGTTGCAGTCGCTTACGGTTCTGCTATCTGGCTCGTCTTCACCTACCTCGCCGGATACCTCTCGGACAGGATTGGCCGCAAGCGCACCTACTTCATAGGCTTCGGCGCCCAGCTGCTGGCCTGCTTCCCGCTCTTCTGGCTGATCAACACAGGGTCCTTGGCGATGCTCTATCTGGCGCTGACCATATTTACCGTCGGTCTGGGACTGGCGTATGGCCCGCAGGCTGCCCTGTACTCGGAAATGTTCCCTGCCTCGGTGCGTTTCTCGGGTGTCTCCATCTCCTACGCTTTGGGAGCGATCCTGGGCGGCGCCTTTGCCCCGACTATAGCCACAGCATTGGTACAGGCCACAGGCGGAACCGATGCCGTTTCCCTGTACCTGGTCGGGATGACCCTCATCTCTCTTGTGGCCGTCTCACTGGTGCGGGACCGCTCAGGTATCGACCTTTCCATCCGGAATCAGGCCGAACAGGAAGTTGGAGCCCTCGTCTTTGACCGGCGCACCGCGGACGTTCCAAATGAGCTCATTCGCACCAACTGATCACGCCGTCATTTGGGGCCGGGGTAGCTGACAAGGCCCTGGCCCCAAGCGCGGCGGATGACAGCGTCGAGCCGGCAACAATGAAGCACAAGACTTGAAGACCACAATGGCTTGCTGCACGGCGGACGGAAGAAGGGCAGCTAATCATGGCACACCGGGTTAGGACAGCTGTAGCCAGGGAAAAGAATGCGCCGATGTCGGTGGAGACTATCCTGGTGCCGGATCCCGGGTTGGAGAGGCCCTGGTGGACATTCTCACCTGCGGCGTCTGCCAAATGGACCCGCACTACAAGCAGGGCGGAATCACTGACGATTTGCCCATCCTGTTGGGCAACGAGGCCAGCGGTGTGGTCAGCGCCGTCGGACCGGACGCCAACGAGGTGGCCCCCGGCGACCGCGTGATTCTGAACTGGCGGACGGTGTGCCGTGAATGCCGGGCGTGCGCCAAGGCCAGCCGCAGTCTTGCTTAAACACCCACAACGCTGCGGACAGATGACCCTCGAGCACGGCACGGAGCTCTCGCCCGCCCTCGGCATCGGCGCCTTCGCCGAGAAGAAGAAGGTCGTCGCTGCCGGGCCGTGCACCGAGGTTGAAGAGGACAGTGATTCGGCAGCCGTCGGGCTGCTCGGATGCGGAGTGATGGCAGGCATCGGTGCCGCCATCAACACCGGTGAGGTCAAGCGCCGCGAATCCGTCGCCGTCATCGGCTGCGGCGGTGTGGGTATCGCCGCGATCGCTGGCGCCATGCTGTCCGGCGCCACCACGATCGTCGCCGTTGACATTGACCCGAACAAGGTGGAGATGGCCAAGTCCTTTGGCGCCACCGACGGCGTCCAGCCGGGAAGATCCCATTGAGGCCATCCGGCACTGCGGGGCAGCGGCGCGGACCTGGTGATTGACGCCGTCGGCCGTTCCAAAAACGCAAAAGCAGGCCTTCTAACGGCGCCTGCGGAGCCTTGGGTGCCCCACTTCTACAAGGGGCGGCCAGTGAGTGTCGGTCATGCGGCTACGTAACCGTTTGCCTATTATGAGATGTTCGGAAAGGAGGGACGAACAGCCATGACCCATGTCGACTCCCAAACTGTCCAATGCCGCCGCGTTGGGTGTCTGGTAGCAGTCGTCACCGACGGTTCGGAGAACATTACGCCAGAGCGGAGCACCATCACGGACAGCGTGAACCTGTCGTGGCCCGCAGCGTCACGACAGACTTCTGGACCAGGGAAGATTATGGGCAGAAAGAGGGTGTGCACAATGTGCACACCCTGGGCTTCGGATCGGGTCGTACTGGTGCCGGACTGGGCCGGATTGCGGAGATATTCGGGGGAGTGGCGGAAATTCAAGGGGTGGAACCCGGTTCGAGTCCCACCTCGGGCACAGCATTCCCCCTCGTCAGAGGCGATTTTGCTTTGACGTGTACAAAGCTTGTGGTCGCGTCGCTCTGACGGTTGGTGTGCGGGCTTTGGCCTGGCCGCCGCGTGGCTTGTTCACGTGTGTGGGGTGACGGGTTCAAGTCCCTGGCTGGTGGGCCTTCCGCGCGCTGTGACTGGGGTTATGCGGTTCCTCGTTCCGGTTTTGTCGGTGTGGGCAGTGGTGGCCTACACCTATTCATGGACCGGGGGAGCGGGGACTACATGACTGTGACGATTGCGCTGTAGGAAGCACCGGGAGGCTGATCATAGGAACACCCGCGTACGCCGTGCGGCGCTGTTGTCCTAGCAAAGAGGGTGTGTACAGTCTCCACGCTGTCGTCTGCTTTATTCGAGGACGTGACGAATTGAGTCCGATGTCAGGTTGGGCCATAAACCCTTCGATCGCGGTGCCCGTGAAGTGGTTCTTGGAGCGCAACGAGACTGGGATGCGGTGTGATCTGCGGCGATAAACGGAGGCGTTTCAGCACTGCTGCATGTCGCTCTCGGTGCCCCGCCGCGGGTATGAGGCAGTCAGGCCGGCTCTCGGCTGCTGCCCGGTTGTCTCGTATCCCTAGGGGATACGAGACGGGGGACGAGATCATGCCCTCGCTCCGTGGCTGGTGCATTCTTGCCCTGCGACCTTAATCGACGGTCAGTCGCCTTCGTTCACCTCGTCCGACGCGTCTGGCTATGCGCGGGCACTTCCCGTCTTCGCGGTGCGGGCGGCAATGGCGAGGGTGAAGGCTGTTGCGAGCCCGAGTATCGTCCAGGCGTAAATTTCCCAGCCGGGGAGGTTAGTTGTGGCAAGCCAGCGGATGGCGTAGTTGGTGGTCGCGCCCACGGGGAACGTAAACACCCAGAACGCTGGTGAGAAAGGCAGCTTGCGATATTGGGGGAGGAGCATGACCTGCATTAGCGCCATGATTGCCAGCACGCCGGTGAGCCCGAGTTGCACGGTCCCTACGGGTCCCGGGTGTGACACCATCCAGGCGATGTTGGCCGTTGCAGGCGCAGCCAGGTATGCGGACAGTCCAGTCTTGGCTGCTGGTGCCAGCGCGCCTCCGGTCATGAGCCGGACGGTGACGACGGTGCCCACGACAAGCCAAAAGAATACGCCGACGCCAAACGCAGCCATGGCCGCATCATGGACGTGGAGGCTTGCAAATCCGATGCTCGCAACGAAGGACCCGGCAACGACAGGCAGCAGGTAGCCGGGATGGATGGACTGCATCGATACCCCGCCTGTCACCCAGTGGGCGAGAAGTTGTGCGGCGACGATGGCCAGGGCGGCGATGGACGCCACACATAGCCAGGCACCCCAGGGCGGCAAATACTGGCTGTAGTGGGAGGAAAGCAGGATCCCGACGAGTGGAATAAAGGATGCGAAAGGCCCTGCCACCTCGTGCTTGAGGTCAGAACGGAATGTTCCTTTCCGCCGAAGGCCCCGGAACACGTACAGGACGGTCAGGACCAGCCACAGGGCGGTGGCTGCTCCGTAGAGAGTTTCCTCCGGCCATACAGGGGATCCGAGGGTGCCCCTTGCGGCGGACCAGGCGCCGCCCAGGCCGGCAAGCCCCAACGGTACGCCGAACCGGCTCAACTTATGCATCCCTGGCTCGGCGTGCGGAAGCAGAACAGGTTTCTGCGCCACAGGCGCCTGGGCAACAGTGGTGGCACTATGTGTCATGGTGCCAGCGCCTCCGGTTGGTGGGGAAAGACGAGGAGTGTGCTTGTGGCGGTGGCGAGGAGTTCACCTTCGGTGGTGCTGAGGCGGCCTTCTGTGAAGATGAGCCGCGAACCAGCTTTCACCACTGACCCCTCTGCTCGAAGGGCGCCCTTCCGGAGCGTGACGGGCCGCAGGTACTTCACCGCCAGGTCGATGGAGGTGTAGCCGAGACCTGCTGCCAAGGTGGTGTGTGCTGCGCAGCCGAGGGCCGTGTCAAGGAGTGTGCATGTTAGGCCGCCGTGCACCATTCCAAGGGGGTTGTAGTGGGCTTCTCCCGGCCGACACTCGAATTCGACGTGGCCATGTGTAGCTTCGACGAGATCGAATTTCATCAGGGATGCGATCGGCGGCGGCGCTATGCTGCCGTTACGGAGGCCGGAAAAGTAGTCCATACCCGACAGTAGTGGCAGCTGTTGGAGAGCTACTGCCGGGTCCATCCAGGTGAAGGTCTCCGAGCGCTCTGCGGAGGTGTTGCTTGTCATGAATGTATCTCTCTGAGTTCTTAGGAGGTCTTCAGGCTTTGCCGGGGTCATGCCGGCCGTTGGCTGCCAGCGCCGGGTAAAGACCGGAGATCGCACCAGAGAGGCCAAGCTTCACGCCGGCAGTGATGTCATCCACGATGACCTTGTAATCTCCCTTAGGTGGCGGGCTGTCGCATACACCTTGGCCGTGCCCCTGGCGAGGGCCTGTTCCGCGAGTTCGGGGCCGAGCCCTCCATTCGCACCCGTGACAAGGGCGACGGCACCAGACAGCAGTGGCATGAATTCTCCTGATCTCTGCAGGGCGGCGACGCGGTTGCTGCAGCCTTCGAAGATCAGGTTAGCTCAGTCGGTTTGAATTTCCAACTAACTTGTATGCTTATAGAAAGCACTGAAAGCAGGTAAGTCATGACACCAACCGATACGGCCAGGGATGCGCCCAGGGCATGCTTCATCGCAGCAGGGCTCGAGGTGCTGGGAGAGCGGTGGGCGCTGCTGGCCCTTCGGGAGATGTCCCTGGGCGTTCATCGATTCGACCAGATAGCCCGTAACACAGGCGCCTCCCGCGACATACTGACAAGCCGGCTGCGGACGCTCGAAAGCCATGGCGTTATTGAGCGCGTCCAATATTCCGAACACCCCCCGCGCCATGAGTACCACCTCACAATTTCCGGGGCCGAGATTGCTCCCATTCTCATCTCACTCGCAGCGTGGAGCAGTACCTGGATGCGCGACGAGACCCCCCGCGCCTCTTACCGGCACAGTTGCGGGGCCGACCTGAAACCGGTGCTGACCTGCGCGGAATGCGGCGAGGAATTCAGACTGGGCAGTCTGATGCTGGGACCGCTTGTGTCTACGGCCGACGCGATACCGGTGGACCAGCAACGACAAATTTGAAGGGCGACGACGGAACACCCCGCGGTCGTCTCCTGTAGCGGCAAACCATGGAATATCGATAAGACGTACATCAGGAGCAGATAGATGTCCGGGAATCCGGCAGAGACACTGCAAATAGTTGACTTTGAAGACCCCAGAGCAACCCGTCTGCGGGATCTGCTAACAGACGAGCTCCTCGCCCGGTACGCTACCGAAGAAGAACCTCATCTTTCCGAAGCAGCGCAGACAGCGCTCTCCGTACCACCGCAAGATTTCATCGCCAGCGTCCTGGTACTTAATACCGTAGGTGAAGCCATAGGGCACGGCGCTCTCCGCCGGTTAGATGGGGAGTGGGAGGTCAAACGGGTCATTACAGACCCTGCAGCCCGAGGTATGGGCGCTGCGACCGTACTCATGGCTGAACTCGAGAGGATTGCCGCCGGTGCCGGCGCCCGTCGCGTTATCCTGCAAACCGGGGGCAAGCAGCCGGAAGCTGAAGCCTTTTACCGGAAACTTGGATACCGGCAGATACCAACTTATCCTCCCTACGAGGACGCCATCCCGACGTCGATCTGCTTTGCAAAACAGCTTCAGCCTATGAAGGACCGGCTCCCGTCCGTTCTCGGCCAGGAATAGAGGTCCGGCCGTTGGCAGAAAAGGTCCAACTCTGACATGAGCTTTTCGTCTCGCTCGAACCACGATAGTGGACCTTTCGTAAGCTACGGCGGCGGGGCAACGGCGCAACTACGGCGCCGGCAGGAGAGTGCTTCACCCCAACTTGGCGTGACGCATGTACTGGTAGAGGTTTCCCTGGGCAATAAGACGAATCCACTCAGCCCGGAGCGCCTTGGCTCAGGCAGCTTCGGGCATCCCAATGCACTGACAGGGTACCTCCGACCTTGAAGGCCAATTTGGAGATACAGGACGCGATTACACTCTGATGCCGGTATGGCATGCCGAAAATAGCTAGACCGTCGCCTTGAGGGGGACGGGCACCAGTGTCTGGAGTTCCTCGAGCGTGCAGCCGAAGGTCTCCCGCACCTGGACGCCGTCGGGTCCGGTGAGGAAGACGGCCTTGTCCGTGTAGACGCGGGTCACGCAGCCGATCCCGGTGAGCGGGTAAGTGCAGGTCTCCACGAGTTTGGACGCGCCGTCGCGGGTCAGGAGCGTCATCATGACGAAGACGTCCTTGGCGCCGGTGGCGAGGTCCATGGCGCCGCCGACGGCGGGGATCGCGTCCGGGGCGCCGGTGTGCCAGTTGGCGAGGTCGCCGGTGGCGGAAACCTGGAAGGCGCCCAGGACGCAGATGTCCAGGTGTCCGCCGCGCATGATGGCGAAGGAGTCCGCGTGGTGGAAGTAGGACGCCCCCGGCAATTCGGTGACGGGGATCTTGCCGGCGTTGATGAGGTCGCCGTCGATCTGGTCTCCGGTGGCCTCCGGGCCCATGCCGAGCATGCCGTTTTCGGTGTGGAGCGTGATGTTCTGCTCCGGCTCGAGGTAGTTCGAGACCAGGGTGGGCTGGCCGATGCCGAGGTTCACGAAGGATCCGGGCTCGATGTCGCGGGCCACGAGACGGGCGAGATCGTCACGGCCCAGCGGCTTGTCGGAAGCCTGGATGCCGGTCCGGACGTTCACCTGGTCATTTGCGGGGATGCTCATCTCAGGCCACGCTTTCTGTCTTGCCTGCGGCTGCAGCTCCGCTGGAATCAATACGGACGATGCTGTTGACGTAGATTCCGGGGGTCACGATGATCTCCGGGTCCAGGCCGCCGGTGGGCACGATCTCGGATACCTGGACGATGGTGTGTTTCGCGGCGGCGGCCATGATGGGACCGAAGTTCCGGGCCGTCTTGCGATAGACGAGATTGCCCCTGCCGTCCGCCGTGAGGGCCTTGATGAGGGCGACGTCGGCGTGGATGGGGGTCTCGAACACCTGCCACTTGCCGTCCAGGTAGCGGGTTTCCTTGCCCTCGGCGAGCATGGTGCCATAGCCGGTGGGCGTGAAGAAACCGCCGATCCCTGCGCCGGCGGCACGGATCCGCTCAGCGAGGTTCCCCTGCGGGACCAGCTCGAGTTCGATCTCGCCGGCACGGTATTTGGCGTCGAAATGCCAGGAGTCGGACTGCCGCGGGAAAGAGCAGATCACTTTCTTCACCCGGCCCTCCTTGATCAGCAGGGCCAGGCCCTGATCGCCCTGGCCGGCGTTGTTGTTCACCACGGTAAGGTCGGTGGCGCCGCCGTCCAGCAGCGCGTCGATCAGTTCGAAGGGCTGGCCGGCGTTGCCGAACCCGCCGATCATCACGGTGGAGCCGTCCTTGATCCCGGCAACGGCCTCGCCGACGGTGTCAATGAAATTCAGCATGGCCTAGCCCTTAACTCCCGAAGTTACGTTTTCGAGGACGACGGCGAGGCCCTGTCCGACGCCGATGCAGATCGCGGCGACGCCCCAGCGCTGCCCGGAGGCCTGCAGGGACCGGGCCAGGGTGCCCAGGATCCGGCCGCCGGAGGCGCCGAGCGGGTGGCCCATGGCGATCGCGCCGCCGTGCCGGTTCACGATCGCGGGGTCGATGCCCCAAGCGTTGATACAGGCCAGGGACTGCGCGGCGAACGCCTCGTTCAGCTCGACGGCGCCGACCTGGTCCCAGCCGATGCCGGCCTTCGCGAGGGCCTTGTTCGCGGCCTCGACCGGGGCGTAGCCGAAGTACTGCGGGTCGTTGGCGTGCGCGCCGCGCCCGGCGATCCGGGCCAGCGGGTCCAGGCCGAGGATCCCGGCGGCGGCCTCGGAGCCGAGCCAGGCCGCGGACGCGCCGTCGGAGAGCGGGGAGGCGTTCCCGGCGGTGACGGTGCCGTTCTCGGCCCGGAAGACGGTTTTGAGCCCGGCGAGCTTTTGCGCCGAGGACCCGGCCCGGATGCCCTCGTCGCGGACCAGGTCCGTGCCCGGGACCGGGGCGACGAGGTTGTCGTAGAAGCCCTCGTCCCACGCCTTGGCGGCCAGGTTGTGCGAGTTGGCGGCGAATTCGTCCTGCGCCTCGCGGCCCACGCCGTATCTTTCGGCCAGCCGTTCGGTGGCCTCGCCCAGGGAGATGGTCCACTCCGTCGGCATGGCCTGGTTCACCAGCCGCCAGCCCAGCGTGGTGGAGGCCAGGGTGAGGTCCCCGGCCGGGTACGGTTTCTCGGTCTTGGGCAGCACCCACGGGGCCCGGGACATCGATTCGGCGCCGCCGACCAGCATGAGCTCGGCGTCGCCGGTGGTGATCTGCCGGGAGGCGATGATCGCCGCGTCCAGGGATGAGCCGCAAAGCCGGTTGACGGTGGTACCGGGAATGGACACCGGAAGGCCCGCGAGCAGGGTGCCCATCCGGGCGATGTTGCGGTTTTCCTCCCCGGCCCCGTTGGCGTTGCCGAACACCACCTCATCGATCCGCTCGGGGTCCAGCGCGGGGGCGCGTTTCACGGATTCGGTGATGACGTGCGCTGCAAGGTCATCCGGGCGGACGGCGGCGAGGCCGGAGCCAAACTTGCCGAAGGGGGTACGCACGGCGTCGTAAACAAAAGCCTGGTTCATCGTTCTTCCTTCGTTGGCGCGAGCAGGGGTTGCGGGGTCTAGGCTGCCGCGGGCTTGCGGGGAGTCGGCTGGTACGCCAGGAACTTCCAGCTCTCGCCCTCTTTTATCCATACCGAGAGTGCACTGTTGGCAAGCGTTTTGTGGGTTCCGTTGACAGTGAGGTCCGCGTTCATCTGTCCCAGTACGAGTGCGGTGTCCCCAACCAGGACGATGTCTTCGATGGGATGGTCGATCCGGTGGTACCTGTAGAAGCCCTTGCGAAGCTTTTCCAGGTAGCTGCTCAGCGTGTCACGGTCACCCAGCGAATGGGTGTACACCAGGCGCTGGTGGCACAGGCCCTCGAAGGCGTCGTAATCACCGTCGACTACGGCTTGGTAGCGCTTTGCTTCCAAGGTTTCGATCTTGTATTTCTCGGCTGCAGTGGCGTTATCCACGGAGCACTCTCCTTGCTTAAAGTGTTGGAGGCTATCGGCCGCCACGAGTCTGATTTCGCCCCGATGTCCATGCCCAACGCTGCCTCTTCACGACGTTGAGCCGGGCCTTCGTTAGGGAAAGCCAAACCTGAGCTGATGATTCTTGGCCCAGCCTCTTTCCAAGGTAATTGACAGCAGGCTTGGCCGTCAACTGATAGTTGACACAATCCGCGCGGGTCTGATTGCGCGACAGAGCCTGCGCCCAGCCTTCTCTTACCGCATATTCAACAGAGGAACGGCCTTAATTCGAAGGAGAACGCGCTTTCTAAGGACCCCTCCATGGGGCGTTGACCAGCGGCTTGAGGTTTACAGGAATGGTGCACATGTAATCTTTTACTTGACACCTGTGTGTTGAATCACTTAACGTCGTCCTCGAACCAATCAAGCGGAATGAGGTCAACGTGGTCCTTAGTACCGAGGTCCTGCTTTCTGTCAGCAGGATCAGCAAAAGCTTCGGCGGGGCGAAGGCGCTCCACGACGTTTCGGTGGACTTCCGGGCGGGTGAAGTGCACGCGCTGCTGGGAGAAAACGGCGCCGGAAAGAGCACCCTGGTCAAAGTGATAGCCGGTGTAGTTACCGCTGATACCGGCGAGGTGACATTCCCGGGAGGCGCCGGATCGTCCGATGTAGCCATGGTGTTCCAGGAACTCTCAGTGATCCCCGAGCTGTCCGTCCGGGACAATATGGCTCTCAGCATGCGCCGGACCTCAGGTCTTCTGGTGCGCAGGGAAAAACTGCAGGAGCGGATGCAGTCCGCGCTGGCTTCTGCGGGTCTTGAAGACCTGGATCTGGACATGCCCGTGGAGGCATTGCCGCTGGCAAAACGCCAACTGCTTGAGATCGCCCGCGGGCTCGTCGCCGATGCCCGCACCCTGATCCTGGATGAGCCCACCGCCACTCTGTCGGACATTGAAATCTCACGGGTCCATGAGGTCGTGAGGTCGCTTGTGGCAGGCGGACGGTCAATCGTCTACATCACGCACCGGATGGGCGAAGTCTTCCGGCTGGCTGACCGGATCACCATCATGCGTTCCGGCAGCGTGGTAGCCAGCGGCCCGACGGCCGATTTCACCATGGATTCGGTTGTTACGCACATGCTGGGCGAAGAACACACAGCGGGGGAGGCAATCCACGTCAAGGAAAACTTTGTTCCGGAAAGCCGCCGGAAGCTGAACATCCGCGGACTGGCCTCCGGACACCGCTTCTCGGACGTCTCTTTCACCGCGCAGGCCGGGGAGGTCACCGCGCTCTTTGGCCAGATAGGCTCCGGAGCTGATGACGTTGTTCGAGCCCTGGTCGGCCTCATCCCCGTGACCGCGGGGGACATTCAACTGAACGAGATTCAGCTGTCAGCCCTGACACGACCCAAATCCCAGAAACACGGTATTGCCTACGTTTCCGCGGACCGCGTCCTGGAGGGTGTCTTCCTCAGCGGCAGTGTCGCCCAGAACGTCAGCTCGGGCGCACTGGCCGGCGTGAGCCGACTGGGCACCATCAGGGCAGAGCTGGAAACGGACCTTGCCCGTTCCATTGCGAGAATGGTGGCCTTCGACCCGTCACGCATCCGGGTTCCCGTCGGATCCCTCAGCGGCGGCAACCAGCAGAAGATCGCAATCGGCAGGGCCCTTGCCACGCAACCCGACGTTCTGGTCCTGAACGAGCCGACCCGTGGCGTGGATATCGGTGCCCGCGCGGAAATCTATCGCGCACTCCGGCAGCTTTCCGCGAACAACGTCATCGTCATCGTTTATTCGAGCGACATCGTTGAGCTTCGCGAACTGGCCGACCGGGTCATCACCATGTTCCGCGGCCGCCCGGTCAGCAGCAACCGTACAGCCGATGTCACGGACTCCCAGATCCTTACCGAAATCCTTCATGGAGCCAACGCATGAACACCAAAATCGCGGCACGGTCGACAGAGCAAAAACCGGCCGTACCAGCCAGACCCCTCGCTGAAACCATCAAAAGCATCACGACGGACAGCTCAGCCATCATCGCCGTGACCACCGTCGTGCTGTTCCTCCTGGCTTGCATCTTCGTCAACGAATTCGCCACGGTCACCAACCTGCGTGCGCTCTTCCTCTCAGTTGCCCTGGTGGGAATTGCCGCGGTCGGCCTGAGCATCATCACCATCGTCGGCAGGCTATTCGCCCTGTCCGTCAGTGCGATGGTCGCGGTGTCCACCATCGTTTTCGCCTCCCTCCTTCACACCGGTCCATGGACCGCAATGGCGGCCGCCATCCTGTTCGGGGCCCTCGCCGGTGCAGCGCAGGGGTTCTTCGTCGGGCGACTCGGCACCGACCCCATCGTCACCACCATCGCAGCCGCAGCGATCCTTATTGGCTTCGCGCAGATCGTGACCGGTGGACGCAACGTGCAGGGCGCAGGCGACGCCAGCGTCTTCGGGCATACCATCTTCGGCGTCATACCCGTCCAGGTGCTTACCTTCTTCGTCCTCACAGTGCTCGCCTGGTGGACACACCGCTACACCGTAGTTGGCCGGCGGGTAACCCTCGTGGGCCTGAACGAAAAAGCAGCCCTTGTCTCAGGAATGCGCGCCTGGCCGGTGGTCCTGTTTGCCTTTATCGCCTCGGGCGCCATGGCAGGTCTGGCCGGCGGACTGCTGTCCTCTGAATCGGGACAAGGAAACCTCCAACTGGGCGGCACCTTCGGCTTCGATGCCATCACGGCTGTCGTTGTCGGCGGCGTCAGCGTCAAGGGCGGAACAGGGAATCCCGTCGGCGCTGCAACCGGGGCCGTCCTCGTCGGCCTGCTCGGCAACGCACTGGTCCTGCTCGGGCTCAGCTACGAAGTCCAGCTCATCTTCAAGGGCGTCCTCGTCCTGCTAGCCGTCGTAGCAACCGGCATCGCATCCAGCCGTCAATCAGGAAGAAAGCGCTGATCCCGTGGTTAGACTCTATTGGCACTTCCGGACCCTGCTGGCATGGTTGCTGGCAGTCCTCGCATTCATCGCCTTCGCGGTGACAGACCCGGCCTTCCTCAACGCCGGAAACCTATACTCCCTCCTGCAATCCTTCGCCGTCCTGGCCCTGGTTGCCACAGGTCTGGCGCTCGTCATGATCGCCGGTGAATTCGATCTCTCCATTGCGGGGAGCATCCCTTTGGCCGGGCTTATCGCGGTCAAAGTAGGTGAAACCGCCGGGATACCCCTCGGTGTGACTGCCGCCGCCGCCGTCGCCGTCGCCGTGGGGGTCCTCAACGGCTGGCTGACCGCCCACTACGCCGTACCGTCGCTGGCTGTCACTGTTGGGACCCTGGTGCTGACCATCGGGCTGGGTTTCGCTGTTGCGGGTGGCAAGATCGTCACCCTCACCGACTTTGAACCCGGCCTCTGGCTGGACCAGGCCATCGCCGAGATCGTCTCACCCCGTGCCCTCATTTACGTGGTTCTCGTCATTGCCGCGGGATGGCTCATGGCCAAGACGTGGTCCGGCATGAAAATCCGCGCCGTGGGCAGCGACCGCCAACGCTCTTCAGCGTCCGGCCTTCCGGTGACCCGGGTCCTGATCCTGGCGTTCGTCATCTCCGGTCTGTTCGCCGGCGTGGCAGGCGCCCTTCAGGGCCTGACCCTGGCATCAGGGGCGCCCGGATCAGATGAAGCGACCCTCCTGCAGGCCGTCACCGCGGCAATTATCGGCGGAGTTGCGCTGACCGGCGGCAAGGGCAGCATCCCGGGCGTCGCCGCCGGAGCCATGCTGCTGGCCGTGGTCGGCAACGGCCTCAGCCTGCAAGGCACATCAACCGCCATCATCCAGCTCATCAACGGCGGAATTCTCCTCCTCATCGTTGTCATCGACCGCCCGCTGAACCGCATCGTGAACAAGTCGGTCGAGAACAGCATGTCCACCTCCCAACCCCGCGTACCAACCAACCACTAAGGATCACCATGAAAACCACCTCAATGAAGAGACTGGCTGTCGCCCTTTCCCTCACCTCTGCACTATTCCTGGCAGCTTGTGGATCAACGCCAGCAGCAGCCCCGAACGCCGGGGGCGGTTCAGCCGACGTCAAAGGCAAGAAGGTGACCCTGCTGACCGTCGCCCAGAGCTGTGACTACTGCGCCAAGCACACCGAAGAATTCAAGAAGGTCGCGGAAGCCGCAGGCGTCCAGGTGACGGTCGTCGTCAACGACTTCAACGCCGCCGAACAGGCCCAGCAGGTCACCCAGGCCATCAGCACACGCCCTGACGCCGTTGTATTGTGGCCCGCCGATGCGACCGCCATCATGCCGTCCCTGCAACGGCTCAAGCAGTCCAAAATCCCGGTGGTCGTGACCAACTCGCACCCGCAGTCCGACGATGACAGCCTCTGGAACACCTTCACCGGGCCCGATGACTACGCCAACGGCCAGGAGGCGGCCAAGGCCATGATCGCGGGCTTCAAAGAAAAGGGCTTCGGCGACTCGGGCTCGGTCGTTATCGTCGAAGGTGTACCCGGAACCCCGCCGGCCATCAACCGCACCAAAGGCTTCAAGGACGAGCTGGCAAAGTTGGCCCCTGGAGTCACCATCGCCGGTTCACAGCCGGGCAACTGGGACCAGACCCAGGCCACATCCGCAGCTGCCAGTCTCATCACCCAGTTCGGGAACAAGAACCTGCGCGGCATCTACGCCCAGGCAGACAACATGCTCGCCGGCGCCATCGTCGCCGCTGACCGGGCCGGCCTGAAATCCACGGACTTGGCCATGGTCGGTTCCAACTGCTCCACCGAGGGTTATACCGGCATTGAAAAGGGAGTCCAGTACGCCTCGGTTCTGCAAAGCCCCATCGAGGATGGGGAGTTCGCAGCCAAGGCTGTCATTGATGTCCTCGAAGGCAAGAGTGTGGAGAAGAACAACTATCTGACCCCCAAGACGATCACCAAAGCCAACCTTGCTGACTGTGCTGCAGCAGTAGGCAAGTAACGGAGGAATTTATGACTGACTGGACACTCACTCTTCCCGACCATGTCATCGTTACGGGCACAGCCAGTGGGTTGGGCCTGGAATGCGCGAAGGCACTTCTGTCCGCGGGAAGCCACGTCTTCGGTGTGGACCTCGGAGGCAGCCCCGCAGAGCTGACGGACCAACCCCGGTACCAGCACATCGTCGGCAACGTCGCAGAAGAGGCGACCTGGCAGGAAGTAGCCAAAACGGCTACTGCAGGCGCCAACGGATCCCTGGGGCTGATCGCCGCAGCAGCGATCCTTGGTGTCGGCACGCTCGAGGAAGAAACGCTGGAGTCGTGGAAGCAGACCTGGGAGGTGAACGTCCTCGGCAACGTCATCGCCCTCAAAACGCTGATGCCGCACCTGCAGAAAGCCGAGCACGCTTCCGTGGTCGTGGTGACCAGCGTCGATGCCCACTTCGCGGAGCAGCAGCTGGCGTCCTATGCGTCGTCCAAGGCCGCCCTCACCGGAGCCGTCCGAACCATTGCTTTGGACTACGCCCGTACGGGCATCCAATTCAACCTGCTGGCACCGGGGCCCATGCGGGCGGGACTTTTCGAACGCCACCTGGCCTCGGCCAGCGATCCGGAGAAATTCCTGGCCACCCGTGAGGCGCGGCAGCCCCTCGGGCGCATCACGGGAGCGGACGAAGTCGCCAATTCGGCACTTTTCCTGCTCTCCAAGGAGTCCTCGGCCGTCTTCGGCACCACCGTTGTAGCTGACGGGGGCCTGACCACCGGTTTTGATTTCCGGACCGGCTCCGAAGGCTCTTCGGCCCATCAGAACTAAGCACTGCAATAGCGAACACCGAAAGGTACATCTCATGGAACTGGAACTGACCGGCAAGAAGGCCATCGTGACAGGTGCCGCCCAGGGCATCGGGCGAGCGACCGCACTTCTGCTGACCGCCGAAGGGGCCACCGTGGCAGCCCTGGACATCGACAAATCGGCCCTCACCGAGCTCGAAGAACTGGCGGCGGACAATCCGGGCCGGATTGTCCCCTCCGTCGTGGACTTCACCAACGGGGAGGCCACGACCAACGCCGTCGCGGAGGCCATCAGCCAGCTCGGCGGCCTCGACCTGTTGATCAACAACGTCGGCTCCGGGGCGGTCCGTACCTTCGAGCAGATCTCAGATGAAGATTGGCAGCTGACGATGGAGCTGAACTTCATGAGCTACGTGCGGACCATCCGCGCCGCACTGCCTGCGCTCCGTGAATCACCAGCGCCGTGCATCGTGAACAATGCATCCGATCTGGCCCGGCAGCCTGAAGCCCAGCCTGTCGACTACTCGGCAAGCAAGGCAGCTGTCCTGGCGCTGACGAAGTCCATTGCCCGCGCCGAGGGCCCGAAGATCCGGGTCAACGCCGTGGCACCGGGACCCATCTGGACACCGTTTTGGACCAAGCCGGGCGGTTTTGCTGACACGTTCGCAACCCTGCACGGGATGGAACGCCAGGCAGCCGTCGAACATGAAATGAAGCTCCGCCAGCTGCCCCTGGAACGGCTCGGCACTCCGGAGGAAGTAGCGCGCGTCATCGCGTTGCTCTGCAGCCCGGTGACCAGCTTCGTCACCGGTTCCGTCTGGGGCGTGGATGGCGGCAGCATCCGGGGACTCATCTAACCTTCAGCCCGCCCTGGATCGGAAGGAGCCCCACGTGCCCGATCACCATTCTTCAGACGAACAGGAGATCCTGTCCCTCGAAGACCACCGCTACGAGGCGGTACTCAGGTCTGACTTCGACGCCTTCGCCGAACTTTGCCATCAGGACCTCGTCTACGCGCATTCAAATGGGGAACGCGATGACCTGAGCGGCTACATCGATAAGTGCCGGCAGGGTGTATACGTCTATCACAGGATCGATCATCCGGTGGAGCAGGTCAAAATAGTAGGCGATGTAGCCCTCGTCATGGGAGAAATGCACGCCGATCTGACCATCCGGGGCACGCCTACAGCATTGGACAACACCGCCTTAGCCGTGTGGATCCGCGTGGGTTCATCCTGGAAGCTACTGGCCTACCAGCCGACGCCCAAGCCTGGGCAGGCTGCCCTCGGTCAGGAAGGCACAACAGCCTCCGCGCGCTCAACTGTCTAAAGTGCACCAGGCCCGCAAAGCCAAAAGAGTGCCGGCGACACCCGTCGCCGGCACTCTCTTGACGTCTACCGCGTCTACCCCTTGCCAGGCAGCCCAATGCTGCAAGGAGTGCGGGGTCCGGCTTGTATTCCCCCGGTTGACACTCACTAACCAAAGCTTCGGCACTGACGGCATGACACGTCCGTGCCACGATAGTGGAGGAATGCTAAGAGTGGGAGTGTTCCATCGCCCCGGAGGCCTCACCGTTCGACCCCTGTCCGGCCCTGGCCAGATCCAGGGGATGGGCGAAGCCCTGACGACCGACCACGGCCCAGATGGCGACACAGTCTTCAGCGGAGGTGTTGCTGAAACGGTGCGGGACATTCGAATCGAAGTTCATGCTGTCTCCAGGCCCTAGAACATCGCTGTCGAAGGCGACCTGGACGTTTAGCCGGCCGGAAAGGATGTGGAGGTACTCCCATCCGGGGTGGCGCATCAGGGCGTCCGCGGCGCAGGACTCGCTCCCCGGCCCGTACGTAACGCGCAGGAACTCGACCAGAGGGTCGGCCCGTTCCGTGAGCCGCTCCCAGCGGACGCCTCCCATGTTGATCTCCGGACGGTCCCCTGCCCTCTGGATTCCCGGGATGGCCGTGCCTGCAGACGGGGCGAAACCGGGAAGGCCGCTGACAGTTGAATCAACGGTCGCGCCGTTTTCTTCCGGGGCAGGAGCCGAGTGCTCACCACTCATGAGCGTGTCCAAGGAGAGCCCAAGCTCCGAAACGATGGTGTACAGGGTTCCGATGGAAGGGACGGCACGGCCCAGCTCGACCTGTGACATAAAGCTCGCGGAGATACCGACCCTGCGGGCGAGCTCCCTGAGGGAGATCTTCGCCTTCATCCTGGCGGCCCTGAGCTGACTGCCCAGTTGGGCACGACCCTCCTGGGTAACCGGTGCAGTGGCTTGAATGCTCATCCTCGGCCTTTCCGGCGATCCAATCCGGCAAAAGAGGGGACCGCTGATATGTCTGTCCACCAACGGACCGGGGAACCAGCCATGAGTGTACAGTTCGCGTACACACCACTTTAGCTTCTCTACCGCAAAATTGCCCAGACTTCACGGTTATTACGCCTAACTACGGCGGAAAATCTCGGAAACGTCCGAATCAACCGAATGTAAAGTGCAGTGTGCTGTATTACTTGACAGTGTGCGGTGTATCACTTTACATTGGAAGGGTGATGCAGCCGCGGGAGCTGACAAGGGCGGGGGATCTCCCGGCCCGTCGGCGCACCGGCCACAGCTTCCGGAGCGCCGGACTCGAAGTCGAGGACCGGGCGGCACCGAAGCAAGAATTCCACTTGTGTATGTCTACCTTCTAATTAGGAGCAATTGATGGTGCAGGATCGCAAAGGCGCCTCCGCATTCAAACTGAGCCGCCGTCACGTTGGTGTCGCCGTGCTCGCCGGCGCCACGCTGGCGCTCTCCGCCTGCGGCGGGAGTGCGTCATCGGGAAGTGGCGACGCGCCCACCGTCGGCTTCTCCGCCGGTGTCCTCGACAACCCCTTTACGGCAGGTCTGGTGGACTCCGTCGTTAGCGAGGCCAATTCGAACGGCCTGAAGATGCTCCCGGCCTCCAACGCCGAGGGTGACCCGGCCAAACAGGTGACCGATATCAACACCCTGATCTCCCAGGATGTAAAAGGCCTGGTGACCATACCCCGGGACAGCGATGCCATCATCCCGGCCATCCAGGCCGCGAACGCCGCAAACATCCCCGTCGTTACCGTGGACACCGCAGCCAATGGCGGCAAGATCTACATGAACATCAGGGCGGACAATGTTGCCATGGGCACCAGCGTCTGTGAACAGATCGGCAAGCTGACCGGCGGCAAGGGCACGGTCCTGGAACTGCACGGCGCGCTGTCAACCACCTCCGGGTTTGACCGGAACAAGGGCTTCGATGAGTGCATGTCCTCCAAGTTCCCGGATGTAAATATCATCCGCAAGGACACCAACTGGGAATCTGCCAAGGCGGTGGAAAACGCCCAGACAGTTCTCAGCACATCGAAGATCGACGCCGTCTTCCTGGCCAGCGACTCCGTGATGCTCTCCGGCGTGCAGACCGTGATGGAGGGTCAGGGCAAGTGGGCCCCCACCGGTCAACCCGGACACGTCCCCTTGGTGACCATCGACGGTTCCAAGGGATCCTTGGATGCTGTCCGGTCCGGACACGTTGACGCCGTCGTTTCCCAGCCGGTAGATCTCTACGGAAAGTACGCCGTCCAGTACCTCAAGGACGCCATCGCCGGAAAGGAATACAAGGTCGGTCCGTCCGAGCACGGCAGCGAAATCGTCGACTACAAGGGCAATCTCGCGGACATGCTTCCCTCTCCGGTCATCACGAAAGACAACGTTGATGACCAGAACCTCTGGGGAAACAAAAAATAACTCGCTCCCGGCCGAGCAGGGCCAAGGTGAAGACTGAATTTCAGAAAGGGTGACATCGTGGTCACAGCTAACACCCAGAATGCCATCGAGATCCGCGGACTACAGAAGTCTTTCGGATCGACCCAGGCGTTGACAGATGCCAACCTGATCGTTCGTTCAGGCGAATCCCGGGCCCTTCTCGGCCGGAACGGTGCCGGAAAGTCCACTTTGATTGCGATGCTTACCGGGCTGGTGACTCCGGACGCCGGAAGCATCCACATCCAGGGCGCGGACGGTGAAATTACTGAAGGTCCCGGATCCGATTCCATCGCTTGCGTGTATCAGAAAAGCACCCTCGTGCCGGAACTGACCGTGGCGGAAAACATCAGCCTTGGCGCTTACCCACGCAAGCGGTGGGGGAGCGTGGACTGGCCGGCGATGCGCAAGGCAGCAACCGACCAGCTCAAGGACTGGGGTTACGAGCGCATCGTCGACAAAAACGTCGAGGACCTTGAACCGCTGGAAAAGAAAATCGTCGAAGTATGCCGGGCACTGTCCCGGGGACCGCGGATCCTCCTTCTGGACGAACCGACGGCCGGCCTCGACGAGGGGGCTTCCCATGAACTATTCGCCCAGATCAACAGCCTCCGCCAGCGCGGGGTGACCGTCATCTACGTCTCCCACCACCTGGAAGAAATCTTCAAGGTCTGCGACTCTGTCACCATCCTGCGCGACGGACGCGACGTCCTGACCGCCCAGACAGCCGACCTCACCGTCAACCGGATCGTCAACGTCATGGCCGGTGTGACGGAGCAAGAAGCTGCAGCTGCTAGGAAAGATACTGCCGCCACCAGTAACCGCCAGGACCATCTTGGCGAAACGCGACTCACCGTGACCGGCGTCGCCGTCGGCTCCCGCGTCCTGGAAGCCAACCTGACGGTCCGCGCTGGCGAATGCGTCGGCCTCACAGGTCTCGATGGCGCAGGCCACGTCCAGCTCGCCCAGGCCATCGCAGGTCAGCTGGCACTCGATGCGGGAACCGTTGAACACAACGGCCACACCCTCGGGCACGGAAACGTCATCAAAACGATCAACGCCGGAATTGGCTTCGTTCCCGAAGACCGCCACGTCAACGGCTACGTCCCGGAACTGTCCGTCGAAGAAAACGCCACCCTGACCATCGTCGACCGGCTCCGCGGCCGTGGCGGCCTCATCAGTTCGGGACGGCGCCGCGAACGCTTCACCGAACTCTCCGGCGCGTGGTCCATCAAATGCGACGGACCCACCCAGGCCGTCGAAGAGCTCTCCGGAGGCAACCAGCAAAAGGTCGTGCTCGCACGGGCCCTCGCTTCAAACCCGGACACACTCGTCCTCGTCCACCCCACCGCCGGTGTCGACGTGACAGCGAAGGAATCCATCTACGAATCACTCCGGGCGCTGCGTGACAGCGGACGGGCGCTGCTGATCGTCTCCACCGACGACACCGACCTGGAAATCTGCGACAGGGTCATCGTCATGTACAAGGGCGAAATTCACGCCGAACTCAACGCCGGCTACGAAGAGTGGGAACTCGTAGGCGCCATCCAGGGGGCGGAGGCCGCGGCATGACAACGTCAACCCCGCCCCTGCAGCCCACGACCACAGAGTCAAAGAACCAAGGAGAAACTCCAATGTCCACGCATACCCCGACTGTTGCGGGGACGCCGACCAGCCGCCGGCCCCTCAATATCATCGACCAGGCCCGCTCCTCCGGCTGGGCCCGGGAGCTTGCGCTGCTGCCCGCCATCATCGTGGCCATGGTCATCGGCGCCTTCCTGTCGCCCCAGTTCCTCACAGCGAACAACCTACTCAACAACGTCCTTGTGACCTCCGCCGTACTTGGCATCGTGGTCATCGCCGAAAGCATCATCCTGATCTCGGGCTACTTCGATCTTTCGCTCGAGTCCGTGGTGGGCCTGGCTCCGATGCTTGCCGTGTGGCTGGTCCTGCCCGCCGCGGTCGGCGGCTCCGGCTGGGGATGGTCACCCTGGGCCGCGTTCGGGGCGATGCTCGTGCTTTCCATCGTGGTGGGATTGATCAACGGGTTCCTTGTCGGCAAGCTGAAACTCAACGCCTTCATCGTCACCCTCGCCATGCTCACCTTGCTCCGCGGCCTGACCATGGGCCTGTCCGGCGGCAAGACCCTCTCGGGGCTCCCCGCTGAATTCCTGGCGCTGGGCAACACCAAGTGGCTGGGCATCTCCATCCAGATCTGGCTCTTCGTGATCTTCCTGGTCGCCGCCGCAGTATTCATGCGCAGCCACCCGGTCGGCCGTAAGCTCTACGCCATGGGCGGCAACAACGCCGCCGCCGCAGCCGCAGGCATCAAAACATTACGCCTTACCATCGGCGTCTTCGTCGCCGGCGCGGTCATCGCCGCGTTCGCCGGCCTCATGCTCACCGGCCGTATCGCCTCCGTGACCGCCAACCAGGGCGACGGCCTCATCTTCACCGTCTTCGCAGCGGCTGTCATCGGTGGCATCAGCCTCAACGGTGGCAAGGGCTCCATGATCGGGGCACTCAGCGGCGTGCTGCTGCTGGGCATCATCCAGAACATCCTCGTCCTGTCCCAAGTGCCCTCGTTCTGGATCCAGGCCATCTACGGTCTGATCATCCTCAGCGCCCTGATCTTCAACTACCTGGCCGGTTCCCGGCGTACCCGCCGCGTCGTCTAACCAATCCCACCACTTCTGAAAGCAAGGAGCACACACCGTGAGTTCACCATCCTTTGACGGAAAGGTCGCCATCGTCACCGGCGCGGCCAGCGGCATTGGCCACGCCACAGCACTGGCACTTGCCGCACAGGGTGCGACCGTCTACGGAGCCGACATAGCCGCCTCCGCCGGCGACGCAGCTGACGGGGCCATCCAGTGGCGGCGCCTCGACGTCGCCGAAGAAGACGGCTGGAAGGCACTCACGGAAGAAGTGCTTCAGGCCCACGGCCGCATCGACGTCCTGGTCAACAACGCAGGCCTGGTCGGATCGTACGAATCGATCACGGATATCGACATCCAGGACTGGCACCGGATCATCTCCGTCAACCAGACCGGTGTCTTCCTGGGAATGCGCTCCGTCGCACCGGCCATGCTGGCGCAGGAATCCGGATCCATCGTGAATGTCTCGTCCATCTGGGGACTTGTCGGAGCAGCTGGCGTCGCCGCATACCAGGCATCCAAGGGTGCCGTGACCATGATGACGAAGAACGCCTCCGCCACGTGGGCAGCGCAGGGGATCCGCGTGAACTCGGTCCACCCCGGGTTGATCACTACCCCGTTGACGGAAAACCAGGACCAGGCCATCTCCGATGAGCTGATCGCCAAGACCCCCATGCACAGGGCCGGGCGCGCCAGCGAAGTCGCCGATGCGATCGTCTATCTCGCCTCCGACAAAGCCTCATACATTACCGGCGCGCAACTCGTTGTCGACGGCGGATTCACCAGCATCTGAGCCCCACTTACCAGCCGCCCCAGCTCCAAGGAAGGAACAGCACCATGAGCACGGACCTCGGCCCCGGAACACTGACTGCCGCTGTTATCGACAGTTTCCGCAATACCCCGGATGACCGGCTTCGGACCATCCTGACCAGCCTCACCACCCACCTTCACAACTTCGTCAGGGAGATTGAACCCACGATCGAAGAATGGGAAACCGCCATCAACTTCCTGACCGCCACAGGCCAGAAGTGCGACTCCGTCCGACAGGAGTTCATCCTCCTCTCCGACGTACTGGGCGTGTCCATGATGGTGGAAACCCTCAATGACGCCGAAACTCCGGACGCCACCGACTCCACTGTCCTGGGCCCTTTCCACATGGTCGAATCCCCGAAACGCGAACTGGGCGAGAACGCCTCCCCGGAAAGCGAAGGAGACATCTGCCTGGTCAGGGGCCGCATCCTCTCCGTCGCCGGTGAGCCCGTCCCCAATGCCGCCATCGACATCTGGCAGGCAAACACCAAGGGCTTCTACGACGTTCAGCAACCCGGCATCCAAAGCATCGGCAACGGCCGCGGCCTGTTCACATCCAACGCCGCCGGAGAGTTCTACTTCCGCAGCGTCATCCCCAGCTATTACCCGATCCCGACCGACGGGCCTGTCGGGGACCTGCTGCACGCGACTGCCCGGCACCCGAACAGGCCGGCGCACATCCACTTCATCGTCACCGCGCCGGGTTTCCGGGAACTGACCACCCACATTTTTGTTGCCGGCAGCGACTACATCGACTCAGACGCCGTTTTCGCCGTGAAGCAGAGCCTGATCGCCGAATTCGTGCCCAACACCTCAGAGGCCGACGCAGCCTGCTACAGGCTCACCTCACCGTTCATGGAGGCAGTGATCGACATTGTCATCCACCCCGAGCTCGTCGACCCGGACATGATCCACACCGCCGTGATGTCCCCGTCCACTGCACGGATTATCGAAGCACAGGAGAACACCCGATGAAGGATTTTCAGTACCAGGCACTTCCGATGCGAGTCCGCTTCGGAGCCGGCTCACTTGCCTCACTTAACGAGGAAGTCGTCAACCTTGGCCTCAAGCGTGTCCTGGTCCTGGCTACACCCTTCCAAGCGGACATGGCCGAAAAGGTTTCACAACAGCTGGGCGAGCTCAGCGCCGGCGTGCACGCAGAAGCAGAAATGCATGTGCCCATCGAATCCGCCCACAAAGCACGTGAAGTAGCTGCTGCTGCCCAGGCCGACGGGTACGTTGCGGTCGGCGGCGGGTCCACAACCGGCCTGGGCAAGGCCATCGCGCTTGAGTTCGGCCAGCCCATCATTGCCGTCCCCACAACCTACGCCGGCTCCGAAATGACGCCCGTATGGGGCCTGACCGCCAACGGCGAGAAAAAGACCGGACGCGACTCCAAGGTTCTGCCCACCAGTGTCATTTACGACCCCGAACTCACCGTGTCCCTCCCGGTGAAGATGTCGGTCACCAGCGGATTCAACGCCATCGCCCACGCCGTGGAAGCACTGTACGCGCCGGACGGTTCGCCCATCATCTCCCTGATGGCCGAGGAGGGCACCCGCGCCCTGCTCGAAGCGATGCCAAAGATCGTCGAAGACCCATCCAACATCGACGCCCGCTCCGATGCCCTGTATGGAGCTTGGCTCTGTGGAGCTACGTTGGGTGCGACAACCATGTCCCTGCACCACAAGTTGTGCCACACGCTCGGCGGGACCTTCAACCTTCCCCACGCCGAAACCCACACCGTGGTGCTTCCCTATGCCCTGGCCTACAACGCCCAGCACGCCCCGCAGGCGATCGCGGCCCTGCAGCGCGCCACCGGAGCAGACAACCCGGCGGCCCACTTCCGGAAACTGAGCCTCTCCCTCGGTGCACCGTCGTCCTTGGCCGAGCTGGGCCTGAAGGAATCCGACATCGACAAGATCGTCGAAATCGCCACCAGGAACCCGTACGCCAACCCTCGGGAAGTAACCCCCGAGGGCATCCGGGAACTTGCCACGGCCGCGCTTCACGGCAGCGACGTATAACGCGTCCTTGTTCCTGCCCCTGCCTGAACCTAGAGAAAGAACACAACATGTCTGAGACCGTCAACGACGTGCGCACGGCACCCGCAGCACCTCCGCTCGGGACCGTGCCGGCCGTCCTGGTCCGCAAAGACGCCGGCGGCACCGTCACAGTCGAACCCGGCACAGCAGCCGTCAGGTCACCCAAGCCCAACGAGCTCCTGATCCGGCCCGCTTACGTGGGGGTGTGCGGCACTGATATCGAAATCCTGCACGGCAGCATGCCCGAGACCTTCAAGATCAATTACCCGCACATCCTGGGCCATGAATGGTCAGGCGTCGTCGTGGAAGCCGGCGCGGCTGTTGAAGGGTTCCACCCGGGGGACCGCGTTCTCGGGCACGGACACCTGGGCGGCAACGACTGGTTCGGGGTCACCCACGATGGAGCCGCCGCCGAGCTGTTCACCGTCCCGGCCGACATGTGCTTCCACATCCCTGACGAGGTGGACATGCTCACGGCCGCCGTTATTGAACCCTTCGCCTGCGTATTGAACGGACTCAAGAAGATCGGCGGCATCAGTGCTGCCGACACGGTCCACGTGCACGGGCTCGGAGCAATCGGCCTGAATGCAGTGATCCAGGCTGTTACGGCGGGAGCGGAAGTGGTCGTATTTGATCCCAGCCCACTTCGTCGCGAAACGGCGATGAAACTGGGAGCTACGGCCGCCGTTAATCCGGTTGAAACCCCGGACACCACCGGTGCTGCAGCAGCAGCCATGGGGCGGTCCTTCGCCGACGTCGTCATCGAAGCGTCCGGCAACTCCGCAGCGCAAGCAGCAGCCCTGGAAAGCGCAGACCACAACGGACGCGTCCTGCTGATGGGTGTCTCCACACCAAAGTTTGCGCCTGCGCGCCTGGGCCTGGTCCAGGAACGAAACCTCTTGATTACCAGCTCCACCGGGGCGCCGGTAGCAGTATGGCCCGCAGCAATCCGCTACGTGGCAAACACCCGCCTCAACCTCGGTGAGATCGTCTCCACTGTCGTCCCGTTCTCCCGCGGAGACGAAGCCCTCCAAAGGGCACAGGACTCAAGCCGGGAAACGAAGGTCATGCTTGCCCCGGATGCCACCAACGCCGACGGCGTGGCCGCCTCCTCAACCCACAAAGCCAACTAACAAAGGACGAACGTGAACGACACGAACATCATTCAGAACCGGGACCTCCTGGCCTCCTGCTGGACCTGGGCAGGCAACGCCGCCCCGCTTCGGGGCGATGAGACGAGCCCTATCGACGTCCGCACCCGGGTTGAGGCTGCTGCCAAGGCAGGCTGGAAGGGACTGGGCTTTATCCACGCCGACCTTCCGGAGATCGAAAAGACCATGGGTCTCAAGGGGCTCCGTCAGCTGCTGGACGACAACGGCATCGTCCACGTCGAGATGGAATTCCTCGCGGACTGGTGGAAGACCGGCCCCGAACGCGAAGAATCCGACCGCTGGCGCAAGGTCCTGTTCAACGCTGCAGAAATCCTCGGCGTCAAGACCATCAAGATCGGCGCCGAACTCGCACTTGAAGGTGAGCCGGCGCCTGTGGATGAAACCGCATTCCACCAGGAATTCGACCGGCTCGCCACCCAGGCCGGGGAAGTGGGCACGCGCGTCGCTCTGGAACCGATGCCCATGAACAACCTCAAGACCATCGAAATCGGCGCGAAGTTCATCAGCGAGGTCAACAACCCCCATGGCGGGCTCACCGTTGACACGTGGCACACCAGCCGCGGCGGCACCCGCTACGAAGACCTGGCCGCCATCCTGCCGATGGACAAAGTCTTCATCGTAGAGATCGATGATGCCCGCAAAGACGTCGTCGGTTCGCTGTGGGAAGACACCATCAATGAGCGTCTGTACCCCGGTGAGGGTGACCTCGACACGGTTGCTTTTGTCAAAGCCATTCATGAAGCCGGATGGCGCGGACACTGGGGCGTGGAAATCCTCGCGGAATCACACCGCCTGTTGCCGTTGGATCAGGCATTGGCACGCGCCCACGATTCAGCCGCGGCGACACTCGAGGCAGCGTCCCAACTGATCGCCGCGGAACAGTCCGAAAAGGTCTAACCCGAGCTAATCCGCGTAAGCCTGGCCCACCTGCCACCCTGCAGGGTGGCGCGTGGGCCAGGTTTGCCACGGAGCCTTACAAGAGAAGCGGAACACCATGAGCGCACCAGCCCCGGAGGCACGATCGGACGCCGCCATCCAGCTTGGCATGCGTCTTCGTTACGCCCGGCAGAGCGCCAAGCTCTCCGTACGCGAGCTTGCGCGCCGTGTGGACGTCTCCGCCAGCCTCGTTTCACAGGTCGAGCTGGGCCGCACAACACCGTCTGTCGGAACCCTTTACGCCCTCGTATCAGCACTGGGCTTGTCCCTTGATGCGGTACTGCAGGATGCGGGGCAATTTCCGTCGGCAGGTACCAGTCTTCGGGTTGTTGAAACTCCAGCCGTCTTTGAAGACGGGCGGCCCTGGTCATCCGAAGGTGCGGTGACACCTCTGGTGCCATCTACAGGGAGTAACGAACTTCCTGGACTTCTGGAAGCGAAGAACCGTCCAAAACTCCGTGTCGATGGTGTCCTCTGGGAGCGACTCACTGCGGAGAACGACCCCAATGTGGAACTGCTTCGCGTCACGTACGGAAGCGGCACTGAATCCTGCCCGCCGGATAACCTCATGCGGCACGGGGGACATGAATACTTCCACATTCTTGAAGGAAGACTCAACGTGGAGGCCGGGTCCTCCATGGGAACACTTAGCGCCGGAGACAGCATCAACTTCGTCTCTTCCGCCCCTCACCGGCTCAGCAACCCTTTCAACGAAGATTGCATCGCAATTTGGGTGGTGGTCGGCCGGCGAAACCATCAGCAGGACAACCCGGTCTCGCCGGTCGCATAAGTAAGACGAGCAACAGAAAAAAACCATCACATGCACTCACGGAGCCTTGAAACGGAGTCCCAGTTGAATTCGTCATCCACACAGAATTGGGGCAAGGAGCCCGCTGGCGAGGCTCATGCAAACAATTCGGCCACCCCTGCTCACTGGGGCGAGCTCTGCCCGGGTGATCACGTCTGGGTGGTTTGCGCCAAATCTTCCCACTCCGGGATTGTTGACGCTGCATCTGCTGACGGTGAGTATCTGTGGGTGCTTCTCAACGGCGGGCACGGTCGCAGGTTGTTCACCAGGGCCGAGGTAACCAGGACTTATGTCGATCCGATGGACCTCGCCAAGCGGTCACGACCAACGCTTTGACCTCTCTTACCTCAGTGCGGCCTGAAAGAGCGGGACTTTGTAAACCTTCAGGCCGAGGTCACGAACAACCAGACCCGCAACCTTTGGTCTGCTCAAACGCCGATAAACCTGGTTACTCAGTCTGGGAGAAAACGATGAGATTGCTGCTCCACCGAATTTCCGTTCTGGTCGACGGCGCTGGTTACGGCGGCGACCTGATCGCGCAGGACAGCCCAATGGAGACGGGGTTCCCCCAGGGAGTCCTGGCGTCATTCCCCTGGGAAGGCTGGTGGCACGATGAGCCGGATGAGAGCGCAGCCCATAGGTGACCGCTGAGGCCTAGGGGCACAAACAACAGAACCTGGCCTGCAAGGTAGCCGCCAGATCCAACACCATGACCAAAGCCCCGGTAGTAAAAATCGACAGGAGACAGCACTTTGAAACCGATCGCCGTAGGACTTCTGGGAATCACCCACCCGCACGCTTCCGCGCGGGTCCGCGCCCTCCGCGAAATAGCAGGCGTCGAGGTGGTGGCTGCCGCAGACGACGATCCGCGACTGAAGTACTTCACCAACAAGTACGACATGGAGGCCCGCGACATCGACGGGGTGCTCCAGGACGACCGCATCACCGCGATCATGGTGCATTCCAAGAGCAAGGACATGGTCCCCCATGCTCTGCGGGCCCTCGCCGCGGGAAAATCTGTCGTCGTAGAGAAGCCGGGCGGCGGAACAGTCGATGACCTGCTGAAGCTGGCCGAGGCGGAGACCCTGGCCGCTCCGGGATTGGTAGTCCAGGTCGGCTACAACGTCCGCCTGGCACAGTCGGTCACTCGGGCAAAGGAGCTCATAGGCGCCGGGACCATCGGGAACGTGGTCAGCGTGTCGGCCAGAGGTGCCTCCCTGGCCGGGGAGCATCTCACAGCACATCTCAACCAACCGGGGGACATGGGCGGGGCGCTGTGGATCATCGGGTGCCACATGCTCGATTCCCTGGTCAGCATGTTTGGGGTGCCGGAGTCCGTCAATGCGCGAGTGCACAAGTCCCCGATGCTCTCCGACGAGTCGAGCCGCGAGGACTCCGCGGCTGTGCTGCTGAATTACCCCGACATGTCCGCTACGTTCAGCTTCGACAGCCATGACCGACTCGAATGGTTCGAAAGCTCAGGTATATCCGTCTACGGCACCGCTGGAATGATCGGGATCGGCGTCCTTCCCCAAAAGCTAAGGGTCTACGTCGAGAAGGACCGGGCCGGTTGGTCCGCCGGCTGGACCGAATGGACGCAGAGCTATTTCACTCCGCCGTTCGCCCGTACTGATGCGAACAAGTTCTCTGAGCTGCCCGAGTTGGAGAACATCAGCAATTTCCGCACGGAAATGCGCGGATGGATCGACAGCATCCGCACTGGTGAATCTGTGGTGGCACCGGTCACGGATGCCCTTGCCGTAGCGCGGATTATCGACGCCTGCTACCGGTCCGAGAAAGAGCTGGGGGCATCAGTTCAGGTGGCTCAAGGCGTGATCCTGGACGCGCAGCGCACAACATGACAGCCGTTCGCTGGGGGAGTGCTCGCCACTGCTCGCATCGCCCAACGAGCACGCTACGCGACGAGCATGCTAGGCGGCAGCAGGCCCCCTCGGGCACGCATAACCCTTCGTCAGAGGGGTTTTGCTTTAATGTGTGGACATTGACCCTCCGCGGGTTCCTCCGACGTTGTCCGCGGTTTGTGGCTGGCGCCGCGGTGGCCTGTTCGCTTGTGTGGGTGGCGGGATCTGGGCCCTGGCCGGTGGGCCCTCTGCTTGCTGGAATATCTAGGGTTATGTGTCGTCCTTTTGCTGTTTCCGGTGGCCAGTTGTTGGCCGTCACTCATTCACCGCCTGGCGTTCCCGCTGATCCGCCCGGCAATCGCCACAATCGCCGTGTACAACGCGCTCAACGTCTGGAACAGCTTCCTCTTCCCGCTGATCCTGACCCAGAGTGCGGCAAACCGAGTGCTGCCACTATCACTATGGGCGTTCCAGGGAGAGTTCACCATCAACACCCCGGCCATCCTCGCCGCGGTCGTCCTCTCCGCCCTGCCACTCGTCTTTGTCTATATCGTTGGCCGCCGCCAGCTCGTCGCCGGCGTGACAGCAGGCTTCAGCAAATGAACCCACAAAGGAAGAGCGGCGGAGGGCATGCAAACGCGTGTCCCGCCGCTCTTCCCGTACCCGTTTGCGACCTCGACTCAGCATCGGTTGCTGCGGGGATTGTGTCTCTTCTCAGTCTTTGTCGGATTCCGACAACTCACTAGTGAACGCAGCGACTGCATCTATCGCAAACGACCATCCACAAGATACTTGGCCTGGATCTGGCCAACATCGGCAAGTCGCGTCAGTGAACGGTGTCAGCGATCTCCGTAAACGAAGCATCGTTTGCGATACGTGGTCCGATCAGGCTGCTCTCCACTGCAGATTGAGTCGTTTGGTAGGCGCCGCATGCCTTTCTCGCAAACGTACCGATCTCAATATATGCCTGGAAAAGAATCGCTAGATAGCTAACAAACTCCAATGGACAACAAGCCACAGGTGGAGTGCGCGAACAAGACCGTGCTCGAAATATGTGGCAAGTGGGCGAGTACAACTTCTAATGAGCCGCGTCTTACCCGCCTGATAACAGCTGGTCAAGCGGATGGTGCAGGAAAAAAATACCAATGCGGGCGCGCCGCGCTTCAGTTCGAGCTGGCGCGGTTCGAAAAAATAGGCTAGACTTCTAGCTAAATTCAGCCACCATCGCTTGGTTACTCTTGGAGAAAATGTGATTGCTGCAGCCGCAGAGGAATTCGCCACTGTCGAGGAGTGCTTCCGATGCCGGTACCCGTTCGACGAGTCCTACAAGAACTTGGCTGTCGTAGTCGAGGGCGAAGAGGGACAGGTCACCATGGGCTGGGACGTTCAGGGCAGCGTGCTGAACGTACTCCCAGTGACATCCTATTGGGCCACAACAACATCGTTGACATCAGCATCGGCGAGCAAGAAACAGCATCTGGCGCAGATACGCGTGTTCGGCGTCACCGTCGCGAAAAAGACTCTGGAGTCGGAATGACCACTAATACCCAGAAGATACAGCGCATCGGGTCCTCCGAATACGAATCATTGGCCCGTACCGCTGCCATCGAGCTGTACCCGGACGTCGATTCTCCCGCCATGGCGTTGTGCTTTAATCTCATCCGCGCCGCAAACCGGATGACCACAGACATGGAAGTCTCGGTGCACCGTCCCATGGGCATCAGCTTCGCCGGCTACCGCCTGCTGTTCACCATCAGGTCGGTAGGACAGGTGAACCCAAACGAGCTCGCCCGGCTGTCCAGCGTTTCCACGGCCTCCATGTCCAGCCTGCTCAACACATTGCAGAAGTCCGGGCTCGTTACCCGAGCGCCGGATCCAGAAGACAAGCGCAAGACCATAGTGGAGCTTTCGGACGAAGGCGAGCAAATGGTGGCCGATCTCTGCCAGATCAACAACCAGCGCGAGCAGGCCTGGGCCGCGGGACTCACCGAAACCGAAGCCTCGATCCTGGCCGAACTGCTGCGCAAGCTGTTGCTGCACCACCCGACTCCCCGGACCAGCTAGAACGATAGGAGATACTAATGAGGGCTCAAGACGTCCGGTTGGACGACGACGTGATCGCCGAACTAAGGCAGCGCGCCAAAGACTTGGAGGCGTACGCCACTTTGTGGGCCGGAGGACCAAGCATTGACTCATCAGGCTCAGCCGCCCTGTCTTCCCTGGTTGAACGACTGGCCAACATGTATCCGTACGGGGATGCGAAATATATCGGACAACTCCTGAAACCGCCGCACCCCGTGGCTTGGGTTGCACAGGCCCTCACAGCATTGATCAATCCGAATAATCATGCTCTGGACGGCGGCCCGGCCACCGCGGTTCTTGAAAAGGAAGTCGTGGCCAAACTCGCAGTGATGTTCGGTTTTGAGGAACATCTGGGCCATCTGACATCGTCCGGCACCATCGCTAACCTTGAGGCGCTCTGGGTTGCCAGGGAATTGCATCCAGGTAAGGTCATACTGTCCGGAACCAACGCCCACTACACCCACGAGCGCATGTGCCGGTTGCTCGGAACCCCGCATGAGACCATTCCGGAAGACGACCGGGGCCGTCTTTCGATGGCGGATCTAAGGATTAGGCTGGCGCGAGGCGGGGTCGGCACCGTTGTCGTGACTCTGGGCACGACCGGTCTTGGTGCACTGGACCAAGTCCATGAGGCCGCCGACCTGGCAGCCGAATTCGGCGCCCGGCTACATATCGATGCAGCTTACGGAGGATTTCACACCCTCCTGGCAACTGGTCCGGAACCGCTGGTTGATCCTGCCCCCTTCCTAGCCGTTCGCCGGGCGGATTCAATCGTCGTAGATCCGCACAAGCACGGACTTCAACCGTACGGATGCGGATCTGTTCTCTTCGCTGACCCATCTGTCGGCAAGCTCTATTCGCACAGTTCCCCCTACACCTACTTCACATCTTCTGACCTCCATCTTGGGGAGATCAGTCTGGAGTGCTCGAGAGCGGGGGCGTCGGCGGCGGCTTTTTGGGCCACGGTTGAAGCTCTCGGGTTGTCACGCGACGGAATGGGATCGAATATCGCCGACGGCCGAAGGGCCGCACTGCAAGTAGCTGAAATCATCAGAGCCGCCGACGGCGCCGAGCTAGTGGTCGAACCTGAACTTGACATCGTTTGTGCCTTCCCTCGACGTCCTACGAGCAGCCAGATATCTGCGGCAACAGAGGATGCGTTTGCGGACATGGCCCGGGACGGCTGGCACTTGGCACTGTATCGGGTCGACAGCAAGTGGCTTGCGCGGAACCATCCTTCGATCGTAGTTGATAGTGACTACACCACTGTCCTGAGATCCTGCACCATGAAACCCGAGCATCTCCAAGTGGCCCAAGAATTCAGCTACCGCCTCATTGCATCGATGGAGCAACAGCCCTCACGGACAGACTAAAGGGGCGGCCAATATTGTTTCGCAGGGGGCCTTGAATCCGGATAGCCCCTGATTTCCCCACGCACACCCCGAACTTTCAGCTGGTTCATCGGCAACTGGACGGGTACCGCGATCGACCACAGGCGTTGAACCCGGGGCATCCCCAGGAGGTTCGTTCCGAGGTTCGCGGGCTCCATGCCCGCCGCCCGACGTTTTTCTGTTCGGGCCTGTCCCGGTGAAGCCACGCAACAGTAGCAGTAACTTGGGATGGATCCCTGGAGTCCGTACCGCCTTGGCAAGTGCGGATAGTCAAAATTTCAGATACCAAGCGTCTAGTTCTGAGGAACTTCGACGCTAACCGCTTACAACGAAGTGAGGAATCGGTGCAGTTTCACCATCACGGTTACGTATCCGGGAACCCGCGGGTCCAGCCGGCAGCAGGAGTCGGCATTAACAGGCCGGCTGAGCTCCCGGAGGAGGTCGATGTGTTGGTTGTCGGCACCGGGCCTGCCGGCATGCTCGCGGCCGCGCAATTGTCCCAGTTCCCCGGTGTCGCCACGCGCATCGTGGAGCGTCGCCCCGGGAGGCTCGCCATTGGTCAGGCCGACGGAATCCAGACCCGCACAGTCGAGACCTTTCAAGCCTTCGGCTTTGCCGAGAGGATCATCGCCGAGGCGTACCGGATCACCGAGACGGCGTTCTGGAAGCCGGACCCCGCGGACCCCTCCCGCATCATCCGCACTGCCCGCACCCCGGATGACCCCGCCGAAATCAGCGAGTTCCCGCACCTTGTCGTTAACCAAGCCCGTGTACTGGACTACTTTGCCGAGTTCATGGCCGACTCGCCCACACGCATGTCACCCGACTATGGCTTTGAGTTCCGTTCCCTGAGCGTCGCGGACGAGGGGGAGTACCCCGTCACCGTGACCCTTCTCCACACCTCCGGCCCCAATGAGGGGCAGGAGCGCGTTGTCCGGGCCAAATACGTTGTCGGTGCGGACGGCGCGCGCAGCAAGGTGCGCGAGTCGATCGGCTGCACCCTCGCCGGGGATCAGGCCAACCATGCCTGGGGCGTTATGGACGTGCTCGCCAATACCGATTTCCCGGACATCCGCCTCAAGTGCGCAATCCAGTCCGGCTCCGGCGGCAGCATCCTGCTGATCCCTCGCGAAGGCGGCCACCTCTTCAGGATGTACGTTGACCTCGGTGAGGTGGACCCCAACAACAAGGGCGCCGTGCGCAACACCACCATCGAGGAAATCATCCACAAGGCGAACGAGATCCTCCACCCCTACACCCTCGACGTCCGCAACATCGCGTGGCACAGCGTGTACGAGGTGGGCCACCGGCTCACGGACCGGTTCGACGACGTCCTGCCGGAGCAGCGCGGCACCCGCACACCGCGTGTGTTCATCACCGGCGACGCATGCCACACGCACAGCGCCAAGGCCGGCCAGGGCATGAACGTCTCCATGCAGGACGGCTTCAACCTGGCCTGGAAGCTCGGACACGTCCTCGAGGGCCGCAGCCCGGAAAGCCTGCTGTCCACCTACTCCGCAGAGCGGCAGGTGGTGGCAAAGAACCTCATCGACTTCGACAAAGAGTGGTCCACCCTCATGGCCAAGAGGCCGGAGGAGTTCGAAGACCCCTCGGAGCTGGAGGACTTCTACGTCCGCACCGCCGAGTTCCCGGCCGGGTTCATGACCGAGTACGCGCCGTCCATGGTGGTGGCCGCCCCTGAACACCAGCACCTGGCAACCGGCTTCACCGTCGGCAAACGCTTCAAGTCCGCGCCCGTTGTACGGGTCTGCGACGCCAACCCGGTGCAGCTCGGCCACCAAGCGAAAGCGGATGGCCGGTGGCGGATCTACGTCTTCGCCGACCCGGCCACGCCCCAAACCCCGCAAGCCGGAACCGCGTCGCCTACAGAACAATTCGCCGACTGGATCGCAAACTCACCGGAATCACCGCTCGCCGCCACCCCGGAGGGCGCCGACCCCGATGCCTGGTTCGACGTGAACGTGATCTACCAGCAGGACCATACCGCCATCGACTTCGGCGCCGTACCCGCGGCGTTCAAACCCCGAGTCGGCCCCTTGCAGCTCACGGATTACGAAAAGGTCTACGCTACAGACCCGACGGCGGACATCTTCGACCTGCGCGGTCTCGACCGCGGCGGCGTCGTGGTAGTCGTTCGTCCTGACCAGTACGTGGCCAACGTCTTGCCGCTCACGGCAACGGCCGAGCTCGCCGCGTTCTTTGCACCCCTCTTGCAGCCACGGCGGCCGGAGGAGCTTCCATCCTCCGCGCTGTCTGGCGGGCCCACCGCTCACTCAACCACCACACCCTCAGCCATGATGAACAACTAAAACAATGGAGCCTTGATGTCACCGTCTCAGACCACGCATCCGCACACACGACGCCAGGGCATGAGCGAGGCGGACCGCTGTCTGGTTGCCGGAACCACGACCGGCACAACCGCCAGCACTCCGGGAATCCCGGCGCCTGACAAAGCTTTCAGGCCTTATCCGCAAATCTGCACCACAGTTCAATCCCCCGCTTCCACCGCTCTGGCGACCTCTCACCGGATAGCGCAAATGCCAATGGTGTACCGCCCGTCTATACAGTCAGTCGCCCCGCCGCCTCAAGCAACTTATGCGAGCGGGCATCGGTGACCGCTGCCGGCGAGCCGGCACTCCGTGCCGGCTTAGTGCGGCCAACGGGCTACGTCGTCGTTGAGCTCAAGACCGGCAAGTTCCAGCCCGAGTATGCCGGCAAGCTCAACTTCTACGTCGCGCTCGTGGACGACGTGCTCCGGCGCCAGCACCATAACGAAACCATCGGGATCCTCATCTGCGGCACCAAGAACGACCGCAGCGTCCGGTACAGCCTGGGACGCTCCACCTCACCCATGGCTGTCGCCGCCTACACCTACGACAACCTCCCCCCGGCCGAACAACAGGCACTGCCCAACGAAGGACACATCGTCGCAGCGCTGGAATGGGCCGAATCCGAGACCCCGGAGGCGCAAGACCAATAAGGACTCCCGGGACAGCGCTGGGGCGCGTTTCCCCACGTTGCCGGCCAAGACCGGGACCGGGACCGGGACCAGTTGTCGGGCCCCGGCGAGGCCTGCCAGTCCCCGCCGCACAGAAACACCGGGCCCCCGGCATACCTTGCATTCCCGTCAGACAAGAAACGCCAGAAAGAGAATGACGACAGTGGCGAGGACGAGTTCACCTGCTACTCCTGTTTCCTGGGCCGGCACCGGTCCCAGCTCGCGCGCGAAATGAACGGCCCCTCATACTGCATCGACTGCGAAGGCTAGGACGACCCCGCTCCAGATGCCGGACCCGAATCCGTCTCTATCCGTGAGTCGCGGGCTCTTCGCGCCGTTCGTGTGTCTGCCCGTAGGGGACATCGCGGCTTACGACGACGGTGTAGCTGGTGTAACCGTGCTGGGTAACGAGGATGCCGTGTCGGCATTCCTTCATGGCGTGTTCACGTGCGATCTCCACGGCGGCGTTCAGGTCGTTCTCGACGGTGTCCGGGTCGTGGGCAGTGACTTCCAGGACGACATCCGAGTGGCGCTTGATCATCATGGTCTCTTTCGCTGCGGGAAGTGCCGGGGCTCTCAGCGGGCACGGGCTTCCGGGACCGGGCACAGCCGGAGAGCGGGAAGCGGTGGTTCCAGAGGGGTTGCCCGGCATTCTCTGATGGGGCGGGGCCGGCCGGAGTACTTGGCGGGCTGGATCGGCCGAAGCAATCTCCTGCGGATCTGTAGCCAGTCTGGATGATCAGCGGGCCAGCCGCAATACAAAGCCCGAAAAGTCGGCTGTAGCAGTGCCGTGCCCGGCTGGAGCTGCCCCGCGGCAGTTTAAGCGGCGCCTAGGGTTCGATGACGATCCTCACCGGGGAATTTGTTCTGTCCCCAAACATGCGAATTCCGTCGTTTACAGCTTCCAACGGCAGCCGCGCGCTCACCGAAGCGCCGAGATCAAGATCACCAGGCTCGCACAGGAAGCGGTCGGACTCAGGCGGAACTAAGCGGATAAACCGGGGCCGGGCCGGCGATCAAAATTAAGGTGTGTACAAAGTACACACTTTGGGTCTCGGACTGGGTCGTACTGGTGCCGGTCCGGCCCGGATTCCGCATGTTTCCGCGGGAGCCCTGTGGTTGCGGGGGCTGGAATGCAGTTCGAGTCCCACCTCGGGCACAGCATTCCCCCTCGTCAGAGGGGGTTTTTGCTTTAACGTGTGTACATTACCCGGAGCGGGTCCCTCTGACGCTTCTCGCGGCTGGTGCCTGGCCGCCGCGGTGGCCTTTGAAGTTGTGTGGGTGGCGGGTTCAGGGCCCTGGCTGGTGGGCCCTCCGCCTGCTGTCGTATGGGGTCATCCGGGTCTCCTTTCTCGTGTTCTGGTGGGCGTCGTTGGTCTTGCACCTATCCATGCCGTCGGGTTGCGGTGATGACATGACCTGCGCGAAATTCTTTTCCAGATTCTTGGCCCCGATTCGCTGTTTCCTGGGGACTGGGGGAGAAGCTGGTGGCCGTTTGTCCGGCCAAAGGTGATGTGTACAGTGTCCACACCGGTGTGCGTGGGATGCCGTGGCTCATCGGTGACCCCCGTTGCCTATTTCTACTGACACGAGTTCATGCAGGCACGACTTCTGGGTGACATGACATTGGCCTTGGTTCTTGCAGCCGTAGTGATTGGGCAACCTAGCCGGGACAGTTTTGCGGGCGCGGCATACGGGAATCCCGAAGCGTCAGTATGGGATTTTTGCGGCGGGGGAGAAAGGCCGCGATGGGGGACCGGCATATGGGACGGGGCTGGGACCGCATTAGCCGGCGCCTCTGGCGCTTTCGAGGATTTCCGTCACCGATTAGGTGGCGTTGTGCGCGCCCTAATCCTTGGTACGGACATCGCGCCGCCGGCGGATAGACCGGATCTATCCATTCCGAACCTTCCGCACCCGAAAAAGGGCGCCCACATGAGATGACCTTTGCAGGGTGGGGCAGCTTCAGGAGTACTGGGCCTTCAGGGTTCCTCCTTTGCCCAGCGGATGCTTCACTTATCACTGAAACCGTTGAAGCACGGAGGAGCGATGAGCGGCACGACCTGGGCGGCGATCGACCTGCATCATCACGTGGTCCCGCGTGAGTATGCGAAGGCCCTGTCGAAACTGGGCGTCACAGAGGGGCTGGGAGTACAGCTTCCTAAGTGGGAGGCCTCGAAAGCCCTCGACGTGATGGATGCCCACGGCATCGCGAGATCTGTGGTGTCGATCTCCGCGCCCGGCGTCTATTTCCCGGCCAAGGACCCGACCTCGGCTGTCGCCAAGCAGTTGTCAAGGGCGATGAACGAGGCGTGCGCGGCGCTCGTGCGCGACCACCCTGGCCGGTTCGGCGTCTTTGCCACGCTTCCGGTGCCCGACGTGGATGCCGCGCTAGAGGAGCTCAGGTACGCGTTCGACGAGCTGCACTGAACGGGGTGGTGTTGCTCAGCAACTATGACGGCTACTACCTCGGTGATCCCCGTTTCGATCCGCTGTTCGACGAGTTGAACCGCCGGAATGCTGTCGCGTTTGTGCATCCCCAATCACCGCCCCGGGCTCGAGGAGTCTCATCTCTGCTTGCCGGAGTCCACGTCGGATGCCACGTTCGACACGACACGGACCGCCTTCTCCCTCGTGGTGAACGGGGTGACGAAGAAATACCCGAACATCCGCTTCGTGCTCGCCCACGCCGGCGGCGCCGTCCCCTACCTCGCCGGCCGGGTGAGCGTCACCGCATCGATGCTGGCCGGTCTCGGGGGAGCCATGCCGGCGATCGCCGAGGGGATGGGGAAGATCTATTCGCTCTCGTCGAAGTGGCAGTCGAAGATGCCTGAGCAGCTCAGCTACTACCTGCGGTTCAAAGACAACGTCCTCCCGGAGGGCCCTGATCATTTTCTGGGCACCTTCTATTACGACACGGCTCTGTCGGCCTCAGCTCATTGCTTCGCATCGCTGCTCACCGTCGTCGACAGCTCGCACATCGTCTTCGGAACCGACTACGTGTTCGCGGCCGAGGCGGCGGTGCCGATCAGAGTCGAGGGCGTGCAGAACTACGCCGGATTCGCACCGGCGGACGTGCAGGCGATCGCACGTGACAACGTCCTTCGCCTCTTCCCGGAGTTCGGCTGATCGACCCGTGAGCGGGGTGATCGGTACGGATGAAGCGAACCGGAGAACGGGTAGGGCAGATGACAATCTCCGACGCAAGCGAGCCGGGGATCTCGTGGCAGACACCGCAGCCGCCCGGGGAATAATCTGGACAACGCAGATACCCACCCGACAAGACGGCGCGCTGTCACCTGATATCGCCTCCCAATCGCGCCAGATACTCGACAACCTTCGAACAGCCTTGGAACGCGCAGGAAGCGGCCTGGAAAGCGTCCTGCACATCACGATCTACTTCACAGACCTCCGCGAACGGCAGGTCTTCAACGACATATACCGCGAGTACTTCCCATCTCCGCGCCCGGTCCGATGCGCCGTCGGAGTCAACGAACTCGGAATCCCCGGCATGAAAGTCGAACTCACCGCATCAGCCGCCCTCACCGGCAGCTGATCAGACGGGCAGTACAGCCGGCCTAGCAATTGGACTGATTTCCGCGACGGGGGGACGCGGCGGATCGCGTCGTGAGGAGAACTGCCAACGCGGCTGGTCAGTCGAGGTTCCCTCTTCCAGAACTCGATTTAATGACCGGAGTTCGATTGGTCCATTTGAGAACTATTTCTGAGAAGCACAGGCCGCTGCCTGATTTCCAGTGAGTTCGTTTACGAAGGCTGCACGGGTCCTTGGCTGATGGTGTGCATGTCGGCGTCGAACAGCTTCCGCTCGCCCAAGTCCGTGTACATCCACAGCCGGCCCTGCTTGGGGGCAACGACGTCGACGGTTCCTTGCCACCGCTGGCCGGTGCTGTCGTCTGTGGCTTCGATCAGTTCCCCAGGGGAGAGCCGCAGCAGTAGCCCAAGGTCATCCCAGGACATCTGGTCCGGCGTTCCGTCGGTCGGTGCTCCGAGGTTCAGCTTTTCGTCGCTCGTGGATTTGTCCGTAGGGGACGTCGGTGCTGAGAGCAACTGTGTAGAGGGTGCAGCTGTGTTGGGTAACCAGCACACCGTGACTCCCAACCTGGAGGGCGTGGAAGACTGCGCGGTCCACGGCCTCATCCAGGTCCTTGCGGATCTGAAGCGGTTCATGTCCGGTGACTTCCCAACGAAAGGAGGTCCCAGTGTTTTCGGTCATGTTCTTCCTTAGTGCTTGGTGCCGGTGGGACGTTAGGCGATCCCGGCTGGCGACGACAGGGCCTTTCCTGCGGGAATGTCCCAGTTGATGGCATGGGCGGCCAAGAGTGCGGCCCCGACGGCGGTGACTTCCGGCTCCGGGATGATGTGGACATCGGTGCGGATTACGGCCTTTTTGATCTCGATCCAGCCCCGCGATCGTGCCCAGCCGCCGGCGACATATACGGGAGCGCCGGGGGGCATCCTGGAAGCCACTGACTGGATGGCCGCTCCGCCGGCCCGGGCCAGGGCACCGGCCACGGCCGAAGCCCGCGATCCTGGGGCGGCCGGCGCGTCGTGGGCGTACCTCGGCCGCATGCCGCCCGGGCCGCCCGGAATGAAGCTTTCCGAATGGACATATTCGTCAGGTTCTTGGCTTCCGTCGAAAATAGCCTGAAGTGCGGCGGCTACGGCTGGATCCTGTGACGCCCAATGGACGTTGCGGGCCAGCTCGGTGACGTTCAGGAGGGTGCTGCCCTGGCTGAGTATGCCTGGTGCGACATCGCAGTTGCCGAATCGGGGCACGTGCGATGTGGGGGACTGGGCTACCACTACTTCCGCGGTGCCCATGGAATCAAGAATCGCGCCCGGTTGCAGCTGGTCGACGCCCCACCCCCCGATGGGGTGGTCGTGGCCACCGGCGACTACGGTGGCATGGGGAGCTAGTACGCCAGCGCCGCTTAGGCGAGGGGAACGCAGGGACCCGACCGGTTCCCCGGTCCGGACCACTTCCGGCAGCAGGTCGGACGAACCCAGCGTCATCTCAACGCGGTCCGTCAGCCACGTCCGTGTCCGCATGTCCCAGGCCGCGGTGCGCGCGGCGAGGGTGTCGCTGATGAAAGACTTTCGTGACCAGCAGCATGAGGCGAAGTCGGTGACGGCCGCCCATGAGGCGGCACTGCCGCTGTTGTCCTGTCGGCTGGACCAAAGCCAACCGATGAGGGTGTGGGAGGGATTGGTGTTGACGCCGATCCCTTCCGCGGAGGGAAGCCGCGGTTCCAAGCCCTCGAAAAGCCGGGTCCGGCGCGGGTCGAACCACGCCAGGGCGCGGCCAAGTGGCCGGCGGTTCTTGTCCACGAGAACCCCGTCTTCTCCCACGCCCGCTGATGCCACCGCGGCAACGATGTACTCGGTCCCGCAGGCCTCAATGATCATGTCCTCGATAGCGTCCAGGATCCCCTGGGCATCGATGGAAAGGTCGGAGGGATCGCGGGGTGTGGTTTGCCTGGCGCGTGCGACGACGCGGCCGGTGCGGTCAAGGGCGACGACTTTGAGGTTCGTGCTGCCGATGTCGATGCCACAGGCGACCTCAGTACGTTCGCTTGGTCCGCCCATATTTCGCCATCCTTTGATCGACGTGGTGTAAAGGTTGCCGGTCTTAGTCGTTGAAGGAAACGCTCTGGGTCAGGGAAGCAATTTCCGCGAGAGTTTTCTCCGCGACTACGCGTTCACGCTGCCAGATGTTCCGGCCGACGATCACACCTCGAGCACCAGCGCGGATGGTTTCCGCAACTGCGTCGATGGTATCTGCAGGCTCGCCGGCGAGGGGGCCGCCAGCGATCACCAGTGGCACGCCGAGTTCGTCGACGAGTCGCTTGGTGCGCTCCTCCCCGGGGAAAGCAATCTTGATGATGTGGGCGCCGAGGTCATAGGCGATACGGGCGACCTGTTCTTCCTCGGCGATGACGTCTTCGGTGCGCGGGGCGCCGATGAGAACCGGCTCCAGAATCGAGGGGATGTCCCAACGGTCGCAGGCGGACACGACCTGCCCGACCCTGGTGCACATGGCGACTCTCTCGGCGTTGGACATGTTCCAGGGGAAGAGCATCTTCACGGCATCGACGCCCATCCGGACGGCGTCTTCAACCGTGGTGATCAGGCCGTGGGAACCCCGGCCGTCCATTTCCCGGTAGTCATAGTACGTGTCGATGGTAAGTACGCGGCTCAGGTGGGGGTTCCGGGCGAAGAAGGTCTCTGTCTGCTTGACTTGTCCAGGGGTCATCATGAAGCCGGTGACCCCTTGTGCGGCCCACGCCGCGAACGGAGCTGCAGGGGTTTCAAGACCCTCGATGCGTTTAAAGATCAGGCCGTGGTCGACGGGCATGATGATAGCGGCGCGGGCGCTGGGGAGGGTGCGGCGCATGCGGTATTCCATGGACATTGAAGCCCTGCTTTCAGTAGACGAGCCACGTCGCTGTCGGACGGCCTGCTTGCATTGATGTCGTCCAGCACCAGACTCCGAGCCGCTTCGCTCGAACTGTATGTACAGTATGGACAGCAGGTTCACTCTATTGGTGCTCGCCGGGACCAGTCAAGTCCGGCCGGGGCGACGCGGGGATGGCAATACGGAAAATCACGCCCCGGGGGCAGCTGACTGTACTGTACGGTCCGTCTATAATGAGGTAGACAATGTCACTCTGCGCAGACCTCAACGAAGGAGGGCCTCGTGTCCATAGCATCTGCTGAGGCGATCGACCGTCAGTCCCCAACCCCGTACTACCGCCAGTTGTTCGATGTCCTGGAGCGCAGGATTGCTTCCAAGGACATCGCGTCCGGTGTGCGGCTGCCGAGCGAGAATGAACTCTGCACAGAATTTGGGTTGTCCAGGGCAACGGTGCGCCAGGCCTTGAAGCTGCTGGAATCCAGGGGCCTTGCCCACCGCATTCCGGGGCGGGGGGTCTTCGCCAGCGAGCCCTCGGCCGATCGTGGCTGGATGATTCAGGGCGAGCAGGGCTTCCTGGAGAACGCGTTGGGTCACCAGAACAGGCCTGTCACCACCCAGGTGCTGCGTTCCGGACCTGTGGTCCTGCCCGAGAGTGCGTGCCGTTCCTTGGAACTCCCGGAGGGGACCAGGGGTTTTGAATTGGTCCGTGTGCGGTCCGTCGACGGCACCCCTGCGGTGTACAGCATCAACTACAGCCCACCGGCGGTGGCGCCGATCATCGCCGGCGCACAGGAAGTCCTCGCCGGGCAGGCTTCCTTGTCTGCGTTGCTGACCGGCGCCGGTTACGGCCTCGGCGGGGCCAACAGGACGATCCGGGCGGTCAACCCGACGCCGGAGATCGCCCAGGCGCTTAACGTCACGGACGGCTCGCCGCTGATCCGGATCCACTCCACGTCCTGGACGAGGGCGGGGGAGCGCTTCGACGTCTACGAGACGTGGGTGCGCAGCGAGATCGTTCCCCTCGAGGTGAATGTAAGCAGCTTGGATCTCAGTTCCGACCGCTAAAGCAAAGAGGAAGAGCCTCCGTTTCAGGTGTTGAAACGGAGGCTCGTCCTCTTAAGAAGCGGGTACGGCTAGACCCCTACGAACGCGGACGCAGGAGCATCGCTTTTGTCGGCCTCGGCCTCCTCGGGAATCCGAAGCCACCGTACTGCCACGCCCGCGGCGACGTACAGTGCTGCAAAGATGATCGTGACCCCACCTGGTCCGATGAGACCAAGGAAGAGCGCGACGATCAGCGGGCCGACGAAGGTTGCCGCGCCGGCGCCCAGGTTCAGCAGAGCCACAGCGTTGCCTTTTTGTCCAGGTGCCATCAAGGACATCAGTACCGAGATGGGCGTGAAGCCGGCGAGGGTCACGCCGTAGAAGGCGGCGCAAACAACCGCGACCCAGTACTGCGGGCCGGTCATTTGGGGAACGAAGTAGAAGCACAAGGAGCTGACGGCAGAGCCGATGCACCCGAACCAGCGCAGCGTGCGGTGCCAGCCGAGCTTGTCGCTGAGGACGCCGAAGAACAGGTTGGCGAAGATGTTCGCGAATCCCATGGTGAAGATCAGCTGCAGCCAACCGGCGGTGCCGAAGCCGAGCTGTGTGGCGAAGACGGTCGGAAGGAAGACCAGGAATCCGAACTGGGGTGCGGTGTTGACGACACGGATGAGGCAGCCGAGGCCGACGCGGGGAATTTTCACCGCGATGGAGACACTGTTGATGATGCTCTGGCGGGCTGTAACGCCGGGGGCGGCCAGACGGTCGCCGCCCTTTGCATTGCGGATCCCGACGAGGCAGATGATGCCGCCGGCGATGACCGTGCCCAGTGAGATCCACAGCGTCATATATTCACCGATGACGGGTTCGGTGCCGCTGGCCAGCAGGGAGCCGAGCGTGGGAAGGCCGCCGGTGAAGGCGAAGTAGAACCAGCACACTGCCGAACCGAGCCGGTTCGCCGGGCTTCCTGCCAGAATCCAGACCAGGAAGCCGTAGGCGAACATCGGATAACCGAAGCCCCGGATGCCGTAGGTGAGCAGGATCAGTGTGTAGTTCTGGGACGGGACGGCGACGGCCAGGAAGAGCACCTCAAAGACAGCCCAGACAGCGAGGCCGAACAGCATGACCCGTCGGGGGCCCAGCACGTCGGAAAGCGCCCCGGCGAGCCAGGAGCCTAGTGTGACGATGAGGCCGTAGGCGGTAATGATGACGGCGGCGTTGGTTTCGGTGCCGGCGCCGTGGGAGGCCATGAAGGGTGCGATGTAGCCGGATTCGACCCCGTCGCCAACCATGAAGAGCAGGAGCCCGACAAATCCCCAGATCAGGGGGCGGGGCAGCCCCATCCGGTCCAGAAGAGCCGGCCGGGTGGCGCTGTTTGCAGCGGATTGTACAGACATCAGTGAGTACTTTCGTGAAGGCCGGGCTTAGCGCTGCGGCAGGATGTGGACTTTCCGGGCGGATTCGGAGTGCGCCGCTTCAAGGGCAGCGGCGTAGTCTTCGAGCCCGAACGTGTGGGTCACCATGCGGGATGCAAGTTCCGGGAGTTCCTGGATGGCCTCGACCGCCGCCGGGTAGGACGTCGCGAGTGACTGCGAGCCGACGAAGGACAGTTCCCGGTCGAAGAGGTCGTAGGGGAAGAGATCGATGCTGGCGGTTGGGCTGACGACGCCCATTTGCAGCAGTGTGCCTCGTTCGGCGAGTTTTGCGATGGCGTCCGAGACGGCCGAGGGGTGGCCGCTGGCTTCGATGACCAGGTCGACGTCGCGTTCGGTGGTTCGTTTCCCGGGGGCGTACGCGTGGTCCGCGCCGAACTCGAGGGCTGCCTCCCGCCGAACCGGGCTGGGTTCGACGATGTCGATGCTGGCCGCGCCACGTGCCTTGACCAGGGCGGCGGCGAGGAGGCCGATGGAGCCTGCGCCGTAGATCAGGACCCGCTTGCCGGTGACCGGGGCGACCCGGCCCAGGGCGTGCAGAACGCAGGCCAGCGGTTCAATCAGTGCCGCGGTAGTCCAGTCGATACCGTCGGGCAGGGCGAAAACCACAGAAACCGGGACCTTGACCAGTTCCGCGACGGCGCCGTTGCTGGTGACTCCGATGGGGACGAGGTTCCGGCAGAGGTTCGTTGCCCCGGCCTGGCACTGGTCGCAGGTGCCGCATGCCACGTTCGGGTCCACGCAGACCCGATCGCCGATTTTGAAGCCGTTGATATCGGACCCAACCTGGACGATCGTGCCGGCAAACTCATGCCCAGGGACGACGGGGAAAGTGCCGGTGGGGTAGTCGCCGGAGGCAAGATGGATGTCGGTGCCGCAAATGCCCACCACTTCAGGGGCGATGACGAGCTCGCCGGCTCCTGCGACCGGGTCCTCGATCTCGGTAACCTCAACTGATCCAGTTCCGTCCAGAATTACTGCGCGCATCTGCGCTCCTCTCCGCTTCGTTACGGCAGAGGGCGATCCTCGACCGTGAGAGTTTGGTCCGGCTCCGGAACACCAGGAGCGGGATGTCTACTGGATCACAAGAATACGTCAGGTTTACCCCATATGTCTAGACGAAACGTACTGTACGTACAAATTGATTTGACTGAGCAAAGGCGTGCCAGGTTCCGGGCATATTCCGGCCGGGCGCGGCCATCCTGCGACAGTCAGGGAACGCTTCACTGCACGCACGAGTAAGGCCCCCGCCGCGCGGCGGGGGCCTAACTCGTGGTACGGATGTTCTGCATGCAGGACAAACGTGTCTGGCTCGCTACTTCACGGCGCCGAAGAGGAGTCCGCGGACCAGGGATTTCTGTGCCATCCAGCCGGCGATAACAACGGGAATGCTGACGATGGTGGCTGCCGCGGCGATGTGTGCGGTGTACAGCTCGCCGAAGCTGAGGAACTTCTGCATGAACAGCGGCAGTGTCGACGTCGAATTGGTGAGGTTCAACGCGAAGAAGTACTCGTTCCAAGAGAACACGGCGCACAGCAGTGCCGTCGATGCCAGCCCGGGCCTGATCAGCGGGAGAATGATCGACCGTGCGGCGCGCCACCGGGTCGCGCCGTCGACGGCAGAGGCCTCCATGATTTCTTCCGGGATCTCCTGCATGAATGAACGGATCATCCAGATGGCCAGGGGCAGGTTCATGCCGATATGCATGACGATGAGAATGCCGAGCGTGTTCAGGACCCCGAGTGCCGAGGCAATGACGTAGACCGGGATGATGGCTGCTGCCACGGGCATCATCTTGGTGGAGATGAAGAAGAACAGGCTGTCCTGGGCCTTCTCGACAGGCCGGATCGACAAGGCGTAGGCCGCGGGTACTGCGAGGATGAGAACCACGGCCGTGGACGCCAGCACGACGATCAGGGAGTTGATGGCATAGGGCCAGAAGCCCGCCTGGAAGACGCCGGCATAGTTCCCGAGGGTGGGTGTGAAGATCAGTTTGGGTGTGGCTTCTGCCGCATCTGTTTCCGTCTGGAAGCTCTTCAGGAGCATGTAGGCGACCGGAAGGAAGAAGATGAGACTTCCCAGCCATCCCCCGATGCCCATCATCGTGTTTTTCAGTCGTTTGGTCGGGCGGCGCCGGCGGATGGGTGTGTGGCTTTCGGCGCGGATGCCGGCGGCCCGACGGGTCGTAGTGGCGGTCATCGACGGCCTTCTTTCTGGAAGATGCCCGAGAGCAGGCGCAGCGCCGGCAGTATGAGTGCGATGGTGATCAGCAGCGCGGCGACGCCGAGGGCTGAAGCCAGGCCGAAATCGAAGGAATTGAAGCCCTTGAGGTAGATGTAATAGGTGATGTTGGTGGTCTGGTAGGCGGGGCCGCCTGCCGTGAGAAGCGCGATCTCGCCGAATGTCTGGATGAGGTTCATGGCCAGCAGCAGGGCGGCCAGCTCAATGTAGGGGCGCAGGTGCGGGACGAGGATGGAGCCGAACTGGCGCAAGGGTCCGGCTCCGTCCACCTTTGCCGCTTCAAGCTGATCCTGCGGCGCGGACTGCAGTCCGGCGATCAGAATCAGCATGGCAAAGGGGGTGAAGCGCCAGGTCAGCAGGATGATCAGTGCCGCCATCGGATACTCGCTGAGCCATGAGACCGCGGGCAGCCCCACCTGGCGGGCGAGCCAGCCAAGGAGCCCGAAACCCGGATCGAATATGGCGGACCGCCAGAAAAGCGTGGCGGCCACCGGCATCACGAAGAAGGGAGTGATCGCCAGCGTGCGCGCGAGTCCCCGCCCCGGGAAGGAGTGATTGAGCAGCAGTGCCAGAAGCAGCCCGATGACGATGCAGGCCACCGTGGAGACGCCGGTCATGACTCCGGTGTTACCGATGGAGCGCCAGAAGACTTCGTCCTGGAGGGTTGCGAGGTAGTTCGCGCCGCCATTGAATTGTGGGGGCTTGTTGCTCAGAAGGTTCCAGCTCATGAAGCTGTAAATCAGCGTGAGCACGAATGGCAGCTGCGTCAGCAGGATGGTGAAGATGAGGGCCGGCAGAAGCGGGCTGCGCGCCTTCCAGCGTTCCACGCGGGTGAGCTCGCGGACGATGGACGGGGAGGGGGTCGGGGGGGCGGTGATGGTCGTAGCCATGGAATTGTCCGATCGTAGCTAAGCGATGTCCGCGGGAACTCCGGGGAGTTCCCGCGGACGACGCAGTTGTCCTACTTGAGATACCCTGCGGACTTGACCGCGTTGGTGGCGTAGTCCTGGCCCTTCTGAAGGGCTTCCTCCACGGACTGGGTGCCACTGATGGCGCCGGCGATCTGCTGGGAGACAAAATCTCCGATGTCGACGAATTCCGGGATCTGAACGTACTGAACACCCGTGTAGGGCACTTTGTCCTTGGTCGGCTGCAGCGGGTTCGCGGCGTTGATCGAATCCAAGGTCAGGCCTGCGTACGCGGCGGTTGCCTGTTTGTATTCCGGGAGTTCGTAGGTAGAGGTGCGTGATCCCGGGGGGATGGAGTCCCAGCCGGCCTTCTGCCCGGCAAGCTTGATGTAGTCAGGGCTCGTGACCCATGAGATGAACTTCCAGGCCGCATCCGGGTGCTTGCTGCTTGCGGTGATGCCCAGGCCCCAGGACCAAAGCCAGCCGGACTTGATATCGGCCGGGCCGGTGGGCGCCATGGCGAAGCCAAGGTTGGCCTTGACCTCAGGTGTCGCGGAATTGAGGACGGAGCCCGCGAAGACCGTGTCGTCGTACCACATGGCCGTGGTGCCCTGGCTCATCTTCTGCAGGCAGCCCTCCCAGCCGTCCTTGGCGGCATCGGCCTGGCCGTGTGCACGCAGGAGGTCCACGTAGAACTTGACCGCCTTCGTGGTCTCCGGCGAGGTCAGCTGCGGATTCCACTTCTCGTCGAACCACCGGCCGCCGAACGTGTTGATGACCGTGGTGAGCGATGCCAGGTTCTGGCCCCAGCCCGGCAGGCCGCGGAGGCAGATACCCGACGTTCCCTTGGCCTTGTCATCCATCTTCGCCGCCGCCGCTGCTATCTCTTCCCACGTCGGGGTCTGGGAGATCGTGACCCCGGCCTTCTGGGCGAGGTCCTTGCGATAGAACAGGAACGACGAGGACCCGTAGAACGGGGCCCCATAGAGCTTGCCGTCGGAGGAGACGATGTCCTTGATGGGCTGCAGAAGGTCATCCTTCTTCCACGCGTTATCCTTCGTGGCGTAGTCCTCCAGCGGGATGATCCAGTTGTTCTTGGCCCAGATCGGGACCTCGTAGCTGCCCATCATGGCCACGTCGAACTGTCCGGCCTTGGTCGCCACGTCCTTGGTCACTGTGGGCCGGAGGTCATTCTCGGGCAGGGTCGTGAACTTGACCTTGATCCCCGGGTTCTTCTGTTCGAAGTCGCTGATGAGGGATTCGGCGGTCTTCATCTGGGGATTGGCGGCGAGGGCCACATTGATGGTGACGTCGCCTCCGGCGGTGCTGCCGCCGTTGTCTGTGGAGCAGGCGGTGAAGGAGCCCGCGAGGAGCGCCCCCGCCGCCGTAACGGCTAGCACCCGGGCAACTGCCTTGGTGCGCTGTGGTCCGATTTGCATCTTAAACCTTCCTGGATAAACAACACTGGTTATCAAGCTTGTACGTACAGAACGTATCGGCTGGACTGTCTATAGCATAGGGTCGGGGGGTGAAGTGGTCAACAAGTGTGGGCTTTTGGTCACATGCCCGCCATTCGGCGCCCAGGGATTCTTCGTTTAGAGTGTCTTTTTGTACGTACAGACTCGACAATATGTACATGACGGTTTATTGTGATTGACGGAACAGCTTGGCACCCGCGAAGCCGTCACCCCTCAGATTCATACGCAGACACGAACGCCGGATTCAGGCGCATCACCCGTGTCCCCGCCGCCGCTGTCAGGCGGCGGGCTTCGAAAGGACTATCAATGGCTTTGGTCAGCGGCATCGATGTAATCAAGGAATGCACCTCCCGGGGACTCGTGGCCGGTGCGTTCAACACCACCAACATTGAGACCACGATGGGCATCATCGCCGCAGTCGAGCGGGTGGGAGTGCCGACCTTCATCCAGGTGGCACCGACCAACGTTTCCCTGTCCGGCTACGAGTACATCTACGACATGGTCAGCCGCCGCCTGGCGACCTGCGACGTACCCGTCGCGCTGCACCTGGATCACGGCAAGTCGCTGGAGTCCGTCGAAGGAGCCCTGGCCGCCCGGTTCACGTCGATCATGATCGACTACTCGGAGTACTCCTACGAAGAGAACATCAAAGTCTCGGCCGAGGCCCGCCTCATGTGCCCCCCGAGCGTGGCTCTGGAAGCTGAACTGGGCAGCATCGGCGGCAAAGAGGACGACGTCGCACCCGAGCACGCCAGCTACACCAACCCGGACCAGGTAAAGCACTTCGTCGACACCGTGGGCTGCGACATGCTCGCAATCTCGGTCGGCAACCAGCACGGGTATGCCCCGAACGCCAGGATCGATTTTGACCTGCTGGCCAAGGTCAGGGAGGAAAGCCCTGTTCCGCTGGTTATTCACGGCGGCTCCGGCCTGCCGTCCGAACAGCTCGGCCGACTGCACGAATTCGGCGTGGTCAAGGTGAACGTCGCCAGCGACCTGCGCAACGCCATGATCCGCACGTTCGGTGAGGCCTACGCGGCCAACCCCAACGAGACCTCACTGATCCGCGTTTCAAAGAACGCCGTCACCGCCATCACGGATGTCGTCGAGCGCCGGATCCGCACCCTGAACCCGTCCGCGGCATAGCGAGGAAACACCGGTGCTACCCACAATCACGGTCGACGTCGGAACGACCAGTATCAAACTGTGCATGTTTGGCGCAGGCGGAGGACTGGTGGCCTCGGCGCGCCACGCCACGCCCACCGTCCAGGACGCCTGGGGAGAAATCTACGACCTGGAATCCCTGACGGAAGCCGTCGTCGACTTCATCCGCGATCTGGAACCATCCGCACGGGCGACCGTGAAAAGGGTAGCAATCACGGGCGTTGGCGAGTCCGGCGGCCTCGTCCGTCCGGACCTCTCGCTGGCATCTCCGATGATTCTCTGGCACGACCACCGCGGCGCCGACTATCTTGCCCCGCTGGAGCCGGCCGACCGTGCACTGATCTACCGGATCACCGGCCTGCCGGTTAACGCCAACTACGGGTTATCGAAGGTGGCATGGGCAGCGGGGCAGGCCCGCGGTGCAGGCAACCATGCCCAGTGGCTGAATATCGCCGAGTATCTGGCCGCACTGATGACGGGCCAGCGCTGGTCGGAATACTCCCTGGCCAGCCGCACCATGGCGTTGGACCTGAGCCTGGGCAAGTGGTCAGTCGAGGCGTGCGCCCTCGTCGGCCTCGACGTCGGCATTTTTCCCGAACTGCGCAACGCCGTGGACGGTTCCGCTATCGCAGGCGGCTATGCCCGGGAGACGGGTCTGCCCGAGGACGTACGGATCCATGTAGCCGGCCACGACCACATGGTCGGCGCGGTCGGAGCTGGCCTCCACCGCGGCGAGCTGCTGAACTCCACCGGCACCACGGAGGGATTGCTGTTCCTCCGTGATGCGCCCAGCCTCGATGAGTCCTCTGAACAGTCCAAGCTGGCGAACGGGCTTTCCTGTACAGGAGCCGACTACACGCTGTTCGCCTCCATACCTACCGGCGGTTCTGCGTTCGCGACGTTGCAAAGCATGCTCGCAATGACGGCCGAACAGCTCTCAGCGTGCATCATCACGCTGCATGAACGCTACGTCGCGGGGCAAGTGGATTTGAGTGCTGTCCCGCTGGTCCTGCCGCAGTTCCGCGGGAGCCCGCCGCCGACGAAACGTGCCTCCGCACGCGGAGTAATCGCGGGGCTTCGAACCGATACAAGCGCCGAGGACCTCGTCCTCGGATGTTTCCTGGGCATGGCTTTGCAGTTCCAGGACGTGCTCCAGCTTTTCCCCACACAACCGGACCGCATCAAGGTCATCGGACCGGCAAGCCTCAACCCGCTATGGCTGCAGCTGAAGGCCGACCTGCTGGGAACACCGCTGAGCGTCTCACAGCTCAACGAGGTTGTCTCCAGAGGAGCCCAAGCCCTGGCCTCCGACGTCTCATGCGACTGGGACAGCTGCCAACCCGAAGACGTGCTCGTCAACGACCGCCGACATGCCCGCCTGGGCGAGTGGCATGCCGAGAATCAACCCCAGTGGGAGTACCTGAAAGGAGTCCCCGCGTGAAACCCGGAACGAGCGACCAAGATCGAGGAGGGCAGCAATGATGCTGGTTGCAGGAGTTGATTCGTCCACCCAGACCTGCAAGGTCACCGTGAGGGACCTTGCCACCGGAATGCGGGTTCGTGAAGGCAAAGCCTCGCACCCGCCCGAAACAATCGTCCACCCTGACGCCTGGTGGAACGCACTGCTCACAGCGGTGCGACGCGCGGGCGGATTGGATGACGTTGTCGCCATCTCCGTTAGTGGACAGCAGCACACCCCCGTGTTCCTCGACGGGGCAGGCGAGGTCGTCTGCGAGTCGCCTCTGTGGAATGACACCGCGTCGCACTCGCAGATGGCCGACCTCAACAACGAACTTGGCAGGGAGGAGTGGATCCGCCGCACCGGCCTGCCCCTGACACTCTCTGACACTGTCACGAAAGTCCGGTGGCTACGGGATACCAACCCCGAAGCTGCGGGACGGACCGCGGCGGTGGCCGTCGTCCACGACTGGCTGACCTGGCGTCTGATGGGCTTCGGCCCGGGAACCGGCGGCGTGGACCAACTGGTCACTGACCGGTCCGAAGCGAGCGGCACGGCGTACTGGTCCGGTGAAACCGGCGAGTACTGCGTGGATCTTTTTGAGCATGCATTCGGCAAATCCGCGTTCCTTCCACGCGTCCTTGACCCACTCGACAAAGCAGGCGTGACCGGTACCGGAATCCCGGGCATCCCTGCCGGCATCCCGATCGGTATAGGCAGTGGCGACAACGCCGCCGCAGCCCTTGCCCTCGGACTTTCCGAGGGGGACGCGGTGCTATCCCTGGGGACTTCAGGGGTTGTCTACGCCAAATCGGCAACCCCGGTACATGACTACGCCGGATACGTCTGCAGTTATGCCGACGCTACGGGCGTCCACCTTCCCTTGGTTGCCACGCTGAACGCGGCGCGCAACTTCGATCTGGGCGCAGCACTGCTGGGCTGCAGTTACACAGAGCTCTCCAACTTGGCATTGCAGGCCGCTCCGGGGGCCAGCGGTCTGACGTTGCTGCCCTACTTTGAAGGCGAACGAACCCCCGACCTGCCCAATGCCCGAGGCTCCCTGCACGGGGCGTCCCTAACGAATTTCAATCGCCCCAACTTCGCACGTGCCGTCATCGAAGGAACACTCGCCAGCCAGGTCGCGATGCTTGACACCCTCCGCGATTGCAACGTCAACGCCGGCAGGCTGCTGCTCATCGGCGGCGCGGCGGAGAGTCCTGCCGTGCAGAGAATCCTCAATCAGATGGTGGACATACCCGTCGTGGTACCCGAATTCGACGAGTACGTGACCAAGGGCGCCGCGATGCAAGCGGCCGCAGCCCTGACCGGTTCGTTCCCCTCGTGGCAGGTGGCCGTGGCCGAACTACCCGCCGCCCCTTTGGAAGCACAAATTGTGGAGCAGCACGCCGCCGTCAAGACGATGCTGGGCTATGACGAGGCGAAGTCGCACCAACTGGCCGGGTGATCCTCGCAAACAGGAGCCGCATCCATTCGAACTCGGATGCGGTGCTCTGGAGCGGCGAATAGGGGGTGTGTACAAAGTACACACTTTGGGCCTCGGATTGGGTCGTACATCGGTCGGATCGGGCCGAATTCCGCATGTTTCCGCGGGAGCCCAGTGTTTGCAAGGGAGGGAATGCAGTTCGAGTCCCACCTCGGGCACAGTAGACCCCCTCGTCAGAGGGGGTTTTTGCTTTAACGTG
>NZ_JBEGIG010000007.1:0-75793 GCF_040676555.1 Arthrobacter sp. LAR12-1-1.1 | reverse complement strand
AGCCGGCGCCGGCACTCCGCCCTGGATTACCGCTACCCCAACGAGGTCCACTACAGTTACCAGCAGCCGCCCGCGGCAGCGTAGAGAAAACCACTAATCCGCTGTCCGAAATCTCCCAAGCGGCCCAGTTCTTGGTGGTGACACTTCTGCCGATCTGATTGGTGGATGAGTGGAGTTGAGCCTGTTGATCCTCGTGTCCGTTTAGCGATCTCGCAGTGGCCGGATGATCCGCCGCGTGGTGCTGTGACATCGTTCTGTGCCGAGCATGGCATCTCCCGTAAGACGTTTTACGTGTTGCTGGGCCGGGCCCGGGCCGAGGGCCCGGCTGCAGCGTTGGAACCGCGGTCCCGCCGGCCGCGCACGAGCCCGTCCAAGATCGGTGAGGAGGCCAAGGAGCAGGCACTGCGGGTGCGGGCTGCTTTGGAGCGCTCGGGCCTGGACCACGGACCGATCAGCGTGTTCGAGAAAATGAAATCCATGGGCCTGGAACCGGTGCCCTCGGTTGCGTCGCTGGCCAGAATCTTCCGTGAAACCGGTGTCGCGAGGCTGGAGCCGCGGAAGAAGCCCCGGGCCGCGTACCGCCGGTTCGTTTACCCGGCCCCGAACTGTCTGTGGCAGCTGGACGCGACCGAGTACGTCCTCACCGGCGGCCGTAAATGCGTGATCTTCCAGCTCATCGATGACCACTCCCGCTTCGCGGTCGCCTCCCACGTCGCCGCCGGGGAAACATCCGAGGCCGCGATCGCGGTGGTGAAGAAGGGCATCACCGCGCACGGGGTGCCCCAGAAACTGCTCACGGACAATGGGGCCGCGTTGAACCCTTCACGGCGAGGCCGCCAAGGCCAGCTCCTCACGCACGTTACCTCCCTGGGGATCGAGGCGATCACCGGGAAACCCTACAAACCAACCACACAGGGCAAGAACGAACGCTTCCACCGGACCCTGTTCCGTTTCTTGGACAAACAACCCCTCGCCGGGAGCCTTGAACAGCTTCAGGAACAGGTCGACGCGTTCGATCAGCTCTACAACACCGAACGCCCCCACCAGGGCCTGCCCGGACGGATCACCCCGCAACAAGCATGGGCCGCCACACCGGCTGCCGAGCCACCCCACCCGAAACCCGTCCCGACCCTCACCCAGGACAGCACCCACGGCAGCGGCCAGGCCACCCGCATCGCCTACCCCAACGGCAGAGTCACGATCAACAGCGTGGTCTACATGATCGGCAAACCCTACGCCCGGCAGTGCATCCACGCGCTCTGGGACCCCGAGACAATCCAGTTCTTCGATGACCAGGGCACCCACATCACGTCCTACCCCCGTCCACAGGCCGGGACCAAAACAGTCGGAAACGGCAAGCCCCCCGGATTCACGGCGAAACAACCCCCAACCGTCACCGATGTCCTGATACACGAAATGTCACCGATGTCCTGATCCAGAACCGTCACCCATGTCCCGAGACATCACACGACCCAGTCCGACGGCCAAAGTGTGCACATTGTGCACACCACTTTCTTCACGGACACGAATGTCCCGCTATGGCAAATGCGCCCCGTCCGACCAACCGGGCAACCGTCTCAGTCGTCCTGTCCGTCCCCTTGCGACATCCAGTAATCATTGATCGCCTGAATGGCCTGCTCTTTCGTCATCCCGGCAACATCTCGTTCATCTATTCCAACAGTGTGGGTGAGTTGCCAGACCAGCGCTAGGGGAATAGCCGAAGTGCGAGGGGCTGCCATTCCGCGGCCAGGCAGTACTCCGTCATCGACACATGCCCAAAACTCATCCTCACTGACCTCAAGCTGGTCTTGGAGAATATGGTTCCAGATCGAATTCGAATACATTGTTCGATCCACCGGGCGGGATATCCGGGTCCGCAGGATCCGACCATCTTGCAGAATCAACCGGTAGGTCGCGTGATGACGCACTGGTTTCCCGCGGGCATTCGTCACCAACTCCCAGCGCTCGGTTAGACAGAACTTCTCATGGTCGTCCCGTCCGCCTACGCGTCGGACGCTCATGCCACCGAGCCGGTGAGCCAGGCGGTCAATTGCTCATCGGTGGACAGGTCAATGAGCTGAACCAAGGCCCAGTTCTCGCGGTGATTGGGCGCCGCGTGCAAATGGTCCTCCCAATCCTCCGCGTAGTCTCGCAAAGCATCGACAAAGTCCGCCAGGGCTTCACTCAGCTCCGTGGCCTCAGCGGCAAAAGGCTGCCCTGGCATGAAGACAGCCCATGCTCCGTCTTCACTCACGACCTGGACATTGGCGACGACCGTCAATTCCAGATATCGGCGCAGGCTCTCGCCATTGACGACGGCGGCCGTGGCCCGGTCGGGCCGCCGTATTGTGGACAGTCCTCCCCGCTCGCTGAAATCCAGGATCATCTTCAACGAATCCCGCGCCTGGGTAAACCCGTAGACATGTCCACCGACCGTGTCGTGTGTGGGGGTGCTCATACATCAATCATCCGTACGTACACCAGGTACGTCAAGTACGCAGTCCTTCTCTTCCGACCCATAGTCGTCGAGGAGGACCATTTGGCGGCTTGTGCCGTCGCAAGGTCACCGAAGACTGTTCCTGCGGGGATGACGGCCTCACGTGCTTGATAGTTTCCGCGGATCAGTGAACCCGAGCGAGACGTACCCCGGCGCCCGCTTGTTCAGTGAAGCTGCCAGCACCGGAGTGGACTCGTCATGGTAGTCGTGAACGGTCGCGATCGTTTTTCCTGGGTATGGTCGGATAACTCGGCCAGCGTATTGGACCAGCCTGCCCTTGAAGGAAATGGGTGCCGCAAGGAACAAGGTATCCAGCTTCGGACAATCAAAGCCCTCGCCAATATACGAGCCGGTTCCCAGTACCAGCAGCGGCTGTGCGTCATCGGAGTTGGAAAGATGGTCGACGGCGGCATGCCGTTCCTTTGCGTTCATTGCGCCGGTGAAGGCCACCGGCTTCAGACCAGATGCCTCGAACCGGGACCTGAAGGAATCAAGATGGGCTTTCCAGGTCGTCAGTAAGAGGATTCGCGAGTTGTGTTCGTAAGCCGCCATGACGTCGTCGTAGATTTGCTGCAGGCGATCCTCGTTGGCGATCAAGTCCTTGTAAATGGCGGACATCCCGCCAGGCCCGCTGGGGTCAGCGCCGCCATTGTAAGCGTAGGACGTCCGATGCAACTTCAAAGCCAGCGTCGGCTCGGCAATCTCCTGCGAGTGGCGTGGCAGCTGCTGCGGAGCAGGGGGCGAAATGGTGTGCGTGATCTTGCCGAGCTGGTGGTAGATCAGCGAGTCCAGTTTGTCCCGCCGGTACGGTGTAGCCGTCAGCCCCAACCAGTACCGCGCAGGGATCTCGTTCATGACGTGGCTGAACGCCGCGGCGGGGACATGGTGGCACTCATCCACGATGACAAAACCGTACCCGGCGGTCAGCTCGGCAACGTTGTTGCGCCGCGCAAGCGTTGGCAAAAGCGCGACGTCGATGAGTCCCGTTGTCCTTGCACGCCCGCCACCTATTTGGCCGCACTTTTCGTCCATGAACTCGTGTATGCGGCTACGCCATTGGTCAGCCAGGGCCTTGCGGTCAACCAGGACCAGTGTGGATACGCCACGACGCGCAATGGCCGCACAGGCGATGACCGTTTTGCCGGTACCTGGCGGAGCCACCAAAATGCCTTGCTCCGTGGCAGTAGCGGCATCCATTGCGCCTAGTTGCTCCCCGCGGAGACGGGCCGTGAACTCGAAACTGTGAGCAGTGCCGACCGCGCGTTGATCATCAATTCGCAGTGTGCTGCCACTCGATTCGACCAGTTGATGCAATAGGGACAGCAACCCGCGAGGCAATATAAGGTCGCCATCAAGGGTTTCGTCGTAGTTGCGTAGAAAGCGCGGAATGTTCCAGGTCGACCGGCGCTGGCGTTGACGTTCGTAAAACTCTGGGTTCGGCATCGATGCGGCATGCTTGACTGCCGAAATCATGGCTGGCCCCAGGTCCGCGGCTTTGATGGTCAGGCGTGAGGCGAAGACTGTGCGGACGATGAGCGCAGGGCGAGGAACGATCTTGGACGATCGGGGCAGTTCGAGCCGGCGAACCTCGTGACCCAGCTTAACGGCAGGCAGCCTTCGGATGTGTGTGGTGACTTCCCGGTCCGAGAGCCGGTCCAGGCTGGACAGGTACGCCCATTGGTCCTCATACGGTTCCAGGGTCGTAGTATCCAGGAACAATGTGGTGCCGTGCTGGCGGCGTCTTCCGTTCAGCGGTGCAGCAATCAGGTTGCCCAGGCCTTTGCCCGAGTGGATGTCCTGGGATGGAAAAAGCCTGTCGTAACTGGCCAGGCTCATGCTGCCGCGCAATCCCATGGCCTCGTGGATCAGACCAGTGCCCAGCTGGCGTGCGGTTGACGCCGGGATGGCCGTGCTGAAAAAGATCCAGGCATGGGCGCCGCGCCCAGATTGGGACACTTCCAGCGCCGCCGGAATACCGCGGAAGCGTGCAGCCTTGACGTACGCCAAAGCATCCAGCATTGCTGCGCCGCCATCAAAATCCGCCGCTACCCACCAACAGGTGTCCTGTTCAGTCAGGGGATACAGGCCAATGTGCTGTAGCCCGCGCAGATGATCAGCAACGACCCCCGGAGTGAGGGCCAGATAGCTGGCACCGGCCATGTTCGCACCCTTACGCCAGCCACCGGCGACCGCGGGAACCCAACCGGAACGGCCATCTCGCGGATTTTCCCACCGGAGCGCGTAGACATCGCTGCGTGCCCGGAACAAGTCCTGGAAGAAGCGGACTTTTTCCACCGGAGACGAATCCATACTCACCGGGCCACGGTGCATAACGGCGGGAATGACCGGCTGGTCCCGATGCGGAGCTCTTGACTCGGACTCGGTGAGTTCCAACAGTTTCCGCAGCCTGTCATTGTCGCGACGCAGCTCCTCGAGGTCACGCCTCAGGGCGTTGTCTGCCGCATCAGAGAGGCCCGGCAATGCAGTTTGCCCAGCACCTGCAGGGATGTCTTCACTCACAATTTCCATTGTGGGCGGAGGAACCCAGAAGTCCGAAACTTACTGTGAAATGCGTGCGGCCGTAGGCGTCTCCGGCGGCGAACGGCTCGAGCGGGACCAGGCACCTGGGTGGACGAACTAATGCCTGGAATCGATCAGACCGCCGGGTAAGAACCCACTCATGCAATCATGTCGAAAACCGGGCATGCAGTGATGGACAGGTATGACTGATCACCCAGACCGGCACGGCCACGGAGAAAGGACCCACGTGCCGCACACCCTTCATGCTGCGGACGGGCCCGACGCAATCCGCGGCTCCACGACCCGGGTCCTGCCCGCGCCCACAGATAGCCGTCTCAGCCATGAAGCGCCAGGACTAAAGCCAGTCATGTTATGTCGCGGACGTGGCTGCATGAACTCGTGTCAGCAAAAGTAGGCACGGAGGGAGTCACCGATGAGCCACGGCATCATCTGGACACGGGTGTGGACATTTTACACACCCCCTTTGGCCGGACAAACATGCGCCAGCCTCTCCCCCCAAGCCCTAAGAATCAGCGAATCGAGGCCAAGCATCTGGAAAATATTTGGCGCAGGTCATGTCATCACCACAATCTCACGGCGTGAATAGGTACAAGACCAACCACGCCAACCAGAGGTGGTCAGAAAGGAGACACCATTTGACCCCACACCCCAGCAAGGGGACGGCCTACCGGCCAGGGGCCCTGACCCCGCCACCACGCAACCGAACAGGCCACCGCGGCGGCCAGGCAACAGCCCGCACCAAGCGTCAGAGGGACCCGGGCAGGGTCAATGTCCACACGTTAGAGCAAAAACCCCCTCTGACGAGGAGGAATGTTGTGCCCGAGGTGGAACTCGAACCGGGTTCCAGCCCTTGGAAACCCGCCACTCCCCCGTAAACTTCCGCAATCCGGCCCGATCCGGCACCGGTACGACCCGATCCGAAGCCCAGGGTGTGGACACTGTCCACACCCCCTTTTTCTGCCTCACGGCAGTAGCACCGGAGCAGGAGAGGACACCCCAGCCGTCGCTCGGCTCCCTGCCTTTCCCGCTCCAAGACCACGGGTCAGCGGCGACAGCCCGCGCCCAATCATCGTCTTCGTCTGCTTCAAGAATCGTAATCACGGCCATCTACCTCCTTTCCGTCATCTCATGGCGGAACCGGCAAAAACCGACATGACGACCCCGTTACATTTATTGGGTCCCCGACCCATTATTGATCTCTCAACGCTGGCTCGAAGCTGTTTCTCATTGGCGGTGATACCCCCGCCGCAATTCCGGCTCAACGACGGGCAGCTGACTCAGGCAGCGGAGGTTCTTGGTCAAGTTATGGAACGGGCGACAGCTGATGGTGCCGTGGCGCGGCTGCAGGCTTCTATGAGGACGCCGACGGCGCGTTCCAACGCTGCTGCTTCGAAGGTCATGGAGGGGTGGTGCAGCCCGGGTCGGACGTTTGCGCCGACGGCAAGCATGGCAGCCTGGAGCGCGGGGTTCCTTTGAGTGTAGAAGTGGAAGTCATCCGATCCTGAGGTCACAATTCCGGACTGCAGGTGATCGCTGCCTAATGTCGCGGTGATGGCAGATGCGAGGGCATCTTCAGCTTTGATTCCGATGATGGCCGCGGGCACGGCGTCCCGGAAGTCGAGGTTGATTTCCGAGCCGGTTAAGGCGGCCACTGACCGGCACACCCCGACGAGGCCCGTGTGGAGCGTCGACATAGCCTCATTTGTTTGGGCTCGGAGGTCCACACCGAAGGTGCCGCTGCCCGGGATGACGTTGAGGTTCCCTCCACCAGCCTGCAGCAGGGTCATCTTGGCGGAGCTGGGGACCTGCGGATCGACTTTGAGACGCTTGAGCCCTGCCGAAATTTCGAGTGCCACCTCTACGGCGTTAGCCCCGAGGTGCGGTCTTGCCCCGTGGTGGTCATCTCCTGTGATCGTGCCGTACGCAAAGAGGCATGCACCATGCGAGATGGACGGGGCCAGGAAGGGGGACGGAAGTTCACTTTGCGGGCGCAGGTGAACACCGAACAGGTACTCCAGGCCGTCCGTCACGCCGAGGGCTGCCACGAGGTCTGCCCCGTTGCCGAGTTCCTCGGCTGGTTGGAAGATGGCGCGCACTGCGCATTTCAGCTGTTCTGCCTGTTCTGCCAGTTCGAGCATCACGGTAGCGACAACTGCCATGTTCGCGTCGTGCCCGCAGGAGTGGACGACTGCGGTTTTTCCCGCTACTTCCTGCACCAGGGCGTCCATGTCTGCCCTGAGGCCGATGCGCGGCGTGCCTTGTCCAACATCGGCGGTGAAGCCGGGAATGGTCCCGAACTTGCCGATGGTCAATCCTGCAGTTCCCAGCAGTTCGGCCAGGTACTCCGAGGTGCCGTACTCCTTCATGCTGGGTTCGGGGTGGTTGTGCAAGTGCGTCCATATTTCCTGAAGACGACGACGGCGCGTCTCTTCGCGGGTCACCGGCTGATTTCGCATTCGCTCACGGTCAGTTCCGCCAGAACGTCCCGGTCGACGTCGATGCCCAGGCCCGGTCCCTCTGTGATGTGCACTTCGGGCAGGACGTACTGGAGGTTCCCGGGTTCCTTGGTGAATTTCATGGGGCCGGAGAGCTCGGTGGAGACGATGTTGGGGTGGCTGAGGGCGAGATGGAATCCGGCGGCGGAGGCGACGCTGGTTTCCAGCATGGAGCCGATCTGGACTTTCAGGCCGCCGAGTTCAGCCTGGGTGGCCAGGCGGTGACAGGGGGTGATGCCGCCGCTTTTCATGAGTTTGAGGTTCACCATGTCCACTGATCGGTCTTGGACGAATCGGGCCAGGTCGCCGGCGTGGACTACGGACTCGTCGGCCATGAGACAAGTGCTGGTGTCCTGGCGGAGGAGCTTGAAGCCATCGATATCATCGGCCAGGATCGGCTGTTCCACCCAGTCAATCCGGTAGGGCTCCAGGGCGCGGATCATTGCCCGTGCTGTGACTGGATCGGACCAGCCCTGGTTGGCGTCCACGCGGATGGCCAGGTCGTCGTTGATCGCTGACCGGACAGCGCGCACCCGTTCAATGTCCAGGCCGTCGTCGCCGCCCAGTTTCATCTTCAGGTGGCGGTAGCCTTGGCTTCGGGCCTGGGCTGCCTGCTCAGCGAGGACCCCTGGTGGAAGGATACTCAGGACCTTCGCGATGGTGGGTTGTTCGGGCCGGCGTCCGCCCAACAGCGCGTAGATCGGCCGGCCGGCAGCTTTTCCGACCAAGTCCCAGCAGGCGATGTCGACAGCCGCTTTCGCGGCACCGCAGCCCTTGAGTGCGCGGTTTAGTTGCTGGTGGACTGCCGTGATGTCGCGTGGGTCCAGTCCCAGGATCGCTGGGATGAGTTCGGTCTTGAGTGCCTCGACCACTCCCCCGGGTGTCTCTCCGGTGATGTGTCCGTCCGGGACACTTTCGCCGTAGCCGATCGTTCCGTCGTCGGTTTCGAGGGCCAGGATGATGCTCGGCATTGAGTCATAGGTGGCATAGGAGACCACAAAGGGTTCCAGCAAGGGAACATCGATGAGGGTGATGGTGGCGCGGGAAATTTTCATTGAGGGCTCACTGTTCGTGGGATGTGGACGCCGCTGGTGCGCCGGGTTTTTAGGGACCGGATGCTTACATGACGCTTTCGAGGAAGGCGATAGTCCGCGGGTTTTGCGGGTTGTCCAGCACGTCGGCGGGGGCGCCGGATTCCACCACAACGCCGCCGTCCATGAAGACCACGCTGTCCGCGGCGCCGCGGGCGAAGCCGATCTCGTGGGTGACGACGATCATGGTCATCCCGTCAGCGGCCAGGGTGCGCATCACGTCCAGGACGTCGCCGACCAGTTCCGGATCAAGGGCGCTGGTGGGCTCATCGAACAGGAGGAGCTGCGGATCCATCGCCAGGGCCCGGGCGATGGCAACCCGCTGCTGTTGCCCGCCGGAGAGTTGCGCGGGATAGGCCTTTGCCAGGTGCGCGAGGCCGACACGGTCCAGTAGCTCCATTCCCCGCTTGATGGCATGTTGCTTCGGTACTTTCTTGACCCCTACGGGGGCTGCCCAGATGTTTTCCAGGGCGGTCATGTGGGGGAAGAGGTTGAAGCGCTGGAACACCATTCCGATGCCGCTGCGTTGCTTTGCCACTTCGCGGGGGTTCATTTCGAAGATCCGGTCCTGGCGCTGCGCGTAGCCGACCAGTTCGCCTCCCACGGAGATCCTGCCGCCGTCGATCCGTTCCAGGTGGTTGATGCAGCGCAGGAAGGTGGACTTGCCGGAGCCGGACGGGCCGAGGAGGCACATGACTTCGCCGGCATTGACAGAGAGAGAAATGCCTTTCAGCACTTCGACTCCGCCGTAGTGCTTACGGACGTTGGTGGCGACCAGGAGCGGCCGGGCGGGCGCGGGGTGTTCCTGATGCCGGGGGAAGGCCAGTGCCTCGGTCATGGCTGGGGTCCTTTCGATACGGCGTGGATCGGGGTTTTGCGCAGGGCGGCCCGGATCCTGCCGAGGGGGGTGGGGCTTTGCTGGCGGGCGTTGCCCCTGCCGTAGTGGCGTTCCAGGTAGTACTGGGGAACGGATAGCACCGAGGTGAGGAAGAGGTACCAGCAGCTGACCACTACTAGCAGCTCCACCTGCCGCAGGTTCTGGGAGGAGATCTGGGTGGCCACCGTGTAAAGCTCCAGCACCGCGATGACGGAGAGCAGCGACGTGTTTTTCAGCATCGAGATCGTCTCGTTGCCCATCGGCGGAATGATGACCCGCATCGCTTGCGGGAGCACCACCCTGAAGAGGGTGAAGGCCGGGGACATACCCAGGGACGAAGCGGCTTCATGCTGTCCGGTGTCCACGGAGAGCATGCCGCCCCGGATGATCTCGGCCGAGTATGCGGCCTGGTTCAGGGTCATGGCCAGGAGACCGGCGGTGAACGCAGGCACCAGCGTGTTGGTGTCCACGGAAAATACGGTGAAGTCGGTAAAGGGAACGCCGAGAGAGATCTGCGCATAGAGCAGCCCCAGATAGCCCCAAAAAACGACCTGGATCAGCAGCGGTGTACCCCGGAAGACCCAGACGTAGAACCAGGCGAAAGCATTCATCACGGGATTCTTGGAAAGCCGCATGACTGCCAGCAGGACACCCAAGATGGTGGATACCACCATGGAGACTACGGTCAGCATAAGTGTGAGGCCTACGCCGCCGAGGATCCGCGGGTGAAAAAGGTAGCTACTGATCGTCCGGTGGTCGATGTTGGGGTTGGCCCACAGGGAAGATGCCAGAGCTGCGAAGCTGATGCCCAGCAATGCTGCTCCTACCCAGCGCCAGGGGTGTCGAAGTGGAACGGCCACGACGTCATCTGAACCGGAGCCGTCGGTGGAGTGCGGGCCTGCCTGTGCCGGTCCTTCCCGCCGCGGCGCTATTGTGGTGCCCTGTTTCATGGTTTGGTTCCCCCCAGGTTCAGTCCGGCTTCCTTGACGCTGTAGTCGGAGAGGTCGTACTTGGCCAGGATGCTGCCATACGTGCCGTCGGCGATGAGCGCCTGGAGGGCTGTCAGCAGGGCTTTGGAAAGTTCCGCATCCTTTTTCAGCACACCGATTCCGGTATGGACGGGATTGTATCCGGCCGGGTTAGCCGGGTCTTTTACGAGGTCAAAGATCTTGCCGTCACCGGCTGTCTTGGCGGCATACGCCGCCACTGCCGAGTCCACGACGTCGGCGGAGGCTTTCCCTGAACGGACCGCAGTCTGCACGTCCGTCTCCAGCGGGAGTTCCGAAACGCGGATCGGGCTGGATCCCTTGTCTTTGCACTGCTGGTCGTAGCTGCGCAGAATTTCGGCCTGAACGGTTGCCTTCTGCACTGCGACGTCCTTGTCGCATAGGTCAAGGGCTGTGGTGATGTTCTTCGGATTGCCCTCGGGGACAAGAATGGAGAATCCCGCGTGGAAGTAGTCAACGAAATCCAGGGATTCCTGCCGCTCGGGGGTGTCGTTCATCCCCGACATGATGATGTCGTTCTTGCCCGACTGCAGTGAGGGGATGATGCTGTCGAACGCCTGGGTCTGCAGCTCAAGCTTCACCCCGAGCTTCGCACCCAGGGCCTGGGCCAGGTCGAAGTCCAGACCGGTAAGTTGCTGATTTTCATCGAACATCTCCATGGGTGGATACGGGATGTCCGAGGCCACTTTAATTACTCCGGCGGCCTTGTAACGTTCGGGAAGGGCGGCTGCGGCGGCGGGGTCGACATCGGCTGCGGAGATAGTCTTCACCTCCGCGGCCGAAGTTGATCCTGCCCCGCACGCCGTTAGTCCTGAGGCGAGGGCCAGCCCGGCAGCGGCGAAGACTGTTCGGGCTTTGACTGCACGATAATTGGTACGCATTGGTGCTCCTTTGGGGTGGGTTATGCCTGGTCGGTTGTGGTCAGCCGGTACCAGCCGCTGCGTGTCACGCCGGAGGCCATATAGCCGGAGGCAAGGGCGGGTTCCAGGATCCCGCGGAGCATGCTCCGCCACTGGCTGGCCTGTTCTGGGGCCGCGGCCCTCATCGCGACAATGTCCCGGGGTGCCCGGCACCAGATCGTGCCTTCCGCTTCAAGGAGAACCGGCTGTTGATCCGGCCCGTACTCCAGCACGTTTCCCACGGCGGCAGCGCTCGGTTCCAAATCCTGAATTAGGCCGTGGCTGGCGTCGATGCTTCGCGCCGACGACAGCGGCCAGACTGCGACCAGCCGGTCGCTCTCGTCATTGGCGTTGATCTCGTCCTGCATCTCGCCATAGAAGTTTTGGGCATATTCGGACGCCACTGCCCCGAGCTTGGTCAGGTTGAAGCGGGCGTTCCTGCTGACCAGCGGGTCGAAAGTCCACGTCATCGATTCGATGCCCCGTGCCAGCGACCAGGCCCGCTGGTGCTGTTTCAGGGCAAAGCCGACGCCTTTGTCGCCGGTACCGGGCAGGACCCCGGCGATCAGCGAGTAAGTCGCGCTCCCGCCGGGTGAGACAATCCCGACAGCTGCCCCGCAAAGTTGTCCTCCCGGATCGTAGGCGGCGGAAACGTTGCACCCTGCATGCGAAATACTGCGCAACAGGTCGAACGGTATAGGAGCTCCGTGGGGGGACATGCCCCAGATCGCGATGAGTAGCCCTTCGACGTCCCGGAGCTGGTCGCGGTCATGCTCATCCACCACCAGGACGCCGGCTTTGGCTGCTGCTGCTGTTGCTGCCTCTGCGGCCTGTCGGGCGAGCGGTTCCGCTTCAAGTGAAAGTGACATGCGTCAACTATCTGCTGGGCCCCGGGCCGCTGGCTTCGGTGCAGACCACGACATTTCATGCGAAGTCTTGTGCTCCGCCACAAGAGGGATTAGCTTTTCCCTCGTGGCAACTTCTTCCGGCACCCCAGACAGCATCACTCTCCACGGGCTCCTGCGGCTACTGGCAAGCCCGGCAGTGGCGCTCCGCTCCCACGGCACGCCGCCGGAGCTTTCCCTGACCAGCCCTGCGTATTACGATCCCCACACTCCGTTGGAGGGGTTGCCGGGTGCGATCCTTCTGGGCATTGGACTTCACCCTGCCGAACCAGCAACAGCCGGCGTTGTCCGCAGCGCGGCCACGGCAGGCTTTGGCGCGCTGGTCATCAAGCAGTATTCCCAGGATCTGGGGCATATCATCGCCGTCGCCGATCAGTCGGGTATCGCCCTCCTCGTGGTCGATGACGAGATGGGGTGGCGCCAGTTGGATGCGCTCCTGGACTCGGCGCTCACTGCCTCAGCCGAAGCCGGAAACTCGTTGTCCACGCTGGGCGTTGGCGACCTGTTCGCGTTGGCCAACGCCATCGCCGCCATGGTTGGCGGCGCCACGGCCATTGAGAATCTCCAGGAACAGGTGCTCGCCTACTCGACCCTCGCCCACCAGCCGATCGATGAGGACCGGCGTCAGGGCATCCTGGGACGCCAGGTTCCCTACCTTCCGGAGAACGCGGGCCAGTATGCCTCTGTTTTCCGCTCCCACGGCGCGGTCCGCATCGAGGGGGTCCGTCCGGCCCTCGACCGGCTGGCCATTGCAGTCCGGGCAGGCAAAGAGCCGCTCGGCTCTATCTGGGTTGTTGACCCGAACGGTGACCTGGACGTGGTCGCGGAACAGGCGTTGGAACGGGCTGCCGATATCGCAGCCCTTCATATGCTGCGAGCACGCAGTGCCTACGACCTGGCCCGCCAACAGCGCGCGGAGCTTCTCCGCAGACTCCTAGAAGGTGGCGACGACGCGGCACTCATCGCGGAACAGCTGGGACTTCGGAACTCCGGGCCGTTTGCGGTCATCGCTTTCCAACCGGACATCGGGCAGGCGGCGGAGATGACACTGGTCCGGCTCCTGGACCTTGTCACCACGCAGTGCGAAGCCCACCGTCGAGGGGCGCATTGCGTGCTGGTGGGAACCACCATCTATGCCCTTTTCGCGGACGTCGACCCTGCCTCGTCTGGACCCGTCGAAGCCCTGGCCCGACGGCTCACCGAGCGCTCCCGCGTATCCCTTGCGGTTGACCTGCGAATAGCGGCCGGGTCTGCTGTCCCTGCTGCGTCGGACATCGGCCGGTCGAGGCACGAGGCAGACCTGGTCCTGCTCATGCTCGCTTCCGGTCAGAGCTCAATCACCTATGCGAGTGCGCACGACGTCCGCAGCCGCCTGACGCTGCTCGAACTGGCCGCCCATTTCCGCAAGACACCTCACCTCACATCGGCAGCCGCCGAAAAGATCATGGAATACGACGCCGGCTCAGGAACAGAGTACGCAAAAACGCTGCGGACCTACCTTGACTGTTCCCGGGACTCCGCCCGGACCGCCGCTGGATTGTCTTTGCACCAAAACACGCTCCGGTACCGCCTCAAACGGTTACGCGAACTGTTCAACATCGACCTGGACCAGTCTGAGGACACACTCGTGCTCTGGCTAAGCCTTCATGTTCTGGAATTCAATTAACCACACCGGGGTGAGTGACCCGGATGCAGTGCGAATTGGCTGTGTCGGTTCGCACTCGTGGACGGACCGCACATCGGGAACTACCGCGATGCGGACTCCGCCAGGAGAGGGTACCTGGCGGAGTCCGGGAACCTACCCGGAGCCCGCAAGGCGCCGGGGATCCAGGTTTCCGTGCGGGGCCGACCCGCTGCAGGCGGACGTCGATGACCTGGAAGGATCCATGAGGGGGCATCCCTGACCTAAGATCCAACCGGGGACAAGGCGCCCAAAAGGCCGAAGAGGTCCTTCGGGTCTTCCGGGTCGGCGACGAGGTCAATGTCTACGAAGAAGTCCGACCCGTCGACGGCGTCTCGGACGTATCGCAAGGCCGCGAAATCCTCAATGGCGAAGCCGACGGAGTCAAAAATCGTGATCTGTTCCGAGCTGGTGCGCCCCGGTGCCTTGTCGCTCAAGACTTGCCAGAATTCAGTAACGGCGAAGTCGGCGGGCATTTGCTGGATCTCGCCTTCAATCCGCGTCTGCGGTGTGAACTCCACGAAAACGTCGCCGAGTCCCAGGATGACCGCGTCGAGTTCGGTTTTTCCGGGGCAGTCCCCGCCGATGGCATTGAGGTGGACGCCGGGGGCAATGAGGTCGGCCGTCAGGATGGTGGCGTTGGCCTTGTCAGCGGTACAGGTCGTGATGACGTCCGTTCCCTGCACGGCGTCGGCGGCCGAGGACGCAACCGTGATCTTGAACCCCAGCGGGGTGAGGTTGCGGACAAACTTGTGCGTCGCGGCCGGATCAGTGTCCCACACCCTGAGCGTGGTAATTCCGAGGGCAGCCCGGAAGGCTAGGGCCTGGAACTCAGACTGGCTGCCGGTTCCGATCATGGCCATGCTTGCGGAGCCGGGGCGGGCGAGATGCTTCGCGACCATACCCGAGGTCGCCGCAGTACGCAGGGCTGTCAGTAAGGTCATCTCCGCCAGGAAGGTGGGATATCCATTGTGGACGTCCGCCAGGACGCCGAACGCAGTCACTGTCTGGAAACCACGGGCCGGATTGGACGGGTGCCCGTTGACGTACTTGAAGCCATAGGTCTCGTGGTCGCTCGTGGGCATCAGTTCGATGACCCCGAACGGGGTATGGCTGGCCATGCGGGGACTCTTGTCAAAAGACGCCCAGCGGCGGAAATCGTCTTCGAGGTAAACGATCATCTCCGAGATGATCGTCTCCACTCCCCGGCCGGCAGCCCATCGCACCATGTTGTGAACATCGACAAAACGCGTCATTTGCGTCACCCTTTTCCATCTCGACAGCTAATGCCCTCACGTTATGCGGCGTCGATATGCGGCCACAATGACCGAATAGCTCGCTAATCGCCAAAAATGTGCGCAGAATGTCAGGCCGTTCTGCGCACTTCGCCGGTCTTCGATCGTCGACTGCAGCGGCGGCCTTGGAGCACTATCTGAGTACGGAACTGAGCAAAAGGCTGGTCTCGCTGTTGACGATGCCGTCGACTGCGCGGATCCTGCCCAGCACGTTGTCGAACCCGCCGAGGTTTTCGGTGGCCAGCTCCGCCACAAGGTCCCATCCGCCGTTGGTGGTGTGCAGTGCCCGAATTTCGGGGAACCCCCTGAGCTCTCGGATCACCTTGTTGGCCGACCTCCCCTCAACAGCGATCAGGGTGATGGCGTGGATCTCAAGCGGGTCCACTTCGTCACGGACCCTGGCAGTGAAGCCAACGATGGTTCCTGAAGTGAGAAGGCGATCGAGCCTGCTGTTCACGGTTGCCCGGGCAACGCCGAGCTTACGGGCGAGGCTGGCCACAGACGCCCGTCCGTCCTCGCGCAGGGCCGAAAGGAGCTGCCGGTCAATATCTGTAAGGGCTGTCATGTACAGAATGTACAACAAGCGTCAGCATAATGATCTTCCCCGCCACCTAACTAAAGCCTTGCCAAGTACGCTGAGGAAGACGTGCACCGCAGTGGAATCTGCTCGGAAAATCAGCGACAGGGAGCCGAGAAGGTCTTGGGGCAGGCCTCGATAGGGACGTTCTGGCGTTTTTCGCCCGGAGCTACCGAGCAAACCAGCAAGGTTTGCAGTTGCCGCTCCCATGGTGTGAACTCAGTCATGCCGTTGCAGGTGCTCCCGGTCATGAACGAGGAAGCAGCAACATTGCTGCCCAGGCAAGCAAAGGAGCCGCCCAGCCGTAACGCCGGCCAACAAAAAGGCCCCCGAAAGGGCCCATCAGTGAACAGTTTGTGCACACTCAGCGGCCCACTCCCCCATGGCTCGTTCATCTGCCTGTCCGGGATCATCCGCCCAATGTTCCAGTAAAGCCCGATCATGGCGGTATTCACCACGCGCTGCGCCCGCTGTTGAGCTTCGCGGACGAGCCCCTTCAGGGTCGTGAGAGCAGCGGCATAGTCTCCCGGGAGTTCCGGTTCAGCTGGGTCATGGCTCCACCCTAGTTGGAGGTTCCAACGTTCCATTCCCAATTGTCCAGACACCGTCTGGACAATTGACGCTGTACCGGGGCCGCCTGCGGATCGGGACGAACCGGCGACTTCCCCGCCTGCCAAGTCCTTCGACGCCCCCAGCGTTTGCCGAGCGGGCGGACGGCGTGGCCGCGGCTTACCGGCAGGCCGCGGGATTGACCGTGTCTGACCTCAGTCGTCGGGGTCATGGCCAAGGACGCGGAGCAGGTCACGGGTTGGTCAAGCCGGGTTATCCACGGCTGGAAATTGGGAGCGTTGGGGTAGCTCCCCGGCAGCCGCAGCGGTGGATGACCCATGAGGATTATCCACCGCCGTGGGCAGCTGAAACCCTGCTGCGCACTCGGTCAGACCTGAACTTCAACCCGCGAATTACATCCGTCTTTCACGAGTCGTGGAAGGGCTACGGTCCAAGGTCCGTCGTCGACGCCTTGAGTCGACGGTATTGACGGAAAACAGCAGCTAGCCCCACAAGGGCCATGCCCAACCCAGCCGCTAGCAGGTATCCAAGGTTGAGGTTGAGTGCCATCACCGAGGAAACTAATCGGCCAAGCGACTGTGCGATATGCCTGTTCTTCAGAATGGAGGAATGCACTTTGCCCAATGACCGCAAAGCATCGCGTGGATACTGTGAAGTGAATCACTCGAAAGGAATGCATGTCATGTCCACATCCGAAACAGGGCACGATGACTACCCCATCACCAGGGTTCCCGCAAAGGAGCGGAAGCACTGGTTCGGCATAGCGGTCCAACGCTTTGGCCAGACTTCTGACCTAAGCCAGTTTCTTCTCGGGGCAACTTTTGGCTTCGGAATGACGTTCTGGGACGCCTTTTGGGCGTTTACCGTTGGCGCGTTGATCGTCGAAGCACTCATGATTTTCGTCGGCATCGCCGGCATGCGCCAAGGCCTCACAACGTCCATGCTCGCCCGATGGACAGGCTTCGGCCGCGGCGGCGCGTCGGTCCTCGGCTTAGCCATCTGCATCAGCCTTATCGGCTGGTTCGGCATCCAGTCAGGGATTTCCGGAGCCGGGTTGAACCAGATCGTCCCTGAAATTCCCACCTGGGCCTGGTCGCTGGCTTTTGGCCTGGTGGTGACCCTGATCGTAGTCCGCGGCTTTGAATCCATGCAGTGGCTGGCCAACATCACCGTGCCGTTGTTCATGATCCTGATCGCTTGGGCGGCATGGGCCGAGCTGAGCAACCATTCCATCAGCCAGCTCATCAACGAGGCTCCTCCTGGCGCCACCCTTGATTTCGTCACCGCTACCACCATCGTCGCTGGAAGCGCCGTTCTCGGGGCGGTCATCACGCCCGACATGACCCGCTACAACAGGACCGCTGGCGACGTCGTCAAGCAGACCGTCGTCGGCATGACGCTAGGCAACTACACCATCGGCATGATCGGCGTGCTGCTGGCCCACGCCGTAAAGTCGGCGGATGTCACCCAGATCATCTTCTCCTCGGTGGGCTGGATCGGCATCCTGATCATCGTCCTGGGCACCTCCAAGATCAACGACTGGAACCTCTACAGTGCTGGCCTCGGCGTGGTGTCCTTCTTCAACAGCGCCATGAACAGGCGCCTGAACCGTGGGCACGTCACGCTTCTTCTGGGGGTTGTGGGAACCGTGCTGGCAGCGATCGGCATCCTGGACAAATTCATCGACATCCTCATGGTGCTGGGCGTCGTCTTCCCGCCGGTAGCCGGCATCATCATGGCCGAGTACTTCGTCATCAAGAAGTGGCGGCCCCTACTGGAAGCCAGCCGGGATTCGGGCCTTCCGCCAGCCGAATCGCCCAACTGGATCCCGGCCACGTTCGTCATCTGGGCGATCTCAGCGGCCCTGGGCTACTTCGTCACCTTCGGACTCCCGGCCCTTAACTCCCTCGCCGCGGCGTTCATCCTCTACATCATCGCCGGCAAGCTGAACCTCCTGCGGTCCTACGGCGACAACCAACCCACAAACGAAACCACCACACAGGAAGAACCGGTAACCGCACCATGAGTAGCCTGAGAATCGGCATTGACGTCGGCGGCACCAACACGGACGCTGTGCTGCTGGACGGCGGGCAGGTGCTCGCGTCCACCAAAGTCCCCACCACCAAGGACGTCACCAGCGGCATCACCCAGGTGCTCACCGCGCTGAAGGACCTGAACGGCTTCCGCCCGGACCACGTCCGCGGCGTGATGATCGGAACCACTCATTTCATCAACGCCCTCATTGAGGCACGTGACCTCTGCCCAACAGCGGCGATCCGGCTGGGGCTTCCCGCCACGGCGTCCCTGCCGCCCTTCACGGACTGGCCCGATGCCCTCACCGCCGCCGTCAAAGGCCGCGCTTACATGGCCCACGGTGGACACGAGTTCGACGGACGCGCCATCAGCCCCTTCGACGCCGACGAAATCCGGCGCCACGCAGCAGACATCGCCGCCCACGGCATCCGCTCTGTGGCAGTGTCCAGCGTTTTCTCGCCCGTCAACGACGAATTTGAGCAGCGCACACTCTCCATCCTTCGAGAGGAGCTTGGCCCGGAGTTCCCTGTCTCCTTGTCCCACGAAATCGGCAGGGTGGGCCTCCTGGAGCGGGAGAATGCGACCATCGTCAACGCCTCCCTCGCTGAAATGGCGAACCGTATTGTTGACGGACTCGCCAAGGCTGTCCTCGAGCAGGGCATCACCGCGCCGTTGTACGTCAGCCAGAACGACGGCACGCTCATGGACATCGAATACACACGCCGTTACCCGGTGGCCACGTTCGCTTCAGGTCCCACCAACTCCATGCGCGGCGCAGCAGCCCTCTCCGGATTCTCCGACTGCCTGATCGTGGACATCGGCGGCACCACCACGGACGTTGGTGTCCTGGTCAACGGCTTCCCCCGAGAGTCCAGCACCCACGTCAGGCTCGCAGGACTCCGGACCAACTTCCGGATGCCGGATGTACTCTCGGCAGGTCTCGGCGGCGGGTCCCGGGTCCGGACCGATCAAGGAACTGTGGGCCCGGACTCGGTGGGCTACCGCTTGACCGACGAGTCGCTCGTCTTCGGCGGGTCCGCCCTGACGGCGACTGACATCGCGGTCCGCAGTGGACGGGCCGACGTCGGAGACGCATCTTTGGTGAGCCACATCAGTGACGCTGTGGTCCGGTCAGCCTTGGAACAGATCGACGGGACCATTGCGGACATTGCCGACCGGATCCGCACGTCGTCGGCACCCTTGCCGGTTGTCGCCGTCGGCGGTGGATCCATCCTGCTGGCAGACAAACTGCAGGGTCTGGGCACAATTCACAGGCCCGGGAACTTCGACGTCGCCAACGCGTACGGCGCCGCCATCGCCCAGATCAGCGGTGAGGTGGACCGGGTGTCCTACATCGCGGACAGTGATCAAAAGCGCGCCATGGAATCCGCGCGGCAGGAAGCCGTGGACCGTGCCGTTGCTGCCGGCGCCAGCCCGGACACGGTGTCGATCGTTGAGCAGGAAGCCATCCCGATCCCCTACCTTCCCGGAAACGCCATGCGCGTTCGGATCAAGGCAGCCGGCAACCTCACGTTAGGAAAGTGAAATGACCCTGGAAGTGACACACGTCCGAAAGCTGACGCGCATCACGGTAGACGACATTGACTCGCTGGCCCGCGGCGCCGCCATCCTCGGCACGGGCGGCGGCGGCGATCCCTACGTTGGCGGGCTCTTGGCCCGCAAAGCGATCGAGGAGTACGGGCCGGTTGAACTCGTCTCCGTCGAAGACTTGGCCGACGACGCGTTCATTGTTCCGATCGCGGCGATCGGTGCGCCCACGGTATCCGTCGAGAAGCTGGATACCGTGGAGAACCTGTCCCTGACCATCAAGAAGCTCGCGGCAACACTGAACAGGGTGGCAACCCACACGGCGTGCCTGGAGATCGGCGGTTCAAACTCCATGCTGCCCATCGTCGCGGCCGCGCAGCTGGGGATTCCGCTGATCGATGGCGACCTGATCGGACGGGCATTCCCGGAAATCCAGATGGGCATGGCGCCGTTGTACGGAATTCAGGCGTCGCCCATGGCCTTGGCCGACGAGAAGGGCAACTCGCTGGTCATCGAAGCCATCGACTCGTTCTGGGGCGAACGCTTTGCCCGGCAGGCTTCCATCGAAATGGGATGCAATGCCTTCAACAGCACGTACGCCATGACCGGCGCGCAGGCCCGCGAGAGCTTCGTGGCCGGTTCGATGTCCTTCGCCATCACCATTGGAGACGCAGTTGCGAACGCGCAGCACAACAACCTCAACCCCTGTGACGTGTTGGCGGAAACGCTCCGTGGCCGCATTGTCCACCTCGGAAAGGTAACCGACCTCCAGCGTCAGACAACGGGCGGTTTCGCCAAGGGACAGGCCACGATCGAAGGCATGGGCGCCGACGCAGGCTCGATACTGTCGCTGCACTTTCAGAACGAACACCTCCTCGCCACCAAGGACGGCACCGTAGTCACCACCACTCCGGACCTCATCATCGTGGTGGACGCGGAGTCCGCCGAGCCAATCACCACGGAGAACCTGCGGTACGGGCAGCGCGTCTGCGTCCTGACTGGGCCCAGCGACCCCCGATGGCACACCACTGAAGGCCTGGAACTGGCCGGTCCCGGGTACTTCGGCTACGGCGTCCCTTCGCACCGATGGGACGGGACGCCGGAAGAGCACACCGAGTCCATCGAGCGCTACCGCGTCTGACCGCCATCGACCATCTGCCCATCCGCCGCGCCTCCGACGAAATGTGGGCGGCGCGGCGGTGGCATCATGGGACAGTAGCCAGACCTTCCTCGCGTAGAGGCGGGCATCGAGGAGAACCGGAGTAGCAGAATGATTCCCCCGATCCCGCTGTTGTCCGTCACGAATCACGTCCCGGCGGGAGTGATCGAGAGCGTCGTGGAGTCCGGTGACAGGACGGTATCTTCGCTGGTGGCCTTGACCGGCTCTCTCGCCGAGGTCAATCGCCAAGTCCGCGAACAGCGGAACCTCGAGGGCGATTCGCTGAACCTTCGGGACTGCGTTCTGCTCCCCTTGGAACCCCTTCCGTCCGGCGTGTCGTGGGACGTTGAGGCGCTGTTGGCGCTGGCGTCTTATGCCGGCGTCGTGGCCCTTGCAGTAAAACTGCCGAACGACGACGGCGCGATGCCGCCCAACGTTAAACGGCTCGCCGAACGCTTGGGGCTCGTCGTGCTGGCAGTCCACAACACCTGGCAATTCGGCACGGCCGCCCAAGAATTGCTGTCCGGCGCCGCCCACCTTCAGGGTCTGCTGATCTCCCGTGTAGCATCCGAATGCCGAATCCCGTACGGATCCCTCACCCACCTGCTGTCCCGTCTGGGTGTCGCGATCGGACACCAGGTCACGCTGGTGGATCCTTCCGGAGAGCTGATTTCCGCTGAGCCGCCGGGCCATGAGCCCGCACCACAGCCGGAGGTCGAGCTGGCTGCGTTGACGGAAATCCTGGCACCAGTCCATAGTGAACAGGAGAACAGCCCGCGGCTCAGGGTGGTCCTCGCTCCGACATGGGACAAGGAACAGGCAGCAATCCGCGCGGCCCTGGAAGTGGCGGCCATCGCGGTTTCAGAGCTGCTTTCCCGGCAGCGGTTGGAGAGGGAACGCGATGCCCGGCACCGGATTGCCTTGTTGGGACAGCTGATCGATAACGCTGGCGACGTCAGTCCTTCGTTCAGGGCCAGGGCGTTGGAGCTGGGCTGGACCTTGGACGGCTATCACATGGCCTTCCGTGTGATCATCCGCCAACCCGTGGATTTGGTGGCCCGGAAACCGGATCTGGACCGCGCTCTGATGCGCGAAAAGATCGAGGCTACCACGGTTGAGCAGTCTGACGGCTGGGCAGGGTGGATCTCCTTCCCGTCCAAGCCGGACCCGGCCGAGGTCAGCCGCGCAAGCAGTGCGCTGCGCAGGGCCCAGCGGGTGCTCGCCGCAACCATCTCCACCCAATTCGGCGTGGGCCGCATGCAAGCGCAGCCGGAAGGGATCGTCAGCTCTCTCGAGGAAGCCAACGACGCCGCCCGCATCGCTGGGGCAAGGGAAAACTCCGGCTACTTCGTCCACGTGGACCGCTTGGATATGGCCCAGTTGCTGCTGATCTGGACCCGCACGGATACGTTCCGGCCTGCCGCCCGAGAACTCCTGGCCCCACTCCTCAAAGCTGGCCCTGAACTCCTGCAGACCCTCACCACTTTCCTGGACTGCGAATCGTCGCTGACTGAGACGGCGGCGATCCTCAACGTCCACCGCAACACTGTCAGCGACCGCATCAGGCGGATCCAGTCGCTCATCGCCATCAATTTAGAGGATCCGGAGGCACGGCTGGCGCTGCAACTGGCGTGCCGGAGTCTGCTGATGGACAAATACGAATAGGACAATGACACCTTCGCAGAGGCTCATAGGGCAAGGGCGGATTCGTGGCTAAGTAGACGACCTCCATTCGCCCGATGATGGTAAGCCGGCTGGTGGACCCCACCCAAGGACGCATGACCGGAGAAACGGCGACCGGACGTCAATGGAGCATTGGCCAGCTCGCTACGGTGTCCGGAGTCACGGCCCTGGAGCGCCACAGGCACAGCACACCAGCGGCGTGCCCCGCCGTCCACGACAGGGCCCGGAATTGGAACGAACTCGGCTCTGTGCTCCACCGCTGGGAACACACCGAACTCAACGCCAACCTCCCCCAAACCACCGCCGGCCGGGGCGCTGGTGGGGCCCGATCAACCCGTACGCGAAGCGCAGGTTGACGTAATATCCGCTACCGGTGCTGCACGGCGGACTCACAGACTGCGGTAGTGACAGACTTCCCGCCTGACGACAGGACCGCCCATTTTCTGCCCCCGCAGCACTTCGCGGCCAGTAGCGTAGCGCTCCGCCGAAACAGCGGTTTGCAACTCTTGTAGGTGCCGGTACGCCGGTCGCCATCTGGGCTGCTGCATTAGGAGATGCGCTCTAGCTCCTTCTCGCGATGCGTGAGGGATAATACTCTCCATGACCAGCAGGGAGCTCGGTAAGGGGGAAGCCGAAAAGCCGGCCACGCGTACAGCGGCACATGCCGACGCAGCCATCACGCTGCCGGAAGCCATGACCGGCAGGGCAAGCCCAGCGAAAGCGGCGGTCGGCGACAAGCCGGTCTTCGCATATATCGCCAGCCTGCCACAGCCGCAGCGGGTCATCGCCGAAACGGTCGACGCGCTGGCGGCAAAAACACTACCCAACCTCCAGCGCTCCGTGAAGTGGGGCATGTCGTACTACGGCGTCGGCGACGGGTGGTGCTTCAGCTGCGGCGGCTTTGCCGGCCACGTCAAGCTCATGTTCATCAATGGTGTGGCGCTCGATCCCGTACCACCAGTGACGCCGGTGGGGATGGGCAAGTCGACGCGGGGTGTGGAGCTCGAATCCATAGAGGACATCGACGAACATCAGATCGCGGCGTGGATGAAACAAGTCGCGTCCGTGCCGGGTGTTGGGGGCAAGAAGCGTTGAACCCGAGGCTTGCTGCAGAGGCAAACGGTCGCCGGGAACGCATGACACGTGAGGCGATGCCAGGCACAGCCCTTTCGCAGCCACTTCCCCCACCCAATATCGAAGGCCGATAACGGATCATACGTCGAGTGGGGACATTGAAGAAAATGCTCCTGGTGCTGCGGGACCAGGAGCTGACCGCTTCCGGTGACGTGATTGTCCGCATGGTCGCGGTGCTTGAAAGGCATGTCCGTTTCCATGTGGTCGGCTCCCCCGAAGTCGTCATTGGAAACTCTGAACTACGGGGCTTGCCGCCTGAGCTTCGTGCGCAAAATATCGGCCACGCGACGACAGTACAAAGGCCTATGCTTTTCTTATGGCACAAAGAGTCGTAACCCTTTTGGAGGATGACTTCGACGGATCCAAGGCAAGTGAGACAATTTCGTTTGCTCTTGACGGCGTCGAATATGCAATCGATCTCAATGATGCTCATGCAAGCGAACTGCGTGAAGTATTCAGCCGTTTTGCCAAAGCAGCCCGGAAGACCGGCGGGCGTGCCCGGCGGGCCCGTCCCGGTTCCTCCAATGCCCGCGACGTCCGGCTGTGGGCGGCCGACCAAGGCCTGCAGGTCAACACCCGCGGCCGTATCCAGGCTGACATCATGGAAAAGTACGAAGCCGCGCATTAGAGGCAGTACCAAACCAGATGGATTCGGAGTTCAACCGGCTGATATCGGCTGGATCAAGCGCATAAATCCATCTGAGCGCCGCTCAAAATACAACAGGGTCAGAACTTGCCCGGGTTCTGGCCCCGATTTGTTTGATCCGGGTCCGGCTACTTCGTCTGCGCAGTCCACTGGTAGATGGTTTCGCGTCTGATGCCGAATTCCCGGGTAACGCCGGTCTTATGTGCCCCCGTGCCGGCCCGGTTCCGAAGCTCGCCCGCTTGGTCGGGCGAGAGCGAATTCGTGCGTCCGCGGTAGGCGCCGCGGGCCTTGGCCAGAATGATCCCTCATGCTGGCATACACCAACCAGGGCCCACTGTCACACATCCCGGCGGCTTCCCGCAACGCGGAGCCGGCGTCAGCCAGTGCGTCCCCGCTGGCGTGAAGCCCGCGGATGGGGATAGGGCCTCGGGCAAGAAGGACGACCGGCCCGCCTGGCCGCCGGACTCAAGGCCCTGCGTGGCGGCGAAGAGTCGCGACGCGAGGTCTCCGGAAACTCATCAGGCTGAGCTCCGGGTCGGTCGAATCCTCGCGGGTTCAGGAATCGTCGTCCTTTTCCGCAGTCGCGTCCCTCCGGTTCCATGCGCCGAAAGGTGCCGGGCGGGAGGGCCCTCCAGGTGGCCGCACCCGACGGACGGCAACCATGGCCCATGCCCCGATCAGCACGCCGATAACCACGACGAAAACACCGACGGTGAACCAGCCGTCCCGACCGAAGATCATCAGCGCAACACCCGCCAGACACAGGCCCTTCGCCACGATGTCCAGATATAAAGGACCTCTCAGGTGCCCCATGGATCTAAGGTAACCCTGGCGACAGTCCGCTGGTGCCCTGACTGATTCCGATCGTGGTGGTTGCCGCCCGGCCAAGACGCGCAAGAAATAGACGTAAGAACCAGGCGGAAAGTCATATCACCCAGACCCCGTGGCTGCATGAACTCGTGTCCGCAGAAATAGGCACGAAGGGACGTCGCCGATGAGCCACGGCATCACCTGGACACCGGTGTGGACACTGTACACACCCCGTTTGGCCGGACAAACAGCCACCAACGGCTCCCCCACGCCCCAGGAAACAGCCAAGAGCGGCCAAAAACCTGGAAGAAGTTTCCCGCAGGTCATGTCATCACCACAACCCCAACGCATGAACAGGTACAAGGCCAACCACGCCCACTCGAATAAGCGAGAAAGGAGACCCGAATGACTCCACATCCGAGCAGGCGGAGGGCCCACCAGCCAGGACCCTGAACCCGCCACCCACACAACCTAACAGGCCACCGCGGCGGCCAGGCACCAGCCGCAACAAGCGTCAGAGGGACCCAACCCGGGTGAATGTACACATGTTAAAGCAAAAACCCCCTCTGACGAAGGGGAATGCTGTGCCCGAGGTGGGACTCGAACTGCATTCCCTCCCCCGCCAATACTGGCCTCCCCCCGGAAACATGCGGAATCCGGCCCGATCCGACCCACATACGACGCAGTCCGAAGCCCAAAGTGTGTACTTTGTACACACTTTCTTTTTGCCACATTCCAGGCAACCCAAAGCGCTGAGTAGGAACCAGCGAAACGGCCAGCCAACAATGCTGAACTAAAGTTCGCGACTTCCATGAACCAACCGGCTGGTGTAGGCGCCGAAGCCGTCCACGAGACGATGGCTGTCCCGCCTCAAATATCGTGAAGCAGGCCGCACCGAAATCTTGGCGTTGCCACAATCTGGACGAGACCGGATGAGGCCTGTTCGCTCTTCCACAAGCCAAAGTCAGGAATCCGGCCACGCCTCTGCGGATCAGGTGCCGGCGACGGATTCTCCCTAGCCCTCGACAGCTGCCACGACCGGTTTCGACGCCTTCGTCGATGAGGACGTTCCCATCCCGCAGGAACGCGACCCGTTCCGCCTCAATTACGAATAGGTCCGGGAAGGATGATTCGTTGCACCGCCCCGCCGCGTTTATAGACTGAACGGGGATTCACCTACTTCGGCTGGCAGGGGATGGGAATGAAAACGGCCACTTTCCGGGAACTCCACCACACTGTGGTGCCACTCCTGCTGCCCAATGCGTGGGACCTCGGATCCGCCTTGGCATTTGCGACAGCAGGATTCCCGGCCGTCGGCACCACCAGCTTTGGAATTGCGGCAAGTGCCGGCCTGCCCGACGGAGGCCGGTCCAGCAAGGCGGTCACCGCCGCACTGGCGGCGCAGCTGTGCCGCCTGCCTGTCCACGTCACGGCTGACATCGAGGACGGCTACTCCGATGACCCCGCCGAGGTTGCGGAACTTGTGGCCCAACTGGCTGCCCTGGGCGTGGCCGGGGTCAACCTGGAGGACAGCACCGCCGGGCACCTGGTCGATCCAGCAGCCTTTGCCGACAAAGTTGCCGCCGTCAACCGACGCAGCCCTACTATGTTCATCAACGCCCGCGTGGACAACATATGGTTCGGCGAACAACCCACTGTCGATGCCGTCCTGCTCCGTGCCTGTGCCTACGCCGACGCCGGAGCGGACGGCATCTTTGTCCCCGGACTTGTGGATCCGGAGGACATCCGGATCGTCACCGCTGGCATGGGGCTGCCGGTCAACGTGCTGGCACATCCCTCCCTGACCGTTGCCGAGCTGGGTGAGCTGGGGGTCCGGCGGGTGAGTTCCGGCTCCCTGCCGTACCGCGCAGCAATTGACGCGGCGGTGAACGTGGCCAACGCCCTACGTGACGGCAAACCAGTGCCGGCCGCCACTCCGTACTGGGAAATGCAATCGCGTCTCGTGTCATTCAGCCAGCCCCACACGGACTAACCGCCGTCAGTGCCACCCCGTCTACTCCCTACGACCGCAGATGCCACGGAGCTCAGTAACCCCACGGTCAGGTCCGGGATCGTGGCAGCAACAGATGAAATCCTGCGCCGCAATTACCCGTTCGTGGCCAGCCACCATACGCTGACCCGGGAGGGCGAATGGTGCCTGCGGGTTCGCGCGCGAGCCCGATGTGAAGGACAAAGACCCGGAAGATGACCTGGTTCACGGTGCGGGCCCGCACATCAGCAGACGTGCTGCGCCCCTGTGCACTTACAGGTCGCCGCGTCCTCCCCGGAGCACCTGCGCTGCCATGTAGCGGGCACGCTGCCGACGCGAATCCGAGCACAGCACAAGCGGTCTCAGCCGGTGCTGGTGCGGGATGGCCACAGAGCCCGCACCGTGGGGATCCGGCGTGACTCAGAAAGGAATAGGCAGCCGCCGCCCCTCCGGCGGGCGCTGCACTCAGGCGGCTAGGCCCCTGAGGCCGTGCCACAGCCCCATCTGCCGTGGACCGGTATTCGGGCCGGATTGTCCCGTCGCCGCCCATCACGCTGCCTTCAGCCAGGTCGCGACCTCTGATGCCCAGTAGGTAAGCACCATGTCCGCCCCAGCACGCTTAGTTCCAAGCAGCGACTCCAGGACCGCTCCGCGGCGGTCGATCCAGCCGTTCGCGGCCGCAGCTTCGATCATCGCGTACTCACCCGAGATCTGATAAGCCGCGACCGGCACGGGGCTGGTCTGGGCTACGTCGGCCAGGATGTCCAGATAACTCATCGCGGGTTTGACGATCACGATGTCGGCGCCTTCTTCGACGTCGAGTTTGACCTCGGTCAGCGCTTCACGGCGGTTCCCCGCGTCCATCTGGTAGGTTCTCCTGTCCCCCGTAAGCCGGGAATCGACAGCCTCCCTGAAGGGACCATAAAACGCTGACGCGTACTTCGCTGCGTACGCCATCACCGCAGTGTTCGTGTGGCCCGCGCTCTCCAGCGCCCGGCGGATGGCTCCGGTGCCGCCGTCCATCATCCCTGACGGCGCCACGATGTGGGCGCCGGCGTCGGCCTGGGCGATGGCCATCTGGCCATAGATTTCCAGGGTCTTGTCATTGTCCACGTATCCGTTGGCGTCGAGGACGCCGCAGTGCCCGTGATCGGTGAACTCGTCCAGACACAGGTCGCTCATCACGACAAGGTCGTCGCCCACTTCTGCCCGGACGTCGCGTATGGCTGCGTTCAGGACACCTTCAGGGTCCAGGGCGGCGGAGCCGGCATGGTCGCGGTGAGCGGGGATTCCGAAGAGCATAATGCCGCCCAGTTCCTGTTCGGCAGCCTGCGCGGCAGCCCGCTTCAGGGAGTCTGCGGTGTGTTGCACGACGCCGGGCATGGATCCGATCGGTGCCGGCTCGGTGAGGGCTTCGCGGATGAAGACCGGAAGGATGAGATCCGAGGTGGCCAGCCGATGCTCCGTTACGAGACGTCTGATGGCCACTGTGGTGCGGAGGCGACGGGGTCGTGTCTGGGGAAAGGTCATGTCTGTCCTTTTTCTCGTGGTGGGGGTCGTCCCCGTGAATCGCGGAAAACACCGGGCATAGACAAGCTGTCCCCACTGCTGTGGGGCGCGGTGAGGACAGCTTGGGGCAAGGCGGTGAAGGCCGACGGTGGCGGCTATGACTGTCCGATTGCTTCGACGAACCCGATAATTTGTGGGATGACAATCTCCGGAGCCTCCAGGATGTTGCTGTGGCCGATCCGGTCGAGCCGCACGAGTTTGGCATTGGGGAGCCCGTCGGCCATTTCGTCGCACCACACCGGGGGGCCGGTGCTGATCTTCCTCGCCCGAGACGATGAGCACAGGGATGCCTAATTCCGGGAGAAGGGGCAGCGAGTTGCGCCTTTCAATCACGCCTTTCATGGCCGGCAACAGGCTCTTGGGGAGCGAGGCAATCCGCTTACGCCACAGGTCAAGCATGTCAGCTTGTGGGGATCTGACTGTGTCGTTTTCCCCGACCATCGAGGAAGAGCGAGCGGAGGCACAGGATCGTCGGCAGGCTGGACTCGCCGGTATCTTCGACGTGCAGAGTCGTACCGTTTACGGCAATGCGTGAAGCTGTCACGTTATGGCCTCTCAAAAGTGATTCCTGTGATCGGCGAGTCCGATGGAGTCACGCGAACGGCGTTGATGCCGTCGGACTTCAGGAAGAGTGCCCGCCCGAAGAACGTGCCCTGGACCAGCCAAAGGGCAGAACCATCCGGCATCACGCCGTCGACGCTTCCGGCGGCTATCAGTTCACCCTTCCGGTACAGGCGCACCGTATTACTGGATTCGAGGTCGGCCCAGTTCTCGATGAATTCATTCATCCGGCGTCCTTTCCAGGCAGATGGACTGCCGAGTCAAGCGGCCGTTTTCACGGGCATGAGTGAGGCCGCTCCCAAGCGCAGCCGGGACGGCTTTTGCGGCTTCCGGCGAATGCAGAAACGTGGGCCTGCGGGCGAGTCTCACCTCGCCCGCAGGCCCGGCGCATGTGCCTATTTGTAGTCGTTCCTGTGCAGGAAGGAGCGAACGGCTTCGTTGTACTCGTAGGGATTCTCGATCATCGGGTAGTGCCCGGTGCCGGCGAGTACCGCGATTTCGCTGCCTTCGATGTGCGATTGTGTCGAGTTGACTTGATCGGGATAGACCAGCCAGTCAGCGTCCCCCGCCAGCAAGAGGACCGGAGCCGTGACCTTGTGCATCTGGTCCCGGACATCGAATCCCGCGTAACCTGTGAGGTCTGCAGCGGCGACTTTGGCGGTGTTGCGCTGGATCTGCCACACGACTTCCTCTGCCCGGTCTTCGGGGGTCCGGTCGCCGGTGAGGGACTGGGACCAGCATTCGAGGATCTGCTGCCCGTCGACCTTGAGCATGTCCAGGAAGAACTCGGACACTGTCGGAGTGTAGTCGGCGCCCTCGGACGAGATGATCGCGGAGTAGGCGTCAGGCCGGCGGGCGCCCAGTTCCAGAACCATATTTCCGGCCATGGAACAGCCGACGATAGCCGGCTTCTCCAGGCCCAAGGCGTCGATCAGCGCCTCGTTGAATTCCGCGTGGCGGGTCAGGCTTTCGAACGGGCCGTCTTCAGGAACGAGGGTTTTGCAGTGGCCGGGTGCGTCCACTGCAATGACGCGGTATTCGTCCGAGAGGCCCTCCAGCACATGGCGGTACATCAGGCTGTCCTGGCTTGCGGCATGGAAGCAGATGAGGGCGGGACCTTCGCCAGCCTCCTCATAGTAGGTGCGGATGCCGTTGACATCGATGTATCGTCCGATAATTTCCTTGCCGGACGGCCGTGGGGCCGGGGACGGTTCCGGGCGGGGGCTTGCTTCCTTGCCCACTCGCTTCATGGCCTCCAGCAGCAGCCACATGACCTTGATGTTCCTCATCGCGAGGACGGCGTCACCACCGAGAGTAATCTCGCCCAGCCCGGGCGATGTCCCGCGGTACCAGTCCGTTTCTCCACTGACTACTCGTCCCCATTCGGCACGTGGAGCGCTGATGATAATGTCGGCACCCCTGGCCGAGGACCCGTCTGTAACGCCGGCAACCTTGCCCCCGCGAATGTCCAACGAGGCAGAGCCCTCCTCGTAATGAAATTGGATCCGAGCCTCGAACCACTTGGCGGCTTCGGACCAGCGCACGTCGGCGTTCAACTCCTCGCCCAGCAGCTCCCACCATTTTCCAGAAAGTGTTTCAGTCATCATTTCTCCTTGATTCGGATAGGACTGGCCCGTTAGGGCCACCATCGGCCCGTCCCGAGTGTCAGTCCTGCTTTGTGTTGAGGCCCCAGGTCTCCGAACCTCGTCGCTGGGGTATCGAAGTGTCCTCAATGGCCCTCAGGCCTAAGCTGAGTGGTTCACATCACAAATTTTAGACTTTGGATACGATTCACGCAAGTCTTGGGGACTGGTTCGCCATTTGACCGGATATCGCCTGCTGAATGTATCCAATCGCTGCTTAAGCCCTTAGTCGGCGGACCTACATAACCCCCGCCTCGATCCAGTGGCCAACGAAGCCTTGGTGCCGGCGTGGAGTCGCGGCATCCGCAATACCTTCCGGTGGCGAGGCTTGACCCGCGGATCGCGATGGCTGCACCCGAATGGGACTCCAGAAATGGGGGTCTCCTCTCTGGAGTAATCGCAATGGCTGCGCACTCTACTCACGGCCAGATGCGAGGATGCCCCCCACTGCCGGGCACGCCGTGGAGGACTCACGTCCACGCCCTGGCCCCCGTGGCGCCCCCGGTCCACCAGCCCGCCGCGGTGAACGTGCACCCCCCAGCCGCCTACAGCAAACCCTACTTTTCCGAAAGTTGGATACATGCAACCCCAAAGAACGCATTTTTTACCACTTTAGCGACAACTATTGCCTTGATCGTATCCAAACGCCTAGGGTTGTGGTGCGGAACACTACATCATTGCTTAGGGCTGCGACTATCCCTCTCATCGAGGAGACGGCGATTGGGCACCCCGGCTCGGCAGAGAGTAGGACTCGCATCGTGCGCGGCCAAAGAAGGCCGCGCACCGCTATTAATGTGCGCGGGTTTCCCGCCCCAAAACGGGCCTCAGTTTCACCTGACGGTTTCGTACTCCCCTAACACCAGCTTGATTTCTTGAAAGAGGCCGACCGATGTCTAGTTCTTCGCCACCTCGCGTTGCTCAGCAGCGGACGTATGGAGGAATTCCCAGCTACTCGCTGTACGCACTCGTATTTCTCTGGCTCATCTATGCACTCAACGCCAGCACCCGCCAGCTTCTATTCTTCGTTCTTCCCTCAATAGTCACGGAGTATCAGCTCACGCCTGAAATGACGGGTATCGTGTCGGCGATCGTGACCGTGTCCGCGTCCCTGTTGGCACTCCCGCTCGGCCCCTGGTTCGACAAAGGCGGACATGGGTGGGCCCGCAAGTACCGAAATGCCGTCATGGCGGTCGGATACTTTATCTTTACGATCTTGGGCGGAATCGCCGCGTTGACGTCTTCGATCTGGTCCTTCGTCACCTTGCAGAGCGTCAAGAATGCCTTCGGAGGAGCGGGAGAGGCCATCGAAGTCTCCACCATGGCAGAATCTGCCCCCGTCGAAAAGCGCGGCCTGTTCCTTGGGCTGCAGCACACCGCATACCCGTGGGGAACGCTCATCACCTCACTCCTCGTAGGTGGCATCCTCACTTTGGCAGGCACCGAGAACTGGCGCGATACGTTCTTGATAGTTCCGCTCTCTATGGTCCCGATCTGGATCAGCTACTGGCTGTTTGCCACGAAGAAGCGATACACCCGGTTCGAGGAACAAACTATAGCGGCCGGTTACACCGCTCCCCTGCGCGATGGCGACGAACCGCACGAGCCCGCGGCACCGGGCGCCTTGGGACGTGCGCTGCGCAATCCAAACATCGTTGTCCCTTCGATTGCGGCCCTTCTCGGCATCGCCGTCTACACCGGCATCAGCTTCTGGCTGCCGCAGTACATTGCGTTCGTCGGCAACTACAGCTTCGCTGAGGCGGCTGCTTATGCCGCAGTGTTCACGATCACCGGGGGTGTGGGACAGATTCTGTGGGGACATGTCTCGGACACTCTGGGGCGCAAGTTCACCTCGATCATAACGTTCGTGTGGCTCGGGATCGGCATCTTCATGCTGCAGCTCTCGTCCCAAGGCCTCATCTGGCTTGTCGGGCTCCAACTGTTCCTCGGAATGGCCACCAACGGGATCTTTCCGGTGCTCTACAGCTTCGTCGCGGATGCCGCTGAGAGGGGTGGCCTGGGTACTGCCAACTCTGTTCTGCTGACGACCATGTACCTTGGAGGAGCTTCTCCACTTGCCTTGGGCTTCCTGATCTCAGCGGGCGGCGGATACACGGCCGCCGCCGGCTACAACTGGAGCCTTTACATCATGGGCGGAGCCTGTATCCTCGCCGCCTTGCTTCTGGTCCTTTTCACACGTGAGACCGTCGGCAAATTCAAGTCCAGAGACCGCGCCCTCGTCTCCCCCCAAAGCTGCGGCCAGGCCCCGGTAGACACTTTCGCCTAATCGCCCACCTTCCGTAGTTGGCGGCAGATTCGCCCTCGCTGCGCCAAGCTCATCCTCCCGTCTCACTCGAAACAACATAGGAGTTGTATAGACATGCCCAGGACCCAAGAAGTTGTGAAGGTGCGCGACACGCACCTCTTCGTTGATGACACCGGCGAAGCGGATTTGCCCGTCATCCTCTGCCTGCACTCGCTGTTCCTCGATTCCCGCATGTTCGACGGTCTGGTCGAGGCTGCCGCAGGGAAATTCCGCGTCATTCGTCCCGAGTTCCGAGGTCAAGGAAGAAGCGACCTTCAGGATGTGGACGTCATCACTATGGATGAGAACGCCGAGGACATTCTGGCCCTGATCGACTCAATGGTTCTGAAAGATATCAATCTCCTCGTCCAGTCAATGGGCGGTGATGTTGGCGTGCGAGTGGCCGCGCGCAGACCCGAGCTGTTCCACAAGATGGTGATGGCCGGCTCCTCTGCCCGCGGTGAAACGCATAAGGAATACGTCGACTGGACCGAGCGCGCCAGTGTCCACGGGTTTGTGGGCGATGTGTTGGAAGAGACGATGGAAATCATGTTCGGGGCGACCTGCCTTGCAGACCCGGAGCGCGCAGACATGGTGTCGCTTTGGCGGGACCGAATCAATGCGGTGCCCCGGCGCCTCCGCCCGGCGATGATGGGCGTGATGACCAGGGAGAGTGCATTGGACCTTCTTCCGAAGATCGACTTCCCGGTTCTGATATTTTCAGGGACCGAGGATAGTGCGCGACCGCCGGCCTGGGCTCAAGAAGTGGCTGACGGACTTCCCAACAGCGAACTAGTCATCTTCGACGGCGTCGGGCACAGCCCAACCCTCGAAATTCCTGAAGTTGTCTACCCGCGGCTTTTGGGCTTCTTCCACTCCTAGATAGCTCATTTCCTCTTGGCTCTGGCTGGGTTCGGTCCTTCTTCTGGCGCCGAACCCAGTGGGAGCCAACGAACGTCACGCCACATGGCTGCCGGTGAACCATGGCGACTCTCCGCCGCTAACAATCCAGACATCATCCCAACGGAAAAGGGGAACCTGTGGAAACCACCCGCATGGCCGGGAGGACAGGCCGGAACATAGCCGAACAGCTACGCGCCGACATTCTCCAAGGCCTCCTCACCCCAGGGGAGCGAATCGGGCAGGAGGTGCTGGCCGAACGCTTCGACGCCAGCAGGATCCCGGTCAGGGAGGGTCTTAAGATCCTCGAAGCCGAAGGGCTGGTTACCATTGTCCCCAACAGCGGCGCGTGGGTTTCCAGTCTGGACGCCTTCGAGTTCGACCAGATTTACAAGCTGCGTGAACAGGTTGAAAGTCTGGTGCTCCGCGAAAGTATTGACAGGCTGACACCATCGCAAACTGACCGGCTCCAAAGGCTCGCCGACAAAATCACCGAAGCGTCCGATGCCGAGACATTCATGCGCCTCGATCAGGAATTCCACCTGTCGACATATGCGGGAGCCTCTTTTCCCCTCCTGCACGACATCGTCCATCGGTGCTGGAATTCCACAGTGCATTATCGCCGCGTTTTCGCGCAGGAACTCCAGCTCGAGCAGCAGTGGGCGACAGATGCAGAACACCACCTCATCGTGGACAGCATTGTCAGAAAAGACCACGAAACGGCGGGAAATCTCATCCGCGCCCACATCCGGAGAACACGTCTGACGCTGGCAGCGCGGCCAGACATCTTTCAAAAAAGCTCAGCGCCCGCAAACTGACCAAACCCCGGGGAAGGCGTTGTTCACTCATCCGGACAACATCCCGTCACGGTTGCCCTCGGCGAACCAGCAGTCCAATACAGAAGGAAGAAACAATGAAGTTACCGGCCACCATTCCTCCAACACGGCCCGGTGCGCCCCAATCCAGCCCACGGCCTGCAGCAGCGGCCGCGATCAAGTCGGCAGGGCATGTCATCGTTGACTCACTTGTGGCCCACGGTGTCCAGCGCGCCCACGTAGTCCCCGGGGAAAGCTTCCTCGACGTCCTGGACGGGCTGCACGACTCCACTATTGAAACCATTGTGTGCCGCCACGAGGGCGGGGCCGCCTACATGGCCGAAGCCGACGGGAAGATGAACCAGCTTCCCGGCGTCGCAATGGTGACGAGAGGCCCAGGGGCAGCCAACGCCCATGTCGGCCTGCATACCGCTTGGCAGGACTCCACGCCGATGGTGCTATTCGTCGGTCTCATCCCCTTCGCTCACCGGGACCGCGAGGCATTCCAGGAATTCGACATCAAAGCCTGGTTCGACACCGGGGCCAAGCGGGTGATGGTTCTGGATCACGCGGAGCGCGCCTCCGAAATTGTGGCCGAAGCTTTTTTTGCGGCAATGAGCGGCCGGCCCGGCCCCGTGGTCGTCGGCCTTCCCGAGGACGTCATTCGCCAGGACATTGACTCAACACTGCACCCGCCCATCCCCGTTGCAACCGGAGGAATGACCACCGCGGATTCCGGTGCCCTCGCCACCGCCTTGGCAGCATCCACTAAACCGCTGTTTGTAACCGGCGGGAACGACTGGACGCAGGAAGGCGCGGACCTGCTGACTCGATGGTTGGAGAAGCACCATATTCCTGCGGCAGCCGAGTGGCGCACTGAGGGCACCGTCCCGTTCCACTCCCCGTCGTATGTCGGACCGATCGGCTATGGGCGCCCGCGGCCCACCTACGACCTGCTGGAGGAGACCGACCTGCTTGTCTTTGTTGGCACGGTCCCCGGTGATGTCATCACCGACGGGTTCCTCTGCAGGCAGGACTGGAACAAGAAGAACTTCCTGGTCACCATCGACCCCTCCCTCCGCGGCCGCTCCGGCCCGGTGTCATATCAGATCGTCGCCAAACCCGACGTGTTCATCCGGGATCTCGTCAAAATCGACCTACCGGTCAAGAGCGAGTGGAAGGCCTGGACCTCGCGGATGCGTACCGAGCAGGAATCTTTCGCCGCCCTCCCTCCGGCCTCGCCGGTCGACGGCCAGGCCCGGATGGACACGCTAATGGCCAACCTCGTTCCGACGCTGCCCGCTGATGCGATGGTCACCCTCGGTGCCGGCGAGCACACGAACTGGGCGCACCGGTATTTCCCCACCCAGCGCTACGCGTCCATGATCAGCGCCCGCAACGGTTCCATGGGCTACTCCGTCCCCTCCGCCATCGCCGCCTCCCTGGCCTACCCCGGCAGGCGTATCGTCACCATCGCCGGCGACGGCGAATTCCTCATGAACGGCCAGGAACTCGCAACCGCCGCTCAGTACGGCGCCACTCCCCTGGTGATCGTGATGGACAACCAGGAATACGGCACCATCCGCACCCATCAGGAACGCCACTACCCTCAGAGGGTTTCAGGCACCCAGCTCAAAAACCCGGAATTCGCGCTCATGGCCCAAGCTTTCGGCGGCTTCGGCATCAAAGTCGAACACGACCGGGACATCCCCAGCGCCGTTGAGGCGGCACTGGCGGCCATCCATGAGGACCGCGTGTTCGCGCTCATCCACTTGGTCGTCGAGCAACGGGTCAAAGCCTACTAAGGCCTCTATGCAAACACGGCGCGACGGCAGCCGCTGCCTGACCCCGACGGCCGGTGTCCCCCCGCACTGCCGCTGAATACTTAACGCCTCATTGAATGGAAGAAAAGAATGTCTGTTCCCGCCATTAAAGAACTCGAACTACTGGACTCGGTCCCGACGGGCCTGCTGATCAACGGTGAGTGGCGTCCGGCCGCGTCCGGGAAGACGTTCGAAGTCGAGGACCCGGCGACGGGCAAGGTGCTGTTGAGCATCGCCGATGCCGGTCCTGAGGACGGCATGGCGGCCCTGGACGCGGCTGCCGCGGCGCAGGAGTCCTGGGCGAAGGTCCCGGCCCGGGAGCGCGGGGAGATCCTGCGCCGCGCCTTCGAGCTGGTCACGGCCCGTGCCGAGGACTTCGCGTTGCTGATGACCCTGGAGATGGGCAAGCCTTTGGCCGAGGCCCGCGGAGAGGTCACCTACGGCGCCGAGTTCCTGCGCTGGTTCTCCGAGGAGGCCGTCCGTGCGTTCGGCCGCTACTCGGTCTCCCCGGACGGGAAGTCCCGGCTGCTGGTGACCAAGAAGCCGGTGGGTGCCTGTCTTTTGATCACGCCGTGGAACTTCCCGCTGGCGATGGCCACCCGGAAGATCGCCCCGGCCGTCGCGGCCGGCTGCACGATGGTGCTCAAGTCCGCGAACCTGACCCCGCTGACCTCCCAGCTGTTCGCGGCCGTGATGGTGGAGGCCGGGCTGCCCGCCGGTGTCCTGAACGTCATCCCGACCTCCACCGCCGGGGCCACGACCGGCCCGCTGGTCAAGGACCAGCGCCTGCGCAAGCTCTCCTTCACCGGCTCCACCGAGGTTGGCCGCCGGCTGCTGGCCGACGCCTCCGAAACGGTGCTGCGGACCTCGATGGAGCTGGGCGGGAACGCCCCGTTCGTGGTGTTCGGGGACGCCGACGTCGACGCCGCCGTCGCCGGGGCGATGCTGGCGAAGCTGCGGAACATGGGCGAGGCCTGCACCGCGGCGAACCGGTTCATCGTGCACGAGTCCGTCGCGGACGAGTTCGCGGCGAAGTTCGCCGCGAAGATGAAGGAGATGACCACGGCCCGGGGCACCGAGGCCGAATCCAAGGTCGGCCCGCTGATCGATGCGAAGAGCCGGGACAAGGTCCACGAGCTCGTCACCGACGCCGTCGCCGCCGGCGCGGTCGCGGTGACCGGCGGCGCGGCCGTGGAGGGCCCGGGCTACTTCTACCAGCCCACCATCCTCACCGGCGTGACCGAGGGCACCCGGATCCTGTCCGAGGAAATCTTTGGCCCCGTCGCCCCGATCATCACCTTCGACACCGAGGACGAGGCCATCCGGCTCGCGAACAACACCGAATACGGCCTCGTCGCGTACGTCTTCACCCGGGACCTGAACCGGGGCATCCGGATGGGCGAACGCCTCGAGACCGGCATGCTGGGCCTGAACGCCGGCGTCGTGTCCAACGCCGCCGCCCCGTTCGGCGGCGTCAAGCAGTCCGGCCTGGGCCGCGAAGGCGGCCTGGAAGGCATCGAGGAATACCTCTACACCCAGTACATCGGCATCGCCGACCCCTACGCCAGCCAGCGGAAGGTGGCTAGCGCCCTCCACAGCCCGTGAAACGTTCGGCGCGCTACAGCACCGGACTTCGCCCCAAAGCAGCCAGGGCCCCACAACTCCTCGCAACGTGGGGCCGTGGCCACACAAGACCTGACGATCCTCCCCGCACTGCGACATCCCAACGTCCATACTGGGTTGACAAGCTACAGATTCAAATGTGGAAGAGGGCGTATGAAGGACGAGAAGACTGCCGGGGCAACCGGCAGGCGGATAGCACAGGAACTCCGCCAGGACGTCCTCGAAGGGAAACTGCGGCCAGGGGAACGAATCGGGCAGGAGGAACTCGCCGAACGTTTTGACGCAAGCCGCATCCCTGTCAGAGAAGGGTTGAAGCTTCTTGAGGCTGAGGGTCTGGTCACGATTGTTCCGAATGCCGGGGCATGGGTAGCCAAATTGGATGCCTTCGAGTTCGACCAGACCTACAAGCTCCGCGAGCAGGTTGAATCCCTGGCCGTCAGGGAAAGCATCGACAACCTAACCGAAAGCCAAATCCAAAGACTGCGTGAGCTGGCAGAGGAGATCGCGGCAGCCACCGACGTCGAGACGTTTCTGCGCGTCGACCGCGAATTCCATCTGCTGACCTACGCCGGCGCCGAGTTCGGCCTCCTGCACGATCTGGTGCAGCGGTTCTGGAACACGACGCAGCACTACCGGCGGGCCTTTGCACAGGGTCTGGACTTGGAGCAGCAGTGGGCCACGGATGCGGAGCACCGGCTCATTGTCGACAGCATCGCCAGGAGGGACCACGATGCAGCAGCCGGCTTGGTCCGCGGGCACATCCGCCGCACCCGGCTCAATCTCGCCTCGCGGCCAGAGATCTTCAATTAGGCTGATTGTATCCAAAAAAGACTTGTCGAACCTAGGCGCGAGCGTTCCGGCGGCGGGGGCGCCAAGGATCGGCGCTAGGTAGTTGTCGGATCGGCCGCCCATAAACCCCCCTATTTCCATGGGATACCAACGCGTTTCCCGCGAGTCCCGCCCCAGCACTCCTTGACGCCGAGCGGTTGTGTCGGTTAACTTTATTTTGGAAATTGTATCCAATCAGGAAAGTGTGACGACGATGTCAAAACGATGGGTTCCCGATCTTGCTCTGCCGACAGAGTTCTTGGCACCAGCCGCCGTTCTCGGAGGACGCGGCTCCACCAAGCAGATCGTAAAGGTGCTCCGCGACCAGTTCGGCCTTGCGGGAGGAACGGTCCTCGTTGCAGCCGACGACGCTGTTGTAAATTTCGGACTGGCGGAAAATCTGCTCCTTGCCCTTGAGGACGGGGGCTTCCGCGTAGTGCTTCGGACAGGCTTCGGAAGCGAGCCCACGGCGGAGATTGTCGACGCGGCCGCCGAAGAGGCGCGTGCGGCCAGGGCTGGTGCCATCATCGGAATCGGCGGAGGTTCCGTTCTGGACTCTTCAAAGATCATCTCTTTGTTGATGCTCAACGACGGCACTTCAGCTGACTGGCTGGGGGTTGTGGATCCGCCGCACGGCGTAGCGCCGCTGGTGCTGATCCCGACAACCTGCGGGACCGGCGCGGAGGCCACACGCATTGCCATGGTCACCGTTGATGGTGCAAAGCGCGTCTCCTCCTGTACGCGATACGTTCCACAGGCGGCCATCATTGACCCCGACCTGGTTGCCTCCCTGCCCCGGGGTGTCGTGGCGTCCACGGGAATGGATGCACTGGCACATGCCATTGAATCGCTCATGGCCACCAGCGCGTCGCCCCTGTCCGCCCACCATGCAATCGGCGCCATAGAGATGCTGATGCCTAGCCTGGACAAGGCCGCCGAGGGGGACCAGGACGCCCTCGCGCGCTGCCTCTGGGGTTCGCACCTGGCCGGCCAGGCCCTGAACGCAGGCGTAGTGATGGGCCATTCGCTGGCGTACTGCCTGTCCTATGAAAACCCCATGCCGCACGGCACTTCCTGCGCCCTCGCGCTGCCCTACTGCATCGCCTACAACCAGAACCTTGATCCCATGCTGGCGTCAGCGCTGGCGCGCGCCATCACCGGAGGAACGAGCGAAGACCTGCACACCGCCGCCCAGGAAATCCTTGATCTGTCCAGGCGGCTGGGACTGCCGACCACTCTGGACGAAGCGAACATCCCGGAGCACGCCGAAGCATCCATAGCCCAGCGCTGCGTCCGGGAATACCCCAGGCCGACCAACCCCGAACCACTGGAAGAAGAATCCCTGGAGCGCCTCGTATCCGCAATGCGCACAGGCGACCTGGCCGCCGCCTTCGAAGCTACGGCCCAAGCAGCCACGGTGAACCGATGACCACGGCCACACACTACAACAGCACAAAGCGCACAGGAGCAGACAAGATGACGATCGGACTAGTTAAGAACCTGGTCAACGGCGAATTCGTCCACGCCAGCCTGGGAACAACCCTGGATGTCACGGACCCGGCCACGAACGGCGACATCATCGGCCAGGTCCCAGCCATGGGCCCGAACGATCTGGACGAGGTCTTCAACGCCGCTGCCGAGGGCGCGAAGACATGGAAGAAGACCGGCCACCTGGAGCGAGGGCGGATTCTCCTGAACACAGCCTCCCTGATCCGGGAGCACTCGGAGGACCTGGTTGCCACCATCGTCACCGAGATGGGCAAGACCCGGGCAGAAGCCACGGGCGAAGTCGGGAAGTCGGCCGAATTCTTTGAATACTACGGCGGCCTCGCCCGGCTTCCGTTCGGAGAGTACCTGCCCGACGCCCGCCCGGGCACATTCGCCAGCCAGATCCGCGAACCAATCGGCGTCGTCCTCCTCATCACACCGTGGAACGACCCCCTGCTGACACCGGCGAGGAAGCTCGCCCCCGCGCTGCTAGCCGGCAACGCCGTAGTACTCAAGCCGGCCAGCGAAACACCGATCATCGCGCTCAAGCTCGCCGAACTTCTTCACAAGGCGGGCCTTCCTGCCGGCGTGCTCGGCACCGTCACAGGCCGCGGAGCGGACATTGGGCAGAAGCTCACATCACATCAAGGGCTGCGTGCAGTCTCGTTTACAGGATCGACTGAGATCGGAGTACAGCTGCAGAAGGAACTCGCCGGGACAGGCATTCGGGTGCAAACCGAAATGGGCGGAAAAAACGCGGCAGTCGTCCTCGAAGACGCCGACCTGGACGCAGCCGTCCCCACAATAATCGCCGGCGCCTTCGCCCAGGCCGGGCAGCGGTGCACCGCCACCAGCCGCCTCATCGTGCAGCGGAGCATCGAAACCCAGATCCGCAGCAAACTGGTGGCCGCCGTAGCGGAACTCAAAGTTGCCAGCGGGAACACCCCGGACGCAAGCCTCGGTCCCGTCGTCAGCAAAAAAGCGCAGCAGCAGATCCAAGCCCACATCTCAACGGCGATCCGCCAGGGCGCCGAAGTCATTGCCACCGCTCCCCTCGGAGAGGAACAACGCCAGACCGGCGCCTTTGTGGAACCAACACTTTTAGGTATCTCAACCGACCTGGATATCTGGAGGGACGAGGTCTTCGGGCCGGTGCTGGCTATGACCGTCGTGGACACTGTAGAAGAAGCCATCGACGCGGTGAACGACTCGGCCTACGGACTCTCCAGCGCCGTCTTCACCAAAGACCTTGGCCACGCATTTGCCTTCATCAACAGCGTCGACACCGGACAGGTCTCGGTAAACCAGCCCACCACCGGCTGGGACATCCACCACCCCTTTGGCGGTTTCAAGGACTCCGGTTCCCCCTTCAAGGAGCAGGGCCTTGAAGCGCTGAGCTTCTACACCCGCATCAAAACTGCCGCGATCCGGACGCAGTAATGAGCGAAGGAAACCAATTCTCCCTTGAAGGGAAGCGCGCACTTGTCACAGGCGCCGGCCGCGGCCTGGGATATGCCATCGCCAACGGACTCGCACAAGCCGGCGCTCAAGTGGCGCTGGTGTCCCGCAGCGAAGACGAACTCCACAGCGCGGCAAGAGCAATCGGACCAGCAGCCACTGCGTTCCCTACAGACGTATCGGTCCGGGGTGCCGCAGCGCCGCTACTCGACCAAGTCGAAAATGGGCTGGGCGGCGGAATCGACGTCGTCGTCCATGCCGCCGGGGTGCAGCACCGCGAACCGGCAGAGTCTTTTGACCCTGATGAGTGGGACCGCGTCATCAGCATCAACCTGACCGCCCCGTTCCTGCTCAGCCAGGAACTCGGAAGACGCCAACTTGAAAAAGGCCGCCGCGGGAGCCACATCTTCATAGGGTCGCTCTCAAGCCAGCTCTCCCTGCCCTCCGTTGTCGCCTACACGGCCAGTAAGTCCGGGATATACGGAGTTCTCCGAAACCTCAGCCTCGAGTGGGCCGGACGGGGCATCCGGGTCAACGGTCTGGGGCCCGGCTACATCCGGACCAAGCTCACAGAAGCCGTGTTCAACGACACTGAGCGGAAAGAGCGAATGCTCCAGCGGATACCGATGAACAGATTCGGCGAACCGGAAGAACTCGCCGGCGCCGCGGTGTTCCTGGCTTCCGACGCATCCAGCTACATTACCGGCCAGCTACTGATGGTCGACGGCGGCTGGACGGCCAGCTGACCTGTGCATTAACACACAAATTTAAACGCATCCCCGCAGGGGAGCCAGACAAGAAACAGAGACAACGATGACCGAACAGATTGGCATCATCGGCGGAGGCATCGTGGGCATCGCAATCGCCCGCGCCCTCACCCAGCGAGGAATGGGCGAGGTAACGGTAGTGGAAAAAGAGCACCGCGTCGCCATGCACCAGACAGGACACAACTCCGGCGTGGTCCATGCCGGGCTATACTACGCCCCGGGGTCGCTCAAAGCGACCCTGTGCGCCCGCGGCAGGCACCTCACCCGCGACTACTGCCTGGAAAAGAACCTCCCCTACCGGGAAGTCGGCAAACTCGTCGTAGCTTTGACAGCAGAAGAGCTGCCCGCACTGGAGAATATCGAAAAACGGTCGGTCGCCAACAACGTGCCCGGCCTGCGCCGCCTCAACGCCGAACAAATCAAGGAAATTGAGCCACACGCTGCCGGCGTCGCCGCCCTGCACTCCCCGCACACCGCCGTCGTCGACTACGCCGCAATTACTGAAGCCATGGCCGAGGACATCCGCCAAGCCGGCGGCCGGATACTCCTCGGACACGAAGTCACCCGGATCGCGCATGCCAACGGCAAGGTCCAGGTAACCACCAGCGCAGCAGAACTAGTTTTCGACCGCCTCATTGTCTGCGCCGGACTGCAATCCGATCTGGTTGCCCAGTTCGTAGGCGCCTCCCCCTCACCCAAAATCCTGCCCTTCCGTGGTGAATACTGGGCTCTGTCAGCGGCGAAGCAGCACCTCGTCAAAGGCATGATCTACCCCGTACCTGATCCCAGCTTCCCCTTCCTCGGCGTTCACTTCACCCGGGGCGTCTATGACGACATCCACGTTGGTCCCAACGCTGTCCCAGCCTTGGCCCGCGAAGGCTACGGTTGGCGGACCATCTCACTCAAGGACACCTGGGCGTCGGCGACCTGGCCAGGGGCGCCCACCTTGGCGAAGCAGCACTGGCGGATGGGAGCCAAGGAAATCGCCGCGTCCCTCATCAAACCGCTTTACTTCAAGGAAGCGAGCCGGTTTATTCCTGAGCTCGAGATGGCCGACCTGACCGCTAAAACCGCCGCTGGTGTCCGGGCCCAGGCATGGGCCAGTGATGGCTCGCTCCTGGATGATTTCGCCATCGACCAGGTCGGACCCGTCACGCTACTGCGCAATGCTCCGTCACCGGCGGCAACCTCGGCCATGTCGATCGCCGACCATCTCATTGACCACCATGTACTCGCCCGCCCCTGAAGCTGAGGCGGGCCGGGCTTCAGCGTCCCGAGGGATGCTGGCCGAAGACCAGAGCATTTGCGCCGGCGTGGGGACGCTGACTGCTTTTACTGCTCCGGACCCGAGACGGACCGATGGGAGTGCGGCCCGCGGCCACGGACTATCTTCGACCGTCGGTTCCTGGGCGAACGGTCGTCCCGCCGCGTTCAGGACCGGACGCGGAGCCGGGCCGCGTGCCGCGCTCAACGAGGAAGCCCCTCACCACAATGCAGGCTTTTGCGTACCGCGTGGCATCAACCGCGTGCAAGGGCTTCCTCTCATTGCAGAACCAGTGAGGACTGCTCTCGGCTTCCGGTGAGAGCCCTAGGGACGAGAACCGCGTCTTGGCTGTAACCCGGCACATGCAGGTATGTATTGGTGACTCTGCCAACCGATCACATGCGCACTCGGTGGTCTTGATGCCAGTGGGCGGTAAGGAAATGCTGACGGCACCGACTCTTTTGGCGTTGTCGCCGTCAGGCCTATGCGGATTCGGTCAGCGGTCCCCGGGCAGGCCTGCTTCGGCAACCCTTGCGGTGTCGACGAATTGTTCGAAGCGTACGATAAGTCCGCCGCGGACGATGAAGTGGTGGGCCACCCGGACGGTCAAGGGTTTCCCGGTTGCCCGGTGCCTGGCGGTGTACCGGGCGAGGACCACTACGTTTTCACCTTCGACGATGTAGGTGTCGTCGTGGGCCGCCCGCCCCTCCCAGTCTCTACCGAGAATTTCCATGACGTTGGAGGTCACTTCGTTGGGCGTGCGGTAGGTCCCTGCAAGGGGAAGCCGGCCATCTCCGTCCATTCGACATCAGGGACCATCGTGGCGCGGAGCGCTTCGAGGTCACCTGCTGCTGAGGCCAGATACTGACGGCGGATGACGTCCCGAGGCGAGCTTGAGCGGGCAGGTTCAGCGGCGTCATTCAGCCCCATGTCATTTCCCCCTTGGCGACCTTGGTTCCGATTTGCGGTGCGATGAGCATTCCGGAGTTTGGGTAGCTTTCGATCAGGGCGGCCGTGCCGGCGGCGGCATCGGCTGAGCGGGCAAGTATCCCTTCGAATTCCCGGAGGTAGGACCGCGTGTAATCGATGGCCGTGGCATCGTTGGCGGTTCCGGGCAGCCGGTGGCCCGCTATGACGAGTTGTGGGTTCAGGGCCTGCATCTGGTCAAGGAGTTCGATCCATGCCGAGCGCTGTTCGGGGGTGGGGGTGTCTGCGGTCCAGACGTGTTCTTCCTGGAAGACCAGGACCCCGCCGACCACTGCTTTCTGATCAGCGTTGAAGAGGTAGTGCCTGTCAGGAGCAGGTCAGAGCCGCCGCGAAGGTCAAAGCGGTACCCGTCGAGTTCAATTGCGCCTGCATTCAGGGGCGCGATCACGGCCAGGCGGGTCGGGAGGTTGGCGCCCAGTGCTGCCCAGGCCTTGAGTTTGCCCTCGAATGTCGCCTGGATGTGCTCGATGACTATCGGGGTCGCCAGGATTGTGGCATCCGGGAACGCATCGGCGAAGACTTCCAGGCCGAAGTAGAAGTCCGGGTCGGCGTGGCTGATGAAGACGGTTTCCAGCTCTTTGCCGGAGTCCAAGATGGCCGCAACGAGACGGTGGCCGTCGGCCCGGGTGAAGCCTGCGTCCACAAGCATTGCCTTGGACGGGCCGATAACCAACGTTGCCGACTTGTTTGGTGAACCTGCGGGGAAGTCGAGATCGAAGACCTCAAAATTCAGTGACATTACTGGTTAACCTCTCTCGGATGCCCTCGAGAACGCCCCGAAGCGAGTCACGCAATGCACGCTCACTCAGATCCAACAATAGCTGACTAGTCAGCTATTGTTGGGAGTTATGCCCAATCGTTCACGGCATGATCGGCAATTCCTGCGCAGCATTCTTGCTGATCCTTTTGACGGCCTCCGAGAACACCTCGGCCTCTGCGGGTGAGAGTAGGTCGAGCAGGTACCGTTCGATATTCTGCACGTGGCGGCTACCGGCTCTGAGGAGCAAGTCTTCGCCGTGCGCCGAGAGGCGGATCAACTGGACACGGGCGTCGGAAACGGAGCTCTCCCGTTCAATAAGGCCCAGCGCTGAGGCGCGCTGCACCAACCGCGTGGCTCCGCCTGACGTCAACACCCTCGCTTGGGCGATGTCACGCACCGGGATTCCCTGGTCGCCCGCCCGTCCTGCGAGGAGAAGCAGTTCAAAAAGGGAATGGCTGATGCCGAACTCCTGCTCCAGGTCGCGGCCAAGAAGAAACTCCAGCCGGTTCGCCGCACCCAGAAGGCGCCCGAAGACCAGGACGCGATGATCGTTGGCAGCCTCTTGGCCGGAGCCGAATTCCTTCATACTGTTCACCGTCCAACATTATGCTTATCTCCCCGCAACAATCTCCTTCCCTGCCCGGGACCCGGGTTGCCCGCCGGCCCCTTACACCCAGCGGTGATTCCTCCACCAGAGCGACCCGCAACAGCAGACGGCCATACAAAACAATCGCCGCCGCAACTCCACAGGAAATCAGTCGCAAGCCATGGCGGGCGTCCTCCGACGCTGATCCGGACTCCACCCTCCGGAACGCAACAGAAGACCCTACGAAAGGCCGAGTTCTACGAAGCCTGGACCGTCGAGGACCGCACGGGTTTCGACTAAATGGTGCCACCCGGAGAAGGTTCGACGACGGCTAGGCCCTGGTCGGTTCCACGTTCATGTGCGAGTTCGTTCAGGTGGCGGCGCAAGCTCTTTGCAACCTTTCCAACGGCTTCGAGGTCTTCAGGCGTGAGGGCTTCGATGAAGAACCGGCGGACGAGCCGAAGATGCGGCGCTGAGGAAGCGCGGAAAGTCCGTGCTCCGTCGTCGGTAAGTTCCACCTCTGCGCCACGGCTGTCGTTACCCGACTTACGCCGTCGAATGAGCCCCCGGGATTCCATGCGACCCAGGTGGTGCGAAAGTCGGCTGCGCTCCCATCCGACACCCGCGGCGAGCGTGGAGGATCGCAAACGGTGTCCTTCGGACTCGCTCAGGGCCAGGAGCACCGCGTAGTCGCCCGGGGAAACGCCGGAGGTGGCCTGCAGTCCCGTCGCCAAAGCCTGTCTTATCGCCTCTGCCGTCTCGACATACTCGCGCCATACGGCCAGTTCATCCGGAGTAAGACTCCGCCGGGCACTCTTACCGCTTTGTTCCATAACCACCTCGTCTTCGTTTGACATGTCAACCATACGGGGTGATGATTGACGCGTCAATTAAGTAATTGACATATCAACTAGAGGAGACCCATGAGCGAAGTGATCTTTGGCCTGGACACCTTCGGCGACGTCCCTGTTGACGACCAGGGCGCACCAGTCAGCCATGCCCGTGCGATCCGGCAGTTGGTCGACGAGGCCGTGCTGGCCGACCAGTTGGGTGTGGATGCCTTTACTGTCGGTGAGCACCACCGCCCGGAATATTCAGTCTCGGCCCCCGAGACTGTCCTGGCCGGCATGGCCACGCGCACCTCACGCATCCGCCTTGGATCCGGCGTGACGGTGCTCAGCTCCGATGACCCCGTGCGCGTCTTCCAGCGATTTGCGACAGTGGATGCGCTGTCCAACGGCCGCGCCGAGGTCATTCTGGGGCGGGGTTCCTTCACCGAGTCGTTCCCCCTCTTCGGCTACGACCTCAAAGACTACGACGTGCTCTTTGAGGAGAAGATTGAACTGTTCGCACGACTCCTTGACGAGAAACCCGTGACCTGGAAAGGCACCATGCGTGCACCGCTGGTTGATGCCGATGTCTACCCCAAGACTGAGGGCGGTCTGCGGACGTGGGTAGGCGTCGGCGGCACGCCCCAGTCAGTGGTCCGCACGGCGAAATACGGGTTCCCCATGATGCTCGCCATTATCGGCGGACAGCCCGAACGGTTCACGCCCTTCATCGACCTCTACAAACGGGCTGCCGCGGACTTCAACACGACGGCGTGGCCGGTAGGAATGCACTCCCCCGGGTTCATTGCGGATTCCGACGACGAAGCCAAAGAGATCTTCTGGCCCCACTACAAGGTGGTCAGGGACCGCATCGGAGCCCTCCGCGGCTGGCCGCCCGTCCGCCGCGAAGATTTCGAGGCCGAAACCCGGAACGGCTCGATGTACATCGGCTCACCGGAGACCGTCGCCAGGAGAATCGCCCGTGCCGTGGCCTCACTGGACGTTGGCCGCTTCGACCTCATCTTCACTTCCGGAGCCCAGCCAATCAGCGCACGCCTCAAAGCCGTCGAACTCTACGGGAGCAAAGTCGTGCCGATGGTCCGCGAAATACTCGCCGACCACCGGAACGCGATGGAAGTCGCATGACGGCCCCAGCCACGAACAACCCTGTGACTCACGAAAGAAGAACATCATGAACGTCGCCCTCTGGATCATCACCGCCGTACTCGCCCTTCTCTTCCTTGCCGCAGGAACCATGAAAATTGCCCAACCCAAGGCGAAGCTCGCGGCCGCCGGCCAAGGCTGGGTGGAAGACTTCTCCGACGGCGCCGTCAAGCGCATCGGCGCACTCGAAATCCTCGCCGCCCTCGGCCTCATCCTGCCGGCACTACTGGGAATAGCCACGGTGCTGGTGCCCACAGCCGCGGCCGGGCTCTTCTTCCTCATGGCAGGCGCTGCCATCACTCACGGCCGCCGCCACGAAACGCCCAACGTCATCATCAACCTCGTCTTGGGCATCCTTGCCGCTGGTGTCGCAGTTGCCCGTTTTGGCCCGTACGGCCTCTGAGCGGAGGGAGTGATTCCTCAATAAGGTTTGCGGCAGCCGACACCGGAGTGCTGGTGAAAGTCACCGACCAGCCGAGCACGATGACCTTCAGCAACACCGAGGCGGCAGCACCCCAGGTCATCTCCGGACCGCTCGCCGCTATCACCCAACCCGGTGGGCCCCCGGCCGCGGCGGCAACGGCGGCGTCACCGGAACAGAACGGCGCAGTCATCGGCCAGGCACCGGAAGCAACCAACTGGATCTGAATCCGGCAGTGGCCAACCTGAGCGTCAGACCACCCCGAAAAGACCCCGGCGACTTATCAATGCCGGGACAACTTAGAAGATCAAGCGATGATCACACAGACCCCTCAGCTTCCGAAAAAAGGGACGTCCCCGCTGAGCCTGCTAGCCCCTTATTGCTCCCGAGCCGCCAGCGTGTTCGGCGTCCGCGCCAGGAACCAAGTGACGCCTCCATGCCCCGCCGGGTCGGATCCTCTCCCCCGAACTTAACGTTGCTTACCACCGGTCCCCGCTCTACGCTCCTAGCAGACGGACATGCCAGCGAGCGAGGTCATCGTCCGGGTGCCCACATCGACGTGGCTCCAAGACCCCTACCTACGGCACGGCATACCGCCAAGCAAGCGGCTGCTGCTGCCGAAAACGCCCTGACGGCCTTGCCCATTCATTGCGGCAATCAAAAGTCAGGAACCGGGTCATGCCCGGCTATACAAAGGAGTTCGAATGCCCACTGAAATTACCAAAGTTGCTGTCGTCGGCGGCGGATACATGGGTGGAGGGATTGCGCAGACCCTGGCCCTGGCAGGCCTGCCATGCGCCCTGGCGGATGTCACGGCCGAGGCCGCCCAAAACTCAGTGCGCCGCCTGGTTGAAGAGGGCAAGGACTATGAGTCGAGGGGACTGTTCCCTGAGGGCGCCCATGACCTGCTGGTGGCCAATCTGCGAGCCGCCGAGAGCATCGAAAGCGCCGTCGAAGGAGCCGACTACGTCAGCGAGGCAGTTCCGGAGATCCTTGACCTCAAGCAAGCCACCTTGGCACGCATCAGCAACGCAGCCGGCCCGCACACCGTTATTGGCAGCAACACTTCGGCCATTCCCATTGGCACCCTGGCAGAGTCCGTCACCCGGCCCCAAAACTTCCTCGGCGTGCACTGGATGAACCCGTCATTCTTCGTTCCTTCCGTGGAAATCATCCCCACGGAAAACACGTCACCGGAAGCAATCGGCGCCGTGGAGGAGCTGCTGAAGAAGGCTGGCAAAGTCGCCACGCGCGTCGCCGACTCGGCCGGATTCGTCGCCAACCGGCTCCAGTACGCTCTGTTCAAGGAAGCCTCATCCATGGTCGAAGAGGGCCTGGCCACGCCGGAGGTAGTCGACGAGGTCGTCAGCAATGCCTTCGGCTTCCGTCTGGCCTTCTTCGGACCCTTTGCAATTGCTGACATCGCCGGCCTGGACGTCTATGAAAACTCCTTCCGCAGCATTGAAAGTGCTTACGGCAGCCGCCTCGCAGCGCCCGAAGTCCTCAAGGGCAAAGTCGCCGAAGGGCATCTTGGCCTCAAGACCGGGCAGGGGTTCCTCACCATGGATCCGGCCGCAGCGCAAGAGATCGCCAATTACAGGGACCGGGCCTACTCTGAACTCAAGGCCCTCAAGGAACGGCTCGGCCCGCCGCCGTTCCTCTCCAAAAACGCATAGATCTCTTGTCCAGGTCCATACCCTGACCAAGAATTCATCCAGGCCCCGGCACGACAAATGCGCCTTTGTGCGCTTGCCAGACGGCGGTAGCGGTCGCTGCAACAGCGCCGGCGAACCCCGTCCCATCGTTCAGGCTGCCACCGGGCCACGGAGACGCCTTAGACATTCCTTAACGTTTCGGAGGTTCAGGGCCAATGGCTCCCATCTACCCCTTCGCCGGCACCAAGCCGGATATCCACCAATCCGCCTTCGTGGCACCGACTGCCGCCATCATCGGCAGGGCCACACTCGGTAAGGAAGCGAGTGCCTTTTACGGGGTCTCCGTCCGGGCGGACACTGCAGCGATCGCCGTGGGCGTGGGCACAAACCTGCAGGACAACGTGGTGCTCCACGCCGACCCCGGCTATCCCTGCACGCTGGGCGACCGCATCAGCGTCGGGCACTCCGCAGTCCTCCACGGTTGCACCGTAGAGGACGACTGCCTCATCGGAATGAACGCCACAATCCTCAACGGAGCCGTCATCGGCACAGGTTCACTGGTAGCCGCAGGCGCCGTGGTACTGGAAGGCGCCGTAGTTCCGCCGCGTTCACTCGTCGCCGGGATCCCGGCCAAAGTACGACGTGAACTGACCGACGAGGAATACGCGGGGTCCAAGCCAACGCCACCCGCTACGTGGAACTGGCCCAGGCCCACCGGCAGCTCCACGAACCAACTCCGACCTAAGCCACAACGAGGCCACGGCCGCCTCAGGTCCGCTCCCCCGTTACACGCCCATGAAGCGCGCCCTAAGACAACGCCGTCGGGCAACACATCTCCGGCCCGACCGCATGACAGTGCGAAACCCTTCGGCCCGCTGGATAAGCGCCGCCGGAGCCCCGTCTGCCGTCACCGCGAGTCCAGCGCGCCACCTCCTCAGACCGGTTTCATGCCGTAGAACTAACGAAGCTTCATTACATTTTACTTAACGTTGCTTAACACCATCTCGCCCGGCTGTAATGGACATCACAAAGACTTCCAGCTGGGAATCCCCTTACGACGTTGAAAGGAAACACGATGGTCGGTGCTACAGCAGCCGTGACGCCCGTGCAGAATTCACAGCGTCCCGCGAAGATCTCTGCTGCTGCTGTTGCCCGTGCAGCAGGCGTTTCACCGGCCACGGTCAGCTATGTGATGAATGGCCGCCAAGGCGTATCGGCTGATACACGCCGGCAGATTCTGAAGATCGCCAACGAACTCGGCTACCGGCCATCCGGCCACGGCCGCCTGCCCGACCCGTTGCTCACGCGCGTCGTCGGTTTCATCCTTCCCAACATCACCAACCCGATGCACACAGGATGGGCGCAGCACATCATCACCGCTTCGGCGGCCGAGGGGTTCGACGTCTTCGTCGCCACAACATTCGATGACCCTGAATCCCTCGCCCAGATCGCCTCAACGCTGGCGGCACGAAACGTCGACGGGGTCATCATCGCCGGCGCTCTCCGGGAAGACTCCCGTGCACTACGCACGCTGAGGCAACGGCGCATTCCCTATGTCTACCTCTCCCGGCGTGCGGACCACGTCCCTGGCGACTTCGTGGGAATCGACGATGACACGGCGGCGTCCCAGCTCATGCAGCACATCCTGGACCATGGCTACACCGAGATCGCGACCGTGATCGGTCCGCGATTCTCAACAGCCTCCATGGCCCGTGAAATCGCCTTCGTCCGTACAGCGGCGGCGGCCGGCGCCGACATCAGTGGCCCGCGCAAAATCAGCACGCGCCTGAGCGCCGACGGAGGGCTGGTCGCCGCGCAGCAGCTGCTGGACTCATCTGCCCCACCTCGGGCGATTGTCTGCGGATCGGATGAAATCGCCATGGGGGTCATGGAACACGCCTTGGCCCGTGGGCTTCGAATCCCGGAAGACGTAGCTGTCGTTGGCAGCGACGGACTGACGCACAGCCGCTCACGACTGATCGGCATGACCACCATCGTCCAACCCGTCAAGCAGATGGCGGACCGGGCATTCGAGCTGCTGCTGGACCAGATCGCGTCCCCCCGAACCACGTACACCCAGACGATATGCGCGCACCGGCTGCATATCGGCACGTCCTGCGGATGCCCAGCAGGAGCAGCTCCAGCATCCCCTTGAAGCCTCCGGCATCCGCGTAACAGCAGCACACTCCCCGGCCATTTCCGGGCAACCCATTAACAAGAGAAGGCACACCTATGTCCACTGACACCGTCGGGACGGCAATGAGGCCGCCCAAAACCATTAACAAGGTCATATACCGGCGCCTGATGCCCCTGCTGATCGCCGCCTACGTCATGGCTTTCCTCGACCGTACCAACATCGGTATGGCCAAGGACCGCCTGGAAATTGACCTCGGCATTTCCGCAACCGCCTATGGCATCGGCGCCGGCATATTCTTCCTGACCTACGCGCTGTCCGAGATCCCCTCCAACCTCATCATGCACAAGGTCGGAGCCCGCTTCTGGATCACGCGCATCATGATCACCTGGGGCCTGCTCTCAGCGGGCATGATGTTTGTTCAGGGCGAAACGTCCTTCTACATCATGCGCATGCTGCTAGGCATTGCCGAGGCCGGCCTGTTCCCCGGAGTCCTGTACCTGATCACCCAGTGGTTCACGCTCGAGCACCGGGCCAAGGCCAACGGCATGTTCCTGCTCGGCGGATCCATTGCCAACATCATCGGCGCCCCGCTCGGCGGTTTGCTGCTGACCCTGGACGGCCTCGTAGGGTTGCATGGATGGCAGTGGATGTTCCTCCTCGAAGGCCTTCCCGCGTGTGCCCTGGCTGTCATCATCTGGAAGACGCTGCCGAACAAGCCCACCGACGCCAAGTTCCTCACCCGGGATGAGGCCGAAGACCTTGAGGCGCGGATCGCCGCCGAAGAGCAGGCCGGCGCGAAGGCCGCCGGTAACTCAAAACTGCGCCACATCGTGAAGGACAAGCAGATCCTGCTCGTGGTTGCGATCTACTTCACTCACCAGATTGCCTTCTACACCCTTGCCTTCTTCCTGCCCTCCGTCATCGGCACCTACGGAAAGCTCAGTCCCATCCAGATTGGCCTGCTGACCGCCATCCCGTGGGTCTTCTCCGCTGTAGGCGCCTTGACGATACCAAAGCTGGCCACCACCGGTTCGCGCTCCAAGCTGATAACCACCACGACGATGATCGGGATTGCGGCCGGCTTCACGCTCGGTGCCATCGGCGGCCCCGTCCTGGGACTGATCGGTTTCAGCCTCGCGGCCTTTAACTTCTACGCACTGCTGCCGGTCCTCTACACCTACCCCACGACCCGGCTCTCCGGGTCCTCCCTGGCTGCCGGCCTGGCGTTCGTCAACACCGTGGGCCTGTTCGGCGGCTTTACCGGACCATACGTCATGGGATTCGTAGAGGACGCCACCGGGTCGAAGATGGCCGGCCTCTGGTTCGTTGCCGGCATGTGCATCATCGGCGCGCTCCTCACACTTGGACTCAAACGCGGTTCCAAAAAGGCAGATCCGAAGGCTGTAGCCGTTCACTAGCGGACCCACGGACAGCGGACTCCCCGCACCCCCGCACCGCGTCCATCAGAACGTCACGAAGACACCGCCGACATGGCACGCCTCTTCTTCCTCACCAACACGACTGCAGGCACCGAGACGTTCGACTCGGTGCCTGCAGGAAAACATTCTCCCCGAAAGAAGCATCATCATGTCCCGCAAACGCAAGGTCATCATCACCTCCGCCGTCACAGGCGCCATCCACACCCCATCGATGTCCCCTCACCTGCCCGTCAGCGCCGAGGAGATCGCCGACGCCGCCATCGGCGCAGCCGAAGCCGGCGCGGCAATCGTCCACATGCACGCCAGGGACCCCAAAGACGGCCGCCCGTCCCAGGACCCCGCCCACTTCGAACCAATCCTCGCCAAGCTCAAAGCCAACACCAACGCCGTCATCAACATCACCACCGGCGGATCCCCGCACATGACGGTCGAGGAGCGCATGCTTCCGGCCTCCGTCTTCAAGCCGGAACTGGCAAGCCTGAACATGGGCTCAATGAACTTCGGGCTGTACCCAATGCTGGACCGCTTCAAAGACTTCGAGCATGAATGGGAACGCGAAGGACTCGAGCGAAGCCGCGACCTGGTCTTCAAGAACACCTTCGCCGACATCGAAACCATCCTTAACATCGGAAACTCCAACGGAACCCGCTTCGAGTTCGAGTGCTACGACATCTCCCACCTGAACAACCTCGCGCATTTCCACGACCGCGGCCTCGCGCGCGGACCACTGTTCGTACAGTCCGTCTTCGGGCTCCTGGGGGGCATCGGAGCCCACCCGGAAGACCTCATGCACATGCGCCGCACAGCAGACCGCCTCCTGGGCGATAACTACGAATGGTCCATCCTGGGCGCCGGCAAGAACCAGATGCCACTGGCCACCATCGGCGCCGCCATGGGATCCCACGTCCGCGTGGGCCTGGAAGACTCCCTGTGGATCGGACCCGGCGAATTGGCCAAAACCAACGCCGAACAAGTCCGGCGCATCAGAACCATCCTCGAAGCGCTGAACTTCGAAGTGGCCACCCCGGACGAAGCCCGCGAAATGCTCCAACTCAAGGGCCGCGACAACGTCGGCTTCTAGGACAAAGAACATGCACATCCTCATCGCCCCCGACAGCTTCAAAGGCACCTTCACCGCCTCCCGCGTCGCCAACCTGATCGCCGCCGGCGCCCGGGCCTACGGCGCCGACGCCACCGAACTCCCCGTAGCCGACGGCGGTGAGGGCACCTACGAAATTCTGAGCAGCTCCCTCGGAGCCGAGGAGGTCCGCGTGGACACCGTCGGCCCCTGGCGCGATCCGCTACGGGCCTCCTACGGGCTGGCCCCGAACGGCACGGCAGTGATCGGCCTGGCCGCAGCCAGCGGCATCACCGCACCCTGCCCGGGAGAGCGGAACGCCCTCACGGCCGACACCTACGGAACAGGCGTCCTGATGGCCCACGCAGCCGCAAGCGGTGCCCGCCGGATCCTCGTCGCCGCCGGCGGCAGCGCGACAACCGACGGAGGCAGCGGCGCGATCACAGCGATCGAGGAGCGCGGCGGGTTACGCGGCGCCTCCGTGACAGTGCTCAGCGACGTAACCACTGCCTTCGAGGACGCCGCCCGCGTCTTCGGACCGCAGAAGGGCGCAGGACCGACGGAGGTAGATCAGCTCACCGCCCGGCTAAACGCCCAAGCCTCGGACTACCCGCGCGATCCGCGCGGGGTCCCACGAACCGGCGCGGCAGGTGGCTTCAGCGGAGGCATGTGGTCGATGTACGGGGCGGCGTTAGTACCCGGAGCAAAATTCGTGCTGGACCTCCTGGACTTTGACCGATCGGCAGCGGAGGCCGACGCCATCGTGGTCGGCGAAGGCCGCCTCGACTCACAGACGGGACAAGGCAAGATCATTTCGGAGATCCTTGCCCGCCGCACCGGAAAACCCGTCTACGCCATAGTCGGCTCAATCCACCCCGACCTCGGAGACTATGCTTCGCCGACGTCATCATTGCATCCCATGCCACTGAACTGAAGGACGCCGGATACCGCGTCGCCAGCCAGGTCGCAGCCGCGGAGTGAGCTACCAGGTTTTATCGGCGACGCCCACCTGCCCCAGCCAGGCACCGACATGATGCCCAGCCTCGGTTTCGTACCTGGGCCCGTATCCCAAGGAAACAACAGCATGCCCCGCAAACTCATCACAAGAACGGATAAGACCTTGTAAAGGATCATCGCTGACCTGTTCGTCCAACACTCTGCCGACAAGGAGACTCAGCTGATCTTGGCGCTCGAAACTGCCGTTCAGGCAGCCAAAGCTCAAGAGCTTGTGGCGTGCTCCTCACCCCGTCGCCTTATCTCCCATGGTGCCGTACGGATAGACATATGAATTAGATCTGTCCCCCTTATAGCGTCTGCGAGACGACTTCCCGATGCGGTCCAGCCCTACCTGGGATCACTTTAGGCACCGCGGTCTGGTCGGTTCAAACAAGGGCCAACGTCGTGGTCCGATGTTGGGAACAAACGCACGTGCATTGCTGACCGCAGCTGCGAAGTACGGTCCTGGTAGTCAGCATGGGGTACACCCTAATCTGACGTCGTCAGGCTTCCTTTACTCCCCAGCGATCCTTCAAGACCCCAATCGCCCGCGGCCGGAAACATCCCCCTGCGGCGACGTTCCGCGTGAAAGGCTCTTAGCTGCCGTTACGGAAGGAGCACGGAAGGCATTCTTCCTGCCGCAGTTGATCCCGTCCCCGCGATGTCAGCTTCGAGTTGTCGGCCTCGGGCAACATGCAAAGACCCTAACCGCCAAGGGGGCCCTGCGTCCTAGGTGTACTGAGAGCGGAATTGATCGCGAACGTGGCGACTGGCCAGCTATCCACTAACACGACCACTAACGTGCGGGCATGAACTCCTGTTTCGGTGCGACCGCTCCGGCCCCCCACAGCCTGCGCCTGCAGCTCCCCCCGAGAACCTTGCGTCTCACGGGAATCAGGTCGTTGAAGACTCGCGGCCGCATGAACTTATGTAGGCCGAGAAGTAAAGACGGAGACAGCCTGAGGGTCAACGAAAAAAGCAGACCTAAGTGTGGACAGTGTCCACACCCGCATTCGCCGGACAAACCCGCCGTAGCCGGATTGCTTTGGACCGCAAGAAACTGAACGGTGGGAAACCAGGACAAATCATTCTTGGTCATGTCGTCAACACACCCCTTGGACATGAAGGTGTATGGCCGATAAGGGCCACCAGAACACGCCAGAGAAGAGGACAAATTACCCTACATCCCAGCAGGCGGAGGGCCCGCCAGCCAGGGCCCTGAACCGCCACCCCACACACCTGAATAGGCCCACCGCGGCGGCCGGGCCACAGCCCGCGAACCTAGCGTCAGAGGAACGCCACCACAAGCTATGTCAACACGTTAAAGCAAAAACCCCTCTGACGAGGGGTTATGCTGTGCCCAAGGTGGGACTCGAACTGCATTCCAACCCCTGCAAACTCTGGGAACTCCCGGAAACATAACGAATCCGGGCCAGTCCGGCAGCAGTACGATCCGATCCACCGCCCAAAATGTGCACAATGTACACACGCCAAATTGGCCAACTCAGAGCATCGCAGCCACGAGCCGCACCCACGCCGAGGTGCGGCTGTTCTATATTCTGGGCCAGGAGCCTTTCGGAACGTAATTCCTGTCAGCCGAAGCTCAGGCGCCCTCTGCCTCAGCTAACGGACGGTCCATTATCGGCGCCTCCCGGTTCTTCCCGGGGCGCCCATTCGCCAATGAGCTTCAGTGGTAGTGACCAGCCTCTATGCGGCCGACGATGGCGGTCTCCCGGTCGCGCACTTCGGCGGTTACCGCGCGGAATGCCTTTGTGTGGGCCGTGACGGGCCGCGCCATGCCAAAGCAAGCACCGAGCCGGGCACGTCCACAATGGGTCGGTAGACGATTGAGGGCCGAGGCGCGAGCCGAGCCATGCTGATCATGGTTACGCTGAGCGCCATGCCAGTTGACACAATTTCCATTTCCTCCTCCACTGACGAGGTGACCGGCCCGATCCGCGGCGGTAACTCCTCCTCCAGGCCGCTGTCGCGCAATGTCCAAAACGCCCGCCAGCTCGATCAGCGCGGCGAGGCGCACTGATGGTCTGATCCGCCAGGTCTTTCAGACGTACGGACTCCGAAGCCGACAGGGAACGTCCACGTGGTAAGCCGGCCGCTCGGGACTCAACGAAGATGTGCTCGATGTGCAGATCCGGGACGTCGATGGAGAGTCGTACGAAGGCGGCATCAGACTCTCCGGATAGCAGGCCGCATGAAGGATCGTTCAGGTTGAAACTCTCCAGTTCGATGGTCAAGTCCGGATAGCGGGACCGGAACGTATCGACGATCGGTGGCATGAGTTCGAGCGCAGAGGAAACAGTGAAACCCATCTTTAGCACGCCCAGCTGTCTCCTTTGCACACGCCGGGCGGCCTCCACGCCGGCGTCGAGCTCAACGAGAGCACGTCGGGTTGCAGGCAGGAACTCTTCACCTGCCTCCGTGAGTGCCACGTTGCGCGTCGTCCGTTCCAGCAGGGCGGCTCCAACGTCCCGCTCCAGCTCAGCAATGCTCTGGCTGATGCCCTGCTGCGAAATGTACAGACTCTCCTGCGTGGCACGGGTGAAGTTCAAAGTTTGGCCAACGTAAGCGCGGACTGTGAGCACGCAACACCGGGTAACTGTCGCCCACGTAACGTCAACGGGCGCGTGGAGATGGGCTAGCCCAGCCGTGCCTTCAGGTGCTCGTCCAGTGCAGCGAGGAATTCCTCGGTGCTCAGCCATTCCTGGTCCGGGCCCACCAGAAGCGCCAGGTCTTTGGTCATCTGACCGGCTTCGACTGTCTTGATGACGACTTCCTCGAGAGTGATGGCAAAGTCAATGACAGCAGGGGTGTTGTCCAGTTTGCCGCGGTGCATGATGCCGCGGGTCCAGGCGAAGATCGAGGCGATCGGATTGGTGGAGGTCGGCTTGCCCTGTTGGTGCTGGCGGTAGTGGCGCGTCACGGTGCCGTGTGCGGCTTCGGCCTCGACGGTCTTGCCGTCCGGGGTCATCAGCACGGAGGTCATCAGACCAAGCGAGCCGTAGCCCTGGGCGATCGTGTCCGACTGAACGTCGCCGTCGTAGTTCTTGCAGGCCCAGACGTAGCCGCCTTCCCACTTCATCGCCGACGCGACCATGTCATCGATCAGGCGGTGCTCGTAGCTGAGGCCGGCGGCTTCGAACAGATCCTTGAACTCGGCGTCGAACACTTCCTGGAACAGATCCTTGAACTGGCCGTCGTAGGCCTTCAGGATCGTGTTCTTGGTGGAGAGGTACACCGGGTAGTTCCGCTGCAGCCCGTAGGCGAAGGAAGCTCGGGCGAAGTCGCGGATGGAGTCATTGAAGTTGTACATGCCCATCGCCACCCCTCCCCCGTCGGGGTAGGTGACCACCGTCTGCTTGATCTCTTCGCCGCCGTCGGAGGGCGTGAACGTCAGGGTTAGCGTTCCGGCCCCCGGGACCTTGAAGTTGGTGGCGCGGTACTGGTCGCCGAAGGCGTGGCGTCCGATGATGATTGGCTTGTTCCAGCCTGGGACCAGGCGCGGGATGTTGGAGATGATGATCGGCTCGCGGAAGACGACCCCGCCCAGGATGTTGCGGACGGTTCCGTTCGGGGAGACCCACATCTTCTTCAGGCCGAATTCTTTGACCCGGGCCTCATCCGGGGTGATCGTGGCGCACTTGACGCCCACGTTGTACTTCTTGATCGCGTTCGCTGCATCTATGGTGACCTGGTCATCGGTCGCGTCACGATTCTGGATGGACAGGTCGAAGTATTTCAGGTCCACATCCAGATACGGAAGGATCAGGCGGCTTTTGATGAACTGCCAGATGATGCGGGTCATTTCGTCGCCGTCAAGCTCCACAATAGAGCCAACGACCTTGATCTTTTCGTTCATGCGGTCTCCTTGATTTCATGGGCACAATGCCCCACACCGATGGTGGTCTCTGACATCTGCGAACCCGGGGTGGCGCTCGGTGCACGACGGTTCCGGGCACCGGGTGCCACCCCTGGCTCCTATCGGGAGCTGATGCGCGGCGTCCCCCGGCGGGCAGCGAATCGGTTTTTGACGCGTTGCAGCTCGGCCGGCAGTTCGGGGGGCAGCGAGTCACCGAACCGGGCGTACCACTGATCGATGCTGTCGATTTCCTGGGCCCATTCCTGTGAATCGACCGCCAGGGCGGCACTGAGGTGTCCGCGGGTGACATCGAGGCCTTCGACGTCGAGGGACTCCGGTGCGGGAACGAAGCCGATGGGAGTTTCAATGGCAGCGGCTGTCCCCTCGAGCCGTTCGATGGCCCATTTCAGGACGCGGGAGTTGTCTCCGAATCCGGGCCACAGGAAGCCACCAACGCTGTCGCGGCGGAACCAATTGACCAGGAAGATCCGGGGCAATGTGGCGGGATTGGCTGCCCGGCCGATCTCCAGCCAGTGGTTGAGGTAGTTTCCGGCGTCGTAGCCGATGAAGGGGAGCATGGCCATCGGATCGCGGCGGACGACCCCGACTTGGCCGGCGGCAGCCGCTGTGGTCTCAGAGGACAGCGTCGACCCCATGAAAACACCGCCCACCCAGTCCCTGGACTCGGTGACCAGGGGGATGGTTGTCTTCCGGCGCCCACCGAAGAAGATGGCCGAGAGCGGCACGCCCTGCGGTTTGTAGTATTCCTCGGCCAGGATATCGACCTGGCTGATGGGGGTGCAGAACCGCGAGTTGGGATGGGCCGCGGGCCTGCCGGAGCCCGGCGTCCAGTCCTGGCCCGTCCAGTCGGTCAGGTGTTCCGGGGTGTCCCGGGTCATGCCTTCCCACCAGACGCCGCCGTCATCGGTGAGAGCCACGTTGGTGAAAATGGTGTTGCCCTTGGCGATGGCGTCCATCGCGTTGGGGTTGGTGTGCCATCCGGTGCCGGGTGCAACGCCGAAGAGGCCCGCCTCCGGGTTGGTGGCCCGCAGTTCCCCGTCCTTTCCGACACGAATCCAAGCGATGTCGTCTCCCAGGGTTTCCACTTTCCAGCCGTCCACTGTGGGGTTCAGCAGCGCGAGGTTGGTCTTGCCGCAGGCCGAGGGAAACGCGGCGGAGATGTAGTAGGCCTTCTGCTCCGGGCTGGTGAGTTTGAGGATGAGCATGTGCTCCGCGAGCCAGCCCTCCTGCCGGGACATCGCGGACGCGATGCGCAGTGAGTAGCATTTCTTGCCCAGCAGCGCGTTGCCTCCGTACCCGGACCCGTAGGACCAGATGGCATTTTCCTCAGGGAAGTGGACGATCCATTTGTCGTCATTGCAGGGCCAGCTGACATCCTGCTGCCCCGGCTCCAGCGGTGCACCGACGGAGTGCAGTGCGGGGACGAAGTCCGCGTCCAGTTCGACCATTTTGGCCAGGACTTCGGAACCGGTGTGGGCCATTATGCGCATGGAGGCGACGACGTAGGCGCTGTCGGTGATCTCAACGCCGAACTTGGGGTCCTCGGCGTCGAGGTGGCCCATCACGAACGGAATCACGTACATGGTGCGTCCCCGCATGGCGCCGCGGAAGAGCCCGTTCAGCTTCTCCTTCATCTGTGCCGGCGCCATCCAGTTGTTGGTAAAGCCGGCGTCGCGTTCGTGTTCGGAGCAGATGTAGGTCTGCTCTTCGACCCGGGCAACGTCCTTGGGGTCGGAGAAGGCGGCAAACGAGTTGTGAAACCTGTCCGCGTCCAGGCGGACCAGGGTTCCGGCCGCAACGAGCCCGTCGGTGATCTGGCGGTATTCGGCTTCGGAGCCGTTGACCCAGTGGATGCGGTCCGGCTGGGTCAGGCCAGCAACTTCGCCGACCCAGTCCGAAAGCCGGGCCAGGGCGGCCGGGGCGGTATCCATGACGGTGGACTGTGTGGTGTTTGGCAAGGTTCTCTTCCTTCCCCCGCGCTTTGTGGCGTTGGCGGGGATGATCCTAGACGGTGATGGGTGGTTCATCGGAGCATCGCGGCCGGAGGCCAATAGGAGTTCAGGAGCGGCTGCGAGTCCCTCGAAGGGGGCCAGGGGCCTCAGGTTATTTACTATTTGATGAATACATCAATTTATATAATAGTCCCTATGGCACCGCCGTCGCGGACGGAGGACGGCAGGAACGTCTGAACACGGCTCAGCACCCCGTGGAGAGAAGCGAGGCAGATCACCCGATGGAACCGGGAACTACCGCGGCAGACGTGCAGCGCTGTCCCCGGTGCCCCTGCCGGGGCGGGCATGCCTTCACCGGCAACGGCAGGCAGGCGGCCTGAATTTAAATTTAGGGTCTCGGCGTCAGACGTTCGGCGCATGGCAGGACGGTCCTGAGGTCCGGGACGCCGGTTTCCAGGCCCGACCGGGCGAGCGCGCTGATGTCTAGGTCGGTGTTTTCGGCCAGGTGGACGACGGGGTAGCCGTTGTGCAGCAGGCGCCACCGGGGCGAGGTCCCGGACCAGGACGGTGCCGATGAAAAGACCGGCTTCGACCCTGAGGCGCCCTGGCGCCGGCCGGTTCCTGTCCGGCCTGGCACGGAGTCCTCCGAATGCTTCGGTCCCCGGCGCGGCGTCGGCGAGCCTTGCGCCGCGGTGCATTGACGCAGGACGCGCAGGCGCGGGGATGCACGGCGGATGACAGTCCCGACATCGTAAGTGGACAGGCCGGTGACGCGCCCGTCCCGAAGGCTGACCGTGAGGTGCCGGATCGAGGTGCGGCCCCCGTCGCCGGCAAGGAGCCCCACCAGGTAGCTCCCCTTGCCTGCCGGTCTGGTCAGTTCGAAGTCCACGCGCACGTCCGGGCCGGAGGTGTCCACCGACACCCCGGCGATAGGCGGAGCCGGAGCCGGAGCCGGAGGCGCGGAGGCACGAACGGGCGCGGACCGCCCTTGTCCGGGTGCCGGCAGTGGCCGCATCACGCCGCCCGCTGTCCTGGCCGCTGCCCGGACCTGGGGGGCAGGGTCCGGGCAGCGGGTCCGAAGGCCGCGGTATGACGCGGCCGGCCCGGCACCTGGGAACCGGTTCCCAGGTGCCGGGCCTCTGTCCTCCGGCTGGCCGTGGCGGCCGGAGGGGTCTTTGTCGGGAAGGGCATTATGGTGCTCCCTTTCCCGGCCGGGCAAGGGTACCTGCGGATGCCCTGGTCCGGCGTGAGTATCCGTCCGGTCCGCGCAAGCCGGGGCCCCGGCAGGGGCAGACTGGCCCATCCCCTGTTATATTGGATGATAGAAGTATGAAATAGTCAAGCAGAGGTTCGTAGTGAGAGGCCGGGAGGCAGGCATGGACGAGTTTTCGGATTTCCGGGCACCGTTATATGAAGTGAAGGCCAATCTTTTCAAGGGTCTTGCGCATCCCGTGCGGATCAGGGTGCTGGAGATGCTCTCCGCGGCGCCCGAGGTATCGGTAACTGACATGCTCGCCGCAACAGGTCTGGAGGCCTCGCATCTGTCCCAGCATCTGTCCGTGCTGCGCCGTTACCACCTGGTGAAGGGCGAACGCAGGGCCCTGCAGATGTTCTATTCCCTGGCGTACCCGCAGGTCGCTGACCTGCTGTCCGTGGCACGTCTACTGCTCAACGACATGCTGCACACCACCCGCGAGCAGCTCGAACATTCCGAGGCCACGTCTCCGGCCGCTGCGTCCCCGCTGGCTGCGGCCGACGGCAGCTCACGATGAAGGCCCTGACCGCGGCCCGGGCGCTTCTGCCCGGCCCGAGGGACTATACGGATCTGCCCCGCACCTGGAAAGGGGACCTCATCGCCGGGGTCACCGTGGGTATCGTCGCCCTCCCGCTGGCGCTGGCCTTCGGGGTCAGCTCCGGCGCCGGAGCGGCCAGCGGACTGATTACCGCCGTGATCGCCGGCATCGTCGCCGCCGTTTTCGGTGGTTCCAACATCCAGGTTTCCGGCCCGACCGGAGCGATGGTCGTCGTCCTGGGTCCCGTCATCGCCACGCAGGGCATCGGTGCCCTGGCCGCGGTTGCCGTCCTGGCAGGGGTCATCGTGGTCGCCGCCGGTGTGCTCAAGCTCGGCCGGGTCGTGACCCTGCTGCCCTGGCCGGTGATCGAGGGGTTCACCCTCGGGATTGCCATGATCATCTTCCTCCAGCAGGTCCCCGCCGCCTTCGGCGTCAAAGCCGGACCGAGCAGCAACGCCGCCGTCTCTGCCGTCCAGGGACTCACGACGGCGTCCCCCGCCACCCTCCTTGCCCCGCTGGCACTGGTGGCACTTGTCGCCGTCATCATGATCGCCGCACCCCGGATCCACGCGCAGATCCCCGGTTCTCTCATCGCCATCATCATCGCCAGCATCGCCGCCCAGGTGCTGGACCTGCCGGTGGCCCGGATCGGCACCCTGCCCGACACCCTGCCGGCCCCGGTTATCCCCGCCCTGGACTGGGGCACCGTGGCTGCCCTTGCCGGGCCGGCCGCGACCATCGCGGCCCTCGCGGCGATCGAGTCGCTGCTCTCTGCCCGGGTTGCCGCGTCGATCTCCGACACCGGCCCCTACGACGCCGACCGTGAACTCCTGGGCCAAGGCCTGGCCTCCGTCGCATCCGGGTTCTTCGGCGGCATGCCCGCCACCGGGGCCATCGCCCGCACCGCGGTGAACATCCGCTCCGGCGGCAGGACCCGGCTCGCGGCCATCACCCATGCCGTTGTCCTGCTGGCCGTGGTCTACCTCGCCACCGGCCCGGTCTCACGTATCCCGCTCGCCGCCCTCGCCGGGGTACTGATGGTCACCGCCACCCGCATGGTCTCCCCCACCACGCTGCGCAGCGTGATCGGATCGACCCGTGCCGACGCCGTCGTGTTCTTCGTCACCGCGCTGATCACCGTGTCCTTCGACCTCATCGAGGCAGTGGCGATCGGCGTCGCCGTCGCGTCCTTCTTCGCCCTGCGCACCCTGGTCAAGTCCAGCGGCGTCCACCGGGAAGAGATCCCCGGCCCGGTCCAGGACGGGGACGAACACATCGCCGTGTTCCGCCTCGACGGGGCCCTGTTCTTCGCCGCCGCCGAACGCGTCCTGGACCGGGTCAGCGCTATCCGCAGCGTCGACGTCGTCATCATCCGCATGTCACAGCTCCAGGTCCTGGACGCAACAGGGGCCAGGGTCATCACCGACATCGTCAACGCCCTCGAACGCCGCGGCATCACCGTACTGATCAAAGGAATCCAGGACCGCCACCTGGCCCTGGTCACCAAGGTCGGCGTCCTGGAATCCCTGCGCCACCACAAACACCTCTTCGCGGAATTGCCCCCGGCCGTGGAACACGCCCGCAGCCACGTCGCCCGCGCCAGGGCCGCCCGCATCGCAGAACTTCCCGCACTCGACAAAGCACCCGACGCCGGCCAGGACCCCGACCGTGGCCCGGTCGCGGCAGCCACTCCCGGCCGCACCACGGTCCGCTGAATGATCAGGAGCATCCTTTGCCGCCAACAGCACCCCTGGAATCCCGGACCGAACCGGACCGCCTGCCGCGATACCTCCTGGGTTTCGGACTGGGGGCCCTTCTGCTGTTCGACCTCCCGGCACTCTTCGCGGGGCCTACGAACCCGGTCTGGCTGGCCGCGGCGGTACTGACCGCCCCGACCGTCGGCATCCGCGCCGGGATCGACGGGTTCCGACGGCGCAACAACTCACCGGGCCGGCCCACAGGGGCAACAGCGCTGCACCCGGGCAGGAGCTCGCCATGAGCGTGGGCGACATGGCACTTCCGGCGTGGAAGTACTCCAGGCCCGGAGGGACCGGGTACCCCGCGGACGCGGAAGCCTGGAACCGCTGGTACACCGAGAACGACCTCAGCTGGGCGCCGGCAAGCTCCTCGGTCCGCGCCATCCTGAACGGGCTTGCCCCCGGACGGGCCCTGGATCTGGGGGCCGGCGACGGCCGCAACGCCGTGTGGCTCGCCGGACGCGGCTGGCACGTGACAGCGATGGACTTTTCCGCCGCAGCCCTGGATATCGGGCGCGGACGCGCCTTCGCCGAAGGCGTCACGGACCTGATCACCCGGTCCGTCGCCGACGTCACCACCTGCGCCCCGGTACGCGGAAGCCTGGACCTTGTTCTGGCCGCCTTCCTCCATCTGCCCGGCCCCGATCTCGATCGCGTCATCGCCCGCAACGCCCCGGGCCTAACCCCCGGCGGGCTGTTCCTGTACATCGGCCACGACCCGGCCGACCCGCGGGAAGGCACCGCCGGAACACGTGACCCGTCCGTGCTGCACCACAGCGCGCGGGTTGCCGCCTGGGCCAGAGCGTCCGGGCTGGAGGTCGAATCAGCAGAAATCCGGTCACGGCCCGTCCCCGGGGCCCGCCGGCCCGCGTTGGACTGCGTGGTCCTGGCCCGCAGCCCGGCCGCGCCGGCACAGTCCCCGCCTACGGCATCGTAAACGCCCAACCCGCACCCACCACCAGGAGAGCAAGAAAACACTGGGGACAAGGAAGCAATGGACTACCACCTGAAAAGTATCGAGGCCGCCGCGGCCCGGGGCGGCTACCTACCAGCGCACGGTCATGCCGTCCCCGCACCCGACTGCACCAAACCGGCTTTGTCCGAACACCACGGTTCCGGAACGGAGGCATCCGGCCTGGTTTTGGCCTTGTGCCGGGCCATGGCCGCCCAAGTGCCGCCCGCCGATGCGGCGGCGGCGGCGGGCATGAGCCTTTCTGAACTTTTCAACACACTGCGGGAACACCCCTGACGGACAGCCCGCTCCCGGAACCTGCACCACCCATCCCCGTACTGCCCGCACTCTGCATTGCCCCGCCTCATAAGTCCCGCCCGACCGGTCCCGATATTCAGGAGCAAAACATGACAGCACCGACCGTGCCCGCACCAAAACCCTCAACAGGCCGGGGCTCCCGGATCGCAGGGGTCGGCTCGTACCAGCCCGCCAGGATCCTGGATAACGAGGAACTGAGCCAGATCGTGGATACCACCGATGAATGGATCCGCAGCAGGGTCGGGATCCAGGAACGCCGCATCGCCGATACCGAATCCGTCGCGGACATGGCCACCCAGGCCGGGCGGGACGCCCTTCAACATGCCGGGATCGAAGCCGCGGATCTGGACCTGGTCGTCGTTGCTACCGTGACCGCACTGGACCGCTCCCCGAGCACCGCCGGGCGGGTCTCGGCCGCGCTGGGTGCCCGGAACCCTGCCGTGTTCGACCTTAACGCCGCCTGCTCGGGGTTCACGCACGCCCTTGCCGTCGCTGACCAGGCCATCCGTTCCGGGGCCGCCAACACCGCCCTGGTCATCGGGGCCGAGAAGCTCAGTGACTTCACGGACTGGGCCGACAGGACCACCTGCGTACTCGTCGGTGACGGTGCCGGCGCCCTCGTGCTCACCGCCTCACCAACTCCGGGGATCGGACCAGTCCACTGGGGATCAGTCCCCGAACTGTCCCACGCGGTCAGGATCGAAGAACCCAAACTCCGTTTCCAGCAGGAAGGCATGTCCGTGTTCCGGTGGGCCATCAGCGAGGCCGCCACGCTGGCCCGGAAAACCTGCGAGATCGCCGGCATCCGGCCGGACGAGCTCGCAGGGTTCGTCCCGCACCAGGCCAACCTGCGCATCATCGAGCCCCTTGCCGATCAACTCGGAATCTCCCGCGAGATCACCGCACGTGACGTCGTCACCTCGGGGAACACGTCCTCGGCCAGTATCCCGATCGCCCTTGCCAAGCTGGTGCGTAGCGGACAGCTTCCGCCCGACAGCCCCGTTCTGCTGTTCGGTTTCGGCGGCGGATTCTCCTACGCCGGGCAGGTAGTCCGCACCCCGGCCACCGGCACCGTGTCCGGAGCCTGAAGCACCTGGCGCCTCGGGCACGGCCGATCGGCCGTTCCCGAACAGGCCGACAACCACGACCTCACACCGCGTCAAAGACAAGGGAAACACCCATGCCACTGCTGGATGAACTTCAGGACACCACGCAAGGCGCTTACGGGTCTGGGCGCCCCAACGACCTGATCGACGGTGACCACGGCGTGACCGGAAGGAACAGGAACGGCCGGGACTGAACGAAGCCGGGCGGTTGTCCGGGCCGGCACAATCTGGTCGTCACCAACCTCGCGGTTTGCCCGGTCCCTGCCCGATGCTCGATGCTCGGTGCCCGGGAGATCATTAGGGTCATGGCGACAGTTTCCGACGAGTTCCGGCGCCCGACAGGGATGACCATGAAGATTTGATCCCCAAGCCGCAGCAGGTCATGCAGTTCCAAGCGCTCCCGGCCATGAAGGAGTAAGCAGCAACACCGCTGTCCACGTCAAGAGAAGGAGCCGCCAAACCAGCCGCCACCAACAAAAATGGGCCCCGCAGGGGCCCATAAAGGAGATTTGTACACATTCAGCGGCCCACAAGCCTCCGAACAGGGAAAACACGTGCCCGAGGTGGGACTCGAACTGCATTCCAGCCCTTGCAAACGGACTCCCCCGGAAACATAAGGAATCCCGCCCGGTCCGGCCCACATACGACCCAGTCCGAAGCCCAAAGTGTGTACTTTGTACACACTTCCTTTTTGCCACATTCCAGGCTGCCCAAGCGCTGCGTCGGAGCCAGCGAAACGGCCAGTCAACGATGCTGAACTAAGTTCGCGCCTCCATAAACCAACCGGCTGGTGTAGGCGCCGAAGCCTCCCACGCGAAGATGACTGCCCCCTCAAATATCCTGAAATCTTGGCGTTGCCACAGCCTGGATGAGACGGAATGAGGCCCTATTGTCCCTTCCACGAGGCTGTGAATCACAGCGGTATTCGGCGGTGCTTTGTTAGCGGTAAGTGGCGGGTGTCCATTCGAGGAAGCCTTACCGGGCATCTCGCCGCCCGTGATCTCCAGAGGCTTCGAGGTCGCTGTCTACACGACGCGCCTGGATGTGTGACACGAACCGCGGCTCTTGGCACGCGGGGTGCGAAGGAGCACGAGGGCACCGAAGTTGAAACCAGGGTGGTTCAGCTGGGAAGTGAGCGCACCACCCGGGCAGGCGAGCCCACAACAACGGAGTTTCCCGATACGTCCTTTGTCACTACGGACGCAGCCGCCACGACGGCATTATCACCAATCGTCACCCCCGGCAGAATGGTGGCGTTGGATCCGATCCACGCATTGCGGCCAACGACGATAGGGGCCGGGTGCATGTCCGTCCGGCGGCTCGGCATCAGGTCGTGGTTGAGTGTGGCCATCACCGTGTTGTGCCCGATCAGACAGTCGCCCCCGATGACGACACCGCCCTGGTCCTGAAACTTGCACCCGGAATTGATGAAGATCCGTTTCCCGAGGGTGATGTTCTTCCCGAAGTCGGAGTAGAAAGGCGGGAAAACCGTTACGGATTCGTCAACTGGCTTGTCGGTCAGCAGGGCCAACAGCTCCCGCACCCGCCCCGGTGCCTGATCCCGTAGCTGCCCAGCTGGCGAGTAGCCGCAGTCGCTCAGCGCTGGGCGAGCCGGGCTCGGCGGTGTAGATCATAAGGACGCAGCCTGGGTCGGCAGTGATAATGAGTTCTTCGTAGGCGAGAGTGAGTTCGCCGACGACGGGGTGGTTGAATCGTTTTGTGCCGGACCCGTGGGTCCTAACGTCATGCGCGCCCCACAGGCGCCGGAATACGTCGCTGCGCGTGGAGAGCTCACCAACGAGGTCCTGGAGCCCTTTGTCGTTGGGGTCACGGCCGGCTTCGGCCCGCATAATCGCCACGCACATCTCAGCGAAGAGCTCCCAGTCAGGATAAAAGTCCCGGGATGCAGGGTCGAGGAACTGGAACCGGGCCAGGTTCGGGGTGCGACCACCGGCGCCGATGAGGGGCGCATAGAAGGCCCTGCCGAGCTCATTAGTAGCAAGGAGGTCCTGGTGCTGGTCGCGAACGAAGGCAACGCCGTCGGTAATTGTGTTGAGTACCCAGTGCAGACTGGGTCGACTGACGGCGTTTTTCGTGGATCGTCGGCGGGGACGCCCGGATAGCGGAACACCGTCGGCTGCGCGGGCGAGGTCGAAGAGGTGGGTTCGTTCCGTGTCATCGAGGAGAAGGGCGCGGGCGATGGCGTCAAGCACGGACGAGGAGGCTCCGCCGATAGCACCACGTTCGAGCTTGGCGTAGTACTCGACGCTGACGTCGGCGAGTGTCGCAACTTCTGTGCGGCGAAGCCCGGCAACTCGTCTGTTCGGCCCTGCGGGAAGTCCGGCCTGTTCGGGGGTGATCTTTGCGCGGCGCGACATCAGGAACTCGCGTACCTCGGCTTTATAGTCCATGCCACGAGAATACGTCCCTGCGAACTTCGTTGGGGTCCCCTTCTGGTACACCCCTTGACAGAGACTCCCGCGCTGGACGGTTCGCGTATTGACTGGATAAAGACTTACCAGCGGTACGACCCGGGCAAGGTTTTCAACCTCATCCTCCCCCGCTGATCACCGCCTCACTCCCTAAGGACGTTATGACCACTATTGCCATCGTCGGCGCCGGCACAGGGCTCGGCGCAGCCATCGCCCGCCGCTTCGGAGCCGAAGGCTTCGCCATCGCCCTGATCTCCCGCAACCAGAACAAGCTCGACCTGCTCGCAGAAGAACTGGCCGCGGAAGGCTTCACCGCCCGCGGCTACGCCGCCAGTGTCCGGGACCCGGAAGCCCTCACCGCGGCGCTGGAGCAGGCCGCGCAAGAGCTCGGCACGATCGAGGTCCTGGAATACAGTCCGCTGCCGCAGAAGGAATTCCTGCGCCCCGTGTTGGAAACGACGGTGAAGGATCTGGCCGCAGCGGTGGAGTTCTCCATTTACGGACCCGTCACGGCCGTGCACCACGTCCTCAGCGGCATGCGCACGTTGGGACGCGGAACCGTCCTGTTCGTCAACGGCGGTTCAGCCGGCCGGCCGAACCCGTCGGTTGCCGGGACGTCCATCGCCTTCGCCGGTGAAACCGCGCTGGCGACGATGCTCCACGACACCCTCGGCGCCGAGAACATTCACGTCGGACAGCTGATCATCCCCCGCGCCATCGAACCCGGACACCCGCAGAACGATCCCGGCGCCCTCGCGCAGCGGCTGTGGGAGCACCACACCCGCCGCGACACGTTCAGCGATTACACCGAACCGTTCCCGACCAGCAAGTAACCGCGCAACCCCGTCGCGGGCAAGGAGAAAAATGACCATCATTACCACCGCTCCGGCGCCGGCCCTGGAATCGACTGAGAAGCCGAAACGGCTGCCGCTCGCCGCTCTGTCGGCGCTTGCCGTCATCGGCTTCGTCCTCGTCGCGATGGAGACCATGCCGGCCGGCCTGCTGCCCGTTATCGCCACCGGCATGGGGACCAGCGAAGGCACCGTCGGACTGTTCGTCAGCGCCTACGCCCTCGGCACAGTGCTCATCACCATCCCCGCCATCACCCTTACCCGGGGCATGCGCCGCAAGCCATTACTCCTCGGCGCGATCCTCGGCCTCATCCTGGCCAACAGCACCACCGCCCTCTCCAGCGACGTGACCCTGTCACTGGCATCACGTTTCGTCGCCGGCGCGTTCTCGGGAATCATCTGGGGGATGCTGGCCGCCTACGGCCGGAAGATCAGCCCACCCTCCCGTGCAGGCCTGTCGCTGGCGATCGTCTCCGTCGGGGCACCCGTCGGATTCGCCCTCGGCACACCACTGGGGGCCTGGCTCGGAACGACCTTCGACTGGCGCTGGGCCTTCGCCGGACTCACCGCGGTCGCCGTGATTACCGGTGTCTTCATCGCTGCGATCGCGCCCGACGCCGAGGGGCAGCCCGGAACCTCCCGGCTTCCCCTGGCCAGGGTCTTCCGCATGCGCGGCATCGCCGTGATCCTGGCCGTCATCTTCACGTGGATGCTGGCCCACAACACCATCTACACCTACATCGCCCCGTACCTGCGCACCACCGGCACCAGCCTCACCGCCGACGTCGAACTCTTCATCTTCGGAGTCGCCTCGATCGCCGGAATCATCATCACCGGCGTCCTCCTGGACAACCACCCCCGCCCGCTCCTGCACGGAAGCGTGGCCCTGTTCATCGCGGCTGCGGTGGTGCTGCTAGTCGGCCACGCATCGGCCCCGGCGATCATCACCGCCACCGTCCTGTGGGGGATCACCTTCGGAGGGGCCGCCGCCCAGCTCCAAGCCGCCCTCACCACCACCGGAGGCGCGGACTCCGACGTGGCGAACTCGTTCCTGCCGGTAGCGTTCAACCTCGCAATCTTCACCGCCGGCATCCTCGGCGCCGCCCTGCTGACGAATTTCAGCGGTCTTGTACTTACGGTCGTGATGATCGTCGCCGGCCTGGCCGCACTCATGCTGACCATCTACGGACGCCGCACCGCATTCCCCGCCCGCCTCTAACAACACCGGCAAACCCCGCGGCAGACCTTGTCCTCCCTGCATCCCCGGAAAGGATCCTCCATGAACACTCGTAACCGTTTTTCACCGGGAAAAGCCTTGCGGCCAGGCGTCGTGGTGCCTGCGCTGGTTCTGATCGCTACCGCTATCGCTATGGCTGGCTGCAACTACAACCCCGGCGGCAGCGCTTATACACGGTCGCCCTCCCCGGGCTCACCGGCGAGCGATCCGACCGCCGCCCCGACCGCAACGTCAACCACCACGCCGATTTTCATCGAGCTCCAGGGCCAGAGAATTGCAGGAGAACTCGACGGCAGCGCCACGTCAGCCTCGCTCCTGGCCCAGCTTCCCCTGACCCTGGCGTTCCGGGACCACGGCGGCCAGGAAAAGCTATCGCAACTACCGGCCCCGCTGGACCTCGAGGGCGCACCAGAGGGAAGCGAGGCCGCGCCGCTCACGATCGGGTACTACGCCCCCGCTCAAAGCCTCGTCCTTTACTACCGGCACGTCGGCTACTTCAACGGGATCGTGCCCATCGGCACCTACGAAAACACCGACGCCATCGAAAACCAGATGCACGGATTCGCAGCCACCATCGGTAAAGCCGACTGACCGGCACAGCCGACCTGACGCTTCCAACCGCCCAACCACCACTGCTCAGGAGATAACAATGAAAGCAACCTACATAGGCACCCGCTGGCCGGTCCATGGTGCGCACTGAAATCAAGGCGTATCTCCCGGTTGACAGGCGCAGCCCGACATCTTAAATTTTCTATGGGCCCGGCGATGTCCGGGACGGTTTTGCTTCACCCCTTGATAGCTGTTCCAGTTGAGCGGCTACGCCGCCGGACGCAGGAGGCCAAGATGTTGAAGTCACCGCTGCACGAGTTCGTCAATGACTGCATCGTCCGGAACCAGGACGCCGACGGGCTCACCCAGGAAGAGCTGTACGGTCTATACCTCAGCTGGTGCTCCCTCCGGGGATCCACCCCCGCTCCAGCCAGAACTTTCAGAGCGGGACTGCGCGCGGTGAACATCCAGCCCGTCCACCCCGGCGGCCTGTGCACCGGGGTGGCGATGACGGGCCCCGCTGCCTGCGACTACATCGTCCACCGGGAACTCCCCCTCGCCTCGCTCCCCCAAGAGATCCAAAGGAACGGCGCCGACGACGGGACCACCCCCATCGGCCGGAAACCCGCTGAAGGAAGCAGCCCGGTATCGGCCCCCGCCGCCTAGAGCCCGGGCCGATTCCTCGATCCATCGGGGAACGACGGCGATTCCGTGAGGTTGCAATATTGTGCCACTTTTGCCCGGGAAGATCGTGTGCGACGATGCGGTCATGAGCGAACACACCAAACCCGGCCCGGACGCCGTCGGGCCCGGGCCCGCGCAACGCGCCGGACACCAGAGGCGCCGCGAAGACCTGACCACACACCAGATGCGCACCGTCGGGCAACGGCGCGCGGACGCTGAAGAAAAGCTCGCACGCCATCTCAAGGAGGCACACCACCCGGCCGGAGAACAGCCCCCGACCGCGGAAAAATCTCCAAACGCGTAGCCGGCCGCATCAGCCAGACGGGACCCGGGCCGGCGCTGAGCGCAAGCGGCGGAAGCCAGGGGCAACGGACACCCATGAGCGTCCCGCGTCGGTACCTTCCCCCGGAGCGGCGCGGGGGTTTTCTCCGTTGTTGGGTGCCACATCCACGCGAAGGCTCCCTCCGAGATCGGCTCCGCGCTTGGACGCGGAGCCGATCCGTCAGGAGGTCGGCAAGAGGCGTGTGCCGGAGGCCCGCGTTCGCTGGGCGGGCCACATCCCGGCACCACACTAAGCAATATTTAAGCTTTGCAGTAACAGCCGCGCCCGTGCGCATGCGCTGTGCCGATGCCATCGTTGACGGTCGACGGAGAATCCGAAGAGTACCTGCGCCAGCCCCCGGAGGCGCTAAGCGTTCTACGGCCATGAAACGACGAGTGCCCTGCCAGGTTCCCGCCGGGCCGGGCCGGCCCGACCATCCGGTTACCGGGGACCCACCGGCGCCGCCGGCTCCGGGCACAGCGCCCGCACGGGCGACGCCGGAGTGAAGGGACAGACAGTCATGACCATGGTGGACAACGCCGTCTGCGTCGCCGGCCGCCGGACCGACAACCCGAAGAACCTGGACGAGAGGCGTATGAGGTAATGCGGCTGTCAGAAGGTTGAACAGGCAATTGTTGCTGGCCTGGAAGATGGGGAGAAGAATGGTGTGGCGGTACCGCTGCCCCAAAGGCGTCGGAACGGCCGAGAATCACGCCCCCGCATCCCTCTCCTCAACCCGATGTGGGGGCGCTTTGGCGGCCCACAGACCTGAGTAATGCCCTACAGACTTATCCAGGATCTGCACCGGCTACGACTACACGCAGCCGAGCCACTCAGCCCGGGGCGCTCCACGTGACGAAGCGACAGTGTCTCAGAAGCCGGTCGATCACCGTGCCGCGGAAGCCCGCCACCACGTTCCGAGCGGTTGCTGGCCTAGGCCATGTACGTAAGACCCGCACGATCAAATGCACGGTGACCGGGGGATTACTGCAACCATGTTCCTTATGACTGGAATGAAGATCGGTTATGCCCGGGTCTCGACGAACGACCAGGACCTTACCGCACAACGCAATGCCCTCCTTGCTCTGGGTGTAGAGGAGGCCCAGGTCTTCGTCGATCACGGACTTACGGGAGCGAATCGGGTGCGCCCTGGGCTCCGTGAAGCGATGGCCGCGTGCCGGGCCGGCGATACGCTCGTGGTGACCAAGCTCGACCGGCTGGCGCGCTCCCTTTCTGATGCCAGGGACATACCCGACGAGCTGACGGCCAAGGGGGTAGTGCTTGTTGCTCCGGCCTGCGACGGATCCGGGCTGGCGCGGTGATCGTGGGGTGGCGAAGAGGTAGGCGAAGCAGCGACCTGCAAAGTCTCGTCAACGACCGATAGCAAGAATCACGGCAGCGACCGCATT
>NZ_JBEGIG010000006.1:0-84265 GCF_040676555.1 Arthrobacter sp. LAR12-1-1.1 | reverse complement strand
CCGACGCCCGGAGGAGTCCGGCATCAGGTCCTCAATCAGAGCCCACTGGTCATCAGTCAAAACGGAAGTACGTGACACCCGTCCACTATTTCAAAAACCACGCCCCGAATTAGGAGACACGCCCTAGTTGGGTGTGGCGTTTCCGGCCGCCGTCTCCTGGTCGCCGGGGTTGGCACGGGGCGCCAGCTGCTGCCGGAGCCAGGCCGCGACCTGCCGGTCCCAGCGCTCCGGATCCACGTTCCATTCCTTGGTGTGCAGGGCCCTGTCGAAGGGCTCGAACGTGACCATCTCCGGATTCTTCTCGGCCAGCGCGGCGGAAGGCCCGAACGGCACGTATTCGTCGTCCACGCTGTGCACAATGAGGGTCGGCGTCCGCAGCTCCACGGCCCGCGAAACCCAGTCCATCGCCTTGAGGTCAACGGGGGCGGCCAGCCCGGTCAGCCGCCGGCCGAGGCGGTGGCTGAGCATCAGCTGTCCGTAGCGGCCCACGGACGACGGGATCCGGTTCAGCTCCGCGTGGTGGGCCAGCACGTTGACCCAGTTGATGACCGGCGCGTCCAGGACCATTGCCCGGATCAGGTGGCGATGGCGGGAGAGGTCAGCCGTCTGCAGGCAGATCGCGCCGCCCATCGACCAGCCGAACAGGACTACCTCGCGGGCGCCCTGTTCCAGGGCATAGCCGATGGCGGCCTCGACGTCGCGCCATTCGGTGGAACCCAGGCCGTAGCGCCCGTCGCTGGCTGACGGGGCCAGTCCGTCGTTTCGGTAGGAGATCAGCAGGCTGGACATGCCCAGTTCCCTGGCGGTCTGGAGGGCCCGCAGTCCCTCCTGCCGGGTGGCGCCGCGGCCGTGCACCATGATCGCCCAGACATCCGGGGCCAGATCCTCCGCCGGCGTGGCGGGGACCAGCCAGGCCGGCGCGGTCCCGGCATCGACGTCGATCAGCACGTCCTCCACCGGAAGCCCCAGCGCGGCCGGATCCGGATAGGCCGCCCCGCTCCACCATCCGCGCCGGGCGGTGGCAATGTCCCCGCTGTAGACGTGCTCAACCTCGCGCAGCACGGTGCGTTCGGCCGGCGAGTAGGACAGGATCCGGCCGATCCGCGCATGGCCACGGCCGCCGTCGAAGAAGAAACCATAGACCCCGTCCACTGTGGAATCCGGGGTGGCGGCGAGAATGACGTGCAGCGCCCGGCCTTCGCGGATGACGGCCAGCACTTCCTGGTCCTCAGCGCGGAACCGGGCCGGGGTGATGACGCGACGGGCGAAATAGAGCGCGAGGGCGGAGGACCCGGCGGCCAGCACGCCCGCAGCGGCGCTGCCGCCGATGATGCCGCCCACCGCCCACTTGGCGCTTCCGGACGCGGTGGCGCCGGTGGCCACTGCGAGGTGGACTGCTGTTTCGCGGGCAGCGGTCCGGCGGGCGGCGGTCCGGCGAAGATCCGGGCGGAGGTCCGGGCGGAGGTCCGGGCGGAGGCGCAAGGAGGATGCCATGGCACCATTCTGACTGAACCGCAGCCCAACCGTGGCATTGGCACGGCAGCCGGCATGGACACGCCAGGCTGCCGCGGGGCACAACCATGCGGGGCAACACGAGCGCGACTAGGCTGGGGTCATGAGTGATCCAATCGTCATTTTGACAGAAGAGCCCCTCGGTGCGGATGACCGCGTCAATATTGAAACCCTGATTGCCGGCGGTGATGCGCCCGTGCTGATCCTGGTGCCGGCCAACACCGAGCGGCACCTGGTGGTGGATTTCCTGGAGAACCTTTCCTTGCTTGAAATCGCTAAAGCCTTCCGTGAACTGACGGCACACTCCGACCCCGCCGTGGAGCGGGCCGAAGCCGCCGACACCCTGGCCGCGTCGCTGGCCGCACTGGCCGGCCTGGGCGGCGGCGTCTCGGGCGAAGTCGTCGAGGGCAAGGCCGTCGACGGCCTGGTTGCCAAGGTCAAGGAACTCAGTGCCGGACAGGCTGTGGTCATCACGCGCCCGCACGCTGTCGCAGACACTTTCCACACCGACTGGGCCACCAAGGCACAGGACAAGCTGGGGCTGCCCGTCCTGCATCTGTACGCCGGTTCGGGATTTATCGGGGACTCCTGAGCGTTATTGAGGCTATGAGCATCTTTAACAGGTCCAAATCCATGCCCTCCGCAGTGCCCGCCGCTGACCCCGCCGCGGCGCCTGCCGCTGCGCCGCTTGAACAGCCCTCCGGCGAACACACGCCGGGCCAAAAGCCGGTCGAAAAGACGGACGCCCAGTGGCGCGAGGAACTGACGCCCGAGGAGTACCGCGTACTCCGCCAGGCCGGCACCGAGCGGCCGTACACCGGCGAATACTGGGACACCCACACCCGGGGCGTCTACCAGTGCCGGGCCTGCGGCGCCGAGCTCTTCACCAGCAACGAAAAGTTCGACTCGCACTGCGGCTGGCCGTCCTTCTGGGCTCCGCTCGCCGAGGGAACCGTGCGCTACATCCATGACCGCACCATGGGCATGGACCGGGTGGAAGTCCGCTGCGGCACATGCGATTCCCACCTGGGACACGTGTTCGACGGCGAGGGCTACGGCACCCCCACGGACCAGCGGTACTGCATCAACTCGGTCTCCCTGAAACTCGTTCCCGCGGACGGCGCCGGGCAGTAGCCCGCAGCCCTTCCTCTCCTTCCGCTGGAACGGGCTTTCAGAATCACTTGCCCCAGACTTTCTTATGCTCGAAGCAATTTTGCATTAGCGCCTCTGTTTGCTTGCTACGCTCGATTCAGATCCAGCGACACGCTCCACAGCAACCAGAAAGGCGACCGTCGACGATGACCACGACTGCTCTCACCGCCCCCGCCCCGATCACTGCCAGCAACCAGGAATGGCTGCGGCTCAAGGCTGCGGCCACGGCCCTGCAGGCCCTCCAGGTCAAGGACGGATCCGTGCCGGATGCCGAAGCCCACGACGCCGCGGCCGGCCACGTTGGAACCATCACCGCGGCGGTCACGGCCCTGGCCCCGTCCTTCCCGCACGATGCCCGTTACCTTGACCTGCTCGTCACCGACTTCGGCCGGTGGGCCGACGCCGGCTTTGGCGTGCCGGACTTCCTGGATTCCCTGCAGGCCTTCCAGCCGCAGCAGCACCGGGTCAACGGGCTCCAGCACCTCGTCGTGTTCCCGATGTACACCCAGAACGGCAGCAGCAGCCGCCTCGTCGAGGCCGTCCTGATCGAGGTCATCTGGCCCGAGTTCATAGGCGGCCTGGAAACGGGCGAATACTCCAACAAGCTCTTCGTCCCGATCCGTTTCCTCGACTTCACCCCGGGCTACAACACCAACTCAGCAGTCCTCTTCCCGGAGACCGTCGCTGTCCGCGAGACCCCGACGTTCACGTGGGGCGCGATCTTCGCCGACCGCGAGGCCGCCCGCTTCCGCCGCGTCCTGCGTGCCGCCGCCGAGATCACTTCCCTGCAGCTGCCCAAGGACGCCGCCGGGCTGCTGGAGGACCAGGAGCTGACGCAGGAAACGTTTGTCATGTGGGACCTCATCCATGACCGCACCCACATGCGCGGGGACCTGCCCTTCGACCCGTTCATGATCAAGCAGCGCATGCCGTACTTCCTCTACTCGCTGGAGGAACTGCGCTGCGACCTCACCGCCTTCCGCGAATCGGTGAAAATCGAGAAGGACGAGGACGCCGACCCGGAGGCCCGCCGGCACGCCAAGCTTGTCCAGTACGCCGTGATCTTCGACCGCATCTTCCGCTTCGCCATCACCGGCACCCGCGTCCGCAATTACGACGGCCTCGGCGGCCAGCTGCTCTTCGCCTGGATGCACCAGCACCACGTCCTGCACTGGACCGACAGCAAACTCAGCATCGACTGGGACGAGGCCGCCGGGGTCGTGGTTGAACTCGGCGCCAAGATCGAGGAACTGTACTGGCGCTCGATCGACCGTCCCAAGGTGGCCCACTGGCTCGCCGCCTACGAGCTCATCTCCGGCACGGTCACGCCCAACCCGGCCTCGGTCTGGGCCAAGGGTCCGGACGCCCTTCCCCTGGACGGCCCGCCCCGCGGCCTCACGGACCAGGTCCTCGACGACGAGTTCCCGCTCTCCATGTTCTACGAAGCGCTGGAGAAGAAGATGCGGCCGGTCATCGAATCCACTGCCGGCATCACGGGATCTTCAGACACCGGATCTTCAGACACCGGCGAGGGCAGCGGCACCCGGGCACTGAACGCCGGATGAGCAACGGACGCACGTTGAACGTGCTGGTCACCGGCGGCAGCGGGCCGTCCGGGATCGCCACGGCCCGGGCCCTGCGCGACGCCGGCCACAGGGTCTTCACCGTCGGTTCGAATGCCGCCCACATCGAGGCCGCCGCCGCCGAAGCCGGCGGCGGCATCACCCCGCTTGTGAGCGATCTCGCGAGCCTGGCGGAGGTAAGGGCCTTGCGGGCGAGCGTGGCCGGCATGGCCGGAAACGTCGACGGCGTCATCCACCTGGTGGGCGGCTGGCGCGGCGCGAAAGGCATCACGGACCAGAGCGACGAGGACTGGGACTTCCTGGAACGCAATGCCGTCACGACGCTGCGGAACGTCACGCGCGTCTTCTTCGACGACCTCGCCGCCTCGGACACCGGACGCTTCGCCATGGTGTCCTCCACGGCCGTGAGCACCCCGACGGCGGGCGGGGCCAGCTACGCCGCGGCCAAGGCCGCCGCCGAAGCCTGGACGCTGGCGGTCGCGGACGGCTTCCGGCGGGCCCACGCCGCGGCCGCCGGTGCCGGCAACACCGGGCAGGAAAGCCCGGATCAGGAAAAGCCGCAGCTGCGCAGCGCCGCCACCATCTTCGTGGTGAAGGCCCTCGTTGACCCCGGAATGCGGGCCAAGGCCCCGGAACGGTCGTTCCCGGGCTTCACGGACGTGGCTGACCTGGCGGCTGCCGCAGCCGGGCTCTTCAGCACTCCTGCCGGCGAGCTGAACGGCCAGCGGCTGCTGCTCAGCCGCTGAACAGATCCGGATCCACTGACCCCGGCTCAGTGGCCCGGACTGCCGCCGGACTTAGCCCCTTGGCTTAGCCCTTGGGGCCCGACCTCTTAGACTGAAAGCGTGAGCAAAACGATGACCAGCACAGTTGAAACTGTCCCTGCCAGCACTTCGGTGCGGCTCCACGATCCTTCCGTCCGCGGCTTCGCCTCGGACAACTATTCCGGCGTGCACCCGGAGGTCCTCGCGGCCTTGGCCGCCGCGAACGAAGGCCACCAGGTCTCCTACGGCGAAGACGACTACACCGCGCGCCTGCAGCAGCTGATGGAAGGGCACTTCGGCGAAGGCATCGAGTGCTTCCCGGTGTTCAACGGCACCGGCGCTAACGTCCTGTCCCTGCAGTCCCTGCTGCCGCGCTGGGGCGCCGTCATTTGCGCCTCCACCGCCCACATCAACATGGACGAAAACGGTGCACCGGAGCGCATCGGCGGCATCAAACTGCTGCAGGTCCCCACCCATGACGGCAAACTCACGCCCGCGCTGATCGACCAGGAGGCCTGGGGCTGGGGCGACGAGCACCGCGCCCAGCCGCTGGCCGTCTCCATCACCCAGACTACCGAGCTGGGTACCTGCTACACCCCGGACGAGGTCCGGGCCATCGCGGAGCATGTCCACGCCAAGGGCATGAAACTGCACATGGACGGCGCCCGGCTGGCCAACGCCGCCGCGCACCTGGGCGTCCCGCTGCGGGCCTTCACCCGCGACGCCGGCGTGGACATCCTCTCCTTCGGCGGCACGAAGAACGGCCTGCTGTTCGGCGAGGTTGTGGTCGCGCTGAACCCCGAAGCCGCCCACGGCCTGGTCTACCTGCGCAAGATGAACATGCAGCTGGCGTCCAAGATGCGGTTCATGTCCGCCCAGTTCATTGCCCTCCTCGAGGGTGACCTGTGGCTGCGGTCGGCCTCGCACGCCAATGCCATGGCCGCCCGGCTGCGCGCCGGCGTCGAGGCGATCCCGGGCGTCGAACTGAGCCAGAAGACCGAGTCCAACGGCGTCTTCGCCGTCCTGCCTGCCGGTGTCGCGGACCGGCTGCGCACGTCCTTCCGCTTCTATGACTGGAACGAGGCTGCCCGCGAGGTCCGCTGGATGTGTTCCTTCGACACCACCGAGGAAGACGTTGATTCCTTCATTGCGGCCATCAAGCGCGAGCTCGCCGCGGCCTGAGCCCTGCACGGCTTCCCCTGCCCGGCGGCGAGTCTGCCGGGCGGGGGCCTGGCCGTTGCATAACCTTCCAAGGTGAGCTCCCTCGATCAGGTTCCGGCAGATTTCCTCTTCGCCTTGGGGACCCTTCGACATGCACGCTGCCGCAGCGAGCTGCACCTGGACGAAATTCCGGCCCCGTCGCGGCTGGCGCCGTTCGCGGTGGCCCTGGGTGCCGAGGTGATCGGACCGGGCGAGTCCCCCGCCGGCGGGCCGGTCCACGGCCCGGCTGCCGCGGCCCTGGAACGGGCGTCCGGCAGTGACGACGTCGAACTGGCCACCGGCCGCTTTATTCTGCTCCACGATCCCGACGGCTCCGCCGTGTGGGACGGGGAGTTCCGGATCGTCACCTACATCCGTGCCCAGCTGGAACCGGAGATGGGCAACGACGAACTCCTGGGGTCCGTGGCGTGGACGTGGCTGGTGGAGGCACTGGACAACCATCAGGCCCCGTACCGCTCCGCCGGCGGCACCGCCACGAGGGTGCTCTCGGAGAGCTTTGGAACATTGTCGGACCGGCCGAATTCAATCGACATTGAGCTCCGGGCCTCCTGGACCCCGGCCACTCCGGACATCACCTCGCACCTGGAGGCGTGGTCGGACATGGTCTGCACCTTCGCCGGACTGCCGCCGCTGCCCGAGGGCGTGACGCCCCTTCCCCGGCGCCCCCGCGGACACGCATGAGGCGCTTGTTCGGCCACGGTCACGGCCTTAGACGCCATGTTGTCGGTAAACTGTAGAGACCATGACCCCTCAGAATCCGGAAATCAGCACGGCCGCCGCCATTCGCAATACGGCCGAGGCTGCTGACACCACAGCCCACATCACCGTGGAAGGCTTCGACAGCCTGGTCCCTGAAGTGATCGACCTCGACGTTCCCCGCGATGGCGTGCCGCTGGTCATTGAAACCCAGTCCGGACTCGAACGCTGCGCCGCGGCCCTCGCCGCCGGCCACGGCCCTGCGGGCGTGGACGCGGAGCGGGCCTCAGGCTTCCGCTACGGCCAGCGCGCCTTCCTGGTCCAGATCCGGCGCGAAGGCTCCGGGACCTGGCTGATCGATCCAGAGCCCTTCGGGGACCTGAGCATCGTCAATGACGCATTGCGCGGCGTCGAATGGATCCTCCACGCCGCCAGCCAGGATCTGCCCTGCTTGTCCGAACTCGGGATGTGGCCGGACAAGCTCTTCGACACCGAGCTCGCCGCGCGCCTGGCCGGGCTGCCCCGGGTGGGCCTCGCCGCCGTCATTGAACAGCTCCTGGGCTTCGGCCTGGCGAAGGAACATTCCGCCGCCGACTGGTCCACCCGCCCGCTGCCGGAACCGTGGCTGCGCTATGCGGCCCTCGACGTCGAAGTCCTGACCGAGCTTCGCGAGGAACTGATCGAACTCCTCGTCGCGGACGAAAAGCTGGAATACGCCGAGCAGGAATTCGCCGCCATCCTCGAGGCCGGACAGGCCCCGCCACGCGTTGATCCGTGGCGCAAGACGTCCGGACTGCACCAGATCCGGGACCGCCGCCAGCTGGCCGCAGTCCGGGAGCTGTGGCTGGAACGCGATTCCCTGGCCCAGAAGCGCGACGTCGCCCCAGGCCGACTGATCCCCGACTCCGCCCTCGTCGCTGCCGCGAAGGCGATGCCCTCCACGGTTCCCCAGCTTCTGGGCACCAAGGGGTTCCACGGCCGCGCCGCCCAGCGCGAGGCGCCCCGCTGGCTGCGCTGCATCGGCATTGCCAGGGCCCTGGAAGACCTGCCGCCGCTGCACCTGCCCACCAACGCTCCCCCACCCCCGCGCGTCTGGGCAGACCGGGACCCGGAGGCGGCCGCCAGGCTTGCCACCGCACGTCCGAAACTCCAGGCCAGGGCCGAGGAGCTGAACCTGCCGGTGGAAAACCTGCTGACTCCGGACTATCTTCGGCGGGTCGCGTGGCGTCCGCCGGCAGAGCTCAGCGAGGAAGGCGTCGCCGAGGAACTGGCGAACCTCGGGGCGCGCCAGTGGCAGATCGAAATTACTGCCCCGCTCATTGCCGAGGCCTTCCTGCACCCCGAGCCGTTGCCCGTGAAGGAGCCCAAGGCCCCCGCAGAGGCGCCATCGGCTTCCACGCTCTAGCAGATCCTCCCGGGGCGGCACCCCTCCTCCTTGCCAGCTATGTTACTGACGAGTAACATAATTCATGATGTCGTTCGGATCCCTCCCGCCCGTGGCAAGCCCGGCCACCGGCGGGGTTCCGGCAACCATGTCTCAATGAGGAGTAACACGTGAGCCAAGCCCACAGCAGTGGAACCCCCGGCAGCGGAACAAACAAAAGCGGACAAAACAGCAGCGGAACAAACAGCGGCGCGAGTCCGCGCGCCGCACGTCCGCGCACCGCAGGTCCCCGCGCCGTCCGCGATATCGTCTTTGTCGACGGCGTCCGCACCCCCTTCGGCCGCGCGGGCGAAAAAGGCATCTACGCCGGCACCCGCGCCGATGACCTTGTGGTCAAGTGCATCCGCGAACTGATGCGCCGCAACCCCTCTCTACCTGCGGACCGGATCGACGAAGTCGCGATCGCCGCCACCACCCAGACCGGCGACCAGGGCCTGACCATCGGCCGCACCGCCGCGCTGCTGGCCGGACTCCCCCGGACCGTGCCCGGCTTCGCGATCGACCGCATGTGCGCCGGCGCCCTGACGGCGGTAACCACGACGGCGAGCGGCATCGGCTTCGGCGCGTACGACGTCGTCATCGCCGGAGGCGTCGAACACATGGGCAACCACCCGATGGGCGTCGGCGCGGACCCCAACCCGCGCTTCATGTCCGAACGGATCGTGGACCCCGCCGCCCTCAACATGGGCAACACGGCCGAGAACCTGCACGACCGCTTCCCGGCCATCACCAAGGACCGCACGGACGCCTACGCCGTCGCCTCGCAGGACAAGCTCGCCGCCGCCTACGCCAGCGGCCAGATCCAGCCCGACCTCGTGCCCGTCGCCACGATGAAGCCGGGCAGGGGCTGGACCGTCAACACCGTGGACGAACCCCCGCGCCCCGGAACCTCACTGCAGGACCTGGCGGCCCTCAAGACCCCGTTCCGCGCCCACGGCCGGGTCACGGCGGGCAACGCCGCGGGCCTGAACGATGGCGCAACGGCGGCCCTGCTGGCCTCCGCCGATGCCGCCGAGGAACTCGGGCTGCCGGTCAGGATGCGCCTGGTCGCCTACGCTTTCGCCGGCGTGGAACCCGAGGTCATGGGCATCGGCCCGGTCCCGGCGACCGAAAAGGCCCTCAAGAACGCCGGACTCGGCATCGGGGACATCGGCCTCTTCGAAATCAACGAGGCCTTCGCCGTCCAGGTCCTCAGCTTCCTGGACCACTTCGGGATCGCCGACAACGACCCCCGCGTCAACCGCTACGGCGGCGCGATCGCCGTCGGGCACCCGCTGGCGTCCTCGGGGGTCAGGCTGATGAACCAACTGGCCCGGCAGTTCGAGGAGGACCCCTCGGTCCGCTTTGGCATGACCACGATGTGCATCGGCCTGGGCATGGGCGCCACCATCATCTGGGAGAACCCGCATCACGCGGACTACGGCACCGACGCCCACAGCACCGAAACACACAGCACCGAAGCAGATCAGGCAGAGACTACGACCACCGAGACTGGAGCCACAGCATGAGCGCCGCTGATTTCCGCAAGCTTGCCGACCTCTTCCCGAACGAGACGGTCACCCACTCCTATGTCCAGGACATCGAACTGCCTCCCGTCGACGGCACAAGCCCCGGCACCTTCGCACTGGTCACCCTCGACAACGGCCTGGACCACTCCAAGCCCACCACCCTCGGACCCAACACCCTGATCGAGCTCGGCACGGTGCTCGAGGGGCTGAAGGAACGCGCCGCCCGCGGCGAGATTGCCGGCGTCGGCGTCACCGGCAAGCCGTACTTCCTCGTGGCCGGCGCAGACCTGTCAACGGTCAAGTCGGTCAGCGGACGCGAGCAAGGCAAGTGGATGGCCCAGCTCGGCCACGACGTCTACTCCACCCTGGCCACCCTGGGCGTGCCGAGCTTCGCGTTCATCAACGGCATTGCCCTGGGCGGCGGCCTGGAGATCGCACTCCAGTCCACCTACCGCACAGTCTCCACCGGCGCCGGAGCGCTGGCCCTTCCCGAGGCGTTCATCGGACTCATCCCGGGCTGGGGCGGGGTCTACATCCTGCCGAGGCTGATCGGGCCGGAGAACGCCCTCAAGGTCATGATCGAAAACCCGCTGACCAACAACCGCACCCTCACCGGGCCGCAGGCCTACCAGCTCGGCATGGCGGACGCGATGTTTGAACCGGCTGACTTCGTGGAACAGTCCCTCGCGTGGGCCGCGAAAGTCATTGCCGGCGCCGTGGCGCCGGAGCGGGCGAACGCCGTGGACCCGTCCGCCCCAGAGGTCGCCGCACGCTGGTCGGCCGCCGTCGCCAAGGGCCGGGCCTTCGTGGAGGCCAAGACCTCCAACGCCTCACCGGCGCCGGCCAAGGTCCTGGACGTCATGGAAGCCAACCGCACCCTGACCCAGGCGCAATCCGCCGGGCTCGAATGCGAGACACTGGCGGACCTCATGCAGACTGACGAGTTCCGCTCCACCGTCTACGCCTTCCTGGACCTCGTGCAGCGCCGCTCCAAGCGTCCCGCCGGCGCCCCGGACCGCAAGCTCGCACGCCCGGTCACGAAGATCGGCGTCGTGGGCGCCGGACTGATGGCGAGCCAGCTGGCACTGCTCTTCGCCCGCCAGCTCAAGGTTCCGGTTGTACTGACGGACATTGACCAGGCCCGCGTGGACAAGGGCGTGGGCTACGTCCACGCCGAGGTGGACAAGCTCCTTGCGAAGGGCCGGATCAGCCCCGACGCCGCCAACCGCACCCGCGCGCTCGTCACGGGATCCGTTTCCAAGGAGGCCTTTGCCGACGCCGACTTCGTCATTGAGGCCGTCTTCGAGGAACTCAACATCAAGAAGCAGGTCTTCAAGGAAGTCGAGGCGATCGTCTCGGCCGAGTGCATCCTCGCCACGAACACGTCCTCGCTGTCCGTCACCGCGATGGCGGAAGATCTTGAGCACCCGGAGCGCCTGGTGGGCTTCCACTTCTTCAACCCGGTGGCCGTGATGCCGCTGCTGGAGATCGTGCGCGCACCGAAGACCGACGACGCCGTGCTGGCCACCGCGTTCGAGCTCGCCAAGGGCCTCAAGAAGTCCGCCGTGCGGGTCTTGGACGCCCCGGCGTTCGTGGTCAACCGCGTCCTGCTGCGCCTCATGGGCGAAGTCACCGCGGCCTTCGACGAAGGCACGCCGGCCGAAGTGGCGGATAACGCGCTGCGGCCGATGGGCTTGCCCATGACTCCCTTTGTGCTCGGTGCCATGGTGGGCCTGCCCGTGGCCCAGCACGTCCAGGAATCGCTGCACGCGGCGTTCGGGGACCGCTTCAGGGTTTCGAGGAACCTGCAGGCGCTGATCGACAACGGTGTGACGTCCATTTGGGCCGTGCAGAATGGGGCGCCGGTGCCGGGCCCGGACGGCAAGCCATTCATCCCGGCCGAGACCCTGGCGCTGATGTCCTTTGGCAGCGCACCGTCCACCGGCGAGGAAGTGCTGCGCCGGACGCAGGACGCGCTGGCTGAGGAAATCGGACTCATGCTCGAGGAGGGCGTCGTGGCCGGCCCCGAGGACATCGACCTCTGCATGATCCTTGGCGCGGGCTGGCCGATGTTCCTGGGCGGCATTACGCCGTACCTGGACCGGGTGGGCGCCTCGGAGCGGGTCAACGGGAAGAAATTCCTGGCGCCGGGCGTGGCGTCCGAACCGGCCTAACTCCGGCGTTCGGCGGTCAGGCGCCAGCCTGAACCGGCCCTGCCTTATGGCGCCGCTGCCTGGACTTTGGTCCGGGCGGCGGCGCCGCTTTCGTTGGTGCCGCGCGTGTTCAGGCTGAGTGTGCCTGTGCCGCGTGACTGTCAGGTACGGCGATCATTTTCCGGGTGCCAGCGAGGCATCGATGCGCTGGCGGATCTGGTGGAGAGCGTGTGCAGCGATCGCTCCCTCGAACGCGAGTAGCGGAGAAACCCCGCCGGAGTCAGATCTCGCTCAGCCGGCCGTCCGTGAGTTCCAGGACGCGGTGCGCGTTCATCCGCGCGTAGGCCAGGTCATGGGTGACCATGACGACCGCGGCGCCCCGCGCGGCGGCGCGGACAACGGCGGCCTGCAGCGCCTCGAGCCCGTGCCGGTCCAGCCCGACGGTGGGCTCGTCCAGGGCCAACACTGCCGGTTCACGGGCCAGGACCGTGGCCAGGGCGAGCAGACGTTGCTGGGAGGCCGACAGTTCAGCCGGGTGGACCTCCCCGGTACCGGACAGCCCCACCGCCGCCAGCGCCGCCCGGGCCTTGCCCTCGGCTTCGGCTTTCCCGAACAGCTGCCGGAGTCCGAACGCGGCTTCGCGCAGGACGGTCCGTTCGAACAGCTGGTCCCGGGGGTGTTGGAACAACAGGCCCATGGAGGCCGCGACGGTTCCCACCGGCACGCCGGCAATACTGCGCCCGCAGACCCGCACGTCCCCGGCCGAGGGCCGGAGCAGTCCGTTGAAGTGACGCAGCAGTGTCGACTTGCCGGCGCCGTTGGGCCCGGTCACGGCGATGATCTCGCCCCGCTGCACGGCGAAGTCCACGTCCCGGAGGACCCGAGCCTGCGTAGCGGTGCCTGGCCGCCGCGGGTCCTGGCCGTAGCCGAACCCAACCCCGTGCAATTCCAGCGCTGCCGGCCCGGGGCCGGGCGCAGCGACAGGCACCGGACCGGGGCCGCGGGCTCCGGCGGTAACACCGGGCCCCAGAACGCCGGGACCAGATACGGGAGGGCCAGGAATGCCATGGCCGCGCACGCCAATCACACCGGCCCGCTCCAGCTCGGCCGAGCCGGACAGCTGCGCCGGCGTTCCCGCAGCGGTGACCGTCCCGCCGTCGAGAACTGTCCAGTGCGTTGCTTCGCCGGCGAGGCGGTCCGCCGCCTGGCTCAGCAGGACGACGCCGGTCCCGGTGCCGCGGAGGCTGCGGACCAGATCCTCAACCTGTGCGGCTCCGGCCGCATCCAGCGATGCCAGCGGCTCGTCCAGGATGAGGATGTCCGGTTCCGCGATGACGGCGCAGCCCACGGCGAGCCTGCGCAGCTCTCCTCCGGAGAGCGTGGCCGGGTCCCGGTCCAGCAGGTTCGAGAGTCCCGTGCGCGCAGCCGTCCGCCCCACCGCGCGGAGCATGTCGTCCCGCGGCGTCGCACGGTTTTCCAAGCCGAAGGCCAGCTCTTCGGCGACGGTGGCGCGAACCGAGGAGAGCATCGCGGCGGGGTCCTGCGGGACGAAGGCCACGCGGCGCGACCATTCGGCGGGGTTGATCCGGGGATCGTCAGGGGCGCCGCGGAATTCCAGCAGGGTGCCGTCAAGCTCCAGGCTGCCGCGGAATGCTCCCGCGTGACCGGCCCGGAGCCAGCCGGCCATGAGTTTGCCCAGCGTGGATTTTCCGCTCCCGGAGCCGCCCAGGACAGCGGTCAGGGAGCCGGGCGTGACCGAGACCGACGCACTGCTCAGCACCGGGGTGCCCTCGCCGTGGAACGTGAACGCCTCGATCCGGATCTGGAGCGCCGTCCGGGTGGTGGCCGTCACGTCGGCACCCCGGCAGGCCAGGAGGCCACTATCCGTCCGGCGACGGCGGCTGCCGCGAAGAGCAGCGCGGCAGTCCGGAAGCGACGCTGGCCGGGCGGGTCGGCGACTTCGCGGTAACTGGTGCGGGGTCCCGGGCTGCCGAAGCCGCGGGCGTCGAGCGCCTGGGCGCGGCTGCCGGCGTCGTCGATCAGGGCCAGGACCAGCGGCACTATCTGCAGGCGGAGCGCGCCGAGGCGGGACAGCAGGCCGCGCCGGACCTCCATCCCGCGCGTTTCCTGGGCCTGCCGGATCCGGTCCAGGCGGACGGCAACGGCGGGCAGGAGGGTGAGGGTGGATGCCAGGACAAAGCCGAACTGCGGCGGGATCCTGCGCCCGGCGAGGGCTGAGACAAGGTCGGGAACGCTCACGGCGAAGGAAAAGAGCAGGAAAACCAGGACGCAGGCGGTGGTCCGCGTTCCGAGTTCCAGCGCGAAGCCCAGGCCCTCGGCCGTGACCCTGGCAGGGCCCCAGTGGGCCAGCACGATCTGGCCTTCGGGGAAGAACAGGCCGTGCAGCACCAGCAAGGACAGGCACAGGGGCGTCAGGATCACCGCCGCGGCAGGCAGGACCCGGCCCGCAACTCCAGTGCGCACCGCGAGAAACACCGCGGCGAGGGCCACGGCGACAGACAGCGGCCAGTAAGCAGCCGCCGTCGTGACGACGGCGGCACTGGCGGCGGCGGTCAGCGCGGTGAAGGGGTGGAGACGCGGTTTCATAGGCACGGTCTCATAGGCACGGTGTCAGGGTCTCACTGTCACGAGGTCACAGTGGTCACAGGGCTCAGGCCTCCGGCGCTGCCGGAGCCTTGCCGGCGAGCACCCGGTAGCGGCGCACGAAGGGGAACTGGAAGGTGGTGCGGCGGGGCAGGGCGTAGGCGAGCAGCGCCGCGATCGTGAAGACGATCGCCTTGTCCATGGGATCGGAAATCAGCGCCTGCTTGGTGATGGCGGCCAGGAGGGTGTCCCCCATGGCCCGGAAGGCGCTGACGATCGCCCCGGTGCCCAGGCCCGAGGTACCGCCAAAGACGAAGGCTGCGATCGGGGCGGAGACGACGCCGGCCAGGATGCCGGTGACGAACCCGGCGATGGGGGCGAAGTAGAAGCGGCGGAACAGGCCGCCGCGGGCGGCCATGCCGGCCAGGAAACCGATGAGCGCAGCACCGGCGGCGAAGGGCAGCACGGTGGGGTTGAAGAAGGACCAGACGATGCTGCTCAGCGCGCCCGTGGCGGCACCGGCCGCGGGGCCGGCGAGAACGGCGATCAGGACGGTGCCGATCGCGTCGAGGTAGAACGGCAGGCCGGTGCTGCCCATCAGCTGTCCGAGGACAACGTTCAGGACCAGCGCCACCGGGATCAGGACCACGGTGGAAGTGGGGAGAACGGGCAAGACGGCCACAATCAGCAACACCGCGCCAAGCAGGAAGCCGCCGAGGGCCACGAGTGCGGAGAAACTGGCCGGGCCGTTGGCAATGTCCACAGGCTGGGTCAGCACCAGGAAGATGTACGTGGCGGCGATGGCGGCGGCGCCTGCGATTTCGAGCAGGCGGCGCCTGCGGCCGGCCGCCTGTCCAGGGGCAGTGACGGTGAGGGCTGGCTGTGACATGGGCGGTGTTCCTTTGGCTGGGTGCAACAAGTTCCGCCTCATGTCACCTCGGCGCAGCTACCATCCTAGCGAGCAGCGACGGTTCTAGCGATCTGCAGACCCGCCCGGGAACTCCCCGCGTTGACCCAGCAAAAATGTCCGGCTTCAGGGCGTCGGGGACCGGGGGCCCACCGCGCGGGCAAGGGCGCCGACCGAGGAAATCAGTTCGTCGAAGCAGTGCCCGGGGTTGTTGTCCGAGACAATCCTCGCGTTTGGCGGTAGCCCCCACAGCCCGCGGAAGTCGGCCACCGTGGTACCCATCAGCAGGGGCGAATCCGTTTCGACGTCGACCGTGGCCAGCCGGGTGGCGAACGGTGTGCGTCCCGCGGCAGCGCAGGCCGCGAAGGCGTCGTGCACGTGCGCCACATAGCCCTGGTCGTAGAGCCGGTGAAATTCCATATAGAAACGCAGGGCGTCGGACAGGCAGGCGACGAGGGGGTTGCCTGACTGGCTGCGCTGGCCTTCGGGCTGGTCCGGGAGGACGAGTTCAGGCTCCGGCGCGCCCGCAGCCTCGCCGAGGCGGCGCAGGTGCTCCGGGCGCATCTCGATCCGCTCCGTCATTTCCAGGGCACACAGGATCGGCAGTTTGTCCTCGGGCATCCCCCGGTAGGCAGCAAACACTTCCTTGGCGGCATGCGGGTCCACCGAGGTGTTCCATTCTGCCGTCGGGGTCGTGTTGCCCTGGTAGTAGAAGCTGCCGCCCATGATGACGAGTCCCTTGAGCAGCCGCGGCAGCTCCGGCTCGCGGCGCAGGGCCAGGGCGAAATTGGTCAGCGGACCGGTGATCAGCCCGGTGAGCTCCCCCGGGTGCGCCCGTACCTCCTCCACCCAGACGTCGACGGCGTGCCGCGCCGAGATCTGCTGGTGCGGCGGCGGTAGCTCGGCGTAGCCGATCCCCTGCGGCCCGTGGGTCTCCTCGGTGGTGACCAGCGGGATCTCCAGGGGGACCTCGGCGCCGATGGCCACCTCGATGCCCACGCGGCCGCACAGCTCCAGCAGGGCCAGGTTGTTCAGCGCCACCTGCCGGGCCCCGACATTCCCCGCGGTGCACGTGATTGCCTGGAGGCGGACCTCGGGCCGGGACAACAGGTAGACCAGGGCCAGGGCGTCGTCGATCCCGGTGTCGACGTCCATCAGGATCGAATGCGTGACCTCAGGACCGGCCCCGGGGGCGCCCAGGGCCGGCTCATTCAGGGGCGGACCGTTCAGAACAGTGCCACCTTGGGCGTGCGCGGGAAGAGGACGTCCAGCTCGGCGAGGTCGGCGTGGCTGGGGACCCAGGCCACGGCAGCGGCATTCTGGCGCACCTGCTCCGGCGTGGTGGCTCCGGCGATGACGCTGCTGACGGACGGCTGGGCGGCAAGCCAGGAGAACGCCACCTGGACTTCGTTGAGCCCGCGTTCGGCCGCGAACTTGCCGAAGGCACCCAACTGTTCCCAGTCGGCGTCGTGGACCAGATTGGTGCGGGTGTGGCTGAGCCGGGTTCCCTCAGGGGCCTGCCCGGACGAGTATTTGCCGGTCAGCAGGCCGTTGGCGAGCGGGAAGTACGGCAGGACGCCCAGGCCATAGGCCTCGGCCGCAGGGGTCACCTCGAGCTCGGCGCGTCGGTCCAGCAGGTTGTAGTGGTTCTGGCTGGAGATGAAGCGGGCTCCCCCGCGGGCGCGGGCCACGTACTCGGCCTCAGCGATCTGCCAGCCGGCCCGGTTGGAGTGGCCGATGTAGCGGACTTTGCCGCTGGTGACGAGGTCTTCGAGGGCCGAGAGCGTCTCATCGATGGGCGTGAGCGGGTCCGGGGTGTGGAACTGGTAGAGGTCGATCCAGTCCGTGCCGAGCCGGCGCAGCGAGGCTTCCGCAGCCTTGATGATATAGCGGCGGGATCCGCGCGCACCGAAGTCCTCGCCGTTGGCGCCGCGCATGTCCATGCCGAACTTGGTGCCGATGACGGCGTCATCCCGGCGGGCGCCGAGGGCCCTGCCGAGCATCGTCTCGCTGAGGCCCGGCTCCCGGCCGTAGGTGTCCGCGACGTCAAAGAAAGTGATCCCGGCGTCGAGGGCCGCATGGACGACGGCGTCCGTGCCTTCCTGCGATTCGGTCACGGTTCCGGGGCGGCCCAGGTTGTTGCAGCCAAGTCCCACGACCGAGACGGACAGTCCGGAATTTCCTACGCGGCGGTATTCAGTCATGGATTTAGCCTATATCGCCCGGGCGGGCGTGCCGGCCAAGGCCGCGGCAGCACTACCCTGCGGGCAATTCCAGCCCGTGCTCGTCCATGGCATCCTGGAGCTGCGCGACCGTGCGCGGGCAGACACCAGGCATCCCCGCAAGCCGGCGCTGGCCAAGCTGCACGAGGTTTTCGAGGGTTTCGACCCCCGCGTGTGCAAGCGACTTGCGCGCGGGCGCCGCCAGTCCTGCGGGGAGTGGAGTGCTGCCTGGTCGAGAGGATTTTCGCGTCACTGCGTTGCCTTCCAGTCGGTTGCCCCCAAACTGATGTGAGCCGTGCCCGGCTCCTTACCGGTGTGGCCTAGAGCGTGAAGCTGTTGGCCGGTTTCGGTGAGTGCTTGAGCTTATAAGTGTCCTCGCCAAACGGCGCGGCGCCAATGCTCAGCTTGGTAAAGTCCAGGTCCTCGCCGCGGATGCAGACCTTGATGGCGCTGACCGTCTTGTTGACGTCCGGGGTGAGGCAGAAGATATTGAGCCTGGAGTCGGAAAACTCGCTGCGGTCCACAATCCCCAGGCCACGCCAGGCCAGGTGGCTGATCAGGGCGTCCTTGGCTTTTTCCTCGAGGTAGCGGTCGCGGCTGGTTCCGTCCTTGGTCTTCAGCGCATACTGGGCCACCACCCAGAACTGTTCCTCCTCGGGGATTTCGGCGTACCCGTCCTCGGCGCACTGCACCGCGAAGGCGTCCATGAGGCGCTCGGCGGCTTCGGCATTTTCGACGTCGGTCTCGTCGGTGGTGCTCTGGTGTCCAACGACGCCGTGGTTCATCACGAACTGGCTGTAGTCCTCGTCAAACCAGGCTTCCCTAAACTGCAGGGCGCCCTCTTCGTCGCGCCTGTAAACCCGGATAATTCCACTCATATGCCAGTTCCTTCCTGGGCCGTCCCGCCGCCAAGGATGGCGCCGCACGGGGTAATGCTCAACAGATGTGCTGGCTACAGCGTCGGCAGGCTGCCGGTGCTGGGGTGTTCCTGGCCGGGCAAGGGGCGCGCAAACGGCACCTTTGTGCCCAGGACCTGGGCGACGACGTCGTGCGTGATCTTCTGGGCGGTCAGCCCGACGCGTTCGAGCACCTGGTTGCGGGTGCCGTGATCGAGGAACTCCACCGGGAGGCCGACCTCGTTGAGGGCGGTGTCCACGCCCGCGGCACGCATCTCCTGGCGGATCCGGGAGCCGACGCCGCCGGCCCGCACACCATCCTCGATGCAGATGACCAAGCGGTGGCGTGCGGCGAGATCGATGATGGAACGCCGGACCGGGAGGACCCAGCGCGGATCCACCACCGTGGAACTGATGCCTTGGGCACCGAGCCGGTTGGAGACGTCCAGCGCGAGTTCAGACATGGCGCCCACGCTGACGATCAGGACGTCGTTCTCGCTGGAGCCCGCGGGACGGCGTGCCAGCACGTCCACGCCGTCGTCCAGGCGTTCGACCGCCTCGATTTCGGCACCGACGCTGCCCTTGGAATAGCGGATCACGCTCGGGGCGTCTTCGATGGCCACGGCCTCGCGCAGTTCCTCCCGCAGCCGGGTGGCGTCGCGCGGTGCCGCGAGGTGCAGCCCGGGGACGATCTGGACCATGGCCATGTCCCACATGCCATGGTGGCTCGCGCCGTCTGGTCCGGTGACGCCGGCCCGGTCCAGCACGATCGTGACGCCGGCTTTATGCAGGGCCACATCCATCAGCAACTGGTCGAACGCACGGTTCAGGAAGGTCGCGTAGACCGCGACCACCGGGTGCAGTCCCCCGAACGCCATGCCGGCAGCCGAGGTGAGGGCGTGCTGCTCGGCGATGCCGACGTCGAACACACGCTCCGGGTGCCGGGCGGCGAACTTGTGCAGCCCGACCGGAATCAGCATGGCGCCGGTGATCCCGACGATGTCCTGGCGCTCGTCGGCGATGTCGGCGATCTCGTCGGCGAACACGGCGGTCCAGGATTTGGCGCCGCCGGCCTCGGTGGGTGCGCCGGTCTCCGGATCAATAATGCCCACGGCATGGAACTGGTCAGCTTCATGGGCGCGGGCCGGGGCGTAGCCGTGGCCCTTTTCCGTCATGGCGTGCACGATCACGGGGCCGGCGTAGTTCCTGGCTGTGGAGAGTGCGTTTTCCATGGCCTGGAGGTCATGGCCGTCGACGGGACCGATGTACTTCATGCCAAGGTCCTCGAACATGCCCTGCGGGGCCCACCAGTCCTTGAGGCCCTTCTTCATGGCGTGCAGGCTCTTGTAGGTGAACTGGCCCGCGGGGCCGCCGTTCTGCAGTTTGCGCTTCCACCACTCGAGGGTGCCTTCGTAGGAGGGGGCGGCGCGGAGGGAATCGATGGTGGGGCGCAGGGACGCGAGGTAGTCGGCGAACCCGCCGACTGTCGCGGCGTAGGAACGGCCGTTGTCGTTGACCACAATCACGACGCGGCGTTTCTTGTCCGCCGCAATGTTGTTGATGGCCTCCCAGGCCATACCGCCGGTCAGGGCGCCGTCGCCCACCACCGCGACGACGAAGCGGTCGCCGTCGCCGGTCAGCTGCCGGGCGCGGGAGATGCCGTCGGCCCAGGACAGCGACGAGGACGCGTGCGAGCTTTCGACGATGTCGTGCTCGGATTCGCCGCGGTCGGGGTAGCCGGACAGGCCGCCCTGCTGGCGGAGCGTGCTGAAATCCTGCCGTCCGGTGAGGAGCTTGTGCACGTAGGACTGGTGCCCTGTGTCGAAGACGATGCTGTCGCGGGGGGAATCGAAGATCCGGTGCACCGCGATGGTGAGCTCGACGACGCCGAGGTTGGGGCCCAGGTGCCCTCCCGTCTGGGAGACGTTGCCGATCAGGAAATCCCTGACCTCGGCTGCCAGTTGATCCAGCTGCGCCCCGGACAACTTACTCAGGTCCTGCGGATTCCGGATGGTGTCCAAGATTCCCAACGGCCCCTCCTTCGGGTGGTAGACATACCTTTTAACTCTAACGCCTCCGGGCGAGCCGCCGCGCCGGAGCCTGCACCGGTCCCCCGCACCGTCCCGGAACCTGTCCAAAACCGGTCCAGACCGGTCCAGAACCGGGAACGCAAAGGCCCCGGCCGGTCAGTGACCGGCCGGGGCCGTTGCGTGCGTTACCGAAACTGGCCGGCAGCTCCGCCTAGTGCGCGGAGATCTGGCGCAGGACGTACTGCAGGATGCCACCGTTGCGGTAGTAGTCCGCCTCGCCCGGGGTGTCGATGCGCAGCACAGCGTCGAAGGACGTGACGGTGCCGTCCTCGGCCGTGGCTGTGACCTTGAGGGTCTTCGGCGTAGTGCCTTCGTTCAGGGCGGTGACGCCCTCAACTGCGTAGGTTTCCGTGCCGGTCAGGCCCAGGCTGGCAGCATTCTGGCCGGCCGGGTACTGCAGCGGCAGGACACCCATGCCGATCAGGTTGGAGCGGTGGATACGCTCATAGCTCTCGGCCACAACAGCCTTGACGCCCAGAAGGGCGGTGCCCTTGGCGGCCCAGTCGCGGGACGAACCGGAGCCGTACTCCTTGCCTGCCAGGACCACCAGCGCGGTGCCGGCAGCCTGGTAGTTCTGCGCGGCGTCGTAGACGTAGGCCTGCGGGCCGTCGGCCTGGCTGAAGTCGCGGGTGAAGCCGCCCTCCACGCCGTCCAGGAGCTGGTTCTTGATGCGGATGTTCGCGAACGTGCCGCGGATCATGACCTCGTGGTTGCCACGGCGTGAGCCGTAGGAGTTGAAGTCCTTGCGCTCCACACCGTTGGCCAGCAGGTACTGCCCGGCCGGGGTGTCGGACTTGAAGGAACCGGCCGGGGAGATGTGGTCCGTGGTGACGGAGTCGCCGAGCTTAAGCAGCACGCGCGCACCGGTGATGTCCTGGACCGGCTCCGGCTGGGCCTTCATGCCCTCGAAGTACGGGGGCTTGCGGACGTACGTGGACTTCTCGTCCCAGGCGAAGGTGTCGCCGGCGGGGGTGTCGAGCGCCTTCCAGCGGTCGTCGCCCTCAAAGACGCCTTCGTAGCCGCGGGCGAACATTTCCTTGTCGATCGAGGAATCGATGACCTGCTGGACCTCGACCGGGTTCGGCCAGATGTCCTTCAGGAAGACGTCGTTGCCGGCCTCGTCCTGGCCCAGGGCGTCGTTGTCGAAGTCGAAGTCCATGGAGCCGGCCAGGGCGTAGGCGATGACCAGCGGCGGGGAGGCCAGGTAGTTCATCTTCACGTCCGGGTTGATCCGGCCTTCAAAGTTACGGTTACCCGACAGCACGGCCGTGACGGAGAGGTCGTTGGCCTGGATGGCCTCGGAGATCTCGGCGTCGAGCGGACCGGAGTTACCGATGCAGGTGGCGCAGCCGTAGCCCACGATGTAGAAGCCGAGCTTCTCCAGGTACGGGGTCAGGCCCGACTTGTTGTAGTAGTCGGTGACCACCTTGGAACCCGGGGCCACCGAGGTCTTGACCCACGGCTTGGACGTCAGGCCCTTGTCGACAGCATTGCGGGCCAGCAGTGCGGCGGCCAGCATCACGGACGGGTTGGACGTGTTGGTGCAGGAGGTGATCGAGGCGATCGACACTGCGCCGTGGTCCAGCTCGAATTCGCGTCCGTCCGCGGTCTTGACGCTGACCGTGTTGGACGGGCGGCCGTCGGACTTCGGGCCATGCCCGTGCGGGGCCACGTCACTCAGGTGCGAGGCTGAGGCGGTGAACGCGGGCGAGTCCGAAGCCGGGAAGCTTTCGTCGATCGCTTCGTCCAGGCTTCCGCCGGCCAGGTCTTCCTTCACGTAGTTGCGCAGGTCCTCGCGGAACTGGGCCTTGGACTCGGTGAGGATGATGCGGTCCTGCGGGCGCTTCGGGCCGGAGATCGACGGAACAACCGTGGACAGGTCCAGCTCGAGGTACTCGGAGAACTTGATCTCGCGGGAGGGATCGTGCCAGAGGCCCTGTTCCTTCGCGTAGGACTCCACCAGGGCGACGTTCTCCTCGGACCGGCCGGTGAGGCGCAGGTAGTCAAGGGTGACGTCGTCGATCGGGAACATCGCGGCCGTGGAGCCGAACTCCGGGCTCATGTTGCCGATCGTTGCACGGTTGGCCAGCGGCACAGCCGCGACGCCTTCACCGTAGAACTCGACGAACTTGCCGACCACACCGTGCTTGCGCAGCTGCTCGGTGATGGTCAGGACGACGTCGGTGGCGGTGGCGCCGGCCGGGATGGAGCCGGTGAGCTTGAAGCCCACGACGCGCGGGATGAGCATGGAGACGGGCTGGCCGAGCATGGCAGCCTCGGCCTCGATGCCGCCAACGCCCCAGCCCAGCACGCCCAGGCCGTTGACCATGGTGGTGTGCGAGTCGGTGCCGACGCAGGTATCCGGGTAGGCGCGGACAACGCCGTCAACTTCGCGGGTCATGACGGTGCGGGCCAGGTACTCGATGTTGACCTGGTGCACGATGCCGGTGCCCGGCGGGACGACCTTGAAGTCATCGAATGCCGTCTGGCCCCAGCGCAGGAACTGGTAACGCTCACCGTTGCGCTGGTATTCGATCTCCATGTTGCGCTCCAGTGCGCCGGAGTTGCCGAAGGCGTCAATCTGGACCGAGTGGTCAATGACCATTTCGGCCGGTGCCAGCGGGTTGACCCGCTTCGGGTCTCCGCCGAGCTCCTTGACGGCCTCACGCATGGTGGCGAGGTCAACGACGCAGGGCACGCCGGTGAAGTCCTGCATGATCACACGCGCCGGCGTGAACTGGATCTCGGTGTCGGGCTCGGCGCTGGGATCCCAGCCTGCCAGCGCACGGACGTGGTCGGCCGTAATGTTGGCACCGTCCTCGGTCCTCAACAGGTTTTCAAGCAATACCTTGAGGCTGAACGGAAGGTTTTCTGCACCTTCGACGGAGTTCAACCGGAAAATTTCGTATTCGGTTCCGGCTACATTAAGTTTGCCTTTTGAACCGAAGCTGTCCACAATGCTCATCGCAGGACTCCTCTCGCAACAGTTTCATCTTTGTCGCGCCGCAGGACCCTTGCTAGTTAGGTCGGCCTAACTAATACAGGCATCAGTACATCGTGGTACGCAATGCAGGTAAGAAACGCAGGGAACGGCCGATTAACGCCAAGTCATTAACAGCTGTGGTGATTTAACAGCTGTGGTGATGGAGCGCGACGACGGACTACTACGCCCATCCTAGTGGCATCACGGTTGGGGAGTCAGTAACGCCACAGTCTCCATGTGATGGGTGTGCGGGTACAGGTCGAAGGCACGCAGCCCGGCCATCCCCCAGCCGCCCTGCCGGAAGTAGCCGAGGTCGCGGGCGAACGAGGCCGGATCGCAGGAGACATACGCGATGGCCCGGGGACCGGCATCGATCAGCTGCTTGACTACCGCTTTGCCGGCGCCGGCACGCGGCGGGTCCAGGATCAGTGCGTCGAAGTTGCGCGGTTTCTGCCGCAGCACCCGTTCCACGCGGCCCTGGACGATCTCCACCTGGGCTGCGTCGTGCAGGTTCTTGCGTGCATCACGGCTGGTTCCGGGTGCCCCCTCGACCGAGAGCACGGATCCGGTCACGCCCACGGCATCGGCCAGCGGTGCCGTGAACAGCCCGGCACCGGCGTACAGGTCCGCCACCACCGAGCCCGGCTCGAGGTAGCCGCCGTCGTGCAGGAAGCCGGTAACGGCTCCGACGAGCGTCTCCGGGCCGTCCCGGTGGATCTGCCAGAAACCGTCGCCGGTAACCCGGTAGTCGTGGCCCGCCGCAGACTCCTGGACATAGGTACGGCCGCGCAGCTGCAGCACCTCGCCGGTGGCCGGGTCCAGGCTGGCCACCGAGACGTCGTCGGGCAGCTGGGCCAGGATGCCGCCGAGCCGCTTGGACCGGGTTCCCGGGGCGGGCACCAGCAGCACCAGCGGCCGGGAGCCGTTCGCCGGGGCGGCGACCTCGACCCGTTCGATGCCCTGCAGGTCGATTTCCCAGAGCCGGAGGGCGTTGATGCCCGCCACGGCCAGCGGCATTTCGCGCACGGGCAGGATGGCATCGGAGCGGTGGGCGTGCATGCCGAGCTTGCCCGCCGGCGTCACGGCAAAGCCGGCACGCGTCCGCCAGCCCAGGCCGGACACGGCGGCGCCAGCAGCGCCGTCAGTTGCGCCGCCGGCCCCGCCGTCGCCGGCCGCCGTGCCGACGGCTTCGACTGTGATCTGCCCTGCGGGCGAAAGGTCGACGCCGGCCAGCCGCTTGAGCTGTTCGGCCAGGACGTCGGCCTTGAGGCTGCGCTGGCGGGCCAGCGAAATGTGGCCAAGTTCGGCGCCGCCGACGGGCGGATGCCGGTGCGACCAGGAGCGCGCGGAATCGGCGAGGTCCCAGAAGTGGGGCACCCGGTCCGGCGAGGGCTCCAGGACCTCCACCACATCGGCGCGCCAGAACTTGGCGGCGGGGCCGTCGTCGGTGAGCCTGACCCTGACCCTCTCGCCGGGAATGCCGTGCCGGACGAACACGACGCGTCCCTCGTGCCGGGCAACGCAGTGCCCGCCGTGGGCGACGGGTCCGACGTCGACGACGAGATCGGTGTGGGCGTGCGTCCGGGTGTCGGGGGTCATTGGATATCCTGCAGTTTCTTGGCTTCTTCGGACGATTTCAACTGCCATGGCACGCTACACACCATGACGCCGGGCTCGAAGTGCAGCCGGGTCTTGATGCGCAGCGCGGTCTGGTTGTGGACCAGCTGCTCCCACCATTTGCCCACGACGTACTCCGGGATGTAGACCACGATCAGGTCGCGCGGCGAATCCCGGCGCATGTTCTTGATGTACTCCATGATCGGAGTCACCGTTTCGCGGAAGGGGCTGGCAAGCACGGTCAGGGGCACCGGGATTTCGAGCTTCTCCCAGTCCGCGACAGTCGCCTCGGTCTCCTCGGAACTGATGTCCACGGTAATGGCGTCCAGCCGCGACGGGCGGGAGGCCCGGGCATAGGCCAGGGCGCGCAGGACCGGCTTGCGCACGTGCGAGACGAGCAACACGGCGTGCACCCGGGTGGGCAGCGCGCGCGGCGAGGAGTCCTCGTCGACGGCGAGTTCCTTGGCCACGTTGTCATAGTGCGCCCGGATGCTCCACATGATCAGGAACAGCACGAACATGGCCAGCAGCGCGATCCAGGCCCCCTGTGTGAACTTGGTGATCAGGACGATCACCAGGACCAGGGCGGTCATGCAAAAGCCCACCGTATTTATGGTCCGGGACTTGATGATGCGCCGCCGCACGGCGGGGTCCTTGGACAGTTTCAGTTCCCGGCCCCAGTGCCGGATCATGCCCAGCTGGCTCATCGTGAAGGAGATGAAGACGCCCACGATGTAGAGCTGGATGAGCTTTGTGACGTCGGCGTTGAAGGCGAGGATCAGGACGATGGCGCCTGCCGCCAGTGCCAGGACGCCGTTGCTGAAGGCCAGCCTGTCGCCACGGGTGCGCAGCTGGCGCGGCAGGTAGCCGTCCTGGGCCAGGATGGAGCCGAGCACCGGGAAACCGTTGAACGCCGTGTTGGAGGCGAACACCAGGATGACGCCGGTGGCGGCCACCACGATGTAGAACGGGATGGAGCCTGGGCCGAAGACGGTCTGCGCGATCTGGCTGATGGCCGGATTCTGGATGTACCCCTCCTCCAACGGTTTGCCGTCCAGGAGGAATTCCGTTGCCGGATCCAGCACGATGTGCACATTGGTGGCGTTGGCCAGGTAGATGATGCCGGCGAGCATGGCGGAGGCAATCACGCCGAGCAGCAGCAGCGTGGTGGCTGCGTTCTTGCTCTTGGGCTTCTGGAAGTTGGGCACACCGTTGCTGATGGCCTCGACACCGGTCAGGGCCGCGGCGCCGGAGGAGAAGGCCCGCAGCAGCAGGAAGGCGCCGGCGAGCCCGACGAGTCCTTCGTCGAAGCCCGGCTCCGGCACGATCTCGAACGCCGCCGACGGCGCCTGCCCCAGCTGGCCGGTTACCGACTGGAAAACCCCGACGGCGGTCATGCCGAGGATGGAGGCCATGAAGATGTAGGTCGGTACGGCGAAAACGCTGCCGGCTTCCTTGATGCCGCGCAGGTTCACGAGGGCCAGGATGATGACGCCGATCGTGGCAATCGCCGCCTGCTGTCCGTGCAGCGAGGGCACGGCGGTGGTCAGGTACGTCGCGGCCGAGGACATGGACACGGCCACGGTCAGCACGTAGTCAACCAGCAGCGCCGAGGCCACGGTCAGGCCTGCATACTTGCCGAGGTTGACGTTGGCGATCTCGTAGTCACCGCCGCCGGAGGGGTAGGCGTGGACGTTCTGGCGGTAGGAGGCCACGACGGTCAGGAGCACCACCATGACGGCGAGGCCTACCCACGGCGAGAGGGCCACTGCGCTCACGCCGGCCAGGGCCAGGGTCAGGAGGATTTCATCGGGCGCATAGGCCACGGAGGACAAAGCGTCCGAGGCGAAAATGGGCAGCGCGATCCGCTTCGGCAAGAGGGTGTGGGCCAGACGGTCGTTCCGGAAGGGCTTGCCTACCAGCACCCGCTTCACGGCATTGAAAATTGTCAGCACCACACAAAACTAGTCTGATTCGGACGCGATGTCATGACGGCGAAGTTGGCGTCCGCAAGGTCGTCGCCCGGCGCCCCGTGGCCGTGGCCTCCCGGCGCCGCGTGGCCGGTAGAGTTTTACGCAGTATCAGACGCAGAACCAAGAGGAGGCCCATGTGGCGCACTTCGTGATCATGGGTTGTGGCCGTGTCGGGTCAACCCTGGCACACACGCTCGAGGACGCCGGCCATTCGGTGGCCATCATCGACCAGGATGACCGCGCCTTCCGGCGGCTCCGCACGGGGTTTTCCGGACGGAAGGTCACCGGGGTCGGGTTTGACCGCGAGACGATGAAGCGGGCCGGCGTCGAGGAAGCCTATGCCTTCGCCGCCGTTTCCAGCGGCGACAACTCCAACATCCTCGCCACCCGGGTGGCACGGGAGACCTTCCACGTTCCTCATGTGGTGGCCAGGATCTACGATCCGGGCCGCGCCGAAATCTACCAGCGCCTCGGCATTCCCACGGTCGCCGCGGTCCGCTGGAGCGCCGACCAGGTACTGCGCCGCATCCTGCCCGAACAGCACATCGCCGGCGACTACCGGGAGCCCTCGGGCCGGCTGGTCCTCGCCGAGGTTGACCTTAACCCCGACTGGATCGGGCACCCGATCTCCTCGATCGAGAAGGCGGCCGGCATCCGGATCGCGTATCTGACCCGGTTCGGTGAGGGCATGCTGCCCGCTGCCAGCACGTCATATCAGGACGGCGACACCGTCCACGCCATGCTGAACGTGGACCGGAGCTCCGAGATCGGCCATATTCTCGCCAAATCCCCCGCCAAGGAGTCCTGAGTGAAAGTTGTCATCGTCGGTGCCGGAAGCGTCGGTTCCTCGATTGCCCGCGAGCTGTTGGCCCACAAGCACGAAATCCTGCTGATCGACGAGAAGCCGGAGGTCATCGGCCGCAGCGGCCTGCGCGGCGCGCACTGGCTGGTCGGTGATGCCTGTGAGCTGAGCACCCTGCAGGACGCCAAACTCGAGGACGCCGACGTCGTGGTCTCCGCCACCGGTGACGACAAGGTCAACCTCGTCGTCTCGCTGCTGGCCAAGACAGAATTCGGCGTCGGGCGCACCGTCGGCCGGGTCAACAACCCCAAGAACGACTGGATGTTCGATGACTCCTGGGGCGTCGACGTCGCGGTCAACACCCCGCAGCTCATGACCGCCCTGGTGGAGGAGGCGGTGGAGATCGGTGACCTCGTCCGGCTGCTGACGCTCCAGACCGGAGTGTCCTCGCTCGTGGAGTTCACCGTCCCGCACGACTCCCATGTGATCGGGCTGACCGTGGGCGATGTCCAGTGGCCCGAGGACTCCACCCTCGTGGCGATCCTGCGGGACCAGGCGCCCATCACACCGAGCCGCGACGACGTGATCGACGGCGGCGACGAACTGTTCTTTGTCACCACGATCGCGGCCGAGGACGAACTCCGCGCCCTGCTGGCACCCGAATCCCCGCTCGAGGACCAGCACCCGGTAACCTCGGACCAGCACGGCCACGGCACCCAGCCGGCCGCGGACGACGGGTTCGACGGCTAGGGCGGTTCCGCTCTCAATAGTTGCGCTATCAGTTATGGCCGTTCCCAAGGCTGGGAAACGGCCATAACTGATAGCGCATCAGGTCAGTTGGGCTCTTTGGCTCCGGCGGGCACCGGGGCCGGCCGGGTGAGCAGCCAGGCAATCCAGATGCCGAGGATGTAGAGCGGGGCGCCCATGAGGAGCCGGGTGGTGGCGAGGGCGGCGAAGCCCTGCTCCCCCATGAAGTACAGCGGCACCTGCACCACGAGCCGCAGGACCAGCACGGAAACTATCACCCAGGTGCCGATGCTGTAGGCCCTGACCCGTTTCGGGTCCTTGCGCCATTCCAGGCCCTCGTTGCGGATGAAGCCGAAGAGCAAGCCGGCGATCGGCCAGCGCACGAACACGGAGATGGACATGGCCAGGATGTAGCCGATGTTGGTGAAGAACCCCAAAACATAGAAGTTCTCTGCCTTGCCGGTCGAGGTGGCCAGCCATGCGGAGAGTCCGACGCCGATGAAACCCGCCAGCGCCTGCGTCAGCGGTTTGCGCTGGAGAAGCCGTGCCACGGTAAAGGCGGCGGCCACCGCCAGGGAAGCGATGACAGCCAGCGTCAGGTTTTCCCTGTCGATGGTGAAGGCAATCAGGAAGACGAGGCCCGGCAGGATGCTCTCGGCGATGCCCTGGATGCCGCCGGCGCTCTTGAGCACGTCGATGTTGCCGTTGCTCGACCGGTGCAGGCCGGCCTTGGCCGCGTAGTCCTGGGCAAGTTGGGCGACGCTTGGCTGGGCTGCGGCGGGCTGGGCTGCGGTGGGCTCGGAAATGTCCCGGTTGCCGCCCCCGGCTTCCCCCGGCTCCTGCCGGCCGGTGTCCCTGTCTTCCCGCTGGGGGGCCAGCTCGGGGGGTTCTGGCAAGGTCATTGCTCCTCCTGGCGGGAGAGTATTTCGTAGCGGGGATTGAAGATCGTGGGCAGCCCGTCGCGCATGGTGACCATGCCCTCGAGCCGGAGCTCCGTTCCGGCGTCGACGCCGGGGATCCGGCGCCGGCCCAGCCACACGACGCGCAGCCGTTCCTTGGGCCCGGTGGGCCGCTGGCGCTGCGCGCTGGGACGCACCCGGTGGGTGGACACGCCGTTGGCGGGCAGGCTGCTGGCCGTTCCGGCGCCGGCTCCGGCTTTGGCACTCAGGCCCGGGAAGCGGGTGACGGGGGCGGGCGTATCGTGATCGATCAGGATCGCGATGAAGGATGCCACCTGGTTGGCGGGCATGTACGTGACGGACTCGATGAAGCCATGGCACAGCACCCGCCCGCGGTCCGGCAGGTCCCGGACCGACACAGCGGCGGCGGCTTTCCTGCCGGCGGCATCAGCCAATCTGGGTTATCTCCGGTCCGCGTTCGGGCTGTTCGAACTCGGGGGCCGCCTGCGGCGACGGGGCGGCCGCGGTGTCCTTGGGCAGGCGCAGCTGGAGCAAATCGCGCGGCGGCATGGGGTTCTCGCCGCGGACCACGACGATCTGCCGGAACAGCCCTTCCAGCCCGGCCGCGGCGTCGCGGTCCAGGGCTGCCTCGCCGCCGAAGACGCCGCGGAGGAACCAGCGCGGGCCGTCGACGCCGATGAAGCGGGCCACGCGGTACCCCTGGCTGCCGTCCGCGCCGCCGGCGGGAAGCTTGGCCACGAGTTCGGTGCCGAAGCTGCCCTCAACCTCCTCGACCTGGCCGCCCTGGCTGCCGACCGACTGGCCGATCTGCTCACGGATTTCGTCCCACAGGCCCTCGGAGCGGGGGGCGGCGAAGGCCTGCAGCTGCAGGCTCGAGCCCTCCAGGTCCATGGTGACGGCGACGACGCGCTGGCTCGCCTCTTCAACTTCCAGGCGGAGCTGGAGTCCCTCACGGGGTGCGATCAGCAGCGCACCGAGGTCCACGTACCCGTCCTGGTCGTCGATTTCCGAGACGTCGAAGGGACCGGTCGCGGCCCGGCCGGCGGTTTTGGCTGCGTTCCCGGCCGGCGTCGCGGCGGCGTCAATAGCAGCTTCCGTGGCCTCGCCCGGCTCTGTCGGTTGCTCCTGCTTGGCTTTCCTGCCGCGCCCAAAAACCATGGGGTGTCTCCTTCAGTTGTGATCCTGTGCCGCCGCCCGGCGCCGTCCTGGCGCCTGTCCGCGTGGCCGCCCGCTACCCTGCGGCCGCCTGCTCATTTTTTCTGCACCGCTGATCTTGCCTCAGCGCCTGCCTTGCTTCCGTGTCTCATTGCTTCAGTGCCTGTGTTGCTTTAGTGCCTGTATTGCTTTAACGCCTGTGTGGCACGGCAAACCCTGAACGGCTCCCGTGGCCAGGCCGGGCCTGCGCTCAGGCCGGTCCGCCGAAACCGCCGGTCGAGCCGAAGCCGCCCCCGCCGCGAACCGAGCCGTCGAGCTCCTCGACCGGGAGGAATCTGGCGTACTCCACACGCTGAATGACCATCTGTGCAATTCTATCGCCGCGACGGAGCTCGATCGCTTCCTCCCGGTCCGTATTGAGCAGTGTCACCGCGATTTCTCCGCGGTAGCCGGCGTCTACCGTGCCAGGGGCGTTCACAACTGTCAGTCCGTGCTTGGTGGCGAGGCCGGACCGGGGGTGGATCAGCGCAACGAAGCCATCCGGGAGCGCAATCGAGACGCCCGTGGGAACGAGGCGGCGCTCCCCCGGTGCGAGGACGACGTCCTCGCGGGCGCGAAGGTCGGCGCCGGCGTCCCCCGGGTGTGCATACGACGGCGGCTCAAGCCCGTCGTCGAGCATTTTCAGCTGTACCGTCAAGGTGGGCGTTCCGTAGGCTGCGTCGCTGGCCGTCAATGCGGCACTGGCGACGGCGGTGTTTTCTTCAGTCACAGTCCCTCACTCTAACTCCCGTAGGGATCATCGTCCTAGCCGCCGCTGGCCTGCCCGCGCACGCCGCCCACGGGATTGGAGCGGGCTCGATGCGGCGTTGGAGCCGGCCGTGGGGCCGAGATGAAATACCCCGGGAAAGATGAAAAGCTGTGCTTATGCCCGAATCCAGCGCAGCTGCGCCTGCACCAAAGAACGCCCCGAGCGACTCCACTGTCCTTTACGCCGAGAAGCTCTGGCCGAACTTCTGGATCTGGCTGGTGTCGGCAGGGTTCTCCAGCGCCGGGATCCTCATGCTGGCACCCATCAGCATCTGGGCCGGCATTACCGCGGCGATCGTGCTCTTCGTCGTCATTTCCGTGCTGCTGGTGCTGTCCACGCCGTCAATCACTGTCACCAGGACCACTCTGAAGGTGGGCCGGGCCTCGATTGAACGCGGGTTCCTGGGCAAGGCCACGGCGTTCCGGGGCAAGGAAGCGACGGCGGAACGGGGCACGCGGCTCAATGGGCTGGCGTTCTTGTGTATCCGCGGATGGGTGGATCCGGTGGTCCGGATCGAGATCGAGGACCCCTCGGATCGCACCCCGTACTGGCTCACGTCCACCCGCCACCCGGAGCAACTTATCGCCGCGCTCAACTCCTAGTTCCTCTCCGCCTCCTACCCGCCGGGCACAGGGTTTTGAGATCCGGGTTCCTGATCAGGGCTGCCGCCTGTCTAGCCCTCGCAATCCCTGCAGTACTTAAGGCCGTCCTTTTCGCGGGCAATCTGCGAACGGTGGCGGACGAGGAAGCAGGAGGCACAGGTGAATTCGTCTGCCTGGGCGGGCATGACCCGGACCAGCAGTTCCTCCCCGGACAGGTCAGCGCCGGGAAGTTCGTAGCCTTCGGCGAGGTCGGACTCATCTTCATCCACCACTGCGGAAGGCTTCTCCGTACGCCGCGCCTTCAGAGCCTCAATCGAATCCTCGCTGAGGTCTTCTTCGGTCTTACGCGGCGCATCGTAATCAGTCGCCATTATTTGTTGCTCACACTCCGCATTCGTTCGATTGATTCGCCGCTCCAGGTTGGCCCGTCGGGATGGTAACCCTGGGCTCCGGGAGCGGTTCACCGATGTCAACGCCGGACATGCGGTTTTTGTGCCCGGTGTCGGTCATTTTTGCTTAAGCGCCTCCCGAATGCCAGAGCCCGCCGGTCCCCTTCCCACGATCTCTTCCGCACACCGGCCAAAACCGGCGGAAAGACGCGGAAAGTCGCGGAAAATCACGGCGCGCCTGCCGTCCTAACCCGAAATGTGTCCCGCTGGTGGCAGAGTTTCGATTGTTAGCAATGCCAGGGTGGAGGATTTGTATGCAGGATCTACGGCTTGTAGGCGTCCACGACGACGGAGAGCATCTCCTGTTGAGTGGCACCGGCGGCGAGATGTTCCAGCTGCCGATCGATGAAGCACTTAGGGTGGCAGCCAGCCGGATGTCGGCGAAGTCCGCGTCCAGCGCGGCCGCAGCCCCTATTGCCATGTCTCCGCGCGACATCCAGACCAGGATTCGCAACGGAGCCACCGCCGCCGAGGTGGCGGAGCTGTCCGGAATTCCGCTGGAGAAAGTCCAGCGCTATGAGGGCCCAGTCCTGGCCGAACGCGAGTACATCGCCCAGCAGGCCCGCAAGGTGGAGGTTGCCTCCCCCGCCCCGGGCCACGACGTCTACCGCTCCGTGTTCGGTGAAAACCCGGCGTCGCTCAGCGACATGGTCGAGCACCGCCTCAGGGCTTACGGCGTCGAACCCTCAACGCTGGAGTGGGATTCCTGGCGACGTCCCGACGGCAGCTGGAACGTGGTGGCCCGCTTCGAGCCCAAGCCCGGCGGTCCGGCCGGGATCGGCGAGGAGCCGCCGGCCATGTGGACCTTCCACCCCGCCCGGAAGTCCCTGCAAAACGCTAACCGCTGGGCCCAGCAACTGAGCGAACTCGAGCCGCTCGAGGGTCCCGTGCCGGCCCGGCGCCTCACGGCCGTCTCCGACCGGCCCTTTGACTTTGAAACCGATGCCGAGGCCGCAGCCCGCACAGCGACCGGCCAGCACAGCATTATTCACCAGATGCTTCTTCAGCAGGACAGGATCCACCAGGAACAGGACGCCGACGGGCTGCTGGACATGCTGCGTTCCCGCCGCGGCCAGCGGATCGGGGTGGACGAGGACGCGGATGACGCCTTGGCCACGCTCCTGACCACTGGCGTTCCCGCGGCCCACCCCCGTCCGGCAGAGGTGCCCGAGGCGCCCGAGGTTCCACAGGCGACGGAACCGCAGTCCATCTCCGAAGCCGCTGCGGCCGACGAACCCGACCCTGCCGAAGCTGACGCTGCCCTCATCCAACCCGGGCAGCCAGAGGTTCCGGCCCTGGAGGCCGCAGCCCCGTCGGAAACCGATGCCTTCGCCCGGCGCCGCGATGGAAGGCCGTCAATGCTTTCCCGCCTGAGCCTCGCTCCGCGCCTCCCGGAGGAGGACGATGCCCTGAGACTGCACGACGGCGTCAGCACCGAGACCCGGGAAGTCACCATCGCGGCCTCGCAGCTGCGCCCGGCGGGCAAAGCCCCCACCGCAAGCCCGGGCCTGGATGAATTGATCGGCGGCGGATCATCCCGGCGTCAGCACCGCGAGTCCCACGGCACTACCCGGAACGACGCCGGCACCGAGCAGCCGGAGCGCCAGCCGGCCAAGCCGAAGCGTTCCAGCGTTCCCAGCTGGGACGAAATCGTCTTCGGAACCCGCAACGACCAATAAGGGCGTCAGTCATGACGCCCAGGAACGCCTACGAACGGCTGCGACCCGCCGGGAAACCGGCCAGTCAGCCGCGCGGCGCTTTCTTGCCATCAGCCTGGAAGTAGAGCAGCGGCACTTCCCGCTCGGCTTTCGTCAGGGACCCGTGCTGGCCCACCACCTCCAAGGCAGTGGGCCGGACCCTGCGCGTATCGTAGAGCGCCAGCGAGTCCCGGGCCGCGATCATGATGTCACCGATCCGCAAGGCGGCCTCGGCCCGCACGTCACCGAACAGCCCGCCCGCGATCGCTTCCTCACGGGTGAAGGCCCATATTCTGTCTCCGAAACGGGACCGCCAGTTTGCCAGCAGGCGGGCGCGGGCGGCGTCGTCCCTTCCATCCTCGAGGTACAGGTGGACCATCCGCGGCTCCCCGGCGGTGTGGCGGACACCGGCCAGGAGCGCCGGCTCCGCGGAGTAGTCGATCCGCTGCGACTCGGGCACGTCCACCATGCCGTGGTCCGCCGTCAGCAGCACGGTGGTGCCGGCCGGCAGCGTGGCGTGGAGCCGCCGCACCGTGGCATCGAGTTCTTCGAGCTGGTGCTCCCACTGCGGTGACTGGCAGCCGTGGCGGTGCCCGGCCTTGTCGAGCTCATTGACATAGAAGTACATCAGCGAGGGCCCGGCGCCGGCCATGGCCTCGGCGGCCGCTTCGGTCCGGGCGTGCGATGTGGTTCCGGTGATGAAACGGCCTCCGCGGAGCGCGGCCTCGGTCATAGCCGAGGTGCTGAACTGCGGGAGGCTGACGGTCGTGACATCGACGTGCTCCGCGGCCCTTTCGAAAACGGTGGGGAACGGCTGCCACGTCCGCGGGTCCACGCCGGCGTCCCAGTTGCCAAGCATGTTCACTACCCGGTCCTGATCCGGGTCCAGGACGTCGTAGCCCACCATGCCGTGCTGGCCCGCCGACAGTCCGGTGCCAAAGCTGGCGAGGGATGCCGCGGTGGTGGACGGGAAGGCCGAGTCCAGCGCCACGGGCACCTGGCCCTGGCCGGCCTGCACGAGGGTGCGCAGGAACGGGGTGTGGGCGATCTTCTGCTTCAACAGGCTGCGGCCCAGTCCGTCGGCCAGCACCACGCACACGCGTTTGGCGGGCGGAAGATTCAGTTTGTTTTCGAATCCCGGGACACCCAGGCTCGCCGCCGCGCTGGTCAGCACCTCGGCGATGGAGCGGTGCCCAAACGCCGGAGCGGCCGGGAGCGGGGACTGACCGACGCCGGCGGCCAACGGGGCGGGCAAGGCAGCACCGGCGGCGGCTGGCGAGGGACTTAGCAGCGGCTCTGGAAGCTGATCTTGGGCAGACGCGGGCTGACGGAGGTCAGCCATGTCAGCGCTGGTGGCCGCGGCTGAGGCGGTTCCCGAACACACCCATCCGCGGGCGGGGCGGCAGGCCGGGCCCGTTGTGCGGGACCGGGGCGGCGGAGCCGGTGTTCACTGCGCGCAGGGCACGGGCGAATAGCTTGGCGTCCTGCACGGCCTGCAGACCGTCCGCTTCGGCGCTGATCCGCAGGACGATGTCTTCCTGCGCGATGGTGCCGCTGTAGCCATGGTCGGCCTCGCACTGCGGGTCCCCGCAACTGGCCGGGCCCATATCGAGGCGCTGGCCGCCGGACCACGCGATGGACAGCGTCAGCTCCCGGACAGGGTCGGAGGGCTTGTAGTCCTGCGGCTGGGCGTAGACGTAGCTCAGGACCACCGAGCGGATCTGGGTGACGGGGACGGACTCGGTCGACACCTGGGCAACGGTCTGCTCACCGGCATCATCGAGCTGCTGGTCATCGACGTGGGTGATGACCAGCATGTCCTCGGTCAACACCAGGACAGTGATATGGCGGCGGACCTCGGCGCGGTCGAAGTGGGTCTCAAGATGCACCAGATGGGCCACGCAGTCGCGGCCATCCAGGGCATCGGCGACGACGTCAGCCACGAGCCGGGGGTAGAAACCGGCCTGCTGGAGCGACCCTTCCAGGCTCTGGCCCTGCGCACTGTGGTCATGGAGGCCGTGGTGGTGCGCGGTCTGGCGTGCGGGGGCGGTCGCCAGGGGCTTGGGTGTTGGAGGCTGGGAGCTCATAGTCTCCATTTTCACAGATCGGCTGGGGACTTGCTAACTGCACGGCCCCGGACGCGGGCGTCGGCTGAGGCGGCTGACCGGGCCGGACCCGCAACAACGGGCCTAGCTGCGCATCGCCCGTCGCGCACTGTCCGTCCGCTGGGCGGCGTTCGCGATCCTGACGTCGGCGGCAAGGATCGAGGCGCCGTCGGGCCCGGCTAGGACGGGATTGAAGTGCACCAGCGCGATCTCCGGATGGTTGTCCTTGAGCCTGGTGAGGCGGGCGGCGAGATCCTCCAGGGCCGTGACGTCTACGGCGGGGAGGCCCTGGTACCCGAAGAGCTTCCGCGACGCCCGGGGCGCCCGGATGAAGTCCTGGACGTCGGAGCCGGAGAGCGGCGGCACGCGGTGGGCCCAGTCATCGAGCAGGTTCACGGCGTCGCCGGCCAGGCCGAAGGAGATCACGGGCCCCAGCAACGGATCTTCAATGGCACGGAAGGTGCAGGCCTGCCCCACGGGCACCATCGTCTGCACTTCGAGGGACGGGGAGCCGTACCGCTCGAGCGACTTGCGCATCTGGTGCACGTTGTCCCGCAATGAATCGGCGTCCTGGATGTCCAGCCGCACGCCGCCGAGGTCCAGCCGGTGCCGCAGCGCCGGATCCGTGGTCTTCAGCGCCACGGGCCAGCCGAGCTGCTCGGCCGCTGCCACGGCCTCCTCCGCCGTCTCGAACCCGACGGACGGGACCAGCCGGATGCCGTAGTGGCCCAGCAGCCGCGCGGCCGTGTCCTGGTCCAGCCGGACGAGCTGCTCGCCGCCCACATTGCGCAGCAGCTGCTCCAGGTCCGCCCGGGCAGCCTCCGGGTGGCACCCTTCGGGTTCCACGAACAGGCCCTGATCCCGGTCCAGCCACTGGGCGTAACGCACGACGGCGGCCAGGGCCGCCACCGCCGCACCCGGGTTGGAGTAGCACGGAACAGGTGGAGCCAGCAGGAGCTGGTGTGGTTGCTCCGGTTCGGCGCCGACCATGCCTTCCACGTAAATGGAGGGATCAAGAATTCCGCTAAAGGCAGCAACCACCGGTTTGCCCGCCGCCGCGGAGCATTCGGCCAGCACGCCCGCGATCTTTTCGACCGTGAGACCGCGCGCCGGAAGCAACGCCACCACCGCCGCATGCACAGTGTCCGCGGTGAGGGTTTCCTGCAGGCTCCGCCGCAGCGCCGGCAGCGCCCGGGACATGCCGGCATCGAGGTCAACGTCGGCAACAATCCGCTCCACCCCAAGCCCCTGGCGGGCGGCGCTGTCCGCGACCACCTTGCCCAAGGCGCTCGAGTTGCTGAAAACGGCGATCCCGGCGCCCTTGGGCAGCGGCTGGCTGGACACGATCTGGGCGACGTCCATGAGCTCTTCGATAGTCTCGACCCGGATCACGCCGGCCTGCCGCATCATGGCGTCCAGTGCTTCCGGGGGCGCCTGGGTGGTGCGGACGGCGTGCCCCGGCGGCAGGTTCAGGCCCATGGCGTCGGACTTGGCCACAATCACCGGCTTGGTCCGGGCCAGGCGGCGGGCCAGCCGGGAGAACTTGCGCGGGTTGCCGATCGATTCCAGGTACAGGCCCACCGCCGTGGTGTCGGCGTCGTCCTCCCAGTACTGCATCATGTCGTTGCCGGAGACGTCGGCCCGGTTGCCGGCGGAGAGGAAGGTCGAGATGCCGACCCGGCGGCGGCTGGAGGCGGCGTAGAGGGAGACGCCGATCGCAGCCGACTGGCTGAACAGCCCCAGCCCGCCGCGGCGGGCCAGGGCCGGTGCCATCGAGGCGTTGAGGGACACGGCCGGGTTGGTGTTGACGATGCCCAGCGACGCCGGACCGATCACGCGCATGCCGTTGGCGCGGGCCTGCCGCACTAGTTCGCGCTGGCGGGCCAGGCCGCGTTCGCCGTCGTCCGCGTACCCGGAGGTGGCCACGACGATCCCCTTGACTCCAGCGGCGGCGCATTCCTGGACCACTTTGGGGACCTCGTCGTACGGGACCGCGATGATGGCGAGCGTGACCGGGCCGGGCACGTCGGAGAGCCGGGCGAAGGAGAGCATGCCTGCGAGTTCCAGGGCCTCCGGGTTGATCGCATAGACCGGGCCGCTGAACCTGCCTTCGATGACATGCTCGAGGAGCTGGTAGCCCACGGTGCCCCATTTGCGGCTGGCTCCGATCACGGCCACGGACGACGGGGCGAGCAGTTCCTGGATGCTGCGGGCCTCGGCGCGGTGCTCGCGGGATTCCATCACGGCACGGGACTTGTCGGTGGGGTCGATGTTGAACTCGAGGCTGACCACGCCGTCGTCGAAGTGCCGTTTGACGTCGTAGCCGGCATCGGAGAAGACCATGAGCATCTTGCGGTTCTCCGGGAGCACCTCGGCGCTGAACTTGCGGATCCCGTTCTCGCGGGCGGCGGCGGCGAGGTGCTCGAGAAGGATCGAGCCGATGCCGCGGCCCTGGTGGGCGTCGGCGATGTTGAAGGCAACCTCCGCCTCCGCCGGGTCATTCAGCCGGTCGTATCGGCCGATGCCCAGGATTTCGCCGCCAATGGTGATCACCAGGGCCACCCGGTCCTTGAAGTCCACCTCGGTGAATCGCTTGAGTTCCTTGCTGGAAAGCTTGGACTTGAAGGCGAAGAAGCGCATGTAAATGGACTTTTGGGACTGGCCCACGTGGAAGGCCTGGACCGCGTCTGCATCGGAGGGGTGGATGGGGCGCACATGCGCTGTGCCGCCGTCGCGCAGGACAACATCGGCTTCCCAATATTCCGGATATACGCCGTCCGCCGGCTGATCCACCATAGGCTTAGCCTAGTCATAAACTTACGCAGTACCCGTTCAGCACCCCTCAGAAGGATCCACCAGCCTTATGGCACGCCGCCAAACCACGCCCCCGGCAGGGGAAGCCAGTCAGGATTTCACCGAGAACATCGTCGATATCGATGTCACGTCCGAGATGGAAGGCTCGTTCCTCGAGTATGCCTATTCGGTGATCTACTCGCGGGCCCTCCCGGACGCCCGCGACGGGCTGAAGCCCGTACAGCGGCGCATTCTCTACATGATGTCCGACATGGGGCTGCGCCCGGACCGCGGCCACGTCAAGAGCGCCCGCGTGGTGGGCGAGGTCATGGGCAAGCTGCACCCGCACGGCGACGCCGCGATCTACGACGCCATGGTGCGCATGGCCCAGGACTTCTCCCTGCGGCTGCCGCTGATCGACGGGCACGGCAACTTCGGCTCGCTCGACGACGGCCCCGCGGCCCCCCGCTACACGGAAGCCCGGCTGGCAGCCGCGGCCCTGACCCTCACGGACCACCTCGACGAGGACGTCGTCGACTTCGTTCCCAACTACGACAACCAGCTGACCCAGCCGGAGGTGCTGCCGGCCGCGTTCCCCAACCTGCTGGTGAACGGCGCCACGGGCATCGCCGTCGGCATGGCCACCAACATGGCCCCGCACAACCTCATGGAAGTCATCGCCGCCGCCCGGCACCTGATTGAGAACCCGGACGCCACTCTTGAGGACATCATGAGGTTCGTCCCCGGCCCGGACCTGCCCACCGGCGGCCGGATCGTGGGCCTGGACGGCATCCGCGACGCCTACGCCACGGGCCGCGGCTCCTTCAAGACCCGGGCAAAGGTGGACATCGAGCAGCTCTCGGCCCGCCGCACCGGCCTGGTGGTCACGGAACTGCCGTACATGGTGGGCCCGGAGAAGGTGATCGAGAAAATCAAGGACGCCGTCAACGGCAAGAAGCTCACCGGCATCAGCGACGTCGTGGACCTCACGGACCGCAAGCACGGCCTGCGCCTGGTCATTGAGCTGAAGAACGGCTTCAATCCCACAGCCGTGCTCCAGCAGCTCTACCGCTACACCCCGATGGAAGACTCCTTCGGCATCAACAACGTCACCCTGGTCGACGGCCAGCCGCAGACCCTCGGGCTGCTCCAGTTACTCTCGGTCTACGTGGACCACCGGATCAATGTTGTCCGGCGCCGCACCGCCTTCCGGCTGGGCAAGAAGAAAGACCGCCTGCACCTGGTCGAGGGCCTCCTGGTCGCGATCGTGGACATCGACGAGGTCATCCAGATCATCCGGTCCTCCGACGAGGTTGCCGCGGCCCGGACGCGGCTGATGTCCATTTATGATCTCTCCGAGATCCAGGCCAACTACATCCTGGAACTGCGGCTGCGGCAGCTGACTAAATATTCACGGGTCGAGCTGGAGAAGGAGCAGGAGGAGCTCCGCCGGGAGATCGCCGAGCTGGAGGCTATCCTGGGCTCCCCTGCGCTGCTCCGTACCCTCGTGTCGGACGAGCTCGGCGAGATCTCTGAGAAGTACGGCACACCGCGCCGGACCGTGCTGCTGGAATCCGAGGCCGTCTCCCCCACCGTGGCAGCCGCAGTTGGTGCAGCCACCGGGGCCAAGGGCAAGGCCGCACCGCTGGCCCTTGAGATCGCGGACGATCCTTGCTGGGCCATCCTCACCGTGTCCGGCCAGATCGCCCGCACCGCCAGCCAGGACAGCCTGGCCGAGGCCGGTCCGCGGACCCGGCATGACGTTTTCTCCTCCGTGGTCAAGACCACCGCCCGCGGCGAGATCGCAGCAGTGACCTCGCAGGGCCGCATGCTGCGCCTGCAGGTCATGGACATGCCCGTGCTGCCGCCGACTTCGGGCACGCCGAACATGGCCGGCGGCGTACCGGCCAAGGATTTCATCACGCTCCTCAAGGGCGAGTCGCTTATGGCCTTCGCGCCGCTGGACCAGGTCCTCGCGATCGGAACCGCCCAGGGAGTGGTCAAGCGGGTGCAGCCGGACTATCCGCTGAACCGCGAGGACTGGGAAGTGATCGCGCTCAAGGACAAAGACACCGTGGTGGGCGTTGCACCCGCCGGGTCCGACGACGACGACCTTGTCTTCATCACGCGCCAGGCCCAGCTGCTGCGGTTCAGTGCCTCCGCCGTCCGCCCGCAGGGCCGGACAGCGGGCGGCATGGCCGGGATCAAGCTGGCCGCCGGGGACCGGGTGATGTTCTTCGGGGCCGCCAGTCCCGCGGACGCCGCCGCCGTCGTCGTGACCATCGCGGGGACGGACGGCGCCCTACCGGGCACGGCCCCCGGGGCTGCGAAGGTCACCGCCCTGGCCGAATACCCGGTCAAGGGCCGGGCCACTGCCGGGGTGCGGGCACACCGCTTCCTCAAGGGCGAGGACACGCTCCTCCTCGGCTGGGCCGGTCACGGTCCGGCCAAGGCTTCCTCACTCGCCGGTGTGGCCCGCTCACTGCCCGGCGAGCACGGCCGCCGCGACGGCTCCGGAATCCCGCTGTCCCAGGCGATCGACGCCATTGGACCCAGCATGGCGTGGTCAGAGGAACCCGAAGCCGGCACCGACCCGTAGCCGCGGGCACGCACGAAGCCCCGGGGATGCACGAGGCCCGGGGGTTGCATGAGGCCCGGCCGGAAACGCTTTCGCGATCCGGCCAGGCCTCGTGACCTTGGGTTGTGTTCGGGCCGCCTGCCCGGGGTCTCTGTCCGTTCGCCGTCTTCGGGCTCAGGGACGTGGCACCGTGTCCGGCAACCTCAGTCCCGGCAAGGCCGTGCCAGCATCCACCGGCCAGGCGCTAGGTCAGGGAGACGAGGCTCAGGATGTTGCCCTCCGTGTCCAGGAACCACGCGGCCGAGCTTCCGTCCGGAGTGGTGGCGATGCCGCCCTCGGTTTTTAGGCCCGGGAAATCGTATTCCTCGAAAACGACTCCCTTGGCGCGGAGTTCCGCAACGGCGCCCGGCACGTCATCGACCATCCAGCCGATCTGCGTGTTCTTGGCTGTTCCGGCATTGGGCGTCTGGTACAGCAGGAACGCGGTTCCTCCGCCGCATTTGTACTGCAGGTTGTCCTCGGCGTCCGGGTTTTCGGGTTCGAGCCCGAGCTTATCCCGGTAGAAATCCCGTGCACGGGCGATGTCCGCTGCCGGTAGCACTGCGCCGACTTGCTTGTCCTTGAGCATGGCTATTCACTTTCCAGGCCCGCCCCCCGGAAGGAATAATACTCCTCCACGTGCCGCACGTACCTGAGAAACTGAAGGGCGTTTCCCGCGGCCGCCGGCGGCATGGCCGGGACGCCAGTCCGCGGTGCAGCGGACTGCTGACTGAGGTGCGGCGGTCACTGCACAGGTACCGCCGTCTAGCTGTCGTGGAGCCGTCGCGGAGCCGTACAGGGGTGCCTTTGTCACCTCCGCCCGGGCCGTGGTCATGCGGCCGTCACGAGGTCGTCTGGTCGGAAGTAGTGGTTCCGTCTGGGTTGCTGGCGCGGGTCGAGGTGGGGTGGCGGGATGAACCAGGGAATCCCGGTTTTGAGCCGGATGGTCCAGTGTTCCTTGTGGATCACGTGGTGGTGGTGGGAGCAAAGCAGGACCCCGTTCTCTGTCCCGGTGGTCCCGCCGCGGGACCAGTAGGTGATGTGGTGGGCCTCGCACCAGGGTGCGGGGATGGTGCAGCCGGGAAAGGCGCAGCCCCGGTCCCGGGCCGTGATGGCTTTGCGGATGTGCGGCGGGAAGACCCGGGAGGCGCGGCCGATGTCCAGGACCCGGCCCTCGCCGCCGAGGACGACCGGGATGATGTCCGCGTCGCAGGCGATCTTCCGGATCGTGGAGGCGGTGACGGGCCCGGTGAACAGCAGCACCCCGGTACCCGTCCCGGTGCCCGTCCCGGGCTGTCCGGTGTTTGCTGTGGCGCCGGGGGTGTTCTGCAGCCGGGTGAGCAGGTCCCGGTAGTCGATGGTCGCCATGACCTGGGGCCGGAGCCCGCCGGCGGCGGGCAGCGTTCCGGCGGCGAGGGCGACCTTGCACGCGCCGACCAGTCCGTCGAGCAGCCTCTGGGCCCGGGAGCGGAGGTCCAGGGCCGGCAGCGCGGGGTCCTCATCCGCGGCGGGCTCATCGCCGGGGCCGGGCTGGTGCTCCGGGCTGGTCGCGGCAGCCGAAGCGCCTGCACCGGTCGAAACGTCGGAAGCAGAAGCGCCCGCACCGGACGGGTCGTAGTCGGCACGGGATACGCAGGCCGATGCCCCGGCAGCAGCAGCACTGACCGAAGCCTCACCGGAGGCCGCACCGGCGGCCCAGCCGCCGCCGCCCGAAGCGTCACCGGAGGCCGCGCCGGCAGTCCAGCCGCCGCCGGCAGCAGTGGCGCCGGCGGCCGTGCCTGCGGTCCAGCCGTCACCGGCAGCAGTGGCGCCGGCGGCGGACCTCTCGGCGGTGTCCGTGGCCGGGGAGGTTCCGGTGTTGCCGGTGCGGGGGTTGGTGGCGGTGTTCATGACGGTCAGGAGGTGTTCGAACTGTTCGGTGGTCGCGAAGATCTCGAGGTGGTGCAGGCCGTGGCGCCGGCGGCGGATGAAGGCGCCCTGGAGCTGGCGCAGCAGCTCCTCGGAGGGCTCGGCGCCGTCCTGGTCCAGCGCGTCGGCCCAGCTGCGGGTGACGCGGACGAGGAAGTCGGCGTCGTTCTCGGCGGCCGTGCGGGTCAGGGCGTGTTCCATCCGGGCCGCGGCGTCCGCCTCGCACAGGGGCCGGACCCGCTCGAGCGCGGCGGTGATGACGCTCGCGGCCCGGGACGCGACTTCACCGGCCGCGACCGCGGCCCCGAGCTCCCGGTGCAGGGGCGGCGCCGGCCGGCCGGCGAGTCCCTGCCCGGGCAGCAGAGCCTCGGCGAGGGAGAGCCTCCGCCGGGCCTCCGCGGCGCCGATCCGCAGCCGGGCCCGCAGGAACTCCACGGTGTTCCGGTACCCGTCATCCAGGACCGACGCCGGCACGGCTGACCCGTCAGCCACGTCAGCCGTCGCAGAGGCAGGAGGCGCCGCCGCGGCCGCCGATCCGGATACGGCAGCCGTCACGGACGCCGCCACGGACGCGCCGCCTGCGGACGCGCCTGCCGCGGCGGTGCCGGCAGGCTCCGCGGCTCCGGATCCGCCGGTCTCCCAGCCGGCCGGGCTCTCCCGCCAGCCCGTGGTCCACGAGGTGACAGCCCCCGCGGCCCCGGCATCGGCCGCGGACTGCTTCCGGGTCCGGTCCACAGCCGAAGCCGCCACCAGCTGCAGAAACTCCACCGTGCGCGAGAACTCCTCCACCCGTCCGGCGAAGTCCGACGCGGCCCGGAATCCCCACGACCCCGCGTCCTCCACCACCGTCCCACTCAACGCCTGCAACGCGGCCAGCGCCCCGTCCAAGCCGTCAATCCCGTCCACACTGGGTTGCTGGACCGGGGCTGGGCCCCGGTCCGTGCCCTGCCCCTCTTCCTGGCAAGCAATGAAATCCCTGACGGCTTCCATAACCAGAGTCTGCCAAAGGGGTGTGACATTTTTAGGCAGGACCCCGAGTGTGCACTCTGGCAACAAAGGCGACATCGCCATGGCCGGTTTGTCGTCAGGAAGATCCTCCGCGACAACTCTGCAGTGAACGCGGCGGCCAGGTGGGCATGACCTTGCGGGTCGCGGCCCCCACCGGCTGTTGCACCGAGTCGGCATGCCCGGCGGAACAAATGCACCTACACTGCTGGAATGCCTATCATTCCCGATTCCAAGGACTGGACCTGGGTCCTGTCACGGCCCTGCCCCGAGTGCGGTTTCGATGCCTCCGCTGCGACCCCTGCCACGGCCCCGGGGATGGTCAGCAGCATGCTCCCACGCTGGCGGGCGGCCCTTCGACGGCCGGACGCGGCGGAACGCCCCAATGAGGCCACGTGGTCCGTCCTCGAGTACGGATGCCACGTCCGGGACGTCTTCGCGCTTTTCGATCACCGTCTGTCCCTCATGCTGACCGAGGACGATGCCCGGTTCGATGACTGGGACCAGGACAAAACGGCAATCGAGAAGGACTACGCCAACGCCGACCCAGCTGAAGTCGGTGTTGAATTGACCGCCGAGGGCGAGCAGATTGCTGCGTCCTTCGCGCGGGTCCCGGAGGAGGTTTGGGGGCGCAAAGGGACCCGGAGCAACGGCTCGGTGTTCAGTGTCCTGACTTTCGCGCAGTACTTCCTGCACGACGTCGTCCATCACCTCCACGATGTGGATGGCTAGCGTGTGGACGGCTAGCGCGAAACACGGCCAGCACGCCGGCGGCTGGCACCCAGACGGCTGGCACCCAGACGGCCGGCACCCACACGGCAAGTCTGCGGTCCCCTAGATAAAGCTGTCCCCTAGAGCATTCCCTAAGGCGCCGACCGCTGGAGATCCTTGTCCCAAGCCATGCTTCGGTTGACCGCCACATAGCCCATCTTGACGTAGAGCGCGAGGGCTCCGGTGGGGTTCTCCGAATCGACGTCCAGCGAAGCCACGTCCATCCCCGCGGCGGCGAAGCGGCGCATGGCATCGGCCAGGAGCACCTGCGCGATGCCCCGGCCCCGGAATTCCCGCCGGACTCCGAGGAGCTCGGTGTATCCCTCGCGGAACCCCCGGGTCAGGGCGGCCTCGGCGTCGTGGGTGGCCAGCTGGTAGCCGGCCACAATCCCGGTGGAACGGTCCAGTACGACGCCGCTCAAGTCCGGCCGGGCCTGCGGATCGTTCACCACAAAGCCCCAGGCCTCCTCGTCGCGGGGCTCGCTGCCCCAGTGGTCCCGAAATGCCGCGTTGTGCGCCAGCCGCACCGGCTCATGCAGCGCCGGTCCAAACGTCACGAGCTCCAGTGCCGGGTCCAGGATGGCCTCAGGCACAGTCTGGGTCAGCGGCCGGTGCATCTCGTTGTAATAGCGGACAATGCCGTAGCCGGAACCGGCGAACAAGGCGGCCTGGTGTTGGTGCTGCTGCTCCATGTAGAGCCGCAGCCTCGGGCGCGGGACCGCGCTCCGTGCGTCCCCGTCCTCGTCGGCAGTCCCCGCCGCGCGCGCGTCCTCGGCGAAGCGGTCCCTGGTCCGCTGTTCCATCCAGCCCAGCAGTCCGGTGCCGATCCCGCTCCCCTGCCACTCAGGGTCAACGCAGCCGGAGCCGTTCGCCTTGTCACCGTCGCGGTTCTTGGTGATCCGGCCATATGCCCGGGCAACACCGTCCGGATCGAAGCCGAGGAGGGTGTTTGCCGCCACCGGGTTGTTCTTCGACTCCAGGATCTGTTCCAGATCCGCCCGGCGTTCAAACCAGACGGGCTGCTCGACGGCGGCGGTCCGGGCGATCAGCCTGGCCCACGAGTCGAGGTCGCCGTGCTCCGCCGCCCGCCAGGACAGCCGGGGATCGAGTGCGGGCCGGGGCAGGAGCTCGCCGTTTTGGTTCATGGCAACAGGCTAATCGGCCGGCTACCCCCGCGCCAGCACAGCCGCCGGCGCCGGACCGTCGCCCGCGGCGGCCGCGGCAGCCGCGGCGTCGAGGTCGAGTCTGGTGTCAGCGGGGTCGATATCGTTCGGGTTGTGGGTGACAAGGACAACGGTCCGGTCGCGCAGCCCGTTCCGCAATTCGGCGAGCATGAGCCTGCCTGATTCCGCATCGAGGTGTGCGGTCGGTTCATCGAGCAAGATGATATCGGCCCCGGTCATGAGCGTGCGCGCAACGGCCAGACGGGTACGCTCCCCGCCGCTGAGGAACGCCCCGCCCGGGCCGATCCGGGTGTCCAGTCCGTCCTCAAGCCGGGCCAGCACCGGACCAAGTCCGACGGCGTCGAGGGCAGCGCGCATCTGCTCGTCGCCTCCGGCGGCCGCGGACGTTCCGCCCGCCGCGGCATCCCCGGCTCGCGCGGCATCCCCGGCCGCACCCGTGGCGCTGTCCGTGCCGGCGCGAGCGGGCTCAGGCCGCGCGAGTTGAAGGTTGCCCCGGATGGTCGAGTCGAAAAGGTGCGCCTCCTGCGGGCACCAGGCGGCGCGCCCGCTCAGGTACAGGTGGCCGCCGGCCGCCGGCAGGAAACCCAGGATCGCTGCCAGCAGGGTCGATTTGCCGGAGCCGGAGGCGCCGGTGACGGCCAGCCAGCGCCCTGGGCCGGCCTCGGCAGTGAGTCCGGTAAAGACGTTGCCGCTGCCAGGCCACGCGGCTGCGAGGTCCACAAGTTCGATCCCGGGCCCGCCGCCGGGTCGCGAAGGCACGTGCACCAGGCCGCCCGTTGCGGCGTCGTCGCCCTCCGGTTCACCATTGGCCCCCGGCTCCAGGACACCTGCCTCGCTGATCCGCCGCATTACGGCGCGCAGCGCCGGGTATTGCCGCACGGCCGTGGTGATGGCCGCGTAGGGGTCCACCAGGGCAAGCTGCACCAGGACCACGACGGCGACCGTCTCCGCTTCGACCGCGCCGCTCAGAGCGAGCGGGGCGGCCAGCACGGCACTGGCCAGGGCGGCTCCGGCGCAGGCCAGGACGGTCAGGGCCTGGCCGAGCCCTTCCGCCCACGCCGACCGCTGTGAAGCAGCCGTCGCGGCCCGGTCCGCCCGGCCTATCGCACCAAGCACGGGGGCGCTCACGCCGTTCGCATTCAGTTCTGCGCGGGCGTCCAGGGCGGCTGCCACGTGACGGAGCACGCCGGAGCGGAGTTTTTGTTCGGTGCCGGCAGACATGCGGTCGGCGGCCAACGCCAGTGCCGGGGCAACGACGATGCTCAGCAGCGCTGCCACAACCACGGCGGGCAGCGCCGCGGGAAGCAGCAACCCGATCCCGCACACTGCGGCCACGGCAACAGCCATGGCAGTCACGGGCGGCAGCACGACGCGCGGCAGGAGCTCGCGGACAGTGTCGACGTCGTCCACCACCGTGCCCAGGACGTTGCCACCCTGCAGCAACCGGCGCAGGGACAGTGCCCGCCGGCTCAGCGACTCCCACAGCCGGCCCCGGAGCCGGGTCAGGGCGGCGAACACGGCGTCATGCAGCAGCAGCCGTTCGGCGTACCGCAGGCCCGCCCGGCCGACGCCGAAGAACCGCACGCCGACGATCGCGGTGAGCAGGTACAGGATGGGGGGCTGCTCGCTGGCGCGGATGATGAGCCAGCCGGAGAGCCCGGCGAGGGCGACCGCGAACAAGGCCGCCAGAGTGCCTACGGCTCCGGCGGCGGCAAACCGGCCCGTTACCGGGGCCAGCAGGCGACGCAACTGGGAGGTGACTGAGCCGGCCGGGCCGACCGAGCCGAATGAGCCGGCAGAGCCGACGGCCACGGCAGGCGCGGCGCCAGCTTCAGGGCCGCCAGGCGTTGCGCTCGGCGTTGCGCCCCGGCTCGGACTCGGCGTCGCGGCAGCCGCGGCGGAAGGCGGCCGGATGGCCGCGGCCTGGACGTCAGCGGCCTGGACGTCCGCATCGATTGATGCCGGCAAAGGCGTGGCGATGGACGGATATTCGACTCCGTGGCGCCCGGAGCCGTGCGGAGCCACCGCGACGAGCATGTCGGCAAGCTCCCGGGTCTGCCGGTCGTGCGCGACGAGCAGCACAGTGACCTGTCCCCGGAGCCCGGCGAGGGTCCGATTGACCTTTGTGGCCGATTCCCGGTCCAGATGGGCGGTGGGTTCATCCAGGAGCAGTACGCTGGCGCCGGCCTCGATCCGTGCCAGCCCGCGGGCCAGCGCCACCCGCCGCAGCTCCCCCGGGCTCAGCTCGGCCGGGTGCTTGGCGGCCAGGTGTTCCGCGCCCACGGCCGCGAGGCACCGCTGCGCTGCCGCATCGTTTTCCGCGCTGGCCGAACCGCCGGTGGCAGCGCTGGCCGCGGCGGCGTCGGGTCCGTTGGCGGGAACACCGAGATACAGGCGGATCTCGTCCAGCACCGTGGAGGCCACCATGACGGGGTGCTGGGGCACCCAGGCGAGATCCGCCGTCGTGAATCCTCCGAGGCGTCCCGATACGACGGTCCCCGAGCCCGTCCCGACGGTCCCCGCGAGGACTCCGAGCACGGTGCTCTTGCCCGCACCGCTGGCCCCGTCGAGTGCCGTAATCCGGCCGGCAGGGGCGGTGAAGCTCAGCGGACCGACGGCGGCATCCCTGCGGCCGCCGAACCGAACGCTCAGCCCGTCCACGGTGATGGAGGGCGGTCCAGCGGCAAATCCGGCGTCGGGCGCCGGAACCAGTGGCGCGGTTTCCGGCACTGAAAGGACCGCAGTGGTTTCGGCGAGCGCTGCCCGGCCTTCGTCGCTGGCGTGGTGTGCGGTGCCAAGCTCCCGGAGCGGCAGGTAGCAGTCGGGGGCCAGGATGAGGGCAAGCAGCCCTGCCTCCAGCGCCATGTCGCCGTGAACCAGGCGGACGCCGATGAACACAGCGACCACCGCCACGGAAATGGTTGATATGAGCTCAAGGGCCAGGGCGGAAAGAAAGGCCGTGCGCAAAGTCCCCATGGTCCGGGAGCGGTATTCCTCGGACATGTCCTCCAGTGCCTGGCGCTGGGCGGCGGCCCGGCCCAGGCCCACCAGGACGGGCAGGCCTTTGGCGAGTTCGAGCATGTGGCCGGAGAGCCGCGCCAGTGCGGACTGGGCTTCCCTGACGCGTTCCTCTGTGTACCGCCCGATCAGCACCATGAACAGCGGCACCAGCGGCACCGTCAGCACGATCACCACGGCGCTGATCCAGTCGGCGAACAGGATGCGGGCCCCCAGCAGCAGCGGGATGGCCGCGCAGTTGACCAACGCGGGCAGGAACTGGGTGTAGTAGTTATCCAGGGCATCCAGCCCACGGGTGGCCAGCACGGCGAGGCCGCCGTCGGCGGGCCCGGACGCCCGCGTTCCGTTCCTGAGCGCCTGCTCCAGCAGCTGAGAGCGCAGCTCCTCCTTTACCCCGAGTGCCGCCCGGCGCGAGGCCACCGACTGCGCCCACACGGTCAGTGAGCGCAGCACGGCTCCGGCGGCCCCCAGAACCAGCTGGTCGGCCCAGGCGGGGTCATGCGCCGCGAGCCCGGCGAGCATCGATGCCACGGCCTGGGCCATCAGCACAAGGGACAGCGCCTTCAGGGCGGCCAGCAGTCCCAGCAGGTAGAGGGCGGAACGGGTCGCAGGGCCGGCGGGGAACGGTCTCATCAGCGAGTTAGTCCTTCGGTGCCAGGGCTTTGGCGGCGATCGCGGGAAGGAAGCTGTGGGCCTCGGGGATGTGCGCCGCGCTGACCCGGCGCCGGAACACCCAGTACGTCCAGGCCTGGTACGCCAGGACCAGCGGCAGCCCGATGCAGGCCACAATGCTCATCAGGCCCAGGGTGTAGTCCGAGGACGAGGCGTTGGAGACTGTCAGGTTGAACGCGGGATCCAGGGTGGACGGGAGCACCACGGGGAAGGCGGCACCGAAGATGGATGCGCTGCCAAGCAGGAGGAATGCCCCCAGCGACAAGAAGGCACGGCCTTCGGCATCCTTCCGGGCAAAATTCCACGCCAGGACTGCCGCGACCACGGCGGCGACGACGGCAGCGATGGTCCAGGCCTCGCCGCTGAGAAGTTGGAGGCTCACGGCCCAGCCGGCGATAGGCAGCAGCAGCACGGGCAGCAACCGGACGAACCATGCCCGCGCCCGGTGGCGGACCTCGCCGTCGGTCTTCAGCGCCAGGAACCCGAGCCCGTGCAGGAGGGAGAACCCGACGACGGCGAACCCGCCGAGCACGGCGTAGCCGCTGAACCAGGCGAACGGGCCGCCCTCGCGGTCACCGTTGGCATCCAGCGGCAGTCCCGTGGTGGTCAGGGCCAGTGCGGCGCCGACGCCGAAGGCAGCGACGAACGATCCTGCCGCGATGGCCCAGTCCCAGCGGGCGCGCCACCGGGGGTTGTCCACTTTGCCGCGGTATTCGAAAGCGACTGCACGGAAGATGAGCGCCACGAGGACCAGCAGCAGCGGCAGGTACAGTGCGGAGAACAGCGAGGCGTACCACAGCGGGAAGGCCGCGAAGGTGGCACCGCCGGCGGTCAGGAGCCAGACCTCGTTGCCGTCCCAGACCGGGCCGATCGTGTTGATCAGGACGCGACGCTCCGTGTTGTTCCGGGCGAATACCTTCATCAGCATCCCGACGCCAAGGTCGAAGCCCTCGAGAAAGAGATAGCCCGTCCACAGCACCGCGATGGCGACGAACCAGATGGTGGGTAGCAGTTCCATGCTGAGAATCCTCTGCGCTTTTTGTGTGGGGTTGCTGGGTAGGTGGGTTGCTGGGCGGGCGCCTAGTAGGCGAAAGCCAGGACGTCGTCGTCGGGCTTGCCTGGACCGCCCCGGGGGGTGCCGTCCTCGTTTTCGTCAACGGGGGCATGTGCGAGTTCCGGCATGGCCGAGGCCACGCCGCCGCGGATGTACTTGACCAGGAGCTTGACCTCCACCACCAGTAGCACTGCATAAATGCTGGTCAGCACCACGAGGGAGGTCAGGATCTCGCCGGCCGAGACTCCCGGTGAGACGGCCGCGGCGGTGAACATGAAGACCTGATCGATTCCGCTGGGGTCCGGGTTCGGGGCGACGACGAACGGCTGGCGGCCCATCTCGGTGAAGATCCAGCCCGCGGCGTTGGCACCGAAGGGTGCGAGGATGCCGAACACCGCCAGGCGCATGAGTCCGCGGGAGGCCGGCACGGTTCCCTTGCGCGTGGCCCACAGGGCCACCAGGGCGGCGAGGGCGGCCACGCCACCGAAGCCGATCATCATCCGGAAGCCCCAGTAGGTGACCTCCATGACGGGCACGTACTGGATTTGCTGGCCGGCGCGGTCCCCGTAGATGGGGTTGTCCGGCAAAGTGGTGCCGTACTTGGCCTGGTACTCATCCAGGAGGCTGTTGACGCCCTTGACCTCCGTGGTGAAGTCGCCCTTGGCCAGGAAGGACAGGATGCCGGGGACCTCGATCACGGCCACGATGTCGTCGCAGTTCTTGGCGCCGACGTTGCCGACGCTGAGGACCGAGAAGCCGGTGCCGTCGTGGCAGGCTGCCTCGGCGGCGGCCATCTTCATGGGCTGCTGCTCGAACATGAGCTTGCCCTGGAGGTCCCCGGTGACGGCGGTGCCAGCGAAGGAAATCATGGCGACGACGGCGCCGATCCGCAGCGAGCGGATCCAGACGGTGTGGTCTGCGCGGTCCCGACCGAGGATGCCGGCGGCCTCGCCGGGAATCACCTTGCCATCGGCCCCGATCGTGTCGATGCCGTCGTGGCGGCGGCGCCACAGGTGGTACCAGGCGATCCCGAGGAGGAAGCCTCCGGCGACGGCGAGGGCGCCGAACAGGGTGTGCGGCACGGCCACGAGGGCGGTGTTGTTGGTGAAGACGGCCCACGCGTCGGTCATGACGGGCCGGCCGTTGACCATTTCGACGCCGACGGGGTGCTGCATCCAGCTGTTGGCCACGATGATGAAGTAGGCCGAGAACACGGAGCCAATCACGGCAACCCAGAGGCAGGCCAGGTGGACGCCGGGTTTGAGTTGTTTCCAGCCGAAGATCCACAGGCCCAGGAACGTTGACTCGACGAAGAAGGCCAGGAGCGCTTCCATGGCCAGCGGGGCGCCGAACACGTCACCGACAAAGCGGCTGTACTCGCTCCAGGCCATGCCGAACTGGAATTCCTGCACGATTCCGGTGGCGACGCCCATGATGAAGTTGATCAGGAAGAGCTTGCCCCAGAACTTCGTCATGCGCAGATATTCCGGCTTGCCGGTGCGGTACCAGAGCGTCTGGATCACAGCCACCACCAGCCCGAGGCCGATCGTGAGCGGCACCATCATGAAGTGGTAGACCGTGGTGATTCCGAATTGCCAGCGTGCGATTTCCAAGGCGTCCAAGGCAGTCCCTACTTTTGGCTAGGTCCGAGCAACTTCTACGCGGCGTAGAAGTAAGTCTTCTACAGAGTGTAGAACACAACGGCGCTTCCCCGTAACTCAGACTCCCACGGCGCGTCACGGCCTGCAATGGTCGGACTGGCGCCGTCCCGGCGCTCCAGACCGGCCGTCCGACACGCCGAACGGCCGTGTTCTACTTCATGTAGAAAGAATGCGCAAAACACGCTAAATTTGTAACTGAAGTATTCACATATAGCGCACCGGCAGGCACCAGCATTTTCCCAGCACGACGCCGGTGCTGCAGTCATAGAAGGATGTACGCAATGGCAAGTCTCGGTGAACTGGAACGGGCAGTGATGGACCTGCTCTGGGCAGGCCAAGAAGCTGCGACGGCCAACACGTTGCGGGACCTCCTCGCGCAGAGCACTCACCCCCAGGACGGCACGGCCGGACACGTGGGCAAGGACCTCGCGGTCACCACGGTGCTGACCGTGCTCTCCCGCCTCGAGCGCAAGGGCCTTGTTGAACGCGAACGCGGCACCCGCCCGCACCGCTACCAGGCTGTCTCGAGCCGCGCGGACCACACCGCGGAGCTCATGCACGAGGTCCTCGGCTCGGCCCCGGACCGCGAGGCCGTCCTTGCCCGGTTCATTGGTTCCGTCACGGACAACGAAGCAGAAACCCTGCGCAAGCTATTGGGCCGCAACTAGCGCCCGATGTTCTGGACCTCATATTTTCTGGCGGTCCTGGCGATAGCATTGGCGTGGCCGGTGCCTATCCTCCTCTCCCGTGCCCAGTGGCCGGCCCGCTCTCCTTTCACGGCGATGCTGCTGTGGCAGGCGATCGCCCTGGCCGGTGGCCTGTCCATGATCGGCGCCATGCTGGTCTACGGGCTCGAGCCGATCGGGGATAGCCTGCTCTCCGGCCTGCGGGCCCTGGCGGGGATGGTCTTCAACAATGCCCCCACTACCGATCTGGGCTTCTGGCACATTTTTGCGCTCTCGGCCGCGGCCCTACTGACGGCGCACCTTGTTTTCACCCTGCTGCTGACCTACTACAAGATCCAGCGACAGCGCCGGCGCCACCGCGAACTGCTGGACCTTCTGGCCTCACCGTCCTCTGACGGCCCGGGGACCATGGTCCTGAACGTGGACTCCCCCGTGGCGTACTGCCTGCCCGGCGGCGCACGGTCCGTGACTGTTCTCTCCGACGGGCTCATGGCCGCCCTGGAGCCCGATGAGCTGCGTGCCGTGCTGATTCACGAGAACGCGCACCTGAGCCAGCGCCACCACCTCCTGCTGTGGGCCTTCGCCGCGTGGCGCCAGGCCCTGCCTTGGCTCCCCACCACCCGGCTGGCGCAGGAATCGGTCAACTCCCTGATCGAAATGCTGGCCGACGACGTCGCGCTCAAGACAGAGAGCAAGGCGACCCTCATCAAGGCGATTGCCATTGTGGCCAGCGGTTCACCGGCCACCCCCGCGGCACGTTTGGCGTTCGGCGAGCCCGGCCTGTCCGACGTCGACTCCAGCCAGCCCGGCGCCACTGGAGGCACTGGCTCGGCCGGTACGACGGCGTCCCGGGTCAGCCGCCTGCTCTCGCCCCGGCCGCCGCTGTCGGAACCGCTGCGCGCCGTCGTCCTGGCCTGCTGTGTGCTGCTGCTGGCCGTGCCGACGGCCCTGTTGCTGGTCCCAGGCCTGCTCGGCTAGGGCCGGCCCCAGCCAATCTGATCATCGCGCTCAAACGCCGGACCGCCCCGCCAGAAGAACGGCGAAGCGGCACGGCTTAGCGGCCGGCGAAGCGGCCCGGCTTGGGGGCCTGCGCTGTTATTTCAGCAGCTTGCTGGCCTTGAACTGGAGGTCGACGTTCCCGGAGCCGTTGCCCTTGGCGGATCCATTGACCGCCGAGGTGGTCATGGCGAAGGTCAGTGTGGAGTGGGCGATCGCGTCGGCCATTTGCTCCAGCACAGTGGTGTTGACGTTGCCGATCGTGTCGCAGGCCTGGTGGTAGCAGGAGTCATGCGCAACATTCGCTGTCCCGCCGAACACCGCCGCCTCCTCCACGGTCTTGATGCCTTCCGCGCCCGTGAACAGGCCGCCCGCAGGAATCCCGTTGTTGATGAACCCGGAGTAGTCCGAGCGCCCGTCAAACTCCGTCGGCGCGGTGGGCAGGTTCTGGGACTTGAAGTAGTCCACGAAGACCTTCTCGACGAGCCCGGAGCCGTTGGGGCCCTTCGTGCCGAAGGAGGAACCGTCGCCGTCGTAGACGTACCGGACAAAGTTCGGCGAGCCGACCATATCGAAGTTGAGGTTGACCGCGTGAGTCTTTATCTGGCTCGCCGTCAGCTGGGAAGCGTAGTAGTCCGAGCCGATGAGTCCGGGCTCCTCTCCTCCCCAGAAGGCGAAGCGGACCCTGTTGACGGGGGTCTGGCCGGACGCCTTCAACTGGATCGCCGTCTCCAGGATGGAGGCGGTCCCGGTGCCGTTGTCGTTGATGCCGGGCCCCTCAGGCACGGAATCGAGATGCGCCCCCACCAGGACGGTGCGGTCCGCACGTCCGCCGGTGTCGGCCAGGATGTTGAAGGACGTCAGTGCGGTGACGGTGGCGTTCACGGAGAGGTGCATGCTGACGCCTGTCAGCCCGGCGAGTTCGGCGCCGGTCGCGAAACTGGTGCTGACCACAGGGAGACTGGCCTGAGGCGCGTCCAGCGTGCCGCCGAACAAGGCAAAGCGCTCGTCCCCCGGGTCGTCATTGCCCTGGTTGAAGATGATGACGCCGGCTGCTCCGGCCGCGGCGGCGTTGTCCGCTTTGATCCGGAAGGTGCACGTGCCGCGCTGGATCAGGGCGATGCTGCCCGGCGTGAACGCGCCGAAGTCAGCTGCCTCGCAGCCGCTGGTGGAGGCCCGGTCACCGGCCAGGTTGATGTCGACGGCGGCCAGCGGGGCAGTGACGTCGCCGGAACCGGAGTAGACCATATCGAGGAAGCCGTCCGGGGCGTCATAGGTGTAGCTTCTTGGGGATGGCGATAGCCGCTCCATGGAGGCCGAGACCGTGTCATAGCGGTCGTAGGGGAAAGTTTGGCGGACCGGGGTGTAGCCGGCGGCCCGCAACTTCCGCTCGATGTACCGGGCGGAGGCTTCATAGCCGGGAGTGCTGGCAGCGCGGGTGCCGCCGTTGGCGTCCGCGACCGCCTGGAGCGATGCGAGATGCTTCATGATGTTCTTCGCCGACACGGCGGCACGCAGGGATGCCGTGTTTGTTCCGTTGTCAGCGAGTGCGGGCGGCGCAAGGCTGGCCGCCAATCCGATCGAGGCGGCGATGGCCGCGCGGCGGATATTCCGGCGTTGCTTCATAGGGGTCTCCTGGATTCGGCTGCGGAATCCGAATCCGGGCGTCCTTTGCCCGCATCGGTGAGATGAAGCTATCGGAAGCACCTTGGGCAAAGGTTGGGCGAACCAGGTGCCGGCGGGGCAGCCGCGACGGGAGGGATCTCCATCGCACGGCCCTTACCCGCCGGCGGGACATCAGGCGTCGATGCGCTCCCGGTCCAGGTTTGCGGCGCCTGCAATGATGAAGTCCTTCCGGGGCGCCACGTCCGAGCCCATAAGGAGGTCGAACGTCTCTTCGGCCTGCTTGGCGTTCTCGATCCCGACCTTGCGGAGAGTCCGGTGACGGGGGTCCATGGTGGTTTCGGCCAGCTGCTCGGCGTCCATCTCACCCAGACCCTTGTAGCGCTGGATCGGCTCCTTGTAGCGCTTGCCCTCTTTGGCGAGCCGCGCCAGCAGGACATGGAGCTCGGCCTCGGAGTAGGTGTAGATCATCTCGTTGGCCTTCTGACCGGCGTTGACCACCTCCACCCGGTGCAGCGGCGGGACGGCCGCGAAGACGCGGCCCTCGTCGATCATCGGGCGCATGTAGCGGAAGAAGAGCGTCAGGAGCAGGGTCCGGATGTGGGCGCCGTCGACGTCGGCGTCGGTCATCAGGATCACCTTGCCGTACCGGGCGGCGCTGATGTCGAACGTCCGGCCCGAGCCGGCTCCCACCACCTGGATCAGGGCCGCGCACTCTGCATTGGAGAGCATGTCCCCCACAGAGGCCTTCTGGACGTTGAGGATTTTGCCGCGGATCGGCAGGAGCGCCTGGAAGTCGGAGGACCTCGCCAGCTTGGCGGTGCCGAGTGCGGAGTCACCTTCGACGATGAACAGTTCGGAGCGTCCGACGTCGTCCGTGCGGCAGTCGGCGAGCTTGGTGGGCATGGATGAGGTTTCCAGTGCATTCTTCCGGCGCTGGGTTTCCTTGTGGACCCGCGCGGAGATGCGGGACTTCATCTCGCTGACGATCTTTTCCAGCAGCAGCGCGGACTGGGCCTTGTCGTTGCGGTTCGCGGACGTCAGCTTGGCGCTGATCTCCTGTTCCACCACCTTGGCCACGATGGCCCGCACAGCCGACGTGCCCAGGATTTCCTTGGTCTGGCCCTCGAACTGCGGTTCGGCCAGCCGGACGGTCAGGACTGCGGTCAGGCCGGCGAAGATGTCGTCTTTTTCGATCTTGTCGTTGCCGGCCTTGAGCTTGCGGGCATTGGTCTCCACGGCCTTGCGGAACGTCTTGAGCAGGGCCTGCTCGAAGCCGGACTGGTGGGTACCGCCCTTCGGCGTGGAAATGATGTTGACGAAGGTGCGGACCGTGCTGTCGTAGCCGATGCCCCAGCGCAGCGCGACGTCGACCTCGCAGTCGCGTTCGACCTCCGCGAGCTGGCTGTGGCCCTTTTCGTCGAGGACGGGGACGGTTTCCTTGAATTTCCCGGCACCATGGAGGCGCCAGATGTCCGTGACGGCCGGGTCGGCGGCGAGGAAGTCGACAAACTCGGAGATGCCGCCGTCGTGGTGGAAGACCTCCTCGTGCGGGCCCGATTCGCCGGGCGTGCCGGCAACCCGGCGTTCATCCCGGACCGTGAGCTTCAGTCCGGGGACCAGGAACGAGGTCTGGCGGGCACGTGCGGCGAGGTCATCGTAGGAGAATTTGGCGTCGGGCGTGAAGATCTGGCGGTCCGCCCAGTAGCGGATCCGGGTTCCGGTCACCCCGCGCTTGGCCTTCCCCACGACATCCAGCACGGAGCCGTCAATGAAGGGTTCGAAGAGGGTCGCGGGGTCCGGCTTCGTCCCCGGATCCTTGAACCGGCCAGGCTCCCCGCGGCGGAAGGACATCTTGTACGTCTTGCCGCCGCGGTCCACTTCGACGTCGAGGCGGGCCGAGAGCGCGTTGACCACGGAAGCGCCAACGCCGTGCAGACCGCCGGAAGCGGTGTAGGAGCCGCCGCCAAACTTTCCGCCGGCGTGCAGTTTGGTGAATACCACCTCGACGCCGGTCAGCCCGGTTTTCGGTTCGACGTCCACCGGAACGCCACGGCCGTCGTCGTGGATCTCCACCGAGTTATCCGCATGGAGGATGATCTTGATGTCGTGGCCGAAGCCGGCCAGGGCCTCGTCGACGGAGTTGTCGATGATTTCCCAGAGGCAGTGCATGAGTCCGCGGGAGTCCGTGGAGCCGATGTACATGCCCGGGCGCTTACGGACGGCCTCGAGGCCCTCCAGCACGGAGAGGTGCCGGGCGGTGTAATCAGAACTGGGTGCCACGGGTCGTGAACTCCTTACAGGATCGGGACCGCCCCTGCAGCGTGCAAAGGTGGGCAGTCACAGAATTTGACGCTCTTCCTAGATTAGTCGGACTCCGGGTCATCGACGGTTTGCCACTCCCCGCAGGCGCTCTCCGCCCACTCGCCGTTACTGAGACGTGATACGCGGACAGCGAAAGAAGGCCATCCGTGCCATGGTTTGGCCACGAATGCTGGTTATATAGGTATACCGATCTACTAAGGAGGCCGAACATGACAACAGCAGTTGCGGACCGCACACTGACCGCCGCAGACCGGTGCGATCGTTGCGGAGCACAGGCATATGTCCGAGTTGTTCTCGGTGCCTCCGGCGGTGAGCTTCTTTTCTGCGGCCACCACGCACGCGCCGTAGAGCCGACACTCAAGCCGCTCAGCTCAGACTGGCATGACGAGACTGACCGCCTTCACCAGAAGGCCCCGGTTCCGGTCGACTAGACCGCACACCGGTTTCGTTTCGGCGCCCCACAGGGTTCCGGGCGACCTGAGACACTGCATCAGGGCCCCTCCATACCGGAGGGGCCCTGATTCGTTAAGTGACGTTTTCCCGTGGGCTACGCTCACCAAGCAACGTGGCGGCATCAACAGCGACCTTGGCTGCACCAACAGCAACGCGGGGCCACGTCCGGCCCGTTCCTCCGATGAGGACGGGCGGGATGTGACCCCGCGTTGGTGTGAACTTCGCCTGGCCTGTGGCCAGTGGGCGTTTAGTCCAGGTAGTCGCGCAGGACCTGTGAGCGCGACGGGTGCCGCAGCTTGGACATGGTCTTGGATTCGATCTGGCGGATGCGCTCGCGCGTCACGCCGTAGACCTTGCCGATTTCGTCTAAAGTCTTCGGCTGACCGTCGGTGAGGCCGAAGCGCATCGCGACCACACCGGCTTCACGCTCGGACAACGTGTCCAGCACCGAGTGCAGCTGTTCCTGCAGCAGGGTAAAGCTCACGGCATCCGCGGGAACCACGGCTTCGGAATCCTCGATGAGGTCGCCGAACTCGGAGTCGCCGTCCTCGCCCAGGGGGGTGTGCAGCGAGATGGGCTCGCGGCCGTACTTCTGGACCTCCACGACCTTTTCCGGAGTCATGTCCAGCTCGAGGGCCAGCTCCTCCGGTGTGGGTTCGCGGCCGAGGTCCTGCAGCATCTGCCGCTGTACGCGGGCCAGCTTGTTGATGACTTCCACCATGTGCACCGGGATGCGGATGGTGCGGGCCTGGTCGGCCATGGCGCGGGTGATGGCCTGGCGGATCCACCAGGTGGCGTACGTGGAGAACTTGAAGCCCTTGGTGTAGTCGAACTTCTCGACCGCACGGATCAGGCCCAGGTTGCCTTCCTGGATCAGGTCCAGGAACAGCATGCCGCGGCCGGTGTAACGCTTGGCCAGGGAGACGACGAGCCGGAGGTTGGCCTCAAGCAGGTGGTTCTTGGCACGCTTGCCGTCGTGGATGACGAACTCAAGCTCACGCTTGAGCTTCGGATCCATGGTGCCGTCGTCGGCGGCGATCTTCTCCTCGGCGAAGAGTCCGGCCTCGATCCGCAGGGCCAGGTCCACTTCCTGCTCGGCGTTCAGCAGGGCGACCTTGCCGATCTGCTTCAGGTAGTCCTTGACGGGGTCGGCGGTGGCGCCGGCCGACATGACCTGCTGCACGGGGGCGTCATCGTCGTCGGCGTCGGAGTACACGAAGCCGGAGCCGGTGGCGGCCGCGGCCTTGCCGGCGACTTCTTCGCCTTCTACTTCTTCGCCGAGCTCGGCGGCGTCGGGCGTGATGTCGTCGAGATCCTCTTCGGCGTCGACGTCGTCGTCGGACGCACTGGCTGAGTTGCCGGCGGCTTCTGCCGCGGCTTTAGCGCCGGGCTTGGGCCCGCGCTTCTTGGGCTCAGGCTTGGCGACCCCGGTAACGGTGTCGCCACCCTCTACGGAAGCGGCGTCCTTGACAGCCTTGTTGGCTGCGCGGGTGGCGGCGCGCTTGGCGTTGGTCGCCGCCTTCTTCTCCTCGGGGGACAATTCGGCCTGGTCGGCGGGTTCCTTCTTCGCGGAAGACGGGGTCACTGAAAACCTTTCTAGCTGCGGTCTGCGGAATCACCATACGGGCAACACCACTATGACCCTGTCAAGTCCGTGTTCAACACCAGGTGCAAACCACGACCAGCAGAGCCACTTAGTAGAACTGCTGGGATGGCCTAAATGTTCCCTGTTTCCAAGGAACATTTAGAGCACTTGATACACGGACCCAACCGGGTCTCGGCAACCATTGTCTCACGGTTTTCACGCTGAGTGCCTTCGGGACACCGGGTCCACAATATTGCGGCGGCTTCCCGGCCGCGTCAGTTACTCATGCCGCGTCGGGCGCAAACTTCTGCCAGGCGGCCTCGCGCCTGGCCGCCCAGCCGCACAGGGTGCCGCGCCGGCCAAGCTCCGCCAGCAGTTCCGCGAGCCTGTATCCCGGGTGCTCCTGCAGGGCCTGCTCGTACAAGGCGTCGGCGTAGGAGCCGCGGCCACGGCACCATTCGATCCAGCCCCGTGCCGTCACGGCAGCTGCAGTTGACTCCCCGTCACCCAAACCGCCGAGCCGCTCCAGGACCCGCTCGAGCCCGACCATCAGGGTCCAATCCGGGACTGATGGCGCCAGTCCGAGCAGGACTTCCCCGTAACCGGGGACCGCCTCGGCAACCGGAACCGTGCCAGTAACGGGCCCGCCGGTGGCAGACGCCTCCGGCAGCGGCGACCCCGGAACGGACATGGAACGGGAAGCGGGGTCGGAAGTGCGATCAGGCATGCGGTCCGGCATGGGCCCTGACAGGGGACTAGGCGTCGGTCCGAGCCGTGAGCCGAACGTGGATCGGGGAAAGGCGTCGGACCCGGCCTCCGCGTCGAACATGCCGAAGTCCTCAGCGCCGCATTCGGCTGCGGACCGTCCGGCCGCCGCCATGACGAGCACGGCGTCCCGCCATGACGGAATGCACAGGCTGGCCCGCAGGTAGCCCGCCAGCTCGGGTGAGAGCTGAAGTGGCTGAGCCGCGGTCCTGGGATCGAAGTTAGTGGGATCAAGATTCCCGGCGGGGTGACTCCCGGCGTCGGGCGTCGCGGCGTCGGGGATGGCGGCCCCAGGGGCCAGGGCGCTCTGCGCCGGGCCGGGGGGATTCTCGCGGACAGTGCCGGCCTGCATGGCCATCGTCCAAACATCGAGCACCTGGTCAAATTGTTTCCGGTCCCGCCGCCGCGGGGAGAATTGTTCCGCCCAGCCGCACTCGGCCGCGCGCACCGCGGGGTCCACAGGCAGCGGTGCCGGGTGAGTCCCTTGCGCGCCGGGGACGGCGCCGACGCTGCTGCCGCGGTAAACCATCTCGGCGTTGAGCCGGCTGTTCTTGATCTGCTCGACCGGCCGGCCGGGCCCGCAGCACTCCGGATCATCGCAGTACGCGTTGCGCCAGAACTCAGCACCGATAATCCAGGCGTCCCGCAAAGGCAGGCCGGCTGCCTCGAGTGCCAGCTCGAGTTCCTTGAGCAGGCCCGCCCACGCACTGCTTTTGCCGGGAGTGTTCGCATCGGTGTCAGTGAAAAAGGCCAGCAGCGAACCGTCAGCTGCGTCATCCGCCTGCAGGTAGGCCACGACATTTCGTGCGAATTCTGCCAACATATCCCTCCGGCCCGAGCCGGAGCGTCGTTTGGGGACGGCGCTCCCGCGCCCGCCAGCCGCGGAGTCACTGCCTCCCCCGCCGCTCTGGCCCCCACCGGCCCCGCGGCCGGTGCCGCCTCCGGGCTCGGGGAGGTCGACCCGCAAGGTGGCTCCGAGCCGTTTGCCTTGCAGGGGCATGGCCACGAGGCTGTTTTCCGGCCAGTAGCCGAGGGAATGCGGGATGAAGCCCAGGATGTCTTCGGGGCCGGTGATTCTCAAGTGATCGGGAGCTGTCATAAGCCCAGCTTCGTGGCGGCCGCGTCCTCGCGGCAGTACCAGACAGCGCTATGTGGATAAACGCGTGGTGGATAAACAGCTATGTGAATAACCGGGTGCGGAAACGTGCGGGCCGTGCCGGCCAGCAGCCAGGGCCCAAACAACGGATCAGGGCGTGCGGCGGCGCTCCGCGACCAGCCTGCGCTGCTCGGCGATGGTCTTGAGCAGCGGCGGAACCATGACCCCTTGGGCCGCCATCTGGCGCCGGACCTTCCGCCGGGTCGCGATGATGGCGCCCGCTCCCCCGGCAAGCAGCAGGAACTGCACGCTGAGGGCCACGCGGAACGGATCCAGGCCGTAGAGCTCCCCTTGGGAGAACCCGCTGGCGTTCAGGAGGTCGAGCACCAGCCCAATCAGGTAGATGGACACCAGCGCGGCAATGAAGCCGCCCACGTTGACAATGCCGGTGGCGGTGCCCAGCCGGTGGGCCGGATTGAAAGTCCGGGCGAAGTCGAAGCCAATCATGGAGCCGGGACCGCCGACGGCCAGGGTCACCACGAGGGCAGCCAGGAGCCAGAGCGGTGCGCGCCCCGGCAGAAGCAGAACCGCTGCCCAGGCGGCGGCGGTGCACCCGGAAATCAGGAGCACCATGGTGGAGCGCCGGAGCGGATGGCGGGCAACGAATCTTCCCATCAGCGGTCCGGCGGCAATGGCACCGGCCACGTACAGCGCCATGAGGGCCGAGACCGTACCGCGGTCCAGCCCCTGGGCGGAAATCAGGAAGGGGTAACCCCACGTCATGGCAAAAACCGTGCCGCTGAACTGGACAGTGAAGTGGCTCCACAGCCCCAGCCGGGTCCCCGGTTGCCGCCAGGCGTGCGCCAGCGAAATCCCGGTAGCGCGCAGCCCCTGGGATGGCGTCGGAGCGGGGTGCCCCGGCGGTAGGTCCTGAAGCAGGAGCAGGACCAGCACGACGGCGAGGCCCGACATCGCGGCGAGTGTCAGGAATGCAGGAGTCCACCCCGCAGAGTGCAGGATCATCGCGAACGGCACCACGCTGAAGAGCTGGCCCAGCTGCCCGGACATGCCGGTCAGCTGCGTCAGCAGCGGCACACGCCCCGGCGCGAACCAGAGCGGGATAAGCCGGATCACGGAGATAAATGTCATGGCGTCACCGGCGCCCACCAGGACGCGTCCCAGAACTCCGCCGGGGATGTTGTCGGCAAACGCCAGCTGAAGCTGGCCGAGCCCCATCAGGACACCGCCGCCGGCCAGCATGGCGCGGGAGCCGAAGCGGTCCACGAGGATGCCTACGGGAATCTGCAGCGCGGCATAGACCAGCAGCTGGAGCACGGTGAAAAAGGAGATCTCGGCCGCGCTGGCGTGGAAGCGTTCCGTTGCTTCCAGGCCGACCACCCCGAAAGAGGTGCGCTGGCTGACCGCCACGAGATAGGCAAAGATCCCGATGATCCAGATCAGCCAGGCGCGGGGAGAGGTCACTCCCCCATTATGCCCGGTTCATGATAAATAGTATTTATTCGCCGGGTTCTTTACGGGCCAGATACGCCTCGACGGCAGCACCAAGGGCATCGGCGTTGGGGATTTGGTCGTTCTCATCGGCCAGCAGCGACCTCCGGACCGTCCCCTCCGCCTTTTCGTCGTACCGGGTCTCCAGCCGCGAGACCACCTGCTGGACCTCCTCGGACGCCTCGATCTGCTCGGCGATCTGCCGGCCCACCTCGCGTCCCGCCTCGCGCAGACGGTCGGTCGGCAGCATGAGGGACGTGGCCGCGCCCAGGTACTCCAGCCCGGCCACGGCGGCCGTGGGGTACTCGGCTTCGGCCAGGTAGTGCGGCACATGGATCACATAACCGGCGATGTTCCGGCCGGCTTCTGTCAGCCGCAGCTCCAGGATGTGTCCCACCGCAGCCGGGACCTCCACTGTGGGCTTCCATACCGAGATCCCCTCGATCAGCTCCGGCCGGTTGCCGTGCACGGTCACACCGACCGGCCGGGTGTGGGGCACCGGCATCGGGATCGAATGGATCCAGGTGACGAGGTTAACGTCGAGCTCTTCGACGAGGCCGACGACGGCGCGCGCGAAGCGTTCCCATTGCAGGTCCGGCTCGAACCCGGCAAGGAGCAGGAACGGGCTGCCCAGCCCGTCGACCAGCCGGTAGAGCGCCAGGCTCGGCGCCTGGTAGTCCTGCAGGTGGTCCTCGACAAAGCTGATCTGCGGGCGCCGGGACCGGTAATCGATCAGCTGGTCGGCGTCGAACTCGGCGATCATCTGGGCGTCGAGCGTGTCCAGCAGTTCAGCGGTGATCTGCCGGACCACGTGGCCGGCGTCGGCGAAGCCGGTGAACCCCATGACGAGGTTGAGTCCGCGCAGTTCGGTGCTGGAGAACAGCGCGTCATCACGGATGTAGAGCGACTGGGGATCCAGCAAAGAGCCGGAAATCCGTTCAATCACGGCGTGTTCCTTTCACGATGGCGGCGGTGGGAGAAGCGGGGTGCGGTCCGTCGTCCGGACGGTGCCAGGCAGAACCCGCCAGTCAGGCAGATCCTGTCGGCCAGTCCCATGAGGCACTCACCGCACGGCAGCGCCGCTATCAATACAACGCCCCAGGGCCCGGGCTAATTCCTGCCTGGGGTGTGCTCCAGCTCTCATTCGATTGAATTTCCGCACTGCCGAGAGACTACGATCGGACATGGCCCTAGGGCTTGTTTTGCAGACACCGGGTTGCGCCCCAGACCGACGGCGCCCCTGGGATCCGTGGCAGGGCGCCAAACATGCAGTTCCTGCCGAATATCACCGAGAACCATCACAGAGAATTGAGGACTGTCCTCGTGGTCAAGAATAGTGAAGTCAAACTTAGTGCAGTCGCAGGGGATTTGAAGAAGTCCCCCAGCGATGCCCTCGTCATCGGCGTCGGACAGGGTCCCGACGGCCCCGTTTTGCTCGACAATCCGCTGACGGCCAAGGCCGCGGAGGCCCTGGCGGAATCACTGAGCGTTCTTGGCATCACCGGCGCGGCGGACCAGGCTCACCGGCTGCCCGGCCTGCCCGAGGCCGGGGCCACCGTTCTGCTCCTTGCCGGCGTCGGCAAACTGTCCGCGAAGCAGCCGGTCTCCGAGGAGGCGCTGCGCCGCGCCGCCGGCTCGGCCGTCCGCCAGCTGGCCGGCGTCACCACCGTCACCCTGGCACTTCCGACGACGACCCTGGCCGAGGTCGCGGCGGTCGCCGAGGGCGCCGCGATGGGCGCGTATTCCTACACCGAGTTCCGGACCTCCAAGGACGGGCTCAAGGATCCGGTGAAGAACGTCGTCATCCGCACCGACTTCGCTACCGACAAGGCGCTCCAGCCGGTCCTGCACCGGGCGTCCCTGATCGGCACGGCCGTGAACGCGACCCGCACCCTGGTGAACCAGCCGCCGAGCCACCTCTACCCCGAGTCCTTCGCCGACGCCGCCAAGGAACTGGCCAAGGGCCTGCCGGTCAAGGTGACGGTCTGGGACGAGAAGCGCCTTGAGAAGGAGGGCTTCGGCGGCATCCTCGGGGTCGGCAAGGGCTCCACCCGGCAGCCGCGCCTGGTAAAGGTCGAGTACGCCCCGGCGAAGGCCACGGCCAAGATCGCCCTCGTGGGCAAGGGCATCACCTTTGACACGGGCGGCATCTCCATCAAGCCGGCCCTGGGCATGGGTGACATGAAGTCCGACATGGCGGGCGCCGCCGTCGTCCTCAACACGGTCCTGGCCCTGGCGGGCCTCGGGCTGCCCGTCAAGGCGACCGCGTGGCTCTGCATCGCCGAAAACATGCCCTCCGGCGCTGCCCAGCGCCCGGCCGACGTCCTGACGATGTTCGGCGGCAAGACCGTCGAGGTTCTCAACACCGACGCCGAGGGCCGCCTGGTCATGGCCGACGGCATCGTCGCCGCCAGCCAGGAATTCCCGGACGCCATCATCGACGTCGCAACGCTCACCGGCGCCCAGCTGATCGCCCTGGGCGACCGCACCGCCGGCGTGATGGGCGCCGACTCACTCACCGGCGCCATCAAGACCGCCGCCGACCGGGCGGGCGAGCTCGTCTGGCCCATGCCGTTGCCGGAAGAGCTCCGGGCCAGCCTGGACTCGCAGGTCGCGGACATCGCCAACATCGGCGAACGCCACGGCGGCATGATGACCGCGGCCGTCTTCCTGCGCGAATTCGTGGGCAAGGGCAAGGACGGCGAACAGATCCCGTGGGCACACATCGACATCGCCGGCCCGTCGTTCAACAGCGGCAGCCCCTACGGCTACAACCACAAGCAGGGCACGGGCTGCACCGTCCGGACCCTGGTGGCCTACGTCGAGGACATCCTCGCCAAGGCCGTCTAGTCGGCATTGCGGCTTTGTGGCCGGGGCGGCGGTGCTTCCCCGGCCACAAAGCCGCGTGACACTGGACACAAGCGCTCCACAAACGCCATGGCAAGGTGGAGCATGTATTAGTGGTTCGCTAAGGTAAACCTTGTTTCCCAGAAGCAGACCCCAATGTAGTAGTCACAAATGAAAGGGAACCTGCCAGCTGGCACAATCACAGCAGGCAGGTTCCAAGACCAGATGATGCGTACTCTCGTGTCATCGTTCACGCGAGGGAGCGTTTTAGTGGCCGATCAGGCAACTGCGCAAGAATTCGACATCCTGGTACTCGGCGGCGGCAGCGGCGGCTACGCCACCGCGCTGCGTGCTGTCCAGCTCGGCCTCACCGTCGGCCTCATCGAAAAGGGCAAGCTCGGCGGTACGTGCCTCCACAACGGCTGTATCCCCACCAAGGCCCTGCTGCACTCGGCAGAGCTGGCCGACCACGCCCGCGACTCGGCCAAGTACGGCGTCAACGTGACTCTTGACAGCATCGACATCACCGCTGTCAATGCGTACAAAGACGGCATCATTGCCGGCAAGTTCAAGGGCCTGCAGGGTCTGATCAAGGGCAAGAAGGGCATCACCGTCATTGAGGGTGAAGGCAAGCTTCAGGGCACCGACACCGTCGTCGTGAACGGCACCGCGTACAAGGGCAAGAACATTGTCCTCGCGACCGGCTCCTACTCCCGCACGCTGCCGGGCCTGGAAATCGGCGGCAAGGTCATCACTTCCGACGAAGCCCTCACCATGGATTACATCCCCAAGAGCGCGATCATCCTGGGCGGCGGCGTGATCGGCGTCGAGTTCGCTTCTGTCTGGAAGTCCTTCGGCGTCGACGTCACGATCGTCGAGGGCCTCCCGTCGCTGGTTCCGAATGAGGACGCCACGATCGTCAAGGCTTTTGAGCGCGCCTTCAAGAAGCGCGGCATCAAGTTCTCCACCGGTGTCTTCTTCCAGGGGGTCGAGCAGAACGACGACGGCGTCAAGGTCACCCTCGTAGACGGCAAGACCTTCGAAGCCGACCTCCTGCTCGTAGCTGTGGGCCGCGGCCCTGTCACGGCGAACCTCGGCTACGAAGAGGCCGGAATCACCATCGACCGCGGCTTCGTCATCACCAACGAGCGCCTCCACACCGGCGTCGGCAACATCTTCGCCGTCGGCGACATCGTCCCCGGCGTGCAGCTCGCGCACCGCGGCTACCAGCAGGGCATCTTCGTCGCCGAAGAGATCGCCGGCCTGAAGCCGGTCATCGTCGAGGACGTCAACATCCCCAAGGTCACCTACTCCGAACCCGAAATCGCCACCGTCGGCTACAGCGAGAAGGCCGCCAAGGAGAAGTTCGGCGAGGACCAGATCCAGACCCAGGAATACAACCTGGCCGGCAACGGCAAGAGCTCCATTCTGGGCACCAGCGGCCTGGTCAAGCTGGTCCGCCAGAAGGACGGCCCCGTGGTGGGCGTCCACATGATCGGCGCCCGCATGGGCGAGCAGATCGGTGAAGCCCAGCTGATCGTGAACTGGGAAGCCTACCCGGAGGACGTGGCCCAGCTGGTCCACGCCCACCCCACCCAGAACGAATCCCTGGGCGAGGCGCACCTGGCGCTGGCGGGCAAGCCCCTCCACGGCTAAGCATCTCCGCAAGACAACAGAGCTTGGTGCACCCGGCCGGAAATGCCGGGTGCACTAAGCTCGAACAAGGCAGCAATCATCCGCACTAAAGATCAATAAGGAGAACGGGGACGACATGTCTGAATCCGTTAACTTGCCCGCCCTCGGTGAGAGCGTCACCGAAGGAACCGTCACCCGCTGGCTCAAGCAGGTCGGTGACCGGGTAGAGGTGGACGAGCCGCTGCTCGAAGTCTCCACCGACAAAGTAGACACCGAGATCCCCTCTCCGATCGCCGGCGTGATCGAGGAAATCCTCGTCGCCGAAGACGAGACCGCTGAAGTTGGCGCCCCGCTGGTCCGCATCGGCTCGGGCGACGCCGCCCCGGCCGCCGCAGAGGCTCCGGCCGCCGCACCCGCCGAAGAGGCCCCCGCGGCTGAGGCTCCCGCAGCCCCCGCCGCAGAGGCACCGGCTGCAGCTCCGGTTTCTGCTCCCGCGGGTGAAGGACACGACGTCACGCTGCCGGCCCTGGGTGAAAGCGTCACCGAAGGCACTGTTACCCGCTGGCTGAAGAGCGTCGGCGATACCGTAGAGGTCGACGAGCCGCTGCTCGAGGTTTCCACCGACAAGGTTGACACCGAAATCCCGTCCCCGGTTGCCGGCACCCTCCTGGAAATCCGCGTCAACGAGGACGAGACCGCCGAGGTCGGCTCCGTCCTGGCCGTCATCGGCTCCGGCGCCGCAGCACCCGCCGCACCGGCGCCCGCCGAGGCACCGGCCCCGGAAGCCCCCAAGCAGGAAGCTCCGGCAGCCCCCGCGCCGGCAGCAGCTCCCGCGGCCCCCGCCCCGGAAGCCCCCAAGCAGGAAGCCCCCGCTGCTCCGGCAGCCCCCGCCGCTGAAGCGAAGACGGAAGCTGCCGCACCGGCAGAGTCCGGCTACGTCACTCCCCTGGTCCGCAAGCTCGCCAACCAGCAGGGTGTCGACATTGCTGCCCTCACCGGCACGGGCGTCGGCGGCCGCATCCGCAAGCAGGACGTACTGGCAGCTGCCGAGGCAAAGGCCGCGCCGGCCGCAGCCGCTCCCGCCGCGGCGCCGGCATCCGCGCCGGCAGCTGCGTCAGCCTCAGCTTCCGCGTCCTCGCTGCGCGGCACCGTGCAGAAGGCCCCGCGGATCCGCCAGGTCATCGCCCGCCGCATGCGCGAGTCGCTGGACATCTCCACCCAGCTGACGCAGGTCCACGAGGTCGACATGACCAAGGTGGCCAAGCTGCGCGCCAAGGCCAAGAACTCCTTCCAGGCCCAGAACGGCTCCAAGCTGACCTTCCTGCCCTTCATCGCCAAGGCCGTTGCCGAGGCCCTGAAGCAGCACCCGAAGGTCAACGCGTCCTACGACGAGGACAAGCAGGAGATCACCTACCACAACGCCGAGCACCTGGCGATTGCGGTGGACACCGACAAGGGCCTGCTGGTTCCGGTCATCTCGGACGCCGGCAGCCTGAACCTGGCCGGCCTGGCCGGCAAGATCGCCGACGTCGCCGACCGCACCCGCAACGGCAAGATCGGCCCGGACGAGCTCTCCGGCGGAACCTTCAGCATCACCAACATCGGTTCCGTGGGCGCACTGTTCGACACCCCGATCATCAACCAGCCGCAGGTTGCCATCCTTGGCACCGGTGCGATCGTCAAGCGGGCCGTAGTGGTCGCCGACGAGAACGGCGATGACTCGCTGGCCATCCGTTCGATGATGTACCTCTCCCTGACGTACGACCACCGCCTGGTGGACGGCGCCGACGCGGGACGCTTCCTGCAGACGCTGAAGGCACGCCTTGAGGAAGGCGCCTTCGAAGCCGACCTTGGGCTCTAGGGTCTAAAAGCACACCGACGGCGACGGCGGTGCGGGCGCCGGTGGGAAACCACCCGAGTGCCCGTGCCGCCGTCGCCGTTTGCTGTTCCGTCCCGGGACGGCCCGGCGGGTCCTACTACGGTGCGTAGAAGACTCTGGCTACACTGATGCCATGAACATCGTCTATAACGTCATGGTCTTCCTGCACATCATCGGCGCCGCCATGATCGTCGGCATCTGGATCGGCCAGATGAAGAAGCCCACCGTCCACCCCCGCCAGTTCGACGGCGCGATGCTGCAGCTGATCACGGGCATCATCATGATGGGACTGATCCCGGCCCTGGACATGAACGCCAACTACGTCAAGCTCGGCATCAAGCTCGTCATCGCCCTGATCGTCGGCGTCCTGGCCTTCATCGGCCGCCGCAAGTACAAGAAGGGCGAGCCGATCAGCAAGGGCCTCGCGAACAGTGTTGGCGGCCTGGCACTGCTCAACGTTGCGATCGCGACCCTCTGGCAGTAGTTGTTCTGACGAACAGCGGCGGCGCCGCACCCCGACCGGGGGTGCGGCGCCGCCGTCGTTAATGCGCCGCCGACGTTAATGCGCCTCTGTCCTTGAAGCGCCGCTGCCGTTAAGCGGCTTGTCAGTCGCCGGCGATGCAGAATTCGTTGCCCTCGGGATCCTGCATGACATCCCAGTGGAAGTCGCCAATGTCATTGCCCTCCACGAACCCGGCACCGAGGGACTCTGCGTGAGCGCGCAACGCCGCAGGGTCGGTCCCGTGGATGTCCAGGTGCAGGCGTCGCCTCCCTTCCGTGGGCTCCTCGACCTGCTGGAAGGCCAACTGCGGGGCCCCGGGGCCGGCCGGCTGGAGCCAGACGAACTGTTCGAAGCGGGACGAGACCGCCGTGCCCAGCAGCGCGGCCCAGAACTGGGCCAGACGCTCGGCGTCGACGGCGTTGACCATGATCGTGGCGATGCGTGCCGACGGCGGGGCTGGCGCCTGCGCATCTTCCGTAATTTCCATGACGCCACTGTACGGACGACACCGTCCGGGGTCACAATCCTCTGACAGCGGAACCCCCGTGCGGCGGCCGCTCGGAATCCCTAGGATTGATCACGGCAGGCTCCGGCATCTCGCCGGTCCCTGATTCACAACGACGTCGAGGAGTGGACATGGCAACAACACGCACCGCACACACTGTATGGAATGGCGACCTGATGACAGGCGCCGGCAACACCACCCTGGACAGCTCCGGGCTGGGCAACTTCGACGTCACCTGGAAGGCGCGCGCCGAGGCCGCCGAAGGCAAGACCAGCCCCGAGGAGCTCATCGCGGCAGCACACTCCGCCTGCTTCTCGATGGCGTTCAGCAACGCCCTGGCCCAGGCCGGCCACACGGCCGAGGAGATCAACACGAAGGCTGACGTGACGTTCCAGCCCGGCACCGGAATCACCGGCAGCCACCTCACCGTCTCCGCGCGGGTCCCCGGCATTTCAGCTGACGACTTCCAGCGGCTGGCCGAGGAAGCCAAGACCGGCTGCCCCGTCTCCGCCGCCCTGACCGGCATCGAGATCACCCTGGACGCCACGCTGGCCTCCTAGTTCCGGCTAGCTCCGGGCGCAATTTGAGGCCCGCAGTAAAAGGCCCGCACTAAGCAATGGCCCGCCGTACAGCAAAGGCCCCCGTCCTCCTGGAATCTCCAGGAAGGCGGGGGCCTTCAGCACGGGGTTCCTCGCCGTCGGGCGGGCCGCCTAGGCCTGGCCGGCCTGCTGCCGCGCAGGCAGCGGTGCCGGCCGGACCCTGCGGTAGCCCTCGCGCAGCGGCGGACGGTCCGTGGGCAGTTCCTGGATCATTTCCTTCAGCGCCCCGATTCCGTACTCCAGCTGCGGGTCGGTGCCGGCGGCGTAGGCGTGCGGCGGGAAGGTCACCTCGATGTCCGGGGTGACGCCGAAGTTCTCTACGCCCCAGCCAACGCCACCGGCGAACCAGGTGGCGTAGCGCGGCTGGGTGACGCCGGTGCCGTCGGCCAGCGCGAAGCGGTTGTCGATCCCGACGACGCCGCCCCAGGTGCGGGTGCCGATGACGGGACCGATCCCCCGCAGCTTGGAGACCTGCGTGATGATGTCGCCGTCGGAGCCGGCGAACTCGTCCGTGAGGATGACGACCGGTCCGCGGGGAGCGTGGTGCGGGTATGTCCGCGGCTTTTCCCCGCGCGGCATGCTCCAGCCGGTGACCTTGCGCCCGATGAGCTCGGCCACGAGCTGGGATGTGTGGCCACCGCGGTTGCGCCGGACATCGACAATGAGTCCGTCCAGGGCCGTTTCGGTGTCGAGGTCGCGGTGCAGCTGGGCCCAGCCGTTGGCCATCATGTCCGGGATGTGCAGGTAGCCGAACGTCGCGTTCGAGGCTTCCCGGACGGTCCGCCGGTTGCCGGCGACCCATTCCTGATAGCGCAGGCGCTCCTCGTCCTTGACCGGGACCACCGCGACGCGGCGCTGGGTTCCTGCGGCCGCGCCGTGGCCGGCGCCGTTGCGCAGGGTGAGTTCCACGGGGCGGCCGGCCGCACCGACGAGCTGCACTGCGGGGGTCCGCGTTTGGGTAAGTTCGACGCCGTCGATCGCCAACAGGACGTCGCCGGGCTTGGCGTCGGCGCCGGGCCGGGTCAGCGGCGAGGTGGCCAGCGGGTCGGAGGACTCTCCCGCGAGGATGCGGGTGATTTCCCAGCCCTCACCGGTGAACTCCAGATCCGCGCCGAGGCGCCCCTGCGGGCTGCTGCCGTTCTCGGTGACGGCCACCGGGCGGACGTAGGCGTGGGAGGTGCCCAGCTCGCCGTGAAGCTCCCACAGCAGGTCCACAAGGTCATCATGGGAGCCGAGGCGTTCCACCACCGGACGATAGCGGGCGTGAATGGACTCCCAGTCCTGGCCGGCCATGTCCTCGGTCCAGAAGAAGTCGCGCTGGAGCCGCCATGCCTCGTCAAAGGCCTGGCCCCACACACTGAGCGGGTCCAACTGTACCCGGATGCGGCCAAGGTCCACCTTGATGAGCTGGCCGGAGTCCTCGTCGGCCTTGGCGCCGGCGGGCGCAACCCGGATCTGCTTGTCCTGGATGAACACGATCTTTTCCCCGTCGCCGGAGAGCCGGTAGCTGTCCACTGCCTCAACGATCGTGGACGTGCGGCGCTTGGCCAGGTCGTAGCGGACCAGGCTTGGCGCGGCGCCCTTGTCCTCGAGGCTGGCCCGGCCTTCGCCGGTGGTGCCGGCGAGTTCGCTGTCAAGCCAGAGCAGGGCCCCGGCAGCGGCGGCGAGTGAGGAGTAGTTGCCTTGCGGCACCGGGACGGCGATGACGCGGTGGGCCAGGCCGTCGGCGTCGACCCGCACGGAAGGCACGGGCTTGGCGGCGGACTGCCCCCCGGGTGCAGCACCGTCGGCTCCTGCCGCGCCTGAGACTGCGCCTGCGGCGCCGGCGCCGGCGCCGGCGTCGGCGTCTTGGAGGTCGACGCTTGGGCCGAACGGCGATGGGGTATCTGCGGCGAGGGCGACGAGGTAAGGCTTGATCGGGCTAGGGAAGGACAAATCGAAGGAGTGGCCGTCGTAGACCGGATCGAAACTGCGGTTGGAAAGGAAGGCGAGGTATTTGCCATCCGGGGTGAACGACGGTGATTCGTCGCGGAACCGGCCGTCGGTGACATCAATGATTGCCGCGCCCGCGCCGCCGTCGATCCTGGTGATCCGGAGCCGGCTGCGGGACCCGAAGGACGTAACCGGCTCGGACCAGCCGAGCCACGCGGAGTCCGCGGACCAGGTGAATCCTTCGATGCTGCCCTCGCCGATGCTGCTCAGCTGGGATATCGTGCCCGCGATTGTGTCCGCAAGGTAGATGTCACCGAAGGACGTGCCGACGGCGAGCCAGCGGCCGTCGGGGCTGGCTTCGATGGCGCTGGCCCGGCTGGGCTTGGGGAAATCGATCCGGGTGACGTCGCTGGACGCAGGCGCCTGCACGGCGGTGCCCGCATTGGCCGGGCCAGTCTGGGGGCCGGAGCCGGATGCGTCAGTAGCGGCCACGGCCCGGACTGCCGTCACCGGACTGGACACGGAACTGCCCACCGCGGCGGCAGTCAATCCGGAGCCGGTCAATGCTGCTGCGGACACCGGCTTCGGCAGCGGCATGCCGGCGTCTTCGGACGCCGCTGTGGAGTGCAGGCTGGCCTGGACGGCGGGCTGCGGTGCCTTGGTGGCCGCCACAGACGCGCCCGCCAGGGGCGCCGCAATGGCTTTTAGGTACAGGGCCTCGACGCCGTCGTGGTCGGCGACATAGGCGATCCGGCCCTCGCCGAACGGCCGGGGCAGCCGTGCACGGACACCCGGGGTGGCTTCGAGGACGCGGGAGGGGCCGTCCTTGTGCCGCAGCCAGTGGACGGTTCCGTGGGATTCAACGGCGCTGGACGCGCCGGTGCGGTCCGGGACGACGTCACCGAGGTGTCGTGAGGGCTTCAGCGCGGCGGGGCGGCGCGCTTGCGAGGCGGACCCGAGCGAAATGTCGAGTTTGACGGCCTCCGCGTCGAGGCTGGGCAGCAGCCAGAGCTCGCCGGCCGATTCGAAGACGACGCGTTCCCCGTCGGTGGCGGCGTGGCGGACGTAGAAGTCCTCGTGGTCCGTGTGGCGCCGCAGGTCGCTGCCGTTCGGCAGTACGGAATAGAGGTTTCCGTAGCCTTCGTGGTCGGACAGGAACGCGATCCGTCCCTTGACCCACAGGGGGTCAGTGAGGTTTCCGTCCAGCGCGGGGGCGAGCCGGAAGAATTCGCCGTTTCCGTCGGCGTCGATCCACAGCTTGCCGGCGGCGCCGCCGCGGTACCGCTTCCACCAGGCGGGCTCACGCGACAAGACGCTCGCGAGCACCACGGGGCGTTCGTCCCCGACGACGGGGCCGAAGGCCACCGATTCAACCGGGCCAAACGGGAGTTCCTTCGCCCAGCCGCCGGTCACGGGGAGGCTGTAGGCGTGGGTGTGACGGCTGTCTGACTGGCGGAACGCGCTGGTGACCAGGACGTCGCCGTCGGGCGTGAAGCCCTTGACCCGGGTGGAGCTGTGGCCGAAGTAGCTCAGCTGGCGGTAGCCGCCGCCGTCGACGTTTGCCGTGACGACTTCCGGGGCCGTCCCCTGGACGACGGTCCAGACCAGGCGCTTGCCGTCGGGGGTGAAACGGGGGTTGCGGGCCGGCAACTGCAGGGAGGATACGCGCCAGGCACGGCCCCCGCCCACGGGTGCAATCCACACGTCGTCCTCGGCCACAAAGGTGACCAGATCGCCGTGGACATGCGGGAAACGAAAGTAACTCGAGGGGGTCATCGTTTGATCATAGCGACAACGGCCCTTGCGGCCCGGGAGTTTCGCGGCCGTGCCGGGCATGGTGAGATGGATCATGCGAATCCTTATTGCCGGGGCCTCCGGGCTGATCGGAACCGCCCTTTCGAGCGCACTGCGCAGCGAAGGGCACGACGTCGTGGCCCTGGTCAGGCGTGCCCCCGTGTCAGCGGCCGAGTTCCAGTGGGACCCGGCGGCCGGCCGGATCGACGACACCGCGCTGAAGGGCGCGGACGCGGTGGTCAACCTCTCCGGCGCCGGAATCGGCGACCGGCCCTGGACCCGGGCACGTGTCAACGAACTCCGCAGCTCCCGGCTGGGGGCGACCCGGACCCTGACGTCGGCGATGACCCGGCAGGAGACGCCGCCTGCGGTGTTCCTGAGCCAGTCGGCCTCCGGTTACTACGGCAACGCCGGCGCGGTGGTGCTTCGTGAGAACGCGCCCGCCGGGGACGGCACGCTCGCCCGGATCTGCGTCGACTGGGAGGCCGCGGCGCATGAGGCGCCTTCCGGGGTCCGCGTGGTCACGCCCCGCACCGGCGTCGTCCTGAGCCGCTCCGGGGGCGCGCTTGGCCGTTTGTTGCCGCTGCTGCGCCTGGGCGTCGGCGGCCCGCTCGGCAACGGCCGGCAGTACTGGCCATGGATCACCTTGCCGGATGTGACCGGTGCCTTTTCCTTCCTTCTCTCGGCGCCCGTGGCCGGGCCGGTCAACGTCTCCGCCCCCGAAACCGCAGACGTGAACTCCCTGATCGCGCAGCTGGCTGGAGCGCTGCACCGGCCCGCGGTGCTGCGCGTACCCGCCCCGGTGCTGCGGCTGGTGATGGGCCAGCTCGCCGAAGAACTGCTGCTCGCGAGCCAGCGGCTGGAGCCGGCCGTCCTGGCGGACAACAGCTTCGCCTGGCAGCACCCGTCACTTCGCGACGCCGCGGCGTGGGTGGCAGGACGCGGCTAACCGCGTAGCGTGGCGTAGCGCTGGAGGAACAGCGCCAGGGACTCCGCCAAGGCCCTGATCTCGTTTGGATCGACGCTCTCGTTCGGTGCATGGATGAGTGCGAGCGGTTCTTCGACGCCCAGCAGGATGATCTCCGCGTCCGGGTAGGTGTCGGCGAACACGTTACAAAGGGGAATCGATCCCCCTTGCCCCAGGGTTGCCATCGGCCGTCCGTAGGCCTCGGACATCGCGGCACCCATGGCCTCAAATGCCGCGCCGCCGACCGCTGCCTGGAAGGGGGACCCGATGGCCTCAAGGTCAACGGTGACGTGGACACCCCAGGGTGCGGCCGCCTTGAGATGGTCGGCCAACGCAGTGCGGGCGTCGGCGGCGGCCATGCCTGGCGGGACCCGCAGGTTCAGGCGCGCGGCCGCCCGCGGCACGATCGCCGCCGTCGAGCCGGTTACCGCCGGGCAGTCGATGCCGAGCACAGTAATGGCTGGCCGCGCCCAGAGCATGTCGGACACACTGCCGTCTCCCAACAATGAGACTCCCTCGAGCACGCCGGCGTCGACGCGGAACTGCTCGGGCGGATAGGGCGCGCCGGTCCAGGTCTGGGCGTTGTCCAATCCCGTGATCGTGGTGTTGCCTTGCTGGTCGCGCAGTGACGCCAGCATGGCGATCAGAGCGGCGAGCGCGTCGGGGGCGGCCCCGCCGAACATGCCGGAGTGGAGTTCGGACGCCATCGCCTCCACTGTCACCACCACATTGACCATTCCGCGCAGGGTCACCGTCGCCGCGGGATGTCCCACGGCGGCGTTGCCGGTGTCGCAGACCAGGATGGTGTCGGCACGGAACAGGTCCGGGTGGCTCGCGACGAACGCCTCGAGCCCACCCGTACCCTGTTCCTCGGACCCCTCGACCACCAGCATCAGGTTCACCGGCACGTCGTCGCCGAGCGCCCTGAGCGCGAGCAGATGGGCAAGGATGTTGCCCTTGCAGTCGGCGGCGCCCCGGCCGTACCAGCGGCCGTCCACTTCAGTGAGTTCGAAGGGCGGTGTGCGCCAGGCCGAATCATCGAGGGGTGGCTGCACGTCGTAGTGGGCGTAGAGGAGCACGGTCGGCGCATCCGGATCAGGTCCCGGTCTCGAGCCGACCACCGCGTCGGAGCCGTCCGGCGTGCGCTCGAGATGGGCATCGGAAAATCCGAGCCCGGCGAATTTGCCGAGCACCCACTGGGCAGCCTTGGCACACTCCTCGGCGGGGAACTGCCGCGCATCTGCCACCGACCGGATGGCCACGAACTCGGCGAGCTCCTCCCGTGCCGGGCGCATCAGATCGGTGATGCGGGCGCGCAGGTCCACGGCTCACGCACCACCCGTGTGGTACGTCTTGAGGTCGTCGATGAACTGCTGGAACTCGGCCAACTGGTCCGGGCAGTAGGTCTTGATAATCGCGACCTCGCCGATGAGGATGCGGGCGTTCGCGATCACCGGCCTGTTTCCAGGTCCCGTTGCCCCGTTCGTCAACTGGCTCAGGTAGGTGGCCCGGCTCAGGGCGTCGTTCGGGTTCGCGCAGACCGCGCCGCCGTCGTCGCCAAGCACCCGGGCTATCTGTTCGCGCGAGGGCGCCGTCCCGCCGGCCCCTTCGATCGTCGCTATCAGCTGGTCGGCCTTCGCCAGGGATTGTTGCGTCTCCCTCGCCGACCGGAACGACAGCAGTGCGACGACGGCGAACACCACGAGCAGGATCATGGCAACGATGTAAACGACCGAGCGGCTGCGCTTGGTGGAGGACTCCGTCTGCGTGCTCATGACTTCGGCACCTCCGTCGGCGCTTCTTGGTCCGGCAGCTTCCACGAGGGCTTGCGGAACCTGTAGAAAAGGAACGGAACGAGCAGCCCGAGCCCTAATGCACCGCCGCCGACGATCAGGAAATAGACCACTGGATCGCCGTTGCCGAACTGCGACGGTGGGACGAACCCGACAAGCAGCGCGGCCAGGGAAGCGGCGAATCCGACGCCGCACAGCCCGATCAACATCGGCGCCCGGTAGCCGCGCGGGTGGTCGGGGTCGTTGCGGCGGAGCCGGACCGCGGCCACGAACATCAGCAGGTACATGATCAGGTAGACCTGCGTGGTGATCACCGAGAAAATCCAGTAGGCACTGGAGACATCCGGGATGAGCGCGTAGCCGAGCGCGATCACGGTGGTGACGAGCCCCTGAGTGACCAGGAGGTTCTGCTGGATGCCGTTCTTGTTCAGCTTTTGCAGGAACGGCGGGAGGTAGCCTTCCTCCCGTGAGATCAACAGCAGGCCTTTGGACGGACCGGCCAGCCACGTCAGCATGCCGCCGAGGGAGGCAGCGACCAGCATGATGCCGAGGATCGGCGTGAGGCCTTGCATGTTGAAGGACGCCAGCACCGCGTCGAAGGCCTGCATGACACCGGCTGTGAGGGAGAGCTCCTCGGCAGGCACGATCCAGCTGATCGCCAGCGCCGGCAGGATGAAGATGAGCAGGACGAGTCCCATGGCCAGGAACATCGACTTCGGATACTCCTTGGGCGGGTCCTTCAGGGAGGACACGTGCACCGCGTTCATCTCCATGCCGCTGTAGGACAGGAAGTTGTTCACGATCAGCACCAGACTGGCGAGCCCGGCCCACTCGGGGAAGAAGTTCGCCGCTGTCATCGGAGCGGCGGACGGATTGCCCTGGCCGAGGAAGACGACACCCAGGATGACGAGCAGGGCGCCAGGGATCAGTGTGCCGATGATCAGGCCACCGCTGGCCAGGCCTGCCACACCCTTCGTGCCGCGGGATGAGACATACACGCCGGCCCAGTAGAACACCACGATCACCAAGGCCGTCCACACGCCGCTGCTGGCCAGCGCCGGGTTGAAGACGTAGGCGAGCGTGCTCGCGACGAATCCCAGCAGGGTTGGATAGTAGAAAATCGTCATTGCGAACTGGCACCACACCGCCAGGAAGCCCATTGGCTTGGAGATTCCGGACGATACCCAGTTGTAGATGCCGCCCTTCCATCCGGACGCCAACTCGGCTGACACGAGGGAGGTGGGCAGCAGGAAGACGATCGCGGGAACCACGTAGAGGAAGACTGAAGCGAGGCCGTAGACGGCCATGGTCGGTGCCGCACGGAGACTTGCCACCGAACTGGTGGTCATCAGCGCCAGGGCCACCCAGGAGATCCACACGGCCGGAGGCGCCTTCGGCCGGGTCAATGCCTGTTCACTCACGTAGGCCACACCCTCATGTGCCCCGTGGTCTGTGCCACGGGCCAGGCGGAGCTAAACCGCCTGGGGCGAGTAGTTGACGGTTTGAACATGCCACTGCCCCCTTATCACACAAAGTGCTCGGTGCCTACAGCATGGACCTAGGAATTCGCCGGGAATAGTCCCCATCTCCTCTTTACGGCAGGTCGGCGGGGTGCTAATTTGCGCGGCTCCGGGTGCGCTTCCACAGCAGGTCGGTGATCAGGGCCAGGGCAAGGATGACCACCAGCGCTGCGGCGGTGGCGGGTTCATTGACGAGCGTGGTGGTGCAGAACACCAGGAACGTCCCCAGGGTCGCGATCAGGGCGATGATGAGCATGAAAAGCAGGGCGCCGGTCTCCCGGTACACCTTGAAGTGGGCCAGGGTGACCGCGGAGAAAATCAGCAAAGCCACGGCACTTCCGAGGGAGGCAATGCTGTTCAGGTTGAACAGCAGCACCATCACCGCCGCGAGGCAGGCCATGACCAGCAGTCCGACCGGCACTTCCCTGCGGCCCAGGGAGCGGCCGAACACCGGCGGAAACTGGCCCACCGAGGCGAGGTGCCGGGTCATCCCGACAGAGGGGTAGAGGGTGGCGTTCACCGCCCCGGCGGTGGAGAGCAGGGCGGTGACCACCATCAGCACGTATCCGAACTGGCCCAGCGTGGGCTTGGCAGCCTCGGCCAGCGCTGTGGCGCCGTAGGCGACGACCTGGTCGGCGGTCAGGGTCCCGAAGACGCCCAGGGACACCGCGACGTACACCGTCGTGGCGATCGCCAGCGCAAGGTACATGGCACGGGGCAGTTGACGGGACGGATCAGGCAGATCCTTCGCGGTGAAGGTGATGACGCCGAACCCGAGGAAGGCGAAGAACGTCAACGCGACGCTCGCGATGATTTCGCGAACCCCGGGGTAGCTGGCCGGGTCGAGGAGCGCGGGGTTCCAGTTCGCGATCGTCACAATCGCGAACACGGACAGGATGGCCAGCACCACCTTCACGATCAGGGACTGGACTTTGGCCACCGCCGTGGAGCCGACAGCGTTCAGGAAGGTCATGACCACGATCAGGGCGACGGCGAACACCTTGGCCCAGGTTGGGTCACGGCCGGTCAGGACTGCGCTGGCATACCCACCGAAGGACGACGCCACCATGAGGTACCACCGGGCCCCCGACGGCGGAACCCTAGCCTGCTTCAGGCCCCGGGGGTAGAACGTCCTGGATCCGCCAGCGCCCATCGACGGGCACCAGAACGAGATGAAGCTGCTGCCCGGAAGCGGCGGGAACCTCAGCCACTAAGGCGCCGTTCCCATCGAGCTCCTGGTACCCAGAGGACGCCGTGGTGATGGCCACCACGGCCCTGGCGGGGCTGCTGTCCGCGGTGGTTTCGATCCGCGTCAATGACGTCGAGAATCCGGCCAGCACATGGCCGGATCCGCTGAGCTGCGTTCTGATCTGCGCATCGGCAGCGGCGGCGGCAGACTCCGGGGCGTTGACGGCGTCGAGCAGGCTGAAGTCCCCGGAGCTGAACGCGAGCGAGCGCAGCCTGGCGAGACCGCGGACGGCCTCCGCCGGGTCGGCTGAAGCCAGCAGGGCCTCAAGATCGGGGCGAATTGGGTTGGCCCCGCCGTCGGCCTTGGCAGGCGTTGGTTTCTCTGCCGGGCCGCCCGAAGGCTCCGTTGACGTCCCCTCAGCAACGGCAGGTCCTGATGGCACCGGTGTACCGAGGTCCGCACTGTGGTCCGCACCCAACCCCGGAAACAGCCCGGCGACGGCCTCGGGTGCCGGCCCGCCGCCCGCGAGCAGCCAACAGCCAGCCAGCAGGGCCATGGCTGTGAAGATGGTCCAAAGGGCCCGTCGTGCGGGGCTCTTTCGGACTCCGCGGTGGAATCCACCGCGGAATCCGCGGTGAAGTCCGGCGGCCGACGGCCGGTGCCGAAGAGTCCCGGGGCTGCGCCTCCGCGAGCCGGGCTGCACAGCCCGGCGGGTGAGCAACTGTGGAATGACCGTCGGGTGCACGGACACGGACAGGTCCACCGGCTCTGCCGCCGTGCTGCGATAGACTGCGGCGGCCAATTCGGCGGCCGAAGGCCTTTTCCGCCGGTCCTCGTCGAGTGCAGCCTCCAGCGCGGCGGCCAGCGCCGGCGGTACGTCGGGCACCAGGAGCGGCAGCGGCGGACGCCCCGGGCCGGGGACCGGCGCCAGGCCCGTGAGGCAATACCAGCCCAGGGCCGCCAAAGAATAGACGTCGCGCTCCGGCTGGAGGCCCGCCCTGAAGGCGTCCACCGGCGCCGGATCGGAAAAGCCCTCGGTCCCGGCGGCGCGGGCTGCCCCGGCGTCGGCCACCATCCGGGCCACGCCCACATCGGCCAGCAACGGTTTCCCGTGCGCCGTGAACAACACGTTGCCCGGCGAGACGTCGCCGTGGGTGAAGCCCTGCGAATGCAGGTATTGAAGGGCCTGGGCAATGGGTGTCAGGACCGTCACGGTCTCCCCCGCACCAAGCCGTCCACGGCCCGCGATCAGGTCAGCGACTGATCCCCCGGGCGCATAGTCCAGCACCAGGCCCAGGGCTTCCTTTTCGTCCGGCCCGGACCGCGGCCCGTGAAGACGCAGCACGGTGTGGGCCCGGAGCAGGTGGTCGTGGTCCAGCGCCGAAAGGATCCGAACTTCCCGGCGCATGGCCTCTTCGGCTTCCCGGTCCGCGGTTCCGCCGGCATCCTCCGCTGCCTCTGCCCCGGAGTCGAAGCACTTGAGGGCGAACTCCCGGCCCGTTGACCGTTCGGTGACCAGCCACACGGCCGCTGTGCCCCCGCGCCCCAGCAGGCGTCCGACGTCGTAACCGGGAACCTCGGGGGCGGCGCAGTCCGCGGCAGGGAGATCTTCCATACCCAAGGAATAGCCGATTGCGCGGAATCGTGCAGAAGTTATCCACAGGCATGAGAGCTTAAGCACACAAACGGGCGCTGGGTGCGGCGGGGTCTAAGCTTGATGCCATGACTCTTGAGTTCAAACAGCTGGGTCTCGCCCCGGACTTCATCGATTACACGCGCGGCTGGGACATCCAGCGCGAATTGCATGAAAAAGTCCTCGCGGGCACCGCGCCCAGCACCGTACTGCTGCTCGAACACTCCGCGGTCTACACCGCCGGCAAGCGCACCGAAGACCACGAACGGCCCTTTGACGGGACTCCCGTGGTCGCGGTTGACCGCGGCGGCAAGCTCACGTGGCACGGCCCCGGACAGCTCGTGGGCTACCCCATCATCAAGCTCAAGAACAAGGCGGGCATCCGCGACTACGTGGAGCGCCTCGAGGCCGTGATCATTGCCGTCCTGGCGGACTACGGCATCGACGCCGTACGCATCAAGGGCCGCGCCGGCGTCTGGATCGCGCAGGACGAGAAGGGCCCGGACCGCAAGATCGCGGCCATCGGCATCCGCGTCAACGAGGGCGTCACCATGCACGGCTTCGCGATCAACTGCAACAACGATCTCGCCCCCTACGGCCAGATCATTGCCTGCGGCATCAGCGACGCCGGGGTCACCACGATCGCCCAGGAACTTGGCAGGGACGTCACCCCGGCAGACCTCGTGTCGCGGATCATCGAAGAACTGCGCGAGAATGAACAAGCCCTAGTTGCAACCCCAGAAGGAGCTCTACTGTGACACTGGCACCAGAAGGCCGGAAGATGCTGCGCATTGAGCAGCGAAACGCGGCCACACCGGTGGAACGGAAGCCGGAATGGATCAAGGCCAAGGTCCAGATGGGCCCGGAGTTCGTCCAGCTCAAGAACCTCGTCAAGAAGGAAGGCCTGCACACCGTGTGTGAAGAGGCCGGCTGCCCGAACATCTTCGAATGCTGGGAAGACAAGGAAGCGACCTTCCTGATCGGCGGCTCCGAATGCACCCGGCGCTGCGATTTCTGCCAGATCGACACCGGCAAGCCCTCGCCCGTGGACATGTTCGAGCCCACCAAGGTGGCCCGCTCGGTCCAGGCAATGCAGCTGCGCTACGCCACCGTGACGGGCGTGGCCCGCGACGACCTCG
>NZ_JBEGIG010000005.1:0-103904 GCF_040676555.1 Arthrobacter sp. LAR12-1-1.1 | reverse complement strand
CCCCGGCATCGGTCACCGTGGAATCAGGCGTCCCGGCATCGGTCGCCGCGGAATCAGGCGTCCCGACATCGGCCGCCGTGGAATCAGGCGTCCCGACATCGGCCGCCGCGGAATCAGGCGTCCCGGCATCGGGCGGCGAACCGGTGAGTGCGGCCTGGATCTTTTTCAGGAGCGCCGCCTCCGGAGCGTGGTCCTTCTCCGGGTACCGCACGGTCCGGAACAGACCCAGGTGTTTTTCGCCGACGTGTTCCACGATGCCCAGTGCCGCCATCCCTTCGTACACACGCTGCACTTCGGCGCGGCCCTCCAGCATGGAGACCCACCGCTTGGGAGTGTGGGGCCGAGACTTGCCCCGGATGAGTTCCAGTTCGTGCTGGAGGTCCGTTTGCGGGGAGGTGCCGGTAGCCCTGACGTGCTTCCCCTGCAGCCCGATTGCACCGATCAGGTCCAGCTCGGCCAATATCGCCCCTGCCATCGTGGTCCTGAGTGCGTACATCGGCACCGAAGGTTTGCCGTCTTGGTCGTTCGTTGCGAGAAGGAGGAAGGCCTGGGGAAGGTTCAGCTCCGCCACCTTCGGCGTTTCAGCGTTCATACGAACATGGTGGCGCGGTTGGGCAGCCGCCACAATGATGATTTACAAGCATCCACGTCGGCGTCTACGTCGCCCTGCCCCTGGCCAACCGCCTCCAACAGTTTCCGGCCCCAGTGAGCGGACGACGGCGGGACCTCCCGCCGTCGGCCGCTCTCGGCTGCCGGGGGCAGCGGCGTACACACTTGCGAAATCGGGTGCAGCCGCTGCTACATTCCGAAACTCTGCTGGACCTAGTGGACCTTGGTCCTACGGCTGCTGGGCTTTGAGGAACCTTTCGAGTGCTGCGAGGTCGTCAGTGTTGACGTGGTCAACACCCGCCCGGTGAAGCTCGGTCCAAAGAGCTTCACGTGCCTCGCCCGGCTGGTCCGGAGTCGCCCAGAAGCGGACCCGGTGTCCCTTGGCGTGTGCGTCCGCGACATAGGCGTGGAGTTTGGCGCGTTCCGCCTCGGGCATCGGGCCAACACCCTGCCACGTGAACAGCTTTGTCCAGTTGTCACTGACCAGCGGCATGAGCGTTGACGGCATCCCGGAAGCAAGGTCGGCTGAGCGTCCGTCGAAGAACCCGTAGCGTTTGTCTTCCGCCTGCATGGTCATCAGCGGCCTGTTGCCGCTGATCACGGCGGTCACCGCGCCCGTGCTGACTTTGCCCTTGCTGTAACGGGTCATGAGAGCCGGGTGCTTGCTCAGTTCCTGCTCGATCGCAGCGTAGGTGCTCTCGCCGTCGCTCTTGATGTCTATCAGCAGCTGCAGGCTGCCGTCCCAGCCAGGATAGACGCTGTGGCCTTCCTGCTGGACAAGGTTGTCCAACGGATCCAGGTACAGGCTCGCCAGGGTCTTTCCAGGCTGCGCGTTCTCCCGGTCGTGTGCGACCAGAAGTTCTCCGTCAACTAGCCAAACGTCCGCCTCGACGCTGGTGAACCCATGCTCCAAGGCGTCAAACAGCGGACGGCCGTGCTCGTAGTCGTTGTGCGCATGGGCCTCCAGCAGCGGCTGGTCCAGCACAACATCCCGGGATGAGGTTGCGGCAGACGAGGGGACGGCGATTCCGGTCAGGGACGTGAGGGCCACGAGCGCGGCGACAGCACTTTTGATAAGCACGGGGTTCTCCTTGGTGCGGTTCAGGGGGCATGGTTCAGCTCGACCGATCAGGCGCGCCGATGCCTCAAACAGGCTCCCCGATCCGCACTAACAGGGAAGGGCCACGCGGTGGAGGGCCGGTAAACAGCAGTGAACGGCCACGCTGAGCCGTTTGGAATCCAACTTATTCAGGGTCGGCCTTACGGTGCCGGTGGTGCAGTTGATAGCTGTGGAACACGGCAGAAGAGGTACTCCCCTCATGCCCGAAGTTCCCGCGGAGAACCTCGGCGAGATCCTCCAGCGCTGCGTATAGCATCCGTCCGGCGAAGCGGAGTTCTGCGTTGTCATGGTCCCGGGCTTCAGTAGCCAGGTGCTGTGCATACGTCACGGTGGCCGGCAGCGACCCCCTGCGCTCTGCTTCGTGGAAGTAGTAGGTTTCATGGAAGGACAGCAGGTCTATGCTCACCGATGCCACGTTTCCGGCCAGGGATTCGAGCAACACCGCAGCATGTGCCGGAGTCAGCGACGAGAGACCTTCGGCCCCGGCCGCTTCCCTGAACTGGCTCAGCCGGTGGGCCAAAGCCCGGCGACGGCTAAGGGCAGGGTAGGTCTGCAGTATCCAGGACACCGTAGCGGTTAGAAGCCCAAAACCGGCCACGGCCTCGGCGGCCGCGACCAGCCTAAGCAGAGGCAGTGCCGGCACGATGTCACCGTAGCCGACTGTAGAGAGGGCGACCATCGAGATGTAGAGGGCTTCAGTGAAATCGCCGTGCTGCGCCACCCCGTCTCCGTACACGAATCCTGCAGGCAGAAACGGGAAATACACCAGAGCCCAGCCCAGAATAGCCAGGGCGGCCCAGGCACCGATCACGGCAGCCATGGCGAGAGGGGCTGCGATTGTCGATGCCCGTCCCCGGACTTTATTGGTTAACAGCCAGAGTCCCCGGATTATCGCCTTGCAGACCGGGCCTGTCCCGCGCGGATACAGGAGTGTGTGGAAGACATCCGTGACCATCAGCAGAATCAGGCCTGCCCCGGCCATGATCCAGAGTGCGTCGGTGAAATCCATGCTTCAGCTTAAGGGTCCGAAGCCCTCGCGTTACGGCACCCGGCGCGAGACCGTGGCCGCGCAAGTCAGAATAAGTCGGTATTGACCTGCTGCCGCTCCCCTACAGCGCCGACCAGCCGCCGTCGGAGGCAAGGACGCGCCGTTGATGTTGGTCCCGTCGTCGCTGAGCAGGAAGGCCGTCCTCTGGCCTGTGAGAACCGCCTCAAACCAATACGGGCGCAGCCGGGAGCCGGCCGCGGTGAGGTAAAGTTATCTGTTCGTAACATAATCTGACTGAAATGTGTTTGAATATGCCTGCAGACTCCACTACTGAAGACAAGCCGAAACAGTTCCTCGGACTAAGCGGCACCCAGACTATTGGCTCGGCTTTGGCAGCGGTGACCTCTGCCTTGGTGGGGTCCTTTCTAGGCGTTGCCGGGACCCTTATCGGCGCCGCACTCGGCTCTATCGTTGCCACGGTGGGCGCCGCTCTCTATGCCCGAACACTCAGTTCGGCCGCCGCCGTGGCATTGACGAAAATCCCTCAGCGACGCAGGGGCGGTCTGCCCGCTGACGACGGCGACGCGCTGGCCCCCAGCGCGCCGGCCGAGAGCGACGGACCTCGAGCCAAACGCGCGAGGTGGCAGTTGACACCGAAGACCTGGATCAAGCTCGGGGCGGTCAGTGCGGCCGCATTCGTGATCGCGATGGTCGGTGTCACTGCAGTCGAATTCGGAACCAATAAGCCCATCTCCAGCCTTGTCTCGTCGACGTCGAGCATCGACGGCGGTGCGACCGGGCCCACGACGACGCTGGGCACAGCATTGGGCGGCAACCCGACGGTCCCGGACGAGACGGACGCCTCGACGAAGGACGTGGCGGAAGTGCCTGGGCCAGTCGAGGAAGTACCTGGGAAAGTCGAGGAAGGCGCTAACAACGAACCGGGCCTGACGACGGACGGTAGCCCCAGTGGCGCGGACAGCGGCTCGGCCGGGACTGGAGAGCCGGCAGCCGACACATCAAGCGACACCCCCGCGGCGGACCCCGCCCCCGAAACCGTCCAGAGCCCGGAGCCTGCCCCCGCGACCGAGCAGACGTCGCCGCCCGAGGTGCTCTCGGATTCGGGATCGGCCGAGCAGCCCGCACCGTGATGGCGAAGATACGGATGCAGGCACGATAGGAAGCGCCTCTTCATCGGCACTGCGCGGCCACCGGTCCGCCTCACCGGGGCGCCTAACCTGTCAGTGATGGTGGGCCGGGGCGGCTGTGTGGTGGCGGCTGACTCATCCGACGAGGACCACCGGATTCTCAGCGGTCAGCCCGCGCCCTGGCCCTCGCGGGCCACCTCCTCCAGAATCCTGGCTGTCGGCGCTGCCGTCATGAGCTGCCCTATCACCTCGGGTTTGTCCCATACCTGGCTGCGCAGCCGTTCCAGAAAGCCGGTCGCGGCGTCCTTGGTGTCGAAGTCAAGGAGCACGGCCACGCTGTTCTGGTCCTCGGTATCCCGGAACAAGCGGACAGACCGGGCGCCGGAGGCGGCGCGGCCTGCGGGATCCGTGTCGAACACTTTCTTGAAAGCCTCGTAGTCCCGGACCGGATAGCTAATCTGCAGCGTGAACATCGTCGTTCCTTCCCTCGGGCTGTGGCAGGGACCACGATAGGCCGTCCAGCGTCATCCCGGTAGGGCCGGAGGGCGGCCTCGATCCGGTGCCGCGCTGCCCTCCTGACGCGTGTATCCGGGCCCCTAAGCGGACGACGGCGGGACTTTCCGCCGTCGTCCGCTGGCGTTATGGTGCCGCTCCCCCAAAGCGCGGACCAGCCGCCGTCGGACGCGAGGATGGCGCCGTTGATGTTGGTGCCGTCGTCGCTGGGCAGGAAGGTGACGGAGGCGGCAAGCTGCGCCAGTCAATCCGCGGTAACGGCGTCCCCGCTCATGGATTCCGGAGCTGCAACTCCGTCGTCCTCGTAGTGTGTGGCGTTGGCGAGGTCGCGCCCGGCGATGTAGCCGAAGGTCAGTGCTGGGCCGAGGTTGATGCCCCCGGCCGGGTAGTGCCCGCCCATGACTGAGGCCTGGTCATTGCCCGCGACGTAAAGGCCGCCGATGGGTTGGCCATGGTTGTCCAGAACCCGTGCACGCGAATCGGCCGCGAGTCCGGCGAAGGTACCGAACGATCCCGGGACAATCCTGACGGCGTAGAACGGCCCCTTGTCCAGGGGGCGCAGCGAGGCATTGGGGGTGTTCTTGGGGTCCCCGCCATAGCGGTTGAATTCACTGGCGCCGCGATCGAAGTCGGGGTCAATGCCCTTGCGGGCGTTGTCATTGAATTCCGCGACGGTCGCGGCGAGCCCTTGCGGATCGATGCCGCAGGCTGCCGCGAGTTCCTCGAGGGTGTTGCCCTTCTTGAGGTAGCCGGATCGCAGATAGGGGAACAGCGGCACGGGCAGCGGCTTGGCCATACCCAACGGGAACTTGCGCACGAACGCTGCATCTGCGATCTGCCAGGCCTCCACCGGTTCACCCTCGGGTGTGGCGTTGATCAGGCCTTCGACGTAGTCGTAATAGCCGTTGGCCTCGTTGACAAACCGCTTGCCGTCCCGGCGGACGCCGATGCTGCCGGGCTTGGCGCGGTCCATGATGTGGGGGAACGTTCCGGTACGTCCGTTGCGGTACGGGACCAGCGAGACCGGGCACCAAGCGGCCGGGGACTCCACATCGGTCTCGAAGCGGGCGCCCACGGCCTGGGCCATGGTGATACCGTCGCCGGTGGTTTCCTTCGGCGCAAGTGTCCAGTGCTCGCGTCCGGTGGGCGTCTTGGGGAACAGTTCCTTTCGGCGGGAGACGTCATGGGGGAACCCTCCGCAAGCCAGCACGACGCCGCGGGAGGCGTTGATCTGCAGTTCGCCTTCCGGGGAAGTCACGACGGCGCCCATCACCTTGCCGGACCCGTCGGTGAGCAGGTACCTGGCCGGCGTGGAGACGCGGATCTCCACGCCGAGGTCATCGGCGGACTTCATCAGCCGGCCGGTGAGCGCGGTCCCGTTGACCAACTGCATGTTGCGGCGGTGCGTGAGGAGGTCCAGGAGGTGCAAGCCCACCCGCCAGGCTGCGTGGAAAATGCCCCGGATGTTTCCTTGGGAGGCGGAAAGGAACTTTGTCAAGTCCGGACCTGCCATGATGCCCATGCCCAGAAACGAGGTCTCATAGAGCTGGTGGCGCATCTTGGCGCGCAGTTCGGGCTTGATCCGGCGGGCGTTCAGCGGCTTTGGTCCTACTGAGCGGTGCCCGGTGCCTGCACCAGGGGTGCTGCCGTAGATGTCCTTGATCTTGGCTCCCGGCACAAACTGCAGGCTGGTCTTGTCCTGGAAAAAGCCCACCATGTGAGGTACCGCCTCGAGGAACGCCTCCACCCTGTCTTCCTGGTAGTTCCTGCCGAGCCGGTGGCGCAGGTAGGTGCGGAAGAGTTCGCGGTCCTCGTTGACCCCATCGGCTTTGGCCAGCGGGTTGCCGGGGGTCCAGGCCCAGCCGCCGGACCAGGACGTGGCACCGCCACAGACGTCGGCCTTTTCAACGACCACAACCTTCAGACCGTGGTAGGCGGCGGAAACTGCCGAGGAGAGGCCGCCGGCGCCGGAGCCAATCACTAGGACATCGCAGTCCAGGCTCGGGAGGGCAGATGAAGGAATTACGGGTGCCGTCATTTTCAGTGCTTTCTCAGTGGAAGTAGGTGTCGGAGTCCAGGCGCGGCGGCGCACCGGTTTCGTGTGCGTCAATCGCGGCCATTTGCTGCTGGGTCAGGGCGAAACTGAAGACGTCCAGGTTCTCCCGTTGGCGTTGATTGTCCGCGGACTTCGGCACAGCCACACGGCCGTGCTGCACATGCCAGCGCAGGACGATCTGGGCCGGGGTCCTGCCGAGTTCCGTGGCAGGGCCGCGCACGGCGGCCTGCTCCAGGAAACTCCCGTTACGGCCCAAAGGGCTGTAGGCGGCGGTCAGGATCCCATGTTCCCGGTGAAACTCAAGCTGCCCTGGTTGGCCGTGCTCAGGATCAACCTGGACCTGGTTCAGCGGCACGGCCAGGCCTGCGTCTTGGACCAGCCGTAGGTGCGCGGGTTTGAAGTTTGACACGCCCCAGGCCCGGATTGAACCGTCCTTGACCAGGTCCTGCAGTCCTTCGCAGGCTTCAACGAACCTCCCCTGGGAGGGGTTGGGCCAATGAACCAGGAACAGGTCCAAGTAGTCGGTTCCGAGCCGCTTCACCGCCTCGCCGAAGGCATCGCGCACTCCGCTGCGGCTGTGCCACTGGGTGTTGAACTTGGTAGTGAGGAAAAGGTCCCCTCGATCAATTCCGTTGCGGCGGATCCCCTCCCCCACGGCGGCCTCGTTGGCGTAGTTCTCGGCCGTGTCGATGTGCCGGTAGCCACTGCTGATGGCCTGGTGCACCGCCGCTGCGGCATCCTCACCCGTCAGGGGCCAGGTTCCCAGGCCGATGAGCGGGATGTGCACGCCGGGAGTGACTTCTGCTGTCGTGATCTCTTTTTTGTCATGCCGCTCATCTGGTTCCCGTCCCTTGGAGATTTGCTGTTGTCTGGTCAATTCCGGCCGTTGCCAACACGGCGTCCACCCCTGTTTTGAGCAGGCGCGCCCACCCAAGCTCGCCGAGTTCAGCCACCCGCCGGTCCGACGGCGTCTCCGCACTGACCGGAAGCCCGTCCGGCAAAGCGGCCACCACCTCCGCAAGCCTGAACTCGCCCTCGCCGGGCACCTCCCGCTCCGACCGGGATTCGACCACGAGTGCCTCGCGGCCGGCTGGCCGTTCCGCGGGCCCGTCGCACAGCTGGAGCAGCGGCACCAAATCTGCGTTGGCATGCAGTGCGGCCCACTGGCCGGCAGCGCCGTCACCGTTGAAGCGGTTGAAATGAAGGGTGTCCACCACGAGGCGGCAGCCGGCCTGCCGGGCAATGTCCGCAGCCTGGGCCATCGAAGCAACAGTCTGATAGGAAATCGCTTCAAGGGTGGGGGTGATCCCGAAACCGTGCCCGTCCTCGGTCATCCTGGCCAACGTGTGGACCAGCCGGGCGCTGTCCGGATCGGCTCCTGCGACTGTGAGGGAACTTGCCCCCAGTGCCTGGCCCGCTTCCATCATGCGCAGCCATGCTTCACGCTGGTCGCTGCCATCCAGCAGCAGGAATTCGATGTCCCGCACGGTCACTCCGGTGTCCTGCATCCTGGACAGGGTTTCGTGCAGCATCGGCGACCCTGGCTGGAGGTTGTAAGGCCGTTCCATCGGCGTCACCGCGCGGACCCGGACGCCGATGAAATCAAAACCTGCCTGGGCAGCGACCCCCACCAGTTCAGGCGGCGCGGTGTTCAGCAGCGAAAGCTGTGCCAGGCCGACGGACCTGTGCGCGTTTCCGGTCATGACTGTGCTCCGTTCAGGCTAAGTTCATTGTTGGCGGCAGCCCCGGCTCTCAGAAGAGAGGCGATCCGCTGTGCTGCGTCGTAGCCGCTCTTCACTGCGTTGGAGGCGATGGCGGGCGTCTGGTCCACCACTGTCCCGGCCAGTGTCACCGGCACTCCGGCCTCGCAGCTCAGTTCGGCGTCGCGAATGTCCGCTGGGACAGAGCCGTCCAGGGGAACCACAGAGCGCGAAACCAGGAGCGGTCCCGGCGCCTCCAGCCACTCGCCTCCAGAGGCAAGGCCCGGACCGCTGATCCGGACCCGGCCACCGTCGTATTCCTCGATGGTCGCACCGAGCCGGATCCGCACCCGCGGGTTGGCTTCGAGCCGGGGCACGGCCAGGATTTTGGCGCGGCGGCCGGACTCGGGGGCAAGGGCTGCCTGCGGTCCGATGAGCAGCACGGCAGTCCCCCGGCCAGCCAGCGTGTCCGCCACGCTCATGGCAACGGAGTCCGCACCCCAGATCGTCACGGCATCCGGAATGACGGGATGCGGCGCGTCAGGGTCGATGACCTCGGGGTGGGCGGTGAGCCATTCGCGCACATCCAGGACGCTGGCGCTCTCTTCGCCAATGAACCCGGCGGCGGGCGCGAGCCCGCCGGTTGCCAGCACGATGGCGTCTGCCGCGGTGTCGCGGACAAGGCCGTCGAGGTGGTCAGTGTCCACGCGCGAACCCAGCCGGACCTCGATGCCAAGCCGCGCGTTCTCCCCGGCAGACCATTCGGCGAACCGGTGGAAGTCCGGGGTGGACTTCATCCGTTCCGCGAGGGCGAACTGGCCGCCGGCGCGGGGGCCATCGTCGAGTACGGTCACTTTCGCCCCGGCTTCGGCAAGCTCGCGGGCGGCGGTGAGACCCGCGGGACCCGCGCCTACCACCACAACGCGGGACCCTTCGCGGACGGCTGGTGTGGGGACCGGGACGCGGGAGCGTCCCACCTCGGGGTTGACTGTGCAGGTCACCTGGCCCAGGCCCAGGTTGTCGATGCAGACGTTGCAGGCGATGCAGGGGCGGTAGCGCTCATCACGCAGGACGCCGCCCACAAACGTCGGGTCGGCATGGATGGCCCGGGCCAGGCTGACGAAGTCGCAGGTCCCCTCGGAGAGGACCTGCTCGATGATTTCCGGCGAGTTCAGCCGGCCGGCCAGGCCAAGCGGCAGGCCGAACTGCCGGTACGCCTTGGCGTAGTCGGCGAGGATGCCCGGCTTCCATTCGCCTGACTGCACGATCCATTCGCCGGCCTCGTAGCTGCCGGCGGAGATGTCCAGGAAATCCAGGTGCTCCAGGTGCGCGTTCGCAATGATGGCCACCTGCTGTTCGGCGGAGATGCCGTCTGCAGGACCTTCAACCACGGACACACGCATACCCACGAGGGTGTCCGGGACCGCTGCCCGCACGGCGTCGATGACCAGGTTCAGGAAGTGTTCGGGTGCGGCGAACTCGTCCGTGCGGTGGTTGGAGATCGGTGACATGAACTGGTGGATCAGGTAGCCGTGGGCGCCGTGAATGTTGATGACATCGAAGCCGGCCTTCACCGCGCGGCGGGCAGCTTGGGCGTAGGCTTCCACCAGCTCGTGGCACTCCTCGACGGTGAGTTCACGGGGAACTTCGCCGCCTGCCACCTCGCACGCCACCGGCGATGGCGCCACGTTTTTGTACCCGGAGAGGGCGGATTGGGCGGTGCGGCCGCCGTGGTTAATTTCGACGGCGGCCAGCGCGCCTTCGGCGTGCAGGGCGTCGGTGAGTCTGCGCAGGCCGGGGATCATCTCATCTGTGTGCAGGCCCAGCTGGTGGGTGCGGCCCTTGCCGTCGGCGCGGACATAGGTGGCCTCGGTGGTCACCATGCCCAGTCCTGCCTTGGCACGGGTGACCAGGTAGTCGATGTACTGCTCCGTGATGCACCCGTCCATGGTGCCGTAGTTGCGCTCCATCGGTGCGGAGGCGAGCCGGTTGCGAAGGGTTATCGGGGTGCGGCCATTGCGGCCCAGCGTCAGGGGGCGGGCGGCGTACCGTGTGTTCTTTTCCATTGCTGTTCCTTAACCCGCAATCGGTGCGAGCGGTCGTGTGCTTTCAGGCAGCGCGGCGAAGCGGATTGGATTGCCTGTCCGGGACGATTCGTAAATTGCCAGCAGTATCCGCAAGGCCTTCGTCGCGTCGTTGCCGGTGATCGCCGGTTCACCGCCTCCGCGAAGGCTCCGGACAAAATTGCGGACCTGCGCGGTGTGGTGCGGGATGAGCTGGCCATTAATCGTCGTGAGGCTGACGTTCGGGTCAACACCGTTCGGGTAAACAGGATCGGTGCTGATCGTTCCGGATACGGCCCACAGGTCCACGCGTCCGTCGCTGCCTTCCGGGAATTCGGTCAGGGAGGCGGAGGCGCCGGTCTCGCCAGTGACCCGGATCTGCACGCCCAGGCTCGGGGACACCGCCGTCGACGCTTCGAGCGTGGCCATGGCGCCGGAAGTGAAGGTGATGACGGCGGTCGCTGAGTCTTCCACTTCGATGTGTTCGCCGTGGAAGTAGGTGTTGATTTTGCCGTAGACCTCGGCCACGTCTCCCATAAACCACTGCAGCAGGTCGATGTAGTGGATGGCCTGGGTCATCAGCACCCCGCCGCCATCGTTGGCCCACGTCCCGCGCCAAGCGTCGCGGGAATAGTACTCCGGATCGCGGTGAAGCATCACCGAGCATTGGCCCATGATGGGCCGGCCGAGTGTGCCGTCGTCGATCGCTGCGCGGATGCGCTGGGCTGCCGGCCAGAACCGGCGCTGGAAGAGCACACCCAGCTTCACACCGGCATCGTCGCAGGCCTTCACCATGCGTTCTGCGGACGCCAAGTCAGTGGCGATGGGCTTTTCACAGAGCACGTGGACTCCTGCCGCAGCGGCCTGCAGCACCACATCCTGGTGGGTGGGGTGTGGGGTGCAGACCGAGACGATGTCCAGGTCCAGGCCCAAGAGTTCCTCGACTGTGTTGACCGCTGCAGGGATCCCCCATGCTTCGGCGGTGTCTTGGGCGCGCTGGAGGTCGATGTCGCAGACACCCACGATGGCCACGTCGTCAAGGGCACGGAACGCCTCCAGATGGTTGCGGGAGATCGCCCCGCACCCTGCAATTCCGATGCGAAGGGGGCGGGCGGTGACAGGTGATGGGGTGATCATCAACAGGTGCCATCTTTCTGGTGCTGGTAGGAAAATGTGGTGCGGTCCGGCAGGAGGCTGGGGCCGGGCTAGTACGTGGCCCGGCCGCCGGACAGATCGAAAACGGAGCCGGTGGTGTAGGAGGCCGCCGGCGAAACGATGAATTCGATGAGGGAGGCCGCTTCGGCGGGGGTCCCGAACCTGCCCATGGGGATTTTGGCGGCCTGGGCCGCCTGCTGTTCCGCCGGCACTTCCGCGAAAAGCGGGGTCACTACATTGCCCGGGGCGAGGGCATTGACGGTGACGCCGGAAAGCGCGAACTCCTTGGCGAGTGACTTGACCAGGCCTAGAATCCCGGCCTTGCTGGCAGAATAGGCGGGCATATTGACCACGCCTTCCTTGCCCGCCGTCGAGGAGATATGGAGCAGCCGCCCATAGCCTGCCTCAGCCATTCGCGGCAGGACGGCCTGCGAGAGAATGAATGCCCCTGTCAGGTTGATCTTCATGATGCGTTCGAAGTCTTCGACCGATGTGGCGGCTGCCGGGGCCACGGGCCCCAGGATGCCCGCGCAGTTCACGACCGCGTGGAGCCCTCCCATCTCCAAGGCCGCCGCCGAGACGGCCGCAACAACGGATGCCGGGTCGGTGACGTCCATGGCGAGTGCTGAGGTGCCTGGTTCATCGGGCCACGCGGCCGAGGGCAGGTCCGCTCCGACCACCGTGGCGCCGGACGCCCTAAGGCGTGCCGCCGTCGCCCGCCCGATGCCGCTGGCCGCCCCGACCACGAGGCAACGGGACTCGGCGATAGTGCTGGGTGTTTGAGGATCCATGGCTAGCTGACCGCCTGTCGAAACGTGGCCAGCATGCTGTCGGCGTCGGCGCTGATGCCGGTGAAGAGCTCGAAGGCGGCGGCGGCCTGACCCACGACCATGCGTCCGCCGTCGAGTACGGCGCAGCCCTTGCCGCGCGCTGCCTTGATCAGTTCGGTTTCGAGCGGCCGGTAGATCACGTCCGCTACCCAAAGCCCGGAGTGGATCAGGTCGGGATCCACGGGCACACCGGGGTGGCCCGTCATGCCGATGGGTGTTGAGTTCACAAGCCCATCTGCCTCCCGGATGCTTCCGGCGACAGCATCCGTCCGGGTCACTGACAGGTGGCTTTTCGGAAAGTGCGGGGCAAGCCGGGCGGCGAGGGCCTCGGCCCGGACAGGTTCGATGTCGGCGATGACCATGCGCCGGGTTCCGGCGCTGAGGAGCCCGAAGGCCACTGCCGCGCCGGCTCCTCCCGCTCCGAGCTGCACCACCGAGTCGGTCACGGCCGACGGGAGGCCGGCCCGGAGGCCGCCGATGAATCCGGTGTGGTCCGTGTTGTGGCCCACGGCCTTGCCGTCGTGAAAGGTGATGGTGTTGACGGCACCCAGGATCCGGGCATCGGGCGAAAGCTCATCCAGGCCGTCCTGCACGAGTTGCTTGCTCGGGTGGGTGACGTTCAGTCCGTCGAATCCGAGATCAGCTGCATGCCGCACCAGGGCCGCGGACCGTTCTGCAGGTTGTCCGATGGAGTCCAGATCGATGACGCGGTAGGTGTAGGCAAGGCCCAGCCTGTCGGCTTCGGCCTCGTGGAGGCCCGGGGTGAGCGATCCGCCGATACCGGAGCCGAGCAAGCCCACCACGAACCGATGGCACATATCGGCTTCACGCGGCCGGCCGGCCCAGGTGCCCGCCAGGGTCTGCTGGCTCATGCCCGCGCCGTATCGGCAACCGCGCCGGAAGCTTCGTCGGCCGCACGGGACTGCCGCGCTGCCGGCTCCGGGGTGACGGAGGACGCTGTGTAGAGCCTCGGGTCGGATTTCTTCAGTCCGAGCAGGGCCGTCGGAGTCTTGAACGTCTCGGGTGCCAGCAGCGCTGCGATGGCGGAGATGGCGCAGGCCACGGCGGCGAACGTTGCGACAGGAACCCAGTTGGCTTTGTTGCCACCGATCAGCAGCTCGGAAATGACCGGCGCGAATCCTGCCAGGAGGAGTCCGAACATGAGGCTGATGGCCATACCGGAGTAGCGGACCTTGACTGGGAACTGCTCCGGGAAGTACGCGGGGTAGATGGAGTTTGTGGCGGTGTAGGCGAAACCGATCAGGAGGATGCCGGTGACAAAGATCAGCGGAACATTCGCCGCCGACAGGGCCGAGAAGAACACGAAGATCATCGCCATCTGCAGCACCAGACCGGTGACGAAGACGGGTTTGCGGCCGATCCGGTCCGAGAGGATGCCGGCCAATGGGCCCATGGCGACGGCGGCGAGGTTGGCGACTGCGATGACTGTCAGCATCAGGCCCTTTTCAACGCCGACGACGGACGTGGCGTAGGACAACGCAAAGACGTTGATGATGGTGTTGATGATGGTAAACAGCGACATGGCGGTGACACGGAGAACGGTGGCCCAGTGGTGCCGGAACAGGGTGACGAGTGGAACCTTGACCACGTCGTCGTGCGCTTTGACTTCCGCGAATACCGGGGGCTCTTCCAGGAGGCGCCGAAGCACAAAGGCGATGACGGTCACTACGGCGCTGGCGAGGAACGGGATGCGCCAGCCCCAGGCAAGCAGCTGTTCCTCGGGCATGGATGCCACGGGAATGAACACTAGCGTGGAGAGCACGATGCCGAACATGATGCCGCTCATCGTCCAGCTGGTGTAGAAGGCTCGCTTCTTGTCAGGTGCGTGCTCGAGCGTCAGGGAGCTTGACCCCGGCGATTCGCCGCCGGCGGAGAGGCCCTGCAGAAGCCGTAGAGCCACGATGAGGACCGGCGCTGCCATTCCAATGTCGTTGTACGTGGGCAGGCAGCCGATGAGGAATGTTGATGCGCCCATCAGCAGCAGGGTGAGCAGCAGGACCTTCTTGCGGCCGAATTTGTCGCCGAGGTGTCCGCAGATCACTGCCCCCAGCGGACGGGCGACGTAAGCAACGCCAACGGTTGCGAAGGACAACAGCATCGCGGAAGGGCCAGGGGCGAAGAACAGTTTGCCGAAAATCAGGGCGGCCGCCGAGCCGAAGATAAAGAAGTCGTAGTACTCAAGGGCGCTGCCCACGAATCCCGAAACCGCTGCGATCTTCGCATTGTTCTTGGGGCGTGCTGGCGCCAATGTCGACACTGACATGGTGTTCCCTTCAGGTAACGGGACCGTCCCGGGGGCTCTTGGTATAGGCCCGCTGCAAAAACGGTGTGCCGCGCTATGCGGCTTCTCCATCCAGTGTGGCTGCGATCACTTAGTTAGTCCACGACTAAAATGATCTATCACTATGTTGCAATTCGACTTGATGAGGTGGGGTCAGTTGGGGATCTCGGGAAAGATCTCTTCGACGACGGCGAGCACAGCCGTCAGCACGGCGGAGTCATTTTCCTCGGACCACGCGATGGCGTGATTCATGAAGTGCTGCGGGTGATCCAGGGCCACGTACGTTGCCCCGGAGGGTATGATCCCGGCTATCCCGCTGCTCATGAGGGTGACTCCCACACCGGCGGCCACGAAGGTCAGCACCATGTAGGGGTCCGATAACTCCTGGACAATGTGAGGGCGGAAACCGGCTGCCATGCAGGATGCGAGCATCACTTCGGTCATGGAGGACGAGCCGTCCAGTGGCGGCGAGATGAAGTCATCAGCCGCCAGAGCCTGCAACGGTATGGATTTTTCCTGTGCCAGCGGATGATCTAGCGGCAGTACCGCACCGACTTCCTCGCTTGCGACCAAGCGCGTCATCACCGAGGGGACCGGGGTTTCGGGACGGCCCACGAAGGCCAAGTCCAGGGTGCCCTTCGCGACGCTGGCCAATCCGTCGGCCGTGCGCACACCGCTGGTGAGGTCCATTTTGATGTCCGGGTGACGCCGGCGCACAGCGCGCGTGAGCGGTGGGAGGGTCAGGTGGTTCACAGCTCCGGAGAATCCGATCCTGATGTTGCCCCGGACGCCCTCAATCTCCGCCTGGGCCGCCTCGCGGGCCAGCCGCATCTCGCGAAGCACACGGTACGCGCGCGGCAGGAGGGCATACCCCGCCGGCGTGAGGGCCACGCTTCGCGTGTTGCGCTCAAAGAGCCGCTTCCCCAGATCCGCCTCAAGCTTCCGGATCGTCTGGCTCAGTGGGGACTGTGAAGTGTGCAGGCGCTGCGCAGCACGGCCGAAGTGCAGTTCTTCGGCCACCGCAACGAACGCTTCCAGCCAGCGGATCTCTGTCATGTCTTCAGAATGTACCCTTTACCCGAACATCGAACCGACAAGGGGGCTTGAGCTTCCAGGTGGCCGGAGGAATCTACTCACGAGTTTGCAGAAACGCCGGCACCCTCCCGGCGCCCGCGGGCCTCGGCACAACCACCCGCACCGTGCCCGCGGCGCGCTAGGAACCCGACACTGGTTCAGAAGCCGGAGCAGCGGGTACGGCATTGCGCGCGGATCGACCACGCAGGCCAGGTATCTGCCATACGAATAGGTGGCATCAGGAAATGCCTCTTCACCGAATACCTCTTTTGCCTCAGTCTGGTTACTAGACCTGCAGCGACCCCACTCAAGGCAATCAGTACTTAGAAGGAATTCAGCGTGGAAACTCCCCTCTCCCATCTTGCCCACCTCGAGATCACCACCCCGGACGTCGAAGCCTCGGCACGGTTCTACGAGGAAAAGTTCGGCATGCGCATCATCGACCGGGTGGACGGCAACGTCTACCTGCGCTGCTGGGGTGACTACTACCGCTACAGCCTGGTCCTCACCGAAGGTCCGGAAGCTTCCCTGGGCCGGATGGCCTGGCGCGCCAACTCCCAGGCTGCCCTGGAAGGCGCAGCCCAGCGCGTCGAAGCAACCGGTGTCCAGGGCAGCTGGACCGCCGGCGGCCACGGCTACGGCAAGGCCTACGAATTCACCGGCCCCTATGGCCACCCCATGCGCCTCTTCTTCGACGTTGAGAAGTTCGTGGCTGAGCCCGGTTTTGAATCCACCTACCCGGACCGGCCGGAGCGCCGCAGCAGCCACGCCGCAGCGCCCCGCTTCCTGGACCACGTCACCGTGGCCTCCTCCGATGTCCGAGGCTTCGCCAAGTGGTACAACGAGGCCCTGGGCTTCCGCGTCATGGCCTTCGTGGACCTGGACGAGGCACCCATCACCGTCTTCTCCGTGCTCACGACCAACGAAAAGTCCCACGACCTGGGCGTGGTCCTGGACACCTCCAGCCGCGCGGGACGCGTCAACCACATCGCCTTCTGGGTGGACGCCACCGAAGACCTGCTCCGCACCGCGGATGTCATGATGGAAAACGGCACCGCCATGGAATACGGCCCCTCCATCCACGGCGTGGGCGAGCAAAACTTCCTCTACTTCCGCGACCCGTCAGGCCTGCGCGTCGAGCTCAACTCCGGCGGATACCGCAACTACGTCCCGGACTGGGAAGCCAACACCTGGAAGCCCTCCGAAGGCTCCAACAACTTCTACAAGAACGGCGCCATGCCGCACTCCATGACCGAATCCTTCCCTCCCGCGGAAGGCTTTACCGCCACCGAAGAAGGCGCCTCCCCCGAAATGAAGGAAGCCCTCCTGAACCCCTACGCCAAGCAGGGACGGGGCTAGGACACCATGGCCGAAACACAATATGCACTCATCCGGTTCCAGGAGACCGGTGACAGCAAGGCCCGCGCGGGCCTGCTGGTCGGCGACCGCGTCCTGCCGCTGGATGGGGAGATCAACGCCCTGATCGAGCACTGGGACACCACCGAGAGCCGGCTGGACGCCATCGCCGCATCGGCCGGTGAGGAAACCGGCCTGGCGATGGCCGACATCGAGGTCCTCGCCCCGGTAGAGCCTGTCCAGGTCCTTCAGACCGGCGCCAACTACCGCAAGCACGTCATCGACCTCGCTGCAGCCCACCGCGAACCCGGCCAGGACGAGGACGAAGTCCGGGACCGGACCGCCGCGATGATGGACAAGCGCGCAGGCCAGGGCACGCCGTACTTCTTCATCGGGCTCCCGACGGCGATCGCCTCAGCAACGGACGACCTCACCCTGCCTGCCTACTCCAAGTCCCATGACTGGGAGCTGGAACTGGCGGCGGTGATCGGCAGGACGGCGTTCCGGGTCACCCCCGAGGAAGCCCTGGACTACGTCTTCGGCTACACCATGGTCAACGACATCACAACCCGTGAGTACGTGTTCCGCAAGGACATGCCGGCGATCGGCTCGGACTGGTACCGCGCCAAGAACGCCCCCGGCTTCCTGCCCACCGGACCGCTGCTGGTACCCGCCAAGTTCTTCGGCGACCCGCAGGACGTCCAGGTCACGCTGAAGCTCAACGGCAAGGCCATGCAGGACGAGTCCACGCAGGACATGGTTTTCGGTGTCGCCAAGCTGATCAGCGAGGCCTCCCAGATCATGCCGCTGCGCCCGGGAGACCTGGTGCTCACCGGAAGCCCCGCCGGCAACGGACAGCACTGGGGACGGCTGCTCCAGGACGGCGACGTCATGGAGGGCACTATTACGGGCCTGGGCACCCAGCTCATCCACTGCAAGGACGAAGTTGTAACTGAAGGCAGCCAGCAGTGACCAGCCAGGACACAGCACCAATCACCACCGGCACCGGGGAATCAGCCACCGATTCCCCGGTCATCCGGCGTGACGATCCGCTCGGCAGCATCCGCGCTATGGCCGAGGCCCACAACAACTGGGGCCGTTGGGGTGACGATGACGTTCTGGGAACCTTGAACTTCATCGATGCGGCCAAGCGCATCGAAGCAGCAGCCCTTGTGAAGACGGGCGAGGCCTTCTCGCTGTCCCAGCCGTTCGATACCAACGGACCGCAGAAGGGCTGGCGGCGCCGCACCAACCCTGTCCACACCATGACCGACACCGGCGTGGACGCAGAACGGGGCAACCAGGGCTTCCCGCACGGCTTCGGCGGCGCGGACGACGTCATCGCCATGCCGCTGCAGTGCTCCACCCAGTGGGACGGCCTCGGCCACATCTTCGACCAGGGCAAGGCCTGGAACGGCCGGGCGGCAGGGGACGTGGTCACCTCTGAAGGTGATCTGGTGACCGGCATCGAAACGGCTGCGGCCAAGATCGTCACCCGCGGCGTCCTGCTGGACGTCGGCCGTGCGCTCGGACCCGAACTGGGAAGGAACGACGGCGAGCTGCCGGACGGTTTCGCGATCACCCCCGAACACCTCCAGCGGACCATCGACCTGCAGGGCCCCAGCTCAAAGGTTGGCCGGGGCGACATCCTGGTGGTCCGCACCGGACAGCACACCCGGGTGCGCCGCGACGGCTGGGGCGACTACGCCGGCGGCGCGGCTCCCGGGCTGTCCTTCAGCACCGCACCCTGGCTTCACCGCAGTGAAATCGCGGGGATCGCCACCGACACCTGGGGTTTCGAGGTCCGGCCCAACGAGTTCGACGGCGCCTTCCAGCCCCTCCACCAGATCGCCATCCCCAACCTCGGGCTGTTCCTCGGCGAAATGTGGGACCCGGACGGCCTCGCGGAGGCTTGCGCGGCAGACGGCAGGTACGACTTCCTGCTCACCGCGGCGCCCCTGCCCATTACCGGCGCCGTCGGATCGCCCGTCAACCCGATCGCCCTCCGGTAATCACCGTCCGGTAGCTTTCAGTACCACAGCACCACAACCATCATCAGTTACGCCGTCAATACAAAGGAGTCAGCGATGGCAGCAGTACAGAACGTCGGAATCGTCGGGGCGGGAGCCGCGGGACTGACCGCCGCCATCCTGCTGGCCGACGCCGGAATCCAGGTTGAAATCCTCGAGAAGGCCGATGCCCCGCAAACCCTTGGCTCTGGAATCACATTGCAGGGGAACGCCCTACGGGTCCTCCGCCAGCTTGGCGTCTGGGAGCAAATCGAGGCGAAGGGCTATGCGTTCAGCACCCTCGGCCTGCGCGCCCCGGACCCCGCCGGCACCGTCATCGCCGTGTTGGATGACATGCGGACCGGCGGCGATGACCTCCCGGCCACCCTGGGCATGTACCGCCCCGACCTCACCGCCATCCTCCGCGAGCGTGCCGAGCAGGCAGGCGCACGGATCAGCTACGGCAAGACGGTCACCGAAATAACGGACGACGGCGGTTCCGTCACCGTGAGCACCGCCGACGGCGGCACCGCCCGCTACGACCTCCTGATCGGCGCCGACGGCCTGCACTCAGCTGTCCGCAAGGCCATCGGCATCGATAGTGAACCCCGGTCCACGGGCATGGGCATCTGGCGCGCGTTCGTGGAACGGCCGCAGGACGTGGTCCGCACCGACCTGACGTACGGCGGGCCTTGCTTTATTGCCGGCTACTGCCCCACCGGCCCCGACACCATCTATGCCTACCTCGTGGAAAGAGCGCAGGAGCGCAAGCACGTGGACGGCCCCCGCATTATGGCCGAACTCGCCGCCGCCTACGGCGGCCCATGGAACGAGATCCGCGCCAACCTGGACCAGAGCGCCCGTATCAACTACACCTGGTTCACGACCCACCTGGTGGACGGGCCGTGGAACCGCGGCCGCACCGTCATCATCGGCGACGCCGCCCACAGCTGCCCGCCAACCATTGCGCAAGGTGCTGCCATGGCAATGGAAGACGCAGCCGTGCTGGCCGATCTCCTGATCGGCGCCCACGACATTACCGAGACACTCTGGAAAGAGTTCACCGACCGCCGCCTGGACCGGGCAAAAGCAGTGGTGGACGCCTCCGTCCAGCTGGGCCAGTGGATGCTCGACGGCGTCCGGGACGCCAACGTCCCGGGCCTCATGCATTCAGTCTCCAGCTTGGTTAGGGAGCCCGCATGAGCACCGGCCCCGCTGAAAAACCCACCGTGGACGTCCACGCCCACATCCTGCTTCCGGCCCTGCAGCAATTGGTGGCCGAAGCTGATCCCGAGGGCTTCGGCGCTCAACAGACCCTGGAAGTCCGGCGCAACGGACCAGAGTCGATGGCCGCTTCGGGAAAGATGATCAAGGAGCGCTGGCCGCAGCTGACGGACCTGGACCGCCGTCTTGCGGACATGGACGCCCAAGGTGTGGACGTGCAGCTGGTCTCGCCGTCGCCGTCACACTACTACTATTTCGCCGCGGAAGAGCTGGCCCTGCAGGTTGCCAAGGCCGCCAACCAGGCGGTGCGGGAGTTCGTGGACCGCGCCCCGGAACGGCTCAACGGCCTGGGCCTGGTCCCGCTGCAGCACCCCGCCCTGATGGTGGAAGCCCTGGAACACGCCGTCCTGGAGTGCGGGTTGTTAGGCGTGGAAATCGGCTCGTTCGCCGCCACCCCCGCAGACCCGGAGCGCAGCACCGTTGAGCTTTCCGACGCCAGGCTGGAACCGTTCTGGCGCCGGGCCGAGGAGCTGGGTGCCCTGGTCTTCCTGCACCCGTTCGGCTGCTCGCTGGACGAGCGGCTGGACCGCTTCTACCTCGCCAACACCGTCTCCCAGCCCGCGGAAAACGCGGTGGCTCTCTCCCACCTGATCTTCAGCGGGATCCTGGACCGTCACCCCGACCTGAAAGTCCTCGCCGCCCACGGCGGCGGCTACCTGCCCACCAGCCTTGGCCGCTCCGACCATGCCTGGCGCGTCCGGCCGGAGGCACACGGCTGCGCCCAGCCGCCGTCGTCGTATCTGAAGAAGCTGTACTTCGATTCGCTGGTCCACAACCCGGCTGAACTGCGGGCGCTCGTGGCCGCCGCTGGCCCGGGGCAGGTGCTGCTCGGCTCGGACTACCCGTTCGACATGGGCTCCGACCGCCCCGCGGCCGAGGTAATCGAGTCACAGCTTTCCGCCGAGGACGAGGCCAGGGTGCTGGCTGGCAACGCGGCTGCCCTGGGCATTACGCCCGCTTCAGTCCTCGCCGACCGCCGCACAGCCTAAGGAAGAATTTCATGGCCAAGATCGCACGCTGGAACCACGACGGCCGGACGCAGTCCGGCTTCGTTGACAGCGGTAACTGCTACGCCCTCCCCGCAGGCCAGACGGTCCAGATGCTCTTGGACGCCGGGCTCGAAGAAACGCTGGATGTTGCCCGCCGGACCATCGGTTCTGGCCCGGCCGTTCCGCTGGCCGCCGTGCAGCTGCTCGCCCCACTGGCGCCAACCACCATCCGGGACTTTGTCGCGTTCGAGGAACACGTCGAAGGCGTGCGGAAGAGCATCGATGGCGTGGCCGGCGTGGTGCCCGAATGGTACGAGGCGCCCACCTTTTACTTCACCAACCCGCATACGGTGACCGGTACCGGCGAGGTGATTGGTATTCCGGCGGGCTGCGAGGACCTGGACTTTGAAACTGAAGTCGCCGCCGTCGTCGGACGCGTCCCCGGAAGCGACGGCCGGAACCTGACCGCAGCTGAGGCGCACAGGCACATTTTGGGCTACACGGTGCTCAACGACTGGTCGGCGCGGGACTTGCAGCGCCGGGAGATGAAAGTCAGCCTGGGGCCGTGCAAGGGCAAGGACTTCGCCAACACGCTGGGACCCTGGATTGTCACCGCGGATGAGTTCGAGGACCTGCACGACGCCGAAGGGTTCCTGCCGATCTCCATGGCCGTGGAAGTCAACGGGGAAGCCATCGGGCAGGACCTGCTGTCCAACATGGGCTGGCCGTTCGCCGAGCTCGTCGCCTACGCCTCGCAGGACTCCGTGGTGCGGCCCGGCGACGTGCTGGGCTCCGGCACCTGCGGCAGCGGCTGCCTCGCGGAGCTCTGGGGACGGAACGGCGCGAAGACTCCCCCGCCGCTGAAGACGGGAGACGTGGTCCGCATGACGGTGGAAGGCATCGGGACTATCGTGAACACGGTTGGTGAACGCCGTAACTCCGCGACCCGCGTGCGTGCCCGGCAGCGTCCGCGCAACCGGGTGGCCTTTACGGTTCCTTCCGGGACGTAGGGTGGTCTCCCTTCAGCTCGATGGCCGGACTGTGGTGGTCACCGGCGCGGGCCAGGGCCAGGGCGCTGCCGAGGCGCGCATGCTGGTGGAGGCCGGGGCCCGTGTCATCGCCACAGACCTCGCGCTGACCATGCCAGCCGAGCTGGCCGTGTCATCGTCTTCGGCCGGTGCGCTGGTGTACCGGCAGCTGGACGTCAGCGATGCCTCCGGCTGGTCCGAACTCGCTTCCTGGATCGAGTCCCATGGGTGGCAGGTGGACGGGCTGGTCAACAATGCAGGCATCACCCAGCGGAGCCGGTTGCTGGATGCCTCGGTGGCTGACCTGCAGCGCGTCTATGAAGTCAATGTCGCCGGAAGCCTGCTGGGGATCCAGGCGCTCGCACCGCTGATGGGCAGTGCCGCATCCATCGTCAATGTCGGTTCCGTCGCAGGCCTGACCGCGCACTATCCGGTGGCCTACACCGCCAGCAAGTGGGCGTTGCGGGGACTCTCGCAGGTGGCCGCCATGGAACTCGGCCCGCGGGGGATCCGCATTAACACTGTCCATCCGGGCTTCATCGAAACGCCCATGACGGCGAGCGCTAAGCCGGAATTCAGGCAGGCCACCCTGGCAGAGACTCCGCTGGGGCGCACTGGAAGCGTGGAGGAAGTGGCCGGCGTCGTGCTGTTCCTCCTCAGCCCGCTCTCGTCCTTCGTGACCGGTGCCGAGATACCGGTGGACGGCGGCCAGTCAGGCCACGGCGGAGCAAAGTCTGTCTCCGACGCCATGCGCTGACGCGGTGCACGATTTCAACTAGCCCGGCAGCACGGCCGACCAGCCGCCGTCGACCATCAGGTTGGCGCCCGTCACGTAGGACGCTTCGTCGGAGGCTAGGAACAGCGCGCATTTGGCCACTTCTTCCGGCGTGCCGATCCGGCCCAACGGGATGCTGCCGGCGATGGACCGCATGGGGTGGTCGGCGGCCAGGAGGTTGCCCTCGGTGGCTGCGGTGCGGATCATTCCGGGGCTGACAGTATTGACGCGCAGTCCATACGGAGCCCCTTCGGCCGCGAGCTGCCTGGTCATGGCCACCACGGCCCCTTTCGTGGCGGTGTGGGCCAGCCGGCCGTTAGTCATTGAACCGGTAACTCCTGCCGTGGATCCCACCAGCACGATGGCGGCGTTCTGCACCCGGATCAGTTGTGGCCAGAAGTATTTGACCGGCAGGAACACCACATCCATCTCGTGTTCGACATTCCACTTCCAGTCGGCAAACGTGAGCTGCTCCACCGGGGCGAAGCGGGTGACCGCCGCGTTGGCATACAGGATGTGGACCTGGCCGTGGTTTGCGGCTACGTCCTTCGCCCATGCCGCCACAGCGGCCTCGTCCGTGAGGTCAACCCGGCTGCTGCTCATCCGGCCCCCGGCTGCGGTGACCTGGCGGACGGTGGCCGCGGCGCCGTCGTCGTCCATGTCACAGCCCACCACCACGGCGCCCGCCTCGGCGAAGGCGAGCGCCGCCGCCCTGCCCTGGCCGCTGGCCGTTCCGGTGATGACGGCGGTCTTGCCGGCCAGGCGCTGGCTGGAGACAGGCATGGGGATTCCTTTCGAAAGTGCGTTTCTTCGACTCTCGCAGGGATGGTCCGGATGGGGAACGGCGCTTTAGCTCTAGGTGGTATCTGCCGCGTGGATAGTTACCGGGTGGGCGGTGATGGGGAAAAGTTCGTGCAGCCGCGAACAGGCCCGCTGGACCACGGAACGCAGCCAGACGCTGGCAGGGTCCTCCGCCTGGGACGGGTGCCAGTACATCGCTTCCACGAGGGACGCTTCAGCGCCTTCGGAGAACCCCAGCACAACAATATCCGCGCCGCGTTGGGCCCGTGCTGCCAGCATCCCGGGGACGAGCGCCACGAGGTCTGTCCCTTCCACCAGGAGTGGCAGAGACAGGAACCCGGCCACCACAGCCGCCACTCGGCGCTGAATACCTCGCGATTCGAACAGCTTGTCCGCCGGGGTGCTGATTCCCTCACCGAAATAGCCGACGGCGTGGGGAACAGTGGCCAGGTCCTCCACAGTGAGCCGGGGCTGCTGGAGCAGGGGATTTCCGGTGTCAGCCACAGCAACAAAGCTGTCCCGGAACAGCTGCTTGCTGGCTCCCTGCATCTGGTACCCCGTGGGCCCGACGAGCAGGTCGATTTTTGAGTAGTCAGCCATCTGGCCCTGGATCCCGGACTTGGCTGTGGGAACGAAATCCACCGACACTCCGGGGGCCTCCTCGCGCAGGATCCCCCGCAGCGGCCCCACGATCAGGGCCGCCGCGTAGTCCGAGGCGGCGATAATGAACTCCCGCTCGCTCGTGCCGGCGTCGAAGCCGGACCGCACGCGCGTGGCCCGCTGGATGTGAAGCATTGCTTCATCAACCAGCGGGACCAGGGACTGTGCGAAGGGCGTGAGGTCATAGGTGCGGCCGTTCCGCACCAGGAGTTCGTCGTCGAAATGGCGCCGGAGCCTGGCCATTGCGGCGCTGGTGGCCGGCTGGCTGAGCTGGAGCCTCTCGGCTGCCCGGGAGATGTTCCGCAGTTCCAACAGGACCTGCAGCTGGGGCAGCAGGTTGAGGTCCAGGTTCTTCATACCCACAGGTTATCCGTGCCTCAACGTCAGCCCAGCCACAGCCGGCGGGCGTCTGAGCCCAACGAGCAGCTGACCTAGGCAATCTGCGAACTAAGCTCCTCGGCAACCTTCCGGGCGCCGCGAACGGCGATGGCCACGCTCATCAGCGTGGGATTCATGGCCGTTGCCGTCGGAATGAGCGCATTTCCGCCCACCACCAGGTTGTTGTAGCCCCACACGCGCGACCACGGATCCGCCACAGAGGCGCCGTCGTCGGTTTCACCCATGCGCATGGTGCCCTGGTAGTGCAGGCTCGAGCCGTTCGGCATGAGCCGGGGCTCGGCAACGAAGGCGCCAAGGGCCTTGCCGGCACGCCGCAGCCGCTCGGTTGCCTCGGCGATTTCCGCGTCTTCCCGTTCTGTGAGCGCGTACTCGATGGTCATGTTGGGGAATCCCCGGTAGTCCGGCTCATTGTCGTCGAACGTGACGGCATCCTCGTAGCGCGGGTGCTTGCGCATGCCGTAGCCCATGTTGACGTAGCCCCAGCGGTTCTCGGAGTACGGGGTTCCCGGCTCCATCGGGAACGGCGTGGTCTCGGTGTACATCACCTGGACGGAGAAAGGGTGTTCCGGCTCTGAGAACGGGATGCGGTTGACCGCAGCGACGGGGTCTGCCGGGTTCAGTGCGCGCCGGGCCAGCTCGGCCTGAAGGTCCTCTTCGGTGGCGTACCGCCCCATCCTTTCGACGTCCAGCGCCACCGTGGAGATGACCACGGGATGCTCGGTCAGGTAGTGGCCAAGGGCCTGCGGCCGCACACCGGATGCCCAGAGGAGCTGCGGGGAGCGGAAGGCATCGGCGGCCACCACCACGATGTCCGCTGCCACGAATGACTTCTCCCCGGTGCGGAGGTCCTCGACGGTGACACCGGTGACCCGGTGTCCGTCCAGTTCCACGCGGCGGACCAGGGTGAGGTCACGGAGTTCGAACTGCTTCGAGAGCGGGCTGTCCTTGTCGACGAGCGGGCCGAGGACGACGTCGGCCCCCGCCCAGCGCACGGTGCCGTCCGCTTGCGGGTCCCCGGCAACCGGAAGGGTGCCCACGCCGTACCCATCCGGCAGCTCCGCGCCGAATTCTTCATCGAGGAGGGTCCGAATGGCCTCACCAACGGCGGAGTCGGCAAACGCTGCGCTGTGGACGTGCAGCAGCTGCTTCGCGTCCTCAATCAGCCCGTCCCATTCGTCGTCCGCTATGAAGGGGATTTTTTCACTGAAGGCGGGCGACGGCGTGGCGCAGGTCCAGTGCGCACCCTGGCCGCCGACGTTGGTGGCCGCAGCCGCCGCGGGAAAACTCGAGGCGTGGGCGGAGCCCGTGCCGCCGAAGTCGAGAAGGTGGGTGCCCTGGCGGGCGGTGAACATTCCCTCGGTGACTGTGGCTGCCGGGATGCCGAGCGACTCACGGTAGGCGCCGGCCTGCGGCCCCTGCGACATTTCGCGCGCACGGGCCTTTTCGCCAGGGTCGGCAATGTTGCGGACGCTTTCGCCGGGAACCTCCGTCACCTGCGGTCCGGCTTCGAACATCACCACCCGCGCGTTCGGGACCTGCTCGAGGAGCACCCGCGCATAGGTGGAGCCGATGGGCCCGCTGCCGACGATGGCGATGGTTGGGTTGGACATGATGTCTCCTTTGAAATCAGGCCGAAAGGGATTCGGAAGTTGTTTGGGGGGCGGGAACGGTTTCGTCGGAGAGGCGCCCGTGCGGGAGCAGGACCGCCGCGACTATTCCCACGGCGTACGTGGCCGCCAAGGCAATAAAGATGGGTGTGAAGACTGAGGCGTAGATCTGAGCCACGCTGGCCTGGACTGCCGGCGGGGCCCCTTGGACCAGTTGCGGGGTCAGGGTGGAAGCGTCCAGGCCTGCCGGCAAAAGGGCCGCCACGCCGAAGCCGATCACCCCGCCGATAATCGCCGTCGCCACTGTTGATCCCACCTGCCGCACCAGGTTGATCGTCGCGGTGATGGTGCCGGTCTGGCTGGCCGGAGCAGCTCCCTGGACCACAGTGACGATCAGGCTCATGAACGCGCCGGTGCCCATCCCAACAACGGCCATAACGATCATGGGAACCCACAGCGGAAGCCCGGCGGGCAGCACCGCCATCACAAATAGTCCGGCGGCCCCCAACGATGTTCCCAGGATGGGGAAGATCCGGTACCGCCCCGTCCTGCTGGCCAGCCATCCGGTCAGCAGGTTGCTGGTCAGCATGCCGAACACGGTTGCGATCGGCACGAGCCCGGACACGGTGGCGGTGGTCTGGTACGCCATTTGGACGTACGTGGGCAAATAGGCGGTGATGGAGAAGAGGCCCACGCCGATAATCGCCGAGAGTGCGGTGCCTGCAGCGATGGTCCGGTTGGCGAAGAAATGCAGGGGGACGATGGGTTCGGGTGCCCGGCGCTCAATAAAGTAGAAGGCAACAAAGCCCAGCATGCTGACCGCGAGCGCGGCAGCGGTGGCGGGGCCCGCGCTGCGTTCTGCGGCCCAGGTGGCGGCGAGGACAAGGGCCACCAGTGCAGCGGTAAATACAGCCGCCCCGGCAACATCGAAGTGGCGGGGCATGGGGCCAGGCTCCAGATGGGGAACGGCAACCAGGGCAAGGGCCAGGGCTGCAGCGCCCACCGGGATGTTGATCCAGAAGACCCACTGCCAGCCCCAGTAATCGGTGATGGCGCCGCCGAGAACGGGGCCAACCAGGACCGCGATGGGGAAAGCTGCGCCAATGATGGCCATGTAGCGCGGACGTTCCCGCTGCGAGGTGACCCTGGCGATGATGGTCTGCGACATCAGCTGCAGGCCCGCGGAGCTCATCCCCTGCAGGACGCGTGCGGCGATAAGCCATGCCATGTCCTGCGAGAAGCCGCAGGCCAGGGAGGCCGCCAGGAACATCACCAGCGAACCGAGGAAGATCCGGCGGGCTCCCAGGACATCACCTAGTTTGCCGAGCACCGGCAGCAGCACTGTGCTCGCGAGGGTGTATCCCACAACAACCCAGCTCATGAGCTTCAGCGCGCCCAGCTCACCCGCAACCGTGGCCAGGGATGTCGACACCACGGTGTGGTCCAGGGCCCCGAGGAAGGAAACCGTGAGCAAGGAGATAACAAGGAGACGGAGTCTCAAAGGTGAAAGTGGCATAGTGATCTACCCGAACGATCGGGCCGTCGACGCGACGTATTGTGCCTCCGGCGCACCATCACGACGGAGAACGGGTTCGGAAGGAACCCCGGCGCCGTTACTCATGTTACCCGACTTTAGTTGGAAAGCAACAAAAGAATGCGTGAATTAGACGCCGGTGGCGGGCGTCCCTTTATGTAGCAAGCACTGCGCGCGTGAGGGACATGTCCTCGAGCAGCTCATCCAGTTCCGTTCCGGGCTGACCCGAAGACTGCGCCTCGATGGCCCGGCGCAGCGCCAGACGGGCTGATGATTCATAGCGCTCCGGAGCCCTCAGTGTCCCGTCCTCGGTGGACGTCTCCAGCCGCGTCAGGCCGGCCTGCCGGTCCACGGTGACTTCAGTTCGCACCTCGCCGAGGGCCAGCACCTGGAGCAGGCCGTCGGAGTGAAGGCCCGCTGCCGCCGTCGCCCCCAAGGTGACGGGTATTGCCCCGCCCGCGGATCCCTCTGAATCCAGCAGAGCAATCCTGGCTTGCGCCGTGGCACTGCACACCTGGAGCGTCAACGGGCCCCGGACCAGTGACCGCGCCCAGCCCAAGCCGTCGCGGATTACCCCTTCAAGACCTGCCGCGGGGGCAGCGCCCTCAACGGTGACCATCCGGGCCGGCCTGCCTCGTCTGGCCCGGACCCCGTCGGCAACCACATCCGGGCGCAGCCGGGGACGCTCAACGATGACCGGGATGTCAGCTGGCCAGGGGCGTGATTCAAGCGCCTCCTGCGGGAGCACAGCAGGGTCCGCAATCACCACTGCTGCCGCTCCCCCGGCCCGGGCGGCCAGCATGCCCTGCCACCAATCGCCGGATCCAGGCACCACAGCCACCGCCCCACTGATGTCATCGGTGAGCGCAGCGCTGACGGACAGCTCGGCGACGGCGGCGACATAGGAGGGTAACGCCGTGAAGATGCCGCGCCCAAGATCTGCTGAACTCATTGCGACACCCCTTCAAGAACTTTCGCTGCGGCAGCCTCGGCCAGGTCGATTGCAAAGTGCGAGTCAGCCAGCAGTTCGTCGTACTCCACAGGGGCCCCGCCTTCAAGGAGTGACGCAAGCAGGCGCCACTCGGCCACATACCCGTCTTCCGGATCCCGCCGGTACTCCGTCCACTGCCCGTCCGCGCTCCGCACCCGGGCGGCCGCGCTTCCGGCATGGACAAAGGCGGGCGGGAAATTCACCTCGATGCGGTCGTGGGAGGTGGCGATACCCATCCTCCAGAGGGCGTCCGGCCCCTCCGGAAGCATGGCAAGCGCCAACTGGACCATGACTCCGCCGGCCCGGTACCCCACAAGGTAGCCGATCGGCGGAGCGACCCGCGCGTAGACAACCTCATCGACGCCTGGCGCGATGTCCCTCACGGCCGGAAGATCATGGATCGCAAGACCCGTCAGCAACTGCCGCAGGACTCCGGCCGCAACTGCAGGACTGCCGAGGTCCAGGCGTCCCCGCCGGGCGGCCTGGAAAGGACCACCCTCGGCGACCAGCCGGTGGTACCTGTCATTCGGCGGGAGCGCCAGCGTCACGGAGATCGCCTGTACCCGGCCCGCGAGGGCCACAAGATGATGCCTGGCCCGCCCCCACGCGGCGTCAAACAGGTGGTTCGTCCCCACCAGAAGGACCGTTCCTGCGAGCCGGCAGGCAGAGATGACTTCATCGGCCTCCTCCGTACTGGTGGCCAACGGCTTCTCGCAAAAGATGGCAGGCTTCCCCGCGGCTACAGCCGCCAGGATTTGGCGGGCATGTTCAGCGGGCGGGCTGCATATGGCCACCAGGTGGACTGCCGGGTCCGCAAGCAGGTCCGCCTCCCCCACTGACCACCGGGCACCAAGCCTTTCGGCCAGGCCCTGGGCGCGCCCACTTCCCGCATCGGCAATGTGCACCACCTTGAACAGCTCCGCCAGCCGCCCCAGCACCGGCAAATGCAGGGCCGCGACGCCCGGCCCGGCTCCAAGAACTCCTATATTCCAAGGCATCGTCGCCTCCCCCTCTTTTGTCCTTATTATTCATAAGTGCGGAAATATCCGGCTATAGTCGCGTTCAACCCCACCTTAGTCCCCTCCTATGTGTGAGAATTGTGATCATGACGACAGAGTCCACACTCCGCTTTGGAGCACAAACGGATGAAGTGACGAGCCTGCTGAGGATCGTCAACCTGGTGCGAACGGGCGAGGCAACAACGCGCCCTGAAATCGGCAAGGTCACTGGGCTGGGCAGGGGCGTTGTCAGCCAGCGCGTGGATCAGGCCATTGAGATCGGCTTTCTCGGGGATGGAGAATTCGGCGCCTCCTCCGGGGGCCGTGCGCCCCGGACCCTGCGCTTCCGCGCGGAGCAGGGACGGATCGTTATATGTGCCCTCGGAGCCGCTCATATAAGGGTTGGCGTCACTGCCCTTGACGGCGACATCCTGGAACACACGCACCGCACCTGGGATATCGCCCAGGGCCCCGAGAAGACCATTGACGCAGTGATGGCCCTCGTTGACGACGTGCTGAAAAAGGATCACCAAGTGCCCGTCTGGGGTGTGGTGGTGGGCCTCCCCGGCCCGGTTGACTTCGCCACGGGACAACCGGTGGCACCTCCGATCATGCCCGGGTGGAATGGATTCGATGTCCGCACGCCCTTCGAGGACCGCTTTAACGCACCGGTGTGGGTGGATAACGACGTCAACCTGCTTGCCCTTGGTGAGCGCGCCCGGCGTCGCGAATCCCTTGCGAACCTCATCTATTGCAAGATCGGTTCGGGCATCGGTGCCGGCCTGCTGTCCCAGGGCAGGATCCACCGCGGTGCCAACGGCGCGGCCGGCGACATCGGCCATGTCCGGGTTTCCGACTCCCATGCCCAATGCCGCTGCGGCAAGATCGGCTGTCTCGAAGCGGTGGCCAGCGGTTGGGCCCTGGTCAGGGACGCGGAACAGGCTGTCACGGAAGGCACCCACAGCTCCCTGGCTCCGCTGGTAAAAAAGGGGACACTGACCCTCGAGGAGATCACTCTCGCGGCCCAGGCCGGGGACCCGCTGGCCATCACACTGATTCAAAAGTCGGCCCGGGTAGCGGGTGAAACCATTGCAGCCCTGGTGAACATGTTCAACCCCGGAATCATCGTCATCGGCGGGGCCATGGGATCGGCCGGCGAGGTATTCCTGGCCGAAGTGCGCCAGCGGGTCTATGAACTGTCCCTGCCGCTCGCCACCCGCGACCTCACCATCACCTTGTCCGTCAACGATGAGCGCGAACCCCTGCGCGGAGGAGCTGAACTGGCCCGCGAGCAGCTGTTCGATGTCACCTTCCCGCGCTGGTTTGCTGACGGCAGGCCCTCACCGGAACGGGCCGCTGTTCCCGCTTAGAGTCCACTGCGTGGCCTGGACATAGCCGCTCAGGCCACGTCGCGGGAGACGCTGGGCACCGGTGCCCGGTCAAGCTCCAGCCGGGCCTCCAGATGGAACGGCAGGACCAGCGGCGAACCGGGATGCGCCTGAAGGTAGGGCACCAGCAGCTGGAAGTCGACGGCGATGGCGTGCACCCCGCGGGAAAGCTTGCGCCGGCCGGCCAAGACCAGCCTGTCCTGCACGAACCACCACCCGGACTCCGCCTGCAATGCGTCCGCACGCACGCGCCGGGCCCCCAGCACCACCGCCAAATCCCCTGGTGCCACCGGGATGCCGTCGACCTCAACTGCGAGCTCAGCCACGCTGGAAAGGGGCATTGAGCGGATCCATGACAGGCCGAGCCGGAGTTCAAAGCCTTCCGGCGTGGCCGTCAGCGCATCTTCGCGCAAAGCGGTTTGCAACATGGCTTCCATCCTTTATCCTAAAAGTGACATAAGTTTGTCATTAACAAGCGTAATTGGGAAGGCATCACATGGCCCCCGCACTTCCTGACAACTGGACCCTCTGCGCCAGCTCGTTCAACTGGACTCCGGAGATCACGGCAGCCCGGCGGACAGCCGCGGACGTTGTGATTGGCATCGCGGATTCCGTGACGAAGACAATAGAACTCGAACCTGGGCTGCTGTGGCGGTCCTTCCCCGCTCCGCAGGACGCCGAGGTAGACGAACTGAGGGATTCGCTGGCGGCAAGAGGGGGACGCGTCAGCATCGTTGGCGCCAGCCTCGACGACTTCACGTCCCCAACCGACCGCCGCTCGCTGCAGGAGCGTCTGGACTTCCTGGTCCCCCAACTCAGCGCCGCCCGCCGGGTGGGCGCCCGCGGGATCCGATTACCGATCGGACAGGCGGGCACGGAACTGCTCACGCTGCTGCAGCCGCTGCTGCATGAACTCGATCTGGTGCTGTACGAAGAAGTCCAAGGGCAGCAGACTCCGAACAACCCTTCGGTGGCACCAGCCCTGGATGCGATAGCCGGGCTGGCAGATGACCACGTGCGGGTACTCGTTGACATCAGCATGCTCATGCCGGCCCTTCCCGTCACCTACCTTGATGAGCTGCGGCAGGGCGGCGTTCCTTCCGACCTTCTGGCGCGCCTGGAGAATGACTGGCGCGATCCCGCCACCCTCGATGCCGTCACCGCCCTGCTCCGCGCAGGGAAGGTTCCGCCGCGCATCCACACCCTCTTTATGAACCTGCTCATCCGGTTCGGCCGCAGTGACGCCGCAGACCTGCAGGGCATCCTCCCCCTGGTGGGCGCCTTCCACCTGAAATTCTGGGACCTGGACGACGACGGCGGCCGGGTTTCCCAGCCGCTGCATGACCTCGGCAGCCTGCTGCGCGGGACCGGCTTCACGGGCACGCTGACCAGCGAATGGGGCGGCCACGAGTGGCTGCAGGACGACCCAACGGAGATGACGCGGAGTCACCTGGCCCTGGCGGGGGCAGCCCTCGCAGAGCCAGCATTGGCGGAGTCAGGGCCGGCCGCCCGGGCTGCGGTCTGATCAAAACAAAACGAGCCGCCTACAAAGCAGAACGGCCGGCCCCCGGAGTAACCAGGGCCCGACCGTTCTGCTGCGTGCTATTTGGTACTGAAGGCAGCGTCGAAAGCCGCTGCCGAGGGCTCATAGCTGGAAAGCCTTCGCACAAAAGCCAGCGCCTCGGGGGCACCGTCCAGGCGGTCCATGCCGGCGTCCTCCCACTCCACGGACAGCGGGCCGCGGTAGCCGATGGCGTTCACCATCCGGAACGCATCCTCCCACGGCACGTCACCGTGGCCGGTGGAGATGAAGTCCCAGCCGCGGCGCGGATCAGCCCAGGCCAAGTGGGAGGAGAGCCGGCCGTTGCGCCCGTTGGACAGGCGCTTCTTCGTGTCCTTGCAGTGCACATGGTAGATCCGGTCCTTGAAGTCCCACAGGAACCCCACCGGGTCGATGTCCTGCCACACCATGTGGCTCGGGTCCCAGTTCAGCCCAAACGCCTCACGGTGCCCGATCGCCTCCAGGGCGCGCTGAGTCGTCCAGTAGTCGTACGCGATCTCTGACGGGTGCACCTCATGGGCAAAGCGGACGCCCACCTCGTCAAAGACATCGAGGATGGGGTTCCACCGGTCGGCAAAGTCCTGGTAGCCGGCGTCGACCATCTTCTCTGAGGCGGGCGGGAACATCGCCACGTACTTCCAGATGGACGATCCCGTAAAGCCGGTCACCGTTTTCACGCCCAGCTTCGCGGCGAGCCGCGCAGTGTTTTTCAGCTCCTCGGCGGCGCGACGGCGGACCCCTTCAGGATCGCCGTCGCCCCATACGACGTCCGGCAGGATGCCGCGGTGCCGTTCGTCGATCGGGTCGTCACAGACGGCCTGGCCCTTGAGGTGGTTGGAGATGGTCCACACTTTGAGGCCGTGGCGTTCAAGAATGTCCAGCTTGCCCTGCACATAGGCGTCGTCGTCCCAGCGCCAGGGGTCCAGGTGGTCACCCCAGCAGGCGATCTCCAGCCCGTCGTAGCCCCACTCGCCGGCGAACCGGGCCACCTCCTCGAACGGCAGGTCGGCCCACTGGCCGGTGAACAAGGTAATTGGTCGTGCCACGTACTTCCCCTCCTCAACTGGCTGGCACGGGAACGCCGGCAGCGACGCGTGTCCAGGCGGAATCATTTTCGGAACTGCGCTCGACAGCGTCGAGCACCCGCTGCACCCTCAGCCCGTCAGCGAACGACGAATGCGGGACGGTGCCGCCCACGATGCCCTCCACGAGGTCCTTGACCTGGTGGGAGAACCCGTGCTCGTAACCGAGCATGTGGCCTGCCGGCCACCACGCCGAAACATAGGGATGCTCCGCTTCCGTGACCAGGACCTTCCGGAAGCCCTGGCGATCCGCAGGTGCCGTACGGTCGTAGAACTGGACGCTGTTGAGGTCCTCCAGGTCGAAGGCTAGGGCGCCCTTGTCCCCGGAAACTTCAATCTGCAGCGCGTTCTTCCGGCCGGTGGCAAACCGGGTGGCCTCGAACGACGCCAGCGCGCCGGATTCGAAGCGGCCCGTGAAGATAGCGATATCGTCCACCGTCACCTGGCCGGAGCCGACGCCGGCAGCGCCGGAGAGCCCGGAGCCTGAAGTGGAGCCCTTCAAAAGAGGCCGCTCCTTTACGATGGTGTCGATAACGCCGGACACCTTCTCCAGGTTCAAGCCTGTGACGAACTGGGCCAGGTCGATGGCATGGGCGCCGATGTCCCCCAGAGCCCCGGAGCCGGCGTGTTCCTTCTGCAGGCGCCACGCCAGCGGCATCTCCGGGTCCACCAGCCAGTCCTGCCGGTAGGAGGCACGCACCTGGTTGATCGTGCCGACGGCGCCTTCGGCGACGAGGTTGCGGAGGAAGGTGACGGCCGGAACGCGGCGGTAGGTGAAACCGACCATTGCCTGGATGCCCCGGGCAGCCGCCCGTTCGGCAGCTTCGGCCATCGCTTCGGCTTCCGCCACGGTGTTGGCGAGTGGTTTCTCGCACAAAACGTGCTTCCCGGCTTCCAGCGCGGCGATCGCGATTTCGGCGTGGGAGTCGCCGGGGGTGACGATATCGACGACGTCGATATCGTCCCGGGCGATCACGTCCCGCCAGTCTGTTGCTGACTCAGCCCAGCCCCATTTGCTGGCAGCGGCAGCGACCGCTTCAGCGTTGCGGCCGACAACAACCGCCATTTCCGGCTCGGCAGGCAGGTCGAATACCCGCGGCGCCGTCCGCCAGCCCTGGGAGTGGGCAGCACCCATGAAGCCATAACCGATCATGGCTACGCGCAAGGCTTTCATGCGAGCACCACTTTCCGTTCAACCGCGACACGGTTGCCCACGTAGCGCAAGGGCGCGATCTGCATATAGAGCAGGCGCAGGGTGAGGATGACCTCGACGTCGATCTCCTCGCCGGCGTCGGGGACGCGGTCCAGGGGGATGACCACGTCGGGCTTGTCTGCGACGAACCACAGGGTTTCCCATTGCTCCGGGAGTTCAGCTATGGAGTAGGACTTTTCCTGCAGTTCGAAGCGGAGGGACTCTTTGGGAATCTCCACACCGTTGACGGTTGCAACGACGTCGTCAACGGCGGACAGCCAGAGGCTGCGGTACCAGGGCAGCTGCACCGACACGGCAATCCCCTCGGGGTGCCTGCGGACGTCGGTATCCTGGAACAGGGAATTGTGAGTTGCCATGACTTTCCTTACTTAACAGTCTCGACCAGGGTCGCGTGGGAGTCGGGTGCATTTGGATCAACGGCCTCTTCGATGGCATGCCGCATCAGCGTGTGCTGCTTCTTGACGAGGTCGATCGGATCGGATTCGCCCAGGTCGGCGAACGCGTGGCCCTCCCACTCGCTGGACAGGTAGCCCTGGTAGCCGCCCTTGACGAACTGGCGCACAATGCGGGGAATGTCCATCGCGGGTTCATTGCCGTGTTCGTCGATGTCGTAGAACTTTGCGTGGACATGGAAGATCTGCGGCATGATATCCAGCCACTCCTCCGGCGGAACCAGTCCATGCATGTTGAATGCCAGCCGGGTGAACGGGCCCAGGCGGGCAGGATCAAAGTTGTTGGCACTTAGGTAGTCCTCGAACTCCTGGTTGCGCTCATGCATGGGCGACGGTTTGCGCCAGATCTCCTGCATGACAGCGAAGTGCTCCTCGGGCAGCCCCATTTGCGTCAACGTGCGGAAGAGGGTCGGGGATAGGCTGTGCATCGTCGAGCTGAAGTCTGCGGTGAAACCGAGCCGGTCGCTTCCCAGTTCCTCGTACATCTCGCGGATCTGCAGGATCTTGGGATCGTTCGGGCCCTGCGGTGCGTGAATTTCGTAGCCGAGCTTCTGGTCGTACTTCTCGGCCAGGGGAAGCAGCCGGCGGAGCAATTCCTTGCCCGCGGAGCGGATCACCACGCGGTGGAAACCAAGCTTGTTAGCCGTGTGCAGCTGCGCGGCGAAGAAGTCGTACTCCTCATCGGGTGTCATGTCCCGGTCCTTGCGGCGGCCCATGTCCAGGTTGGTGCCCACTGCGCTGGGGGTCAGGCCGTAGCGGTCCATGCTGTCGCGCCACAGGCGGACGAAGTCGTCGTCGACGTCCGGGTAGGTGCGCAGCATCTGGGCGATGTTGAACTCAACCCCCGGGCCGAGGCCTTCATCTGCAACAGCTTTGATCAGCGTCTCAGGGGTGTAGAGCCCGGCGGCGAACTCGGAGGTGAGCGAATAGAGGGTAATTCCAAGCTCGATACCCGAGCCTGCGATGCCTTCTGACATAATTTCTGGTTCCTTCGTTGTCAGCCGTGGACGGGCTGGGCGAGATGGCTATTGAGGATGCGGCGGGCTTCTGAAGCGTCGGTGATCATGGCCGAACCGGCGTTGGCGGCCGCTGAGCGCTGGACGGCCTGCTCGCCGCGGATGATGTCGAACGGGTCCTGCCAGTTGTTCCAGTGCCAGCCTTCGTATTCGCTGGAGATTGCGCCGGAGTAGCCGTTCTCAACCAGTTGCCGGACAAGGCTCCGGACCGGCACCGAGGGCTCTTCGCCGGTCTCGTCGATGCCGAAGAACTTGCCGTGCACGTGGCGGACCCAAGGCATGATCTCCAGCCAGGTGTCCAGCGGTGCAGGACCGAAAAGCCCTGTTCCGTTGATGGCGAAGTCAATGCCAAGATCGGGCCGGCCGTTCCGGGCCGCCAGGCCGATGAAGGCACCGAAGCGTTCGCCGTGAACCTTTTGCGTGTTTGGCGGTCCGTCGACGTGGAAACCATTCCACAGGTCAACCACCTGTCCGAGAAGTTCCTCCGAAGCACCACGGCGGCGGTAGGCCTCCAGCAGGGAGGGCGCAAAGCCGGTAACGGTGGCACCCCAGTCCGCGGTGAAGCCGAGCAAGGGGGAATTGAGCTTCTCGTAGCGGTCGCGAAGGGCCAGGACACGTTCGTGGGCGCCGTGCTGGTCCGCGTGGACTTCGAGGGCCAGGGTGACGCCGTACTTCTCGGCCACGGGCAGCAGGCTTTCCATGGCGTCCGGAGTCAGCGAGATCTGCACCCGGGCGATCGGGAAGCCGAGCCTGGCGGCTACTTCGATCTGCTTGCGCATGTGTTCGACAAGCTCGTCATGATTCATCAGCCGGTCGCGGCGGATACCGGTATCAACGTTGACTGCAAGGGAGGTGGGGACCAGGTCAACCTCGGCCACAAGATCACGGAACTGGCCAACGAAGTTGTCATCGATCCGGTCCGGGAAGCCGCGCAGGCTGGAGAATCCGATGACTTCGAGCCCTGGGCCAAAGCCTTCGTCCGCCACCTTGCGGATCAGGCCATCGAGGTCGTACTGCCTGGCGTGGAAGGCCCGGGTGAAGCTGTAAAGGGTGACGCCCTGGATCGGCGTGCCGAGGCTGGTCATCGCTGTCCCACCTTCATGGTCTTGGTGTCGTGCTCTTCGATGTGCAGCACGCCGTGGTCGGTGATGATGTAGGGGATGTAGAGCTTCAGGTCCACCCTGACCTCGTGCTCGGTCTGGCTGTCCGGGACGGGAAGGTCACCCGAAAGGACTGCCGAGTCCAGCGGGAACCACCATTCACCGGTCTCGTCCACGAGTTCCTCGAAGCTGAATGTGCGGTTGTTCATGGTCCAGCGCAGTGAGCCCTCGGGGGCGCTGACGCCGTCCACTGTCAATGCAGCTCCAGCGATGCAGGAACCCGGCAGCGCCCGGTACCAGGGGATGCGGACTTCGACGGCGGTACGGCCGTCCTGGGTGATCAGTGTTCCCTGCTCGATTATGCGGTCGGCGATCATCGAGACCTCCTTGTCTGCGGCATGCCTTGCCTGTGATTGAACGAAATAGCAGCGGATTCGCACCACTTATTCATTATTTAGTCAGTCTATTGTCTAATTCAGACATAAGTAAAGAGCTGTTGAGTTCTTCTGTGAGTTTCCGGGCCCCGCGCACGGCGAGGGCGACGGCCGTCAGCGTGGGATTGCATGCCGTTGCGGTGGGAATGACGCCGTTGCCAGCCACGAAGAGGCCGGGGACCTGCCACACCTGGCTGTCGGGCGAACACACGCTCTCGCCGTCGTCCGCCGCGCCCATCCGGGTTGTCCCCTGGTAGTGAAGCGATGAGCCGGGCGGCATGACGAACGGACGCTCGTCGAGCGGTTCACCCACGGCCTTGCCCAGGCGGACAATTTCCTGCTTGGCGCGGTCCAGTACCTCGTGATCCCGCCCTGTGAGGCGGTAGTGGATGCGCATGGCGGGCATCCCGTACGAGTCGCCGATGCCGTCCTCGAACACCACCCGGTCCTCTCGCTGCAGATCCTTGGCGCAGAACAGGCCAAGCCCCACGATAGAGCCCGGGACAACGGGGTCATCATCGGCCAAGGGAACAGGTGACGCATCCAGTTGCATGATCTGGCCGTGGAAGGGCGCCTCGTCCGTGTAGGGAACCCAGGCAACTCCGCTCTGCTCACTGAGCGCGCCGTTGGCGGCTGCCCGGCCCTGCGGAGCCGTGACGTCGCGCAGCCTGCTCGCGAACACCACCTGTGCCTGGTCGTTGAGGTAGCGGCCCAGGGCGTCGGGCCGGATCCCGGAAGCCCACAGCAGCTGCGGCGTGCGCAGGGCATCCGCACCCACCACAACGTAGCGGGCGGCCACCTGATGGGTTTCGCCGCTGCGGCGGTCCTGGACTTCGATGCCGGCAGCAGCGCCATCCTCCAGGAGCACGCGCGTCACCAGCGACTCATCATAAAGTTCAAACAGCGGATTTTCCCGGGTCACATCCCCCATCACGACGTCGGAACCTGACCAGACCAGGCCGCCGTCCTCCCGCCGGTGTACGGCGAGCGGCATGGGCTGGACACGATGAGCAGGGTCCCGACCCTGATCCACCGTGGCTGAAAGACGTTCGCGGACGAGGTCGGAGAACGGGGCCCCGTCAAAGGCGCGGGTGGTCACCCCCAGCAGACGGTCGGCGTCGTCAAGAAGCTCTTCAAGGTCCGGCAGGAACGGAATGCGCTCTTTGCCGCCCGGGCGGGGGCAGGCAGCGGTCCAGTGGGCGGCCATGCCGCCCACGTTGCTGGACATGGCGGCAACGGGCATCCCGTCCTCGCCGGGGAAAGCGTAGCCGTCCTGCAGCAGGTAGGTTCCGGGCCTGGCCCTTCGCTCCCCGCTTTTAACCGCGCCGGGTGAGTTCACCGTCTCGGCACCTGCACCGGGGCCTTCCGATGCCCGCTGCGCGAGGCTTCGGCGTTCAGGATCCTCAATGTTCTTGACGTGCGCCCCGGGTGGATTGCTGACGGTGGGGCCCACCTCGAACATGGCGATGGTGGCGCCAGGGGCTTCCTCGCTGAGGATCCGTGCGTACGCCGATGCCGTGGGGCCGCTGCCGACGATGGCGACGTCGACCGCAGCGGGATACCGGTTACCGCTCACCGTCCCGCCACCAGTTCCTGGATGCGCCGGACGGACTTCGCCGAGTCGATGGTCGGGTAGTACTCGAGCCCGATGGGGCCGGCGTAGCCGCTGTTCCTCAGGTCCGTGAGCCGGGCGTGCCAGTCGATGGATCCCGAGCCGGGTTCGCCGCGCCCCGGAGCGTCGGCGATCTGAACATACTTGATGAGGTCGCCGGCGTTAGCGAGCTCGGCGGCCACGTCCTCGCCCTCGACCGTGGAGTGGTAGAGGTCGTAGAGGACGCCGAAGTTGGGCGAGTTGACGCCCTGGGCGATGTAGACGGCTTCCGAGGTCCGGTCCAGCAGGGCACCGGGGTGGTCAACCCTGACGTTCACCGGCTCGAGGACCAGCGTGATGCCCGAACCCTCGATGTGCGCTGTGCCCTTGGTAAAGATCTCGATCAGTTCGTCCAGCTGGTCCTGCCGCTTGCGCCCGCCGAATCCGGTACCGCTGCCCACTACCATCCGGGGGCAGCCGAGCTGCTGGGCAACTTCGACGCCGGCGTCCAGCCCAGTGTAGAAAGCATCGTGGTTGCGGGGCGGGATCATGAACTGCATGCGCGGTTCCGCCAGTTGGGAGGTGAGCTGGACTCCGGTTTCCTCGAGTGCGTCCTTCAGGGCCGGAATGTCTTTGCCCGTTGGGCCCCACATTTCGACGGCGTCGAAGCCGGCCGCTGCCGCCGCGCGAACCCGGTCAGCAGCACTTTCGCCTGCTTCGGCGAACAAAAGGTCGATATTGGGCGAAAGTTGGAACATGGATGTCTCCTAGAGAATTGAAATAGTGGTCTAAAACATGGGGTGGTCGTGGACCGGATGCTCAGGAACCGGCTGAAGCACGTCCCAATGCTCAACAATCCGCCCGTTTTCGAAGCGGTAAATGTCTGCGACGGCGGCGTCGGGTCGCCCAGGACCTGAAGCGCGTACATGCACCAACGCCAGGTCACCGTCCACCAGGATGCGCTGAACCTCGAACCGGGAGTCTGGCGATCCGTCGAACTTCGGCGTCAGCATTCTTACTGCCGCCTCAGGCCCGTCAGGAATGGTCGGGTTGTGCTGCCGGTAGTCGCCGGCCACAAGGAAGTCGAAGGCTTCACGCACCCGTTTTTGGGTGTAGAAGATCTCCACGAAGCGCTCGAACGCTGCGCGGTTGTCCACCATCGCGGGTCAGCCCTTCAGGCCGCCGGAGAAGCCCTGGATGAACCGCTTCTGTGCGAACAGGAACAGCGCCAGGATGGGAATCATGGAGACGATCACTATCGCGAAGATCGAGTTCCACTGGGAGACCAGGGAACCGATGTAGTAGTACATGGCCACCGGCAGTGTCTGGTTGGCGGAGCCGCCCAGGAAGATCAGCGACGTGAAGAAGTCGTTCCACACGATGAGCCCGGCGAAGATGGTGACCGTTCCCGTGGCTGGGGCCATCATGGGGAACACCACCTTGGAGAAAATCTGGGATTTGCTGGCGCCGTCGATGGTGGCCGCTTCTTCGTAGTCCGTGCCGAGGCCGCGGAAGAAGTTTGCGTAGAGGAAGATCGACAACGGCAGGAGCATGCCCGTGTACAGGATGATCAGGCCCCAAGCGGATCCGGTGAGTCCAAGGGCCCGTGCACCCATGTAGAGAGGGACGGCGCCGAGCTGGCCGGGGAGGATGATGGCGATCAGGAAGAGGTAATACGCGCCCTTGCTCCAGCGTCGGGTGCTGCGGGAGATGACGTATCCGGTGATGGAACCGAGTGCGATGAGCCCCACGATGCTGCCCGCAGTGATGATGGCACTGTTGACCAGGCCCATCACCACGTTGGAGTTGCCGGTGGCGGTGAGGACGTCGACAAAGTTGCTGAAGTCGGGGCTTGTTGGCGGAGCCAGGGCCGAGGTGGTGAACAACTCGTTGTCCGGTTTCAGGGCAGTTGTCACCAGGAAGTAGAACGGCGCGAGGAACAGCAGGGCGAGCGCCCACAGGCCAACTTCGCGGAGCAGGGTGAGTTTGGTGTAGCGGAACATGGCTTAGTCCTCAGGGTTCGAACGCGTCAGCCGCTGCTGGAGAACGGCGAAGATCAGGATGATAGCGGCGAGCACCAGGGCCAGGGCGGCACCGCCCCCGAAGTTCCCGAGCGCAAAGGCCTGCTTGTAAACCAGCGTGGCCAGCGTTTCCGTCGCTCCGGCCGGTCCGCCGCCGGTGAGCGCCATGATGGGATCGAAGACGCGCAGCCCCTGGACGATTCCCAGCGTGGTGGCGATGGCGACGGCGGGGCGGATGGCGGGCAGGGTAACGTTGCGGAACCGCTGCCACAGGTTGGCGCCGTCAATGGCCGCCGCCTCCTCCACTTCCACGGGGACACCTGCCAGGCCGGCCATAAAAATCACCATGGCAAAGCCGGTGGAAGACCAGACCAGCACCACCAGGACGGTCCAGATGGCCCACTGCGGGTCGGCCAGCCACGGCTTGGCTTGGTCGCCGGCGCCTATTGCCGTAAGAAAAGCATTGAGCGGACCGTCGAAGTCGAAGATATATTTCCAGATGTAGGCCGTGGCTAGCGGGCTGAGCACCACCGGCATGAAGAAGAGGGTCCGGAGGATGTAGCGCGTCTTGAGGACGCGGTTCAGGCCCAGCGCAATGACCAGCCCGGCGATGTTGCCCAGGAGAACCGAGCCAGAGGCCAGAAAGAGGGTATTGGAGAGGGCTCCGAGTTTCGTGGGGTCCTTGAAGATGGCCTCAAAGTTTGCCCAGCCCGTGATTTTGAACGAGCCGATGCCCGTCCAGTTGGTAAAGGCGAAGAATCCGCCGATACCGGTTGCCACGTAGTGGATGGCAAACACCAGGGCGATCCCGGGCAGCGCCCACCACCAGTGTCCGAACTGCATGGGCCCACGCCGGGGACGGGTGTTCTCACCCGTCCCCGGCGTACGCTTGCCTCGCCGGGGTGCTTCAGCTGCTTCGCTTTTCGGTTGCATCGTCGCAGTCATTGGTATTCCTTGCTTGTCCCTTTGAGTCGTCGGAACGTTGATGGTGAAGAACTGCTACTGTTCCCAGGCCGCGTCCATGGCCTGCAGGACCTGGTCGGGGCTCTTCTGGCCGGTGATGATGCCCTGGACCCCCGTGGCCAGTGCGTCGTAGACGGCGGAATTCGGCCACTGGATGTTGGGCAGGGGGCCGTACTTGCCGTCCTTGATCAGGACGCCGACGTTCTTGTAGGCGCCGCCGTCGAAATCGTACTTGTCGAGTCCGCTGACCGGCAGGGCACCGTCGATTTCTGCAAAGGCCTTGGTCTGCTCAGGCTGGGCGGCCCAGTCGAGGAAGGCCTTGGCAGCGTCCTTGTTCTTGGAGGCTGCGTTGATGGAAAAGGCGTAGTTTGCGCTGGCAAATACGTAGCTCTGACCTGAGCCCTGTTCCGCCGGGAACGGCCGTACGGCGAACTGGGAGCCCCCAGCGGCGGACTGCAGCTGCTTCCAGCTTGGGGCCGGGATGAAGCCGCTCAAGGACGTCCCGCTGGCAAGCCCCTTGGTGATGGCGTCGAAGCCGCCTCCGGCAGCACCTTTTTGGAAGCAGCCCGCGTCCTTCAAGGTACTAACCGCTTCGAGGGCTGACTTCCAACCGTCCGAGCCGGCGAAGGTGGTTTCCTTGGCGGCGCGCTTATCGTTCCATTTCGGGTCTTCCGCGTAGACGCGCGAGGCTGCCAGGGACATCGCCATCAGCCCCGTGTTGGGAGGGGCTGATCCGGCAAGGGCAAAGAGGGATTTACCGGAGGACTCCAGAGCCTTGCACTGCTGCTGGAGGGAAGAAAAGTCGGCGGGGAAGCCACCGGCTGCATCAGCTGCCGTCTCATTACTCACCAAGGCAGAGATCGTGATTTCCGTGGCCTGGCCGTACACCTTGCCGTCGGATCCAAAGGTGCTGGCGCTTCCTTCGGGGAGCAGTTGCTTCGCGGCATCGTCAAGCGGTTCAAGGAAACCTGCCTGGACGAGCGGCAGGATGCTGCGGCCGGTGCCGGAGCCGGGTGAGGTCACTACGACGTCTGAGGCGTTTCCGGCCTGGAGCTGTGTGCGCAGGGTCTGGTCGTAGGAGTCGTTCGGCTGAGGATTGAAGGTGATTTTCACGTTCGGGTGTGACTTCATGTAATTTTCTGCCAACACCTGGAAGGGGCTCTCGATGGTGTTGGACGTCGCGAAGGACAGTGAAAATTCCTGGGAACCACCCGAAGAGGAGCTGCTGCCGGTGGAGGCCGAGCAACCGGTAAGAATGAGTGCTGCGACGGTGGGGACGGCGAGGGCGCCGACCTTCAGGCCCGAATAGCGACGGTGCTGTGTCATGTCCAGCCTTTCTGACTTCATTGTCCAAAATCCGGGTGTCGTGACCCCGGTCACTCACAAGTATGCAGGAGATGTGCCTAAAACACACATAAGTATTCGCTATGACGGACATAAGTCCAACGGAGGTCCGCGGAAGGTCTATCCAGATGCCTGATGACTTCGCCTATGTTATAGATCCCGCTGATAAACTCACTTGAAACGGTTCCACTTCCAAAGGATCGCTGCGCCGTGACGAAACATGTCCTGCTTTCCCGTCTCGACCTCAACCTGCTGATCTCGCTGGATGCCCTCATTACCGAGCGAAGCGTTACTAGGGCGGCCGAGCGGCTCCACCTCAGCCAGCCGGCGCTCAGCGCCTCGCTCGCCCGGCTCCGATCCCACTTTGGGGACCCGATCCTGGCCCGCCGCGGTAATGCTTATGAGCTCACCCCCTTCGCCCTCCGGCTCGCGGAGCACACCACCACCGCGCTGGAGGCCGCCCGCCGCGTCTTCGAAAGCCAGGCCACCTGGGAGCCCACAGAATCCGAGCGCGAGTTCTCCATCTACGGCTCGGATTACGGCTTCACTACCATTGGCCGGGTTGCTTCCGAGCTTGCTGCCGAGCGCGCCCCAGGAGTCCGGTTCCGGTTTATGCTCCACAATCCGATGGTGGTGGAGGATGCAGCCAACCGCCTTCGATCGGTGGACGGCATGGTGATTCCCCATGGATTCCTCACCGGGCTGCCCTACCTGGACCTGTGGAGGGACGGGTGGGTGGCCGTGGTCTCCACGTCCAATGAAGCCGTCGGCGAGCAAATCACCATGGAAAACATCGCTGAACTTCCCTGGGTGATGACCTATCAGACGCGCTCAGCCTCAACATCGGCGGAACGGCAGATCCAGCAGTTGGGCGTTGAGCCACGCGTGGACGTGGTTGTTGAAAGTTTCCAGTCCTTGCCGCACTTTGTGGTTGGGACCAACCGGATCGCGCTCATCCAGGCGGCCCTGGTGCCGTTCGCTCTGCGCGTGGGCGGGATTCGGATCCTGCCGCTGCCCTTCGATGCCACGCCGCTGGTTAATGCATTGTGGTGGCACCCCGTGCACAACCGCGACTCCGAGCATGAGTGGATGCGGGGCCTCTTCAAAGAGGCTGCTGACATCGTGGCAGCCGCCGCAACCAAGGGAGCCCCTTAAATGCCTCGATGCCCGGCCGGCTAAAACGGACGGGCATCGAGGCTATGGGACGTCGGTCTTTCAGGTCAGGCTGATGCCAGCGCCGTCCGCATGCTCTTGCGGACAAGGTCATGCTGCTTCCGCACCAGCAGCAGCGGATCCACCTCACCGAGCTCAGCGAAGGCATGGCCTTCCCATTCGCTGGACCAGTAACCGCGGTAGCCACCTTCGACGAATACGCGGACCAGTTCCGGATAGTCGATGGCCGGCTCGTTGCCCTGCTCATCAATGTCGTAGAACTTCGCGTGGACGTGCATGATTTGCGGCATGATGTCAGCCCACTCCTTCGGGTTGACGTGGCCGTGCATGTTGAACGCCAGGTGTGCGAAGGACCCAAGCCGGGCAGGATCGAAGTCACGTCCCCGCAGGTACGCAATGAACTCCTCCTGCCGCACCCGCATCGGCGCCTCAGTGCCCCAGATAGCCTGCAGCCTTTCCACCGCTTCATCGTCCAGCCCGGCACGGCGAACCGCGCGCAGGAGCGTGGGAGACATGCTGTGCATGGTTGAGGAGAAGTCAGCCACGAAGCCCAACAGCGGTGAATCAAGCTCGGCGTAGACGTCGCGAACCTTCATGATCTCGGGCGAGTTGGGTCCCAGCGGTGCATGGATCTCGTAGGCAAGTTTGAGTTCGAGGTCCTCGGCGAGCGGCAGCAGCCGGCGAAGCAGCTCCGGCTTCGCGCTCTGGATGCGGACGAGCGGGAAACCGAGCTTCTTGGCGCCGTGGAAGAGTGTCTGCGTGAACTCGTACTCCTCGTCCGGGGTCATGTCGCGGTCACGGCGGCGTCCCATGTCCAGATTGGCGCCGAAGGAGCTGGCGGTGAAGCCGTGTTTGTCGAAGGCCTCCTGCCACGAGCGCACGAAGTCGTCAGTCACGTTGGGATAGGTAGGCAGGACCTGCGACGCCACAATCTCGATCCCGGGGCCGATGCCCAGCTCGGCCACGCGGTTCAGCAGACCGTCGAAGTCGTACCAGCCGGCCCGGAATTCGGCACTTGCCGAGTACAGGGTGAGCCCCAGCGAGAACGGATCGTCCTCCGCTTTCGGTGGGGGCGGCGTGACCACCGTCGTCAAGTCCGGTGCCGCCGCAGCCCTGTCCGTGACAGTCAGCTCCAGCGCCTGGTTCACGAAGTTGGGAACGTACATGCCGGGACCGCCGTCCTGGCCGGGAGCAATCTGCATGTACGGCAGGCGCAGCTCACCGATGAGCCGGACGGTGTGCTGCTCGCCCAAGGCAACAGGGCTCTCCGTTTTGGCGATAAGCAAGGGATGTTCCTGGAGGTACCAGAGCGTTTCGCTTTGAGCGGGCAGGTCCGGGAGCGCATAGCGGACACCGCCCAGTTCCAGGGACAAGTTCTCGGCGGGGATATCCTGGCCGTCGACGGTGAGCCGCAGGCTGGAGACCGAGGAGAGCCACAGACTCCGGTACCACGGCAGAGTCAGGGCAAGCGCGAGACCGTCGGGGTGGGTGCGGAGGCTTGCATCGTCAAGAAGTCCGTTTGGCATTGTTGTTCTCTTTACTGGGAAATGGGATGGGTCAGGTAAGTTCGCCGGTGATGCGGCGGATCAGGGCGTGTTGGCGCCGCACTTGCTCAATGGCGCGCCACGGCGTGCGTTCGCCTTCATATTCACTGGAGAGATAACCGGCGTAGCCGGATTCCTTGAGGGCCTTGAGGACGGGCAGCCAGGGAATCTGCTGGTCTTCCAGCTGCTCGTTGATGTCGTGGAACTTCGCCTGCACGAACACCACGTACTGGGCGATATCGGCGAAGTCGGCGGGGTCGACGCCGATGCCGTCGAGGAAGGCGGGCCGGGTCTCGCGGGTCTCACCTGCGCGCAGCGGGATGGGCCGGTCTTGGAAGATTCCGGTGTCGATGAGCAGGCCGAAGTTCTTGGTTCCGGTCCGTTCGATGAGTCCGATGTAGTCCTCGACGACGGGGTGCTTGATGGGCGTCGGGGAGTGGATCTCGGGGCAGATGATGATCCCCAGCTCGTGGGCCAGATCAAGGGAGCGTTCCACGGACTCGGTCCAGATGGGGTCTGGGACCAGATCGCTGGACACCACGCCGATCTTGGGGCGGACGAAGCCGAAACCCAATTGGTTGGCAAGCCGCAGGTCCCGCTGCAGGGCCTCCGCACCCTCCGCGACCGTCATGGTGCGGCCCGGGTGAAGACGGGTGTCTATCCAGGAACCGTAGTTCGTCGGCACCAGCGAATACTTCTCCAGCAGGCCGAACCAGTTATCGATCCAGGCCGGCGACGGTTCCGGATAGTTGGGAACGTGGCCCTCGCCGAGGATCTCGACGCCGGTGGCGCCCACGTCAGCGACGGCGGCCAGCGCCGCCTCAAGGTCCATCACCGTGCCGTAATCGCCCATAAAGCTGTAGAGGGAAACGCCGTAGCGGAAGGTACCTTCGCCGCCTTCCGGCGCGAGCGTCACCTTGCGGCTGGTCCGGTGCACGGTGGGCTGGTGCTCGACTGGTATGTAGGACATCCGCAGCCGCAGCTCGATGGAGAGCTCGTGGACGCCCTGCGGCAGGCCGCCGTCGAGGGGAACGGTGACCACTGCCGCTTCCTCAAGGGGCCAGCGCACGCCATCACTTTCCCAGAGCTGCCGCAGGCTGTAGGTCCGCCCGCCGAAGGTCCACAGCGGAACGTCAGGTCCGACGTCGACGATGCCGCCAACGCGAACGGCGATGCCATCGATGAGGGACGCGGCCATGCCCCGGTAGGAAGGCATCCGGACCCGGAACTGAAAGCCGGTTACACGTCCGCCGTCCGTTACGTTGCGGAAGCCGACGGACTGGATGAGGTCTCTTTCGAGAAGCATCATTGCTCACTCTCTCTAGGTGCAGAATCCAGAGTAGCAACCATTCCGCCTGTTTTGTACCTAAGTTAGCTCATAACCGCCAAAAGTTTCCCAGGCTCGGCGGAGGGTGCCAGGCCAGGGAGCCTGGTGGAGGGAGGGCGGCGGCAACGGGCAGGAACATGGAGCGCCGATCCTACGCCGCGATGAACAGCGCCCAGTCAGGAAAGGGATCCACGGGTAACGGCGGCCCGGTCTGTCCGACGGCGCCGGCAAGTACGTCGAGCCGGTCGGGCGGTTCCAACTCCCGGCCTTCACCCGCGTGGCCGAGGAGCTGTGGCCAGCGTGGCGGCTCCCAGTCTTGTTGTTCGCTTGGATAGGAGCGTCCCGCAGGTGAGATCCAGCCGGGTGGCTGGTCCCGGGTCGCGTCAACCGGCCTCCACGCTGTGGTGTGTCTGAGTCGGTGGTGCCGCCGGCATGGCTGGCCCAGGTTGGTGACCCCTGTGCCGCCTCCCTCGGACCAAGCCAACAGATGATCCGCTTCGTTATCCAGGGAATGGTTATTACAGCCTGGAAAAGGGCACCGGCCGTCCCGAAGCCGCAACCATTGGCGCATCGCCTTCGGAACCCGGTAGCTGGTCCGTCCGATCTCCAGCGGCGCTCCGTTGCGCGGATCGGTCAGCACACGCAGGAACGATCCGGCGCCATCCCCCACAAGCCGGCGGGCGATGCTCGGCGGCACGGGACCATACCCGTCCAGCGTGGCCGGTTCAGTCACGGCGCCCAAAAGAGACAGCACCGGCACGGTCACCAGGACCCGCGCCTTGGGTGACGGAGTTCCTTCCGCCACCCCCGCCAGCAGCCAGTCAGCGGCGACGTCCGCACGGAGCTGGGTCAGGGTCCGGGATTCATCCGGCTCCTGCAGGGCACGCGCCGCTTCCGTGGCACGGGACCATGCAGCCACCGCCACATCCGCAGTCAGATATGCCGAGAGCCAGGCCATGCCGTCCCGGTCCGGCACATCTTCCAGCCGACGGTCCTCCACGCCCTTGCGGTGGCGCGTTTCGATGCTCACGGGATGGTGCAGCTCACGCCATCTGCGCGCTTTGACCCGGAATCTGCCCGGCACCAGCTCCCCCGCCGGGCAGCCACGCGCGGCAAAGGGAGCTTCAACGTCCAGGAAATGAGCCTCCAAAGCAGCCGCCGCAGCGGGGTCCAGACCGGACGTTTCATCACACATCACCCGCGCGTGTTGCCATGAAATGCTCCCTGCCTGCAGCGCAGACAGCGTCAGGGGCAACACAGTGGTCAGGGTGGCTGACTCCGCCAAGAGCGCCGCCGCCGATCTTTCACTCACGGTCAGGACACAGGCCACCTCTGCTGTCACCGCCATTTCCTGGGCGGTGCGCTCCTGCGGGGAAACGGCTGGGGCCGCCATGGCGACGGCAGCGCGGGCATATCCGGCGGCGAAGTGCACTTTCAGCGCGGCCAGCCTGGCTTCCATGCTGCCCACCTCAGCCATACCGTCCAGGCACGCGTCCGCTTCGTCCCGAAGAGGGTCAGCGCCAGTCGAGTCCGCGTTCCCGGCTCCGCGACCGGCAAATGCAGCCAACCTGGCAAGGGAAGCCTCCATGGCCTCCAACGTCTCCGCAGCTGCTCTGCCTTCCATACCCACAGCATGGCAGGAGCCACTGACATTTAACGCCGGCGTCAGAGTTGCAGGCGAAGTCCGTCATCCAGGATCTGCCTGATCCCGAACTTTCCTACGCTGAACATCCGCGGATTGTCGTCGGAGTTGCTCAGCATGGCGGTGGACAGGATAAGGGCCCAACCGCGGGCCCTCATCCAGGTGTCCCCTTCCACTGCGGAGCCAAAGGCGCCCCTGAAGCGGTGGCGAGTGCCGGCGTCGAACATCAGCCACCCCACCGCAAGATCGACAGCCGGGTCCCCTGCCCCGACGTCGCCGAATCGATGATGCCGGCCAGGGAGCCGTCGTCTGCCAGCAGGATGTTGCCAGGGTGGAGGTCACCGTGGAGCATCATCGCCGGACCATCCCAGGCTTTGGCGGCACGGGCCTGCGCCCACACTGCTTTCAGCGCTGCCGCCTGGGGGTAGCGTTCGTGGTCCCCGAGCCGTTCCACCAGCACAGCGTCACGGTCCGTCAGCGGCACACCTCGGAAAGGGTTGACCGGGACGCCGGTTTCGGCGGGCACGTGAAGGGACAGCAGAAAATCGGCCAGGCCTTTAGCCGCCGGCCCGCGGCCTGCCGGGCCGACGTCGGCCGCAGCGGCTCCGGGGACCCACCGCACGATGCTCCACGGCCATGGAAAGTCCGACGTCGGCCTGCCGGCATGGACTGGGACAGGAACCGCAACCGGGGAGCGGCGAGCTATATCGGGAAGGTAGCGCTGCTCATGAAGTATCAGCGAAACAGCCTCCGCCCTGCGCGGCAACCTGACGGCCAGGCCGTTACCGAGCCGGAAGGTCGCGTTGTCCCAGCCGTTCGCAACCAGCGCTATCGGACAATCGCCAAGGTCGGGCCGCTGGTCCCGGACGAGGCGCTGGACCACCGCGTTACTCACTTCCACCGTGGCCGGCGGCATTTCAGCCATTCAGAAATCCGCCTTCCTTTGTGCCTGCACTGCAGCCCGATCCTTTCCCTTGTCCGAATATAGTTCAAGACCCCAACAGCGGACGGGGCCGAACGAGGTCAGCGTCGAACGGTCCCTGGTGACCGACACGGGGTCTGTGACTGCCACGGTGTTGCGGCGACGACCAGGTGAACGAGCGACACAAGCGGACGACGACGGCACGTCCTTCCGTCGTCCGCTTGCGTTCGGTGCCGCTGCCCTACAGTGCCGACCAGCCGCCGTCGGAGGCGAGGATGGCGCCGTTGATGTTGGTGCCGTCGTCGCTGAGCAGGAAGGTGATGGACGCGGCGAGCTGCGCGGCGGTGGCGGGCGTGGGGACGGTGGCCTGCATCAGCGGGCCGAGGCGTTCGGCCGCGAGCTGGGATCCCCAGTTGGCCACGATGTTGGTGATGGTGGGGCCGGGGGCCACGGCGTTGAAGCGCAGACCCTTCGGCCCGTACATCACGGCCGAGTTCTTGGTCAGGCCGACGACGGCGTGCTTGGACGCGGTGTAGGCGGCGCCGGCGGCTGATCCGCGCAGGCCGGCCTCGGAGGCGACGTTGACCACGGAGCCGGTGCCGGCGTCGAGCATCAGCGGGACCACGGCGCGGGTCAGGCGCATGAGGGCGGTGACGTTGATGCGGAAGACGCGGTCCCAGAGGTCGTCGTCCACCTCGTGGATGGGGGCGAAGTTGTCCATGATGCCGGCGACGTTCGCCAGCGCGTCGATGCGTCCGCCGGCGGCAGCGACGACGGCGGCCACGGTCTCCTCGGTGGAGATGTCGCCGGCCACGGGGACCAGGTCCAGGCCGGCGTTCTCGGCCACCAGGTCGTCCAGGCGTTCCTTACTGATGTCGGCGGCGATGACGCGGCCGCCTTCCTTGGCGATCCGCAGGGCGGTGGCCTGGCCGATGCCCGAGGCGGCCCCGGTGACGATGACGGTCTTGCCGGCGAACCGGCCGGTGGTGGCGACTTCCTGCCATGTAGCTTCGTTGCCCATGATGTCCTTCCAGACGTTGCTGACGGTGATGCCGCCCAGCTTATGACACTCTGTGTCATTATGTAAGGGTGAATACTGGTGGGATGCCTTCGGATGCTGTGACCACCACCGTTCCGCGCCCCACCGGGCGGCCGGTGACGATTGATCCCGACGCCGTGGCCGCCATCGCGCTGCGGCTGTTCGCCGAGCGCGGCTACCAGCAGACCTCCATGGAGGACATCGCCCGCGAGGCCGGGATCGGGCGCAAGAGCTTGTACCGCTACTTCTCCAGCAAGGCCGAGCTCGTCTGGGGCGGCATGGAGCCGGTGATTGAGGCGTCGGGGCGGGTGCTGGAGTCAGCCCGCGCTGCCGGCGGGGCTTCCGACGGCGGCGTCCTGGCGCGGCTGCGCGAGGTGGCTGTCGCCGGGGTTGCCGTGCTTCCGGATTTGGCGGTCACGCGTGGCCGTCTGCGGCTGATCGCCGAACACCCCGAGCTGGCCAGCCGGAGCTATGAGTCCCTGGCGCCGCAGCGCGAGCGGGCCAGGGCGTACCTGGTTTCGGCCGGCGTCCCCGAGGACATTGCCGGCTATCTGTGCGCCGCGCTGATCGGCGCGACGTTCGAGGCCTGGATGCAATGGGCCGCCGGAACGGACCCGGATCCGTTGCCGTATCTGGTGGCCGCTGTTGGGGTGCTGCGGGTGCCGGAGGCTTAAAGACTGCGAATCGGGGTTCACTCTTCGACCAGGGCAAGCCCCGCGAAAGCGGCTGTCGGCGACAAGCCGGTCTTCGCATATATCGCCAGCCTGCCACAGCCGCAGCGCGGCATCGCCGAAACGGTCGATGCGCTGGCGGCGAAGACGCTGCCCGACCTCCGGCGCTCGGTGAAGTGGGGCATGTCGTACTACGGCGTCGGCGACGGGTGGTGCTTCAGCTGCGGCGGCTTTGCCGGCCATGTCAAGCTCATGTTTGTGAATGGCGTTGCGCTCGAGCCTGTACCGCCGGTGACGCCGGTGGGGATGGGCAAGTCGACGCGGGGTGTGGAGCTCGAATCCGTGGACGATATCGACGAACGCCAAATCGCGGCGTGGATGAAACAAGTCGCGTCCGTGCCGGGTGTTGGGGGCAAGAAGCGTTGAATCCGAGGCTTGCTGCAGACGCAAACGGTCGCTGAGAAACGCATGACACGTGAGGCGATGCCAGGGACAGCCCTTCCGCGGCAACTCCCCACCCATTACCGAAGGCCGATAACCGACGTTTCGTCGAGGCTCGCCGGCTTGTCGGCAGAGGCGAACCGGCCACGCAGCCAGGGACATGGGAAGGTCACGGGCGACGCTCTACGGAAGAATTCATGAACTCGGAGCCCGAGGATAGCTGGCGAAGATAAAGCTGGACTGGCAGGGCTGCGGCTTTCGAAAAGCACTGGTTGTGCCCGGATTTGTCGCCTTCAAGCCGGTTGCGTCGGCGACGGCAACGCGGCGCGTACCCGGGGGACCGGCCACGAAGGCGGCCCAATGCAGCGGAAGCTGGGGAATCAGATCGTATTGCCCCGTGAGGACGTCATCGATCGATGTTTGACCTGCAATGTATTGAGCATCATCTGTTCCTTTCGCTTCTCCTTTCCTTGGCATGCCTTGACCCTATGAGCACGGCGCGCGGCCTACGTCCCGGACACGCGGGCACGGCACATATACGACCGATCGCAGACGCAGCTCATCGTGGCCTCTCCTCGTTGAGGGAGCGCGGATCTGCGAGGATTATCCAGTGAGCATGAGGGGAATCGAGAACCTGGCCGGGCCGGACTGGGTCCTGGAGCTGCGCGTGGGCCTGGTTGACAGTGACCCGGAGATCTGGCGTCGGTTGGAGGTTCTGGGCTCCATGCCGCTGGGGCTGGTTCACGAGGTGCTGCAGGTGGCGTTTGGCTGGGAAGATGCTCATCTGCATCGGTTTGTCGACAGCGATCCTTTCGCGCCGCTGCGGCCGGTCAACGGCGAAGTTCCCGAGTCCCTGCAGTGGCTCCCGGCACAGTGGTGCGAGGAAGAGACCGACCTGGACGAGGACGGCTGTTCGCTGGATCAGCTTCTTGCGCGTGGATCGGGGGAGGCCTTCTATGAGTACGACTTTGGCGACAGCTGGCTCCACCGGATCGAACTGGTTTCCCGCCGGCCGGCTGACCGGGACGCCCCGCCGGCGCAACTGATTGACGGTGCCCGGCGCGGCCCGTTGGAGGACTGCGGCGGTTTTCCCGGTTATGAGGAGATTCTGGATGCCCTGGCCGACCGGACGCGCCCGGATCACGCCGAGTACTCGGCCTGGGCCGCGGAAATGGCGGGCACTGACGGGCCCTTCGACCCGGATTCCCTGAGTATCGCGGACGTCAACCGGGACATCGCCAGCCGTTTTGCAGCCATGGCAGCCGCACCCCCTGAGTAGGTCCGGGGACAGTTGCTTCTATCCCCGAAGATATTGGCGAAGCCCTGGGATGGCGAAGTCAACTTTCCCGTAGCCGGCGGATTCGATCAGGCCGGCGGCGATGAGCCGGTTCCGGTATTTTGAGACCACGTTGGGTTTGGACTTGATGAGGTTTCCGATCTGGGCAGCTGCGGACGGGCCGTCCTGCTGGGCCATGGCATCGAGGAACTCGCGGTCCTTCTCTGAGATGTCCGAGAGTGCGGACTCGACGACGACCAGGGTGTTCCGTCGCTGGGCGGCCGCGATGGCGGTGCGGACATTGTCCTGATCCAGGGTCCAGCCGGCCTTGTCCGCCGCCATCCAGAGGTAGTAGCCAACGAGCTGGATCAGGAAAGGGTAACCCTCGGTGGCTTCCGCCGCTTCGCTGATCAGCTCGGGGGAGACGTCGATGCCTCCCTCGCTGAAAAGCTCAAGGTAGGAGGCGGTGACTTCGGCGGTGGCTGCTTCGTGAAGGTTGATCCTGTCGGCCCGCCGCAGGAACGTGGCCACGCCTTCGTTGAGCAGATCGGACACGGCCGAGGGGAGGCCGGCGAAGATCAGGCCGATGGGCAGTCCGTCGCGGATGAAGTGCTGCACGTCGGCAGCCAGTTGGGAGATTTCGGTCCGGTCCACGGCGTGGATTTCGTCAATCGTGATGACCAGGCCCGTCCCCTTGGCCTCCAACAGCCGCAGGAGTTCCTCTCCGGTCCGGCGCCAGTCCGGAACGCGGTCCTGGGGCAGCTGGGTGGTCAGTCCGAACCCGGCGGCGGAGAAGGCGGTGATCTTTCGCGTCGGCGGGCCGTCCCCGAGCTCGTCAACCAGGCGCAGCATGTCGTCACCGATTCTGGCCAGAAACCCGGGGTTGGCTGTCCGGGAGATCACGGCCCAGCCGTGGTTCCTGGCGATCGATTCCGCTGCGCTGAGCATCACGGTCTTGCCGATGCCCCTGGACCCGGTAATGATCGTAAGGAGCCCCGGGGCGCCCGGCCCCTGCTGCAGCCCGTATTCGAACTCGTCCAGGAGACCTGCCCGGCCGACCAGATCCGGCGGGGTCGCCCCGGCGGTCGGCTTGAAGGGGTTTTGCACCGTTGCCTCCAATGCACGTGGTTGTGGGGTGAAAGATGGTGAAACCGGTGAAAGTGGTGAAACTCCGGCCAGCCTACCAGCCCGGGCCTCATCCATGATCTTCAACCGGCCTGGATCAGCCGCCGGCCCCGACGTCACCTCGGCGGGCAGCGGTAAACCTTGGTGGACGGACCTGCCGCTGGTGCCCTAACGGCCGGAATAGGCGTTAGCGGATACTGTCTGGCAGGCATGGGGTGCATGCGCCCAATTCACACACGAACCCGCTATTCCCACCATTTTCGAGGACCGCGGCGTGGGGCCCGATGCAATCTACCTCCCGGACCATCCAAACCGGCAAGGGCCGCAGAACGGCCGTCAACCGCCAGGACCGGGCGCCTCGGCGCCCGGCGCTTCCACCTGAGCGGATTGGGGGGGCGGGGAGTGCGCACGAGGCTGGTGAGATGTAGACTGAAAGGAGCGCAATTTGTCCTTACATTCTGACAACTTTACATAACGTCGGTTATCGGCTAAATGTTTCACCTCGACGCGGGAGTAGGCTCCCATGGCAATTCCAGGCCGCGCGTCCAACGCGCCTCGGTGCTGCGCTGCGCCTCGGCGTACTAACTTCCGCGGACGACAACGAGGAAACGGTCATTGAACTTGGCCGCACGCTTGAAGGCCCCGGAACCGCTGGCCATGGCACCCTTCGTCTCGACCAAACCCGCAGCAGCCTCGACCCCACCGTGGATATGGAGGACAAACTGGGCCCCGTCCGCATGCCCGACGGCCGGGTGCACCTGCGCGTCCTTTTGGATCGATCCGCCGTCGAGATTTTCGCCAACGGCAAGCCGCTCACGGCCCGCGTGTACCCGACCCTGGGGGTCAGCGCGTGAGTCTCGCGGCCGCCGAAGGTGCCGTGCGGCTGCTCTCCCCCGATGCCTGGACCTAGGCTGAGATCTTTGAAGGTGCCGGCCCCTTTTCCCCTAACCCAAGATCCGGCCCTCTCTTATTTTTCGGGCCTGGCTTGTTTCAGCGTTCTTGTTCGATACGCCGGACGATCATGGCCTCGAACTCAACGAGCTTCCGGGTTCCGCTGCCGCTGTCCAGGATCCAGAACATGCCCATAGACGGCACTGTCTGAAGCACCTTGCCGCGGTGGTAGCGTCGTCCGTCGTGCCAGGCTTCAATTGCATCGCCCGCGGTGAGATCCCTCAGATCTCGCACGATGCCGGCTGCTTGTTCTTCCGTCATGACCCCTCATTCCCCTGCCAGCAGGGCCAACCCCCACCAATTCAGAGTAGGGGCCGAAGATTGCGTCCACGTTAAATTGCTAAAACGCTTGATCAAAGTCTTGCATCAGGCTATCTTTGATTTTGATCAAACGCTTAAGCAGAATGGACATCAGCGCCGATGAAACGCTCAGTATTCTTCCAGCCCGCCGACGGTTGGGTCGGAGATCTCATCCCCTTCGAGAAGGACGGCGAGTTCTGGCTCTTCTACCTTCACGAGGTCCGCACCGACCCCAAGCCCGGGACGTCCTGGAACCTGGTCACCACCAAAGACCTCACCCAGTTCGAAGACCAGGGCGTTTCCCTCCAGCACGGAAGTGAAACCGACCTGGACTTCAACGCGTACACGGGAAGCATCGTGTGCGACGAGTCAGGCATCCACCACCTGTTCTATACGGGGCAGAACCCCCGGAACCTCGGCTCCGACGGAGCGCCGCTGCAGCTCGTCATGCACGCCACGAGCACGGACGGCATGACGACCTGGGTCAAGCACCCGGAACTGACGTTCGGCGCCCCGGCCGGCTACGAGTCAGGCGACTGGCGCGACCCTTTCGTTTTCCGGGACGAGGCCGCAGGCCAGTGGCGGATGCTGCTGGCGGCACGGCACTCCGACGGGCCGGAACGCCGCCGCGGGGTCATAGCCCAGTGCGTGTCCAGTGACCTGATGACCTGGCAGCACACCGAGCCGTTCTGGGATCCGCGCCGCTACATCACCCATGAATGCCCGGACGTCTTCTCCTGGGGCGACTGGTGGTACATGGTCTACTCAGAGTTCTCCGAGTCGTTCACAACCCGCTACCGGATGGCCAAAAGCCCCGACGGCCCCTGGACGGTGCCGGACCTGGACAGCATCGACGGGCGCGCCTTTTATGCCTCCAAGACGGCCGAACGGGACGGGCGCCGCTTCTTCTTCGGCTGGATCGCCAGCAAGGAAGACAACTCCGACGACGGCGCATGGCAGTGGGCGGGCACCATGTCCGTCCTGGAAGCACACCGGAACCCCGACGGCACCCTGGCGTTCTCCTTCGCCGACGAACTGGTGGAGAGCTTCTGGGACGAGGTCCCGGTGTCCTTCGACCGGGACCTTCCCGCGACGCTCACTGTTCCGGACGGCTTCGCAGCCGTTGTGTCCGAAGAGGTCCTGCCTCCGCAGTTCTACGCCAAGGCGGTTCTGCAGATCGCACCCGGCACCACAGAATGCGGCCTGCTGCTCCGCTCCAGTGCCGACGGAGACCGGTCCTACGTTCTCCGTTTGGAACCAAAGCGCGGCCGCATGGTGTTTGACCGGTGGCCCCGGGAAATCACCGGCGATGCACAATGGCATGTCTCGGGCGACGTTCCGTACGACATCGAGTTGGAACGCCCCTGTGACCTCAGCCCCGGCGAACACGTACTCGAAGTGGTCGTGGACGGAGACCTCTGTGTCGCCGTCCTGGACCGGCAGGTGTCCCTCAGCACGAGGCTCTATGACCTGTCCGAGGGCCGGATCGGCATCTTCGCCGGAGAAGGATCCGTCACCATCACCGAACTTGAAACACGCCAGCGCACCGATATCTAACTCGACCCATCCTCACTCCAATCAAGGGAGATTGCCGTAATGATAAAACTTTTCCGAACTGCCGCAGTGGCAGCCGTCACCGCCCTGGCTTTGGCAGCATGCGGCGGAGGGGCCAGTAACCCCTCCAACGTGAGCCCCACCGGGGAAATCAAGCCCCGCGAAATTTCGTGGCTGTTGTCCCGGCCGGCCGACGGCGCCGTCATCAACATCATGAAGAAGCTCGCGGACGACTACGCCAAGGACCACCCGGGTTTCTCGCTGAACCTGATCACCACCCCCGACAGGCCCTCATACATCCAGAAACTTGAGACCCTCGCCGCCGCGAACAAGCTTCCGGAACTCTTCGACACTGACGCCACACCGTTCGCCCAGCAGCTGGCGAAACAGGGCAAGATGGTCGACGCCGAGAAGCTGCTCAAAGACTTAGGCGTCTACGACAACTACCGGCCCAGCGCACTTGATTACCAGCGGTTCGACGACGGGTCGCTGAACATGATTCCGTTCCAGTTCGAGCTGGAGTTCATCTGGTACAACAAAGCCCTGCTGCAGAAGGCCGGAGTGTCCGTCCCGAAGTCCCTCGATGACCTCCCCGCCATGTGTACCGCCCTGCGCAAGGCCGGCATCACCCCCATCGCCATCGACGGCCAGGACCAGTGGCCCCTCGAACGGTATGTCGCCTACCAGCCGTTCAGGGAAGCCGGTCCGGACTTCATCCAGAAGCTAAAGAAGGGCGAAGCCAAGTTCTCCGACCCCGCAGGCCAGAAGTCCGTTCAGTGGATGGAAGCGCTCGGCAAGGCCAAGTGCTTCCAGGACGGCTTTTCCTCCCAGGGATACTCTGATGCCCAGAACCAGTTCACCTCCGGCCAGGCCGCCATGTACAACATCGGCACTTGGGAACTGCCCAGCCTGGCAACCGACAAACTGAATCCGGCAGTCCGCGATAACACCGACTTCTTCACCCTCCCGACGACCCAGGGATCCGTCACGGCGGCCAACGAGTACGTCTCCCCGTCCGGCATCGGCATGGCGGTCAACACCAAGACCTACGACCCGCTCGTGAGCGACTTCCTGAAGTTCGCCCTGGTGAAGTACCCTTCCGAATACGCAGCCACAGGAGCGCTCTCACCGACGACCAATGTGGAAACCGCCGTACCGGCCAACGCAACACCCCTGTACAAGAAGGCCCTTGAGAAGGCGAACGACCTCGGGAACGAACAGGCCATGCCGTGGGACACCCAGCTCGACCCGACCACCAACGGTCGGCTGCAGCAGGAACTCGTGCTCCTCGTCCAGGGCAACATCACGCCCGAACAGTTCACCAGCACGATGGACAACGCCGTCGCGCAAAACGCCCCGAAGTTCTTCAAGTAACCGCTGCGGTGGGGGGCTCCGGCCCCCACCCGAAAGGCCTCATCATGCTTCCCAACAGGTCACGACTATCAGTCCTGGTCTTCCTCCTTCCGCCGCTGCTGCTCTACGGCGCTGCCGTACTGTTCCCGATTCTCCAGTCCCTGGTCCTGAGCTTCTTCTCATGGAACGGGATCAGCGACATGGAATTCGTGGGACTGGCAAACTACGTGCGGATGTTCACCGGCGACGACATCTTCTGGCGCTCCTTCTTCAACGCTCTCGGCTATCTGGCCATCTGCCTGGTCTTGCAGCTTGGCGGCGCCCTGCTGGTCGCGAGCCTCCTCACCTCGCTGAGCCGGGGCCGGGAACTGATAAAAACCCTCTACCTGCTGCCGGCAGTGATCTCGACGGTGGCCATCGCGTTCCTCTTCGTGCGTATCTACTCGATCGACCCGGTGGGCCTGCTCAACCAGGTCCTGCAGTGGATTGGCCTCGGCGCCCTCGAACGCCCCTGGCTCTCGGACATCAACACCGTCCTGGCCGCAGTGTCGGTGCCGGAAGGATGGCGGTTCACGGGCTTGTACATGCTCATCCTCTACGCGGCGTTGCTCTCCGTTCCACTGGAACTGGAGGAAGCAGCACGCCTCGACGGAGCTTCGCGGTGGCAACTGTTCACCAAGATCCGTTTCCCCCACATCCGGCCCGTCTGGATCACCACCACCATCATGGCTACGACCTACGGCCTGCGCGGATTCGACATCCCCTACCTGATGACCAACGGCGGGCCCGGACAGTCCTCGGAGCTCCTGACCACCTACATGTACAAGACGGCATTCACGAGCACCGACTTCGGCTACGCCAGCACCATCTCCGTGTTCATCGTCGTCGAATGCCTGGCCGCCGTCGGGCTCATCCTCTTCATGCTCAAACGAAAGGCGGACGCATGACCGCGCAAGCAGCCCCGATTACAAGACCTGTCATGACTTCACCGGACAGCCCGCCTCCGCTGCGCAGACGGCGCAAGCCCAGTCTCTACGGCACGTTGTCAAAGGTGCTGATCGCCCTCATCGTCATCGTGCAGGTCTACCCCCTCGCATGGCTTTTCATCACCAGCCTTCGCACCGAACAGGACTTCGCGACGGGCGACCCGTTTGCACTGCCGAAGTCCCTTACCTGGGATAACTACGCCCGCGCCTTCGAAACCGGCAACCTCGGGATGAACATCCTCAACAGCTTCATCGTCACCATGGGAGCCAACCTCCTGATCGTGCTGCTGGGAATGATGGCAGCCTATGCACTCCAGGTCCTCGGCTTCCGCTTCAGCAAGGTCGTCCGCGGCCTGTTCTTGATCGGCATCATCGTGCCCGTGCAGATCGCTCTCGTGCCGCTGTTCATCGACTACTCGACGATCAACCTGCTCGACACCTACCCGTCGATGATCATTCCCCTGGCCGGCTTTGCCCTTCCGATGTCGATCTACCTGTTCTCCTCATTCTTTAACTACATCCCCCGGGAAACGTACGAGGCGGCCTCACTTGACGGAGCGGGGCCCTACCGCATCTTCGGGCTCATCACCCTGCCCCTGTCGGTCAACACCGTCGTGACCGTCGTGCTGGTCAACAGCATCTTCATCTGGAACGACTTCATCTTCGCCAACACCTTCGTCCTCTCTGAGGAACTCAAGACCATCCCGCTTGGCCTGCAGAACTACATCGGAGCCATGGGGAAGACCGACTGGACGGCCACGTTCGCCGCCGTCTGCGTCACCATCACCCCGCTGCTGCTGGTCTTCTTGGTGCTCAACAAGGCGATGATCCAGGGCCTGGAAAGCGGGGCGACCAAGGGATGACAGCAGCAACGGACGGATATACTCCTGAAGGAGGGCACATGATTTCAATGGAGAATAGTTCGGGCACGCCATCGGTTGAGGCTGCACCCCCGAAGCAGCCCACGCGCGCCCACCCCATCACCCTGCGTCAGGTCGCGGAAGCAGCCGGCGTCTCCACCGCCACCGTCTCGTTGGTCGTCAACATGAAAAAGGACGCCCGCATCTCTGCCGCCACCCGGAAACGGGTTCGGGACGCGATTCGGGACCTTGGCTACCGGCCCAATGCGATGGCCCAAACCCTGGTCAGCGGCAGCTCCCGGTTCATCGGCCTCGTGGCCGACTCCATCGCAACCACACCCTTCGCAGGCCAGATCATCCACGGGGCCCAGGATGAGGCCTGGAAACATGGATACGCCCTCCTGATCGCCAACACCGAAGGCAATAGCGAGCTTGAGACGGACGCGATCTCCATGATGCTCGAATACAAGGTCCGCGGCATCCTCTACTCGACCTGGTTCCACCGCGCCACCGACATACCGGTCTCTCTTCGCGAAGCGGACTTCGTCCTCGTCAACTGCTTCTCGACGGAACCGGGCGCACGGGCCGTGGTCCCCGATGAGGCACAAGGTGGCCGTTCAGCGACGGAAATCCTGCTGCGGCACGGCCACCGCCGGATTGCCTTCATCAACGCCACCATCCCCGCTCCTGCCAAGGACGGGCGCCTTCAGGGCTACAGGGATGCCCTGGAAGCGGCAGGGATCCCGTTCGACGAGGGCCTGGTCCTGGAAGCCTATCCCAACCAGGAAGGCGGATACGGGGCGACCGTGGAACTCCTCAAGCGCGGCGTCTCGGCCGTGTATTGCTACAACGACCGCATGGCGATGGGACTTTACGACGGGCTGCGCGAGCACGGCCTGTCCATCCCGGACGACATGGCCGTGGTGGGTTTCGACAACCAAGAAGTCATCGCCGCCCATCTCCGGCCCCCGCTTTCCACGGTGTCTCTCCCCCACTACGAACTGGGCGCAGCCGGAGTCCGGATGCTGCTGGGCCTTGACGAGGCACCGGACAATGCCGCCGCAAAAATTAACTGTCCCACAGTGGAGCGAACCTCCGTCCAGGCGCTGGCACCGGCATAGGCGGCCTGCGGATACCTGCGCAGCCCGCACTCCCCCCAGGAACACCCGGGGCTAGGGCGTGTCTCCTTATTGTCGTAGCCAGATGACGACGGCGTAGAGGACGACGCCTGCACGGTAGGTCAGCGCGAGTTTGTCGTAGCGGGTGGCGATGGCGCGCCATTGTTTGAAGAGGCTGAAGGATCTTTCGACAGTGTTGCGGCCTTTGTAGGTTTCGGCGTCGAAGTTCACGGGGCGCCCGCCGCGTGAACCACGGCGTTTCCGGTGTCCGATCTGGTCGGACGGTTCCGGGATGACGGCTTTGATGCCCCGACCGCGCAGTAGTGACCGGTTGGCCCTGGAGGAGTACGCCTTGTCGACCATCACGGCATCCGGCCGCGTTCTGGCCGGGCCCCCGCCGAGACGGGGCACCCGCACTGCCTCCATGACGACCGGGAACATCGGCGAGTCACCGCCCTGTCCGGGGCCCAGGATCATGGCCAGCGGCCTGCCTTTTCCGTCGCAGGCGTGATGGATCTTGGTGCTCAGCCTGCCGCGGGAGCGGCCGATGGCGTGGTCTGAGGGTTCAGCAAACAGTTTCTTGTATTTCGGGAGTTCCCCCTGTGCTGCGGGGAAGGTTCGTCCCGTGCTGGTGGGCCCGGTTGATGGTCGAATCCACCGAAACTGCCCAGTCGACCTGCCCGGTGGCGTCCGCCTCGGCCAGAAGCCTCGCGTGGATCCGGTCCCATGTCCCGTCGGAGGCGAAACGCCGGTGACGCTTCCATACCGTCTGCCAGGGACCAAACTCCGCAGGTAGGTCCCGCCATGCAATTCCGCACCGGTACCGGTAGATAATGCCTTCAATGACCTGGCGGTGGCCACGGAACGGGCGCCCCCGCTGTCCGTCCGAGCTGGGCAGCAACGGCTCGATCCGGGACCACTGCTCATCACTCAAAACAGATGTTCTCGACACCGTTTAAGCATTCCAGCCAGCAACCCCCTATTTAGGAGACACGCCCTAGTCCGCCGGCCGGGGAGGTTCGTGGAGTCCGAATGCCGAGCCTTGGTCGTCCTTGCAGAGCTTGAACCTGCCGTACTCCCCCGCACTGGTCTCATCCCCAAGCTCGGGTTCGTCGACTGAGCCGCCGAGCTCCCGAACCCGGTCCAGTGCGGCATCCATGTCGTCCACCCCGAAGAAGATGTACGGCACGGCGCCGGAGTCGCCGCCGTGCATCCCGCCGGAGAGCCCGGGCGTGCCGATCATGAATCCTCCGCCGGCGGAGGGCCCGGGCGTGAAGTCCCAGCCGAAGAGCGCCCCGTAGAACGCCTTGCCGCGCTGGGGATCTTTGACGCCGATTTCAAAGAACGCTGGCTCGCCGGACATGGCTCCTCCTGGTCTTGGGTGAGAACGCACCCACCCTAGGACCGAATGCCCGGGCACACAATGGTGCGGAGCTTTTGCAGCTGCTGGCGATTGTCGAATCAACGGCAAGCGGACGACGGCGGGGAGTCCCGCCGTCGTCCGCTTGCCGTTTGCTGCCCTACAGTCTGTGATGCTCCGGAGCTGCCCACCGGGGTTCTCCGGAATCGGCCTTGCTTGCCGGTTGGCCTGCATACGTCCAGACACATGGCCGGCCGGCATCGCTCGGGAGAAGCTGGCCTTCGTACAGCGAGATGCTCGCTCCCGCCGGACTCTGCCAGACTCCGGTCAGTTCGCAGTGGGTGCCGGTGGCTTGCCGCCGTGGCGCCGAGAGGTTGATGATCCTGCGTGCCCGTTTCTCGGCAACGGGAAGTCTCTTCTTCACAATGACGCTCCTGCCGGTTCCCGGTAGGTGCTTTCGGGAACATCAGTGATGAACATGTGTCCGGGGGCGTGGCTGATGGCGAAGGCGGGCCTGGATGCCATCACTGCGCTCTGCGGTGTCACGCCGCAGGCCCAGAAAACCGGCACTTCCCCCGGCCTGATCTCCACCGCATCGCCGAAGTCGGGGCGGTTGATGTCGGCAATGCCGAGGTCCCCGGGCGCCCCGACATGAACCGGGCTGCCGTGGACCTTGGGCACTTCCGACGTCACCCTGATTGCCGTTTCGACCAGCTCGAGCGGCATCGGGCGCATGGAAACCACCATCGGTCCGTGGATTCGTCCCGCAGGGATGCACGCGATGTTCGTGCGGTACATGGGGACGTTACGGCCCGTTTCGGTATGCCGGAGCGGGACGCCCTCGCTGGCGAGCGCGGCTTCGAAGGTGAAACTGCAGCCGATGAGGACGCCCACCATGTCATCACGCCAGACCGATGCGACGTCCGTGACTTCATCGGCAAGTTCGCCGTCCACCCACACCCGGTAGGCGGGGATGTCACTGCGGATGTCAGACCCTGCGGCGAGGGCGCTCTCGTACTGTCCCGCCGGGATGACGTCGATGACGGGGCAGGCCTTGGGGTTGAGCCGGCAGAACTCGATGAATTCGTCGGCGTAGTCGGCCGTCACCGCTATCAGGTTTGCCTGGGTGTAGCCGTCGCTCCATCCGGAGGTGGGGGTGACCAGGCCGTTGCGAAACTTCAGGCGCGCATCGGAGGGTGCCTGGAGTGCGTTGATCTGGTTCACCGGGTCTCCGCCAGCTCAGTTGAAGACTGCAGGTACTCCTGGTCCTCGGCAACGTTGGAGTCCCGTCCCAGGGCCAGGCCCACCAGGGTCAGGAGGCAGGCAACGCTGAGGTAGATGGCAACCGGAACCCAGCTGTTGAAGGTGCTCAGCAGGAGGGTGAACATGAACGGTGCGATGGCGCCACCGATGATTCCGGCGAAGGTGTAGGCCAGCGAACTGCCGGTGGAGCGGAGCCGCGGCGAGAACTGTTCAACAACGAAGGCCGCCTGGGGTCCGTACATAAACGAGTGGCAGAGCAGGCCCAGCACCGTTCCCACTATCAGCATGACCGGGGACCGACCTTCGAGGACGATGAAGAACAGGTACCCCCAGACGGCGGCGGCCACTGCGGCGATGGCGTAGACCAGCCGGCGGTTGATGCGGTCAGAGATGGCTCCGGCAAGCGGCATGGTGAAAATCTGGAGTGCCGAACCGATGAGGACGGCCACCAGCACTTGGCCGCGGTCGAAGCCAAGTTTCTGAATGCCGTAGGTGAGCATAAAGACGGTGCACATCGCGTAGATGACGTCCGGGCCGATGCGGCTGAGCATGGCCGCGATGAGGGGCCGGCGCTGGGTTGCCAGGACTTCGCGGATCGGGGACTTGGGCTTGTCTCCCCTGGCCTCCATGGCCTTGAAGATGGGGGTGTCCTCAAGCTTGAGCCGGATCCAGAGCCCGAAGGCCACCAGCAGTGCCGAGATCAGGAAGGCGATTCGCCAGCCGAAGTTCAGGAAATCCTCTTCGGACAGGGTCAAAGTCAGGACGGCAAGCGCGCCGTTGGCCATCAGGTTGCCGGCGGGCGGGCCGATCTGCGCGGCGGATGCCCAGAAACCGCGGCGGTTCGGGTCACCGAATTCACTGGAGAGCAGGACTGCCCCGCCCCACTCGCCGCCGACGCCGACACCCTGCGCGAAGCGGAGGAAGACCAGGATGGCGGGGGCGATGATGCCGATGGTGTCGTACGTGGGCAGCAGGCCGATGAGGAACGTGGCGACGCCGATCAGCATCAGCGTGATGACCAGGATCTTCTTGCGGCCGATCTCGTCCCCGAGCCGGCCGAAGATGATGCCACCGACGGGCCGGGAAATGTAGCCCACGGCGTAGGTGGAGAAGGCCAGCAGGGTGCCCGTGACAGGGTCCGAGGCCGGGAAGAAGACCAGCGGGAAAACCATCGCAGCCGCGGCGGAGTAGACGGCGAAGTCATAGAACTCCAGCGCGGTTCCGGTCAGGCTGGCCGCGAATGCCTTGTACATGCCCTTGCGCCCCACAAAGGGTTTCGGGTCAGCGGGGGCCATTACAGATGGAGTGGCCATTTGTACCTCCATGAAGAGTGTGGATGTCATCCGAGTGCGGGCGGATGGTGTTTGTGCGCCTTTTCTGTCCGGACCTGCGTCGTTGCAGGTGGGGACATCCGGGTGCGTGTGCGGCTACCGTGATGGGCTGCGGAAGTCGGGACTGCGATCAATTGTTGGATTGTTGAACAATCCGAACTTGTTGAACAATTTACGCGACGCAGATCACACCGTCAAGGGGTTGACGGTGATGCAGTCGTCGCGGCTCTTGCCGGATTTAAGGCGGGGAAGCGCTAGTTCGAAGCCTCGGGCCCCGACGCATGGACCGCCGTCTGGTGCTCTTCCGACCGCGCGAGGTAGTCGGTCAGGCAGTAGGCCGCGTGCAGGCGTCGTCCTCTACGCCGTCGTCATCTGGCTACGACAATAAGGAGACACGCCCTAGTCCTTGATTCACGCGTGATCCCGCCGGTTCTTGCCCCAAGGGAGAGCCGGCGGGGTCTTGTTTCCTCGACCACCGGAGGTGAGAAAGCATGACCTCGCCCCCTACTCCAGTACTCACATTCATCCCACCGATAGCGGATCTTACGTAAAGTCGATCCGCGCAGAGACGAACTACCCGTCTCGAGGCCGACAGAAGAAATGTTCTGCGCCCTAAACCTCGGCCACAGGAGCCGCGAACTGCGCCGCGTACAGCGCCGCGTACGCCCCGCCCGCAGCCAACAATTGAGCGTGCGAGCCCTGCTCCACGATCTGCCCGGACTCCATCACCAGGATGAGGTCGGCGTCGCGGATGGTGGAGAGCCGGTGGGCAATGACAAACGAAGTCCGGTCGGATCTCAAAGCACTCATCGCCTTCTGCACCAGGACCTCGGTCCGCGTATCCACTGAAGAAGTCGCCTCGTCCAGGATCAGCACGGACGGCCGGGCTAGGAACGCCCGGGCAATCGTGAGCAGCTGTTTCTCGCCGGCGGAGACGTTGGAGCCCTCGTCGTCGAGCACGGTGTCGTAGCCCTCCGGCAGGGACCGGACGAACCGGTCCACATAGGTCGCCCGCGCCGCCTCCAGGATCTCGTCCTCCGAAGCACCAGGCCGGCCGTAGGCGATGTTGTCCCGGATGGTCCCGCCGAACAGCCAGGTGTCCTGCAGCACCATGCCCATCCGCGAGCGCAGCTCGTCGCGGGTCATCGCGGTGACGTCCACGCCGTCGAGCGTGATCCGCCCGGCGTCGAGTTCGTAGAAACGCATCATCAGGTTCACCAGGGTGGTCTTGCCCGCGCCGGTGTGCCCCACGATGGCCACCGTCTGCCCCGGCTCCGCGACCAGGCTCAGGGAAGTGATCAGCGGCTTGTCCGGGGAGTAGGAGAAGGAGACGTCCTCGAACACCAGCCGGCCGCGGCCCCCGTTAGGCGCCACCGACGGATAAGGATCCGCCGACTGTTCCTCGGTGTCCAACAGCTCAAACACCCGCTCGGCCGAGGCCACGCCGGACTGCAGCAGGTTCGCCATGGAGCCCAGCTGGGCCAGCGGCTGGGTGAACTGCCGGGAGTACTGGATGAACGCCTGCACGTCGCCCAGCTGCATCGCCCCCGAGGCCACCTGCAGGCCGCCCACCACGGCGATCCCCACGTAGACCAGGTTCCCGATGAACGTCATGGCCGGCATGATCAGCCCGGAAATGAACTGCGCGCCGAAGCTCGCCTGGTACAGCTCCACGTTCTTCTGCCGGAACCGCTCCTCCACTTCGCGCTGCCGGCCGAAGACCTTCACCAGCGCGTGCCCGGTGTAGGTCTCCTCGATCTGCCCGTTCAGCTCGCCGGTGTGTTTCCACTGCGACACGAACAGCTTCTGGGAGCGTTTGGCGATCACCGCCGTCGTCACCAGGGTCAGCGGAATGGTCACCAGCGCGATCAGCGCCAGCGTGGGCGAGAGCAGGATCATCATCACAAGCACCCCCACCACGGTCAGCACCGAGGTCACGGCCTGGCTGATGGACTGCTGGAGGCTTTGGGAGATGTTGTCGACGTCGTTGGTCACCCGGCTGAGCAGCTCGCCGCGCTGGATCGAGTCGAAGTAGCGCAGCGGCAGCCCGTTGATCTTCGCCTCGATCCGTTCGCGCAGCCGGAAGACTGTGCGCTGCACGACGCCGTTGAGGATATACGCCTGCAGCCAGCCGAACGCCGAGGCCAGCACGTACAGGGCAACCGCCCACAGCAGCACGGTGGCCAGCGCGGCGAAGTCGATCCCGGCGCCGGGCGTCAGCGTCATGGCGCTGAGCATGTCCGCCTGCTGGGTCTCCCCCGCGGCGCGCAGCTGCGCGATCACCTGGGCCTGGGTCTCCCCGGCGGGCAGCTGCTTGGACACGACGCCGGCGAAGATCAGGTTGGTGCCTTCGCCCAGCAGCCGGGGCCCGATCACCGAGAACGTCACGCTCACGACGGCGAGCAGCAGGACCAGCGTCAGCCACAGCCGTTCGGGTCTCAGCTCCCCCAGCAGCCGCCGGGCGGACGGCCCGAAGTTCATGGCCTTCTCCGCCGGGATGTTCATCCCGGCAAACGGTCCGCCGCGGCCGGGCCCACCCGCGGGGCGGGGAATCCGCAGCGGGGCCTGCGCGGCGGGCGCCCCGGAAACCCCGGGGGCGGCGGCGGGGACCGGCGTCGGCGCCTTGTCGGTGCGGCTCATGCCGCCTCCTCCGCCGCGAGCTGGGAGTTCACAATCTCTTGGTACGTCTCGGACGTCTCCAGCAGCTCCTCATGCGAACCGTGCGCGACGATCCTGCCGCGGTCCAGCACCAGGATCTGGTCCGCGTCCACAATGCTCGAGACCCGCTGGGCGATGATCACCAGCGTGGCCCCGGCAGTGTGCTGCTTGAGCGCCTGCCGCAGCCGGGCGTCCGTGGCCGTGTCCAGCGAGGAGAACGAGTCGTCAAAAATGTAGAGCTCGGGCCGTTTCACGAGCGCCCGGGCGATCGCGAGCCGCTGCCGCTGGCCGCCGGAGACGTTGGTGCCGCCCTGTGAGATCGGCGCGTCCAGTCCGCCTTCGAGCTCCTCCACAAAGTCCTGCGCCTGCGCAATGCTCAGGGCCCGCCAGAGCTCGCCCTCGGTGGCGTCGGGTTTGCCGTAGAGCAGGTTGCTGCGCACCGTGCCGGAGAACAGGAAGGGCTTCTGCGGGACCAGTCCGATGTGCCCCCACAGCAGGTCCGGGTGGAGCTCGCGCACGTCCACACCGTCGATCCGCACCGAGCCGGACGTCGCGTCGAACAGCCGCGGCATCAGGTTCACCAGGGTGGTCTTGCCGGAACCGGTGCTGCCGATGATCGCCGTCGTCTGCCCCGCGCGGGCGGTGAAGCTCACGTCCGAGAGCACCGGCTGCTCGGCCCCCGGGTAGGCGAACCCGACGTCGCGCATTTCCAGCTCACCGCGCGCCGCCCGCCCGGCCGCGCGCGAAACCGGACGCAACGGCGGCCGGACGCTGGACTCGGTCCCGAGCACCTCGCCGATCCGGTCCCCCGACACCGCCGCGCGCGGGATCATGATCGCCATGAACGTGGCCATCATGACGGACATCAGGATCTGCATGAGGTAGCTCAGGAACGCGATGAGTGTGCCCACCTGCATGGACCCGTCCTCGATCCGGAACGCGCCGAACCAGATCACGGCGGCGCTGGAGACGTTGAGCACCAGCATCACGGTGGGGAACGCGAGCGCCATGAGCCGGCCGGCGCGCAGCGCGGTGTCCGTGACGTCCTCGTTGGCGCGGGCAAAGCGTGCGGTTTCCACGTCCTCCCGGACGAAGGCCCGCACCACACGGATGCCGGTGAGCTGTTCGCGCAGCACCCGGTTGACGGTGTCGATCCGGGTCTGCATGAGCCGGAACAGCGGCACCATCCGGATAATGATCGACCCCACCGCAATCAGGAGCACGGGCACGCTGACCGCGATCAGCCAGGACAGCTGCAGGTCCTGCCGGATGGCCATGATCACCCCGCCGATGCAGAGCATGGGTGCCGTGACCATGAGCGTTGCAGACATCAGGACCAGCTGCTGGACCTGCTGGACATCGTTGGTGGAGCGGGTGATCAGGCTGGGTGGGCCGAACCGGGTGACTTCCTGCTCGGAAAATTCGGCCACCCGGGTGAAGATTGCCCCGCGGACGTCCCGGCCCATCGCCATCGCGGCCTTCGCCCCGAAATACACGGCCACAACCGTGCAGACGATCTGCAGCAGGGTAACCAGGAGCATGAGGCCGCCGATGCGCAGGATGTACTCCGTGTTCCCCGTCGCCACGCCCTGATCGATGATGTCCGCATTCAGGGTGGGCAGGTACAGCGAGGCAATGGACGCCGCCAGCTGGAAGACGACGACGGCGAACAGCAGCCGCCGCTGCGGCCGCAGGTATTCGACGAGCAGTTTCCAGAGCATCCGGTCTCCACTTCACGCGTCACGGGCACTTGTGTGGGTCAGTCTACGTCCGGCTACCCGGAGATAGCTGGGTTCCTCTCAGGGCGAATCGCGGGTGGGCCTGCGGTTATGTTTTTGCTTGCCGGACGGGCTGTCTTGCCGGGCAGTGCTGGCTTGCCGGACAGTGCTGGCTTGCCGGGCCGGTGGCCCGGGTGTAGCTTGAGGCGGATGCTGAGCATTGGCTCGATCGTGATCCGGGTGGACAACCTGGAACGCCAGATGAGTTTCTGGCAGGCTGCCCTGGGCTATGAGCCGCGGTACGCGCCCGACGGCGACTTCGTGATCCTGCAGCCGCCGGGCGGCGTGGGCACGTGCATCTCCCTGGACCGGGTCCCCGCGGCCGTCCAGGTTCCCCCGCGCCTGCATCTGGACCTGTACACGGACACCCAGGACGCCGAAGTGCAGCGCCTGCTGGCCCTGGGCGCCACCCGGGTCGAATGGAGCCAGCGGCCGGCGGACGCCGACTACGTGATACTTGCCGATCCGGAAGGCAACAGGTTCTGCGTGGTGGACACCGCCGGGACGGCCAATTCACCCGCGACCCCCTAGGGTGCGCCTCCCATATCGGGTGTTACCTGTATAGGATCGGGCGGTATGGCGCTGCGACTTGTTCAGGTGAATTTCAAGGCCCGCGATGACTCGGCACTCGGCCGGTTTTGGGCGGAGGCGCTCGGCTGGGGTGTTTCCAGCGAAGGACCCGGCGTGACCAATGTTGAACCCGTGGGCTTCGACTGGCCGGACCCGGCCGCCGTCTGCGTCGACGTTGTCACCGTCCCGGACCCCGAGACGGTGAGGTACCGCGCGCACCTCGATCTCACCACCACCTCTGCGGCCCATCAGGCCGAGCTGGTCGCGCACCTGTTGGAGCTCGGTGCGACGCCCGCCGACGTGGGCCAGGGTGATGTGCCATGGGCGGTTCTGGCCGACCCGGAGGGCAACCTGTTCCGCGTGCTGGAGCCCCGATCGATCTACCGGGACACGGGGCCGATCGCCGCGGTGGTGGTCAGCTGCGCGGATCCGCGGGCCATGGCCCGGTTCTGGGGCGAGGCGATGGACTGGACCCTGCACGAAGTGACCGACGATCATGCGAGGCTGCGTTCAGCCAAGGGTGTCGGGCCGTATCTGGAGTTCCTGCGCACGCCCGCCGGGAAGACCGTGAATGGCCGTGTCCATCTCGACCTGATGCCGTACCCCGGTGATGATCAAGCGGCAGAGGTGGCCCGGCTGCGGGCGCTGGGCGCCACTGACGCCGACGTCGGCCAGGGCGATGTGCCATGGGTGTGCCTCGCCGACTCAGAGGGCAACGAGTTCTGCGTCCTCGCCCCGCGGTGACGCGGAGCCTGGTTCCTGCACGAGTCCAGGCGGTGCAGACGCGGAGGATGTAGACGGCGGGGTAGGTGATGGCGAGCTTGTCGCAGCGCCCTGGACCGCGTTCACGCGCCCGTCCACCGGGCCGGGCAGTTGACCCGGCCCGGCCTCCGCCCCGACCACTCGCGACCTGAGTGAACCGGGGTGGACTCGCGATGACCTTCGACCCTAGACCCGCACGGATACCGGGTCCACGGTGTTTCCATGGAATCCACGGAACGCATCGTTGTCGGTATCGACGGCTCTGAATACTCGCCGGCGCCCTTGCGGCTTGCCGGGCGCTTTGCCGCGGCGTTGGGCGCACCCCTTGAGGTCATAACCTGCGTTGGTCTGTCCGATTATTACCTCCCGGCCCATCTCTCGCGTGTCAGTGATGAAGTGGCTACTCAGCTGGAAGAGGTCGCTGCACGCCTGGTGGATCAGGCCATTGACACCGCATTCGGTCAGGATCGTCCACCAAGGCTCTCCACGACGGTGAAGTTTGGAACACCAGCGAAGGTTTTGGTCGAGGAGAGCAAGGATGCGCAACTCCTGATCGTGGGCCGCCGGGGCCACGGCGGCTTCTTAAACCAGGTCATCGGCTCCGTGAGTAGCGCCTGTGCCGCGCACGCCTTTTGCCCGGTCGTTGTCGTAGGCCAAGAGTCCGGAGAGCGCTGAACTGGGGCGACCGTCCGGTTACGTCTGGGATTCTGCTTGGGCAACGATGTGAAGTGTGTGCAGGAAGCTATCGGGATTGAGGGACAGTGAGTCTATGCCTTCGCGAACGAGGAAGGCTGCAAAATCGGGGTGGTCGCTGGGACCTTGCCCGCAGATACCGATCTTGATGCCGGCCGCATGAGCTTTTCGGATTACGTCACTGATCATTGAGGTGACCGCTTCGTTGCGTTCGTCGAAGAGCCCGGCCAGGTCCTCCGCGTCCCGGTCAACACCCAGGATGAGTTGAGTCAGATCGTTGGAACCGATGGAGAACCCGTCGAACCGCCGGGCGAAGTCCTCGGCCAGAATGACGTTGGAGGGGATCTCGCACATCATGTAGATTTGCAGGCCGTTGTCTCCCCGCCTTAGACCATTGGCTGCCATGGTCTGCAGAACGAGGTCCGCTTCAGCGGGTGTGCGGCAGAACGGCACCATGATAATCACGTTGGTGAAGCCAATAGTTTCCCGCACGCGTTTCAGGGCCTTACATTCCAGCGAGAAGCCGTCTTTGTAGCGGTCATGGTAGTAGCGGGAGGCGCCCCGGAAGCCTAGCATCGGGTTTTCCTCCGGCCGTTCGAAGTACTCGCCGCCGATCAGGTGGGCGTACTCGTTGGACTTAAAATCACTCAACCGGACAATCACCGGCCCTGGATAGTAGGCAGCGGCTATCTTCGCGATGCCGAGAGCCAAAGTCTCCACGAAATACTCCTGCGGATTGCTGTGGTCTTTGGTGATTTCCTGGATCTGCCGGGTCACCTCGGGGTCCCGCACGCGCTCGGGGTGGACGAGGGCCATTGGGTGAATCCTGATCAGGCTGGCGATGATGAATTCCATACGTGCCAGGCCCACACCTTCTGCCGGCAGACGCCACCAACGGAAAGCTGCCGCCGGGCTGGCGACGTTGACCATCATGGAGGTCCTCGTCCGGGGCACGTCCCCCAGGTCGACGTCGACAGAATCAAATGCCAGGGCGCCCTCGTAGACGCGCCCTTCGTTACCCTCGGCGCAGGAAAGAGTCACTGTCTGACCCTCCGTGAGGACCGCCGTTGCCTTGCCGGTGCCGACAACGGCCGGCACCCCCAGTTCCCTGCTCACAATTGCGGCATGACTGGTCGGGCCGCCGTGATCGGTGATGATGCCGGCAGCCCGCTTCATCACCGGCACCCAGTCGGGGTCGGTCATCTCCGTGACGAGCAGGGCTCCGTCACGGAAGTTCTCGATGTCCGCCGGATTCCGGATCACACAAACCTCACCGCGCGTAATCGAATCGCCGACGGCCGACCCCGTCAGGAGTATGTTGCCCTGCTGCAGAAGACGGTGAACCGTAAACCGGGTGCCGCTCTTTCGCGCCTGCACAGTTTCGGGGCGTGCCTGGACCATATAGATTTCCCCCGTTAAGCCGTCCTTGGCCCATTCCATATCCATCGGACAGGCGTAGTGGTTTTCGACGAGCAGTGCCCAGCGCGCAAGCAAGACGATCTCGGCGTCGGCGAGGACGAACGCCTGCCTTTCCTCCTCGGACGTATCGACAATCCGCGTGCGGCCGTTCGCATTCTGCCCGTACACCGATTTCTGTGCCTTGGTTCCGAGGATTTTTTCAATAATCGGGACAATGGCCGGTTCGGCGAGAAGGGGCTTGAAGACCACGTATTTGTCGGGGTCGACGCTTCCCTGGACCACGGTTTCGCCCAGGCCCCACGCCGCGCTGATCACGGCCGCCCGCGGAAAGCCGGACTCCGTGTCGATGGAGAACATGACTCCCGAGGCACCCACGTCAGATCGCACCATCAGTTGCACGCCAATGGACAGGGCCACGCTCAAGTGATCGAAATTCTTCAGTTCCCGATAACTGATGGCTCTGTCGGTGAACAGCGACGCGTAACAGCGGCGACACGCGTCGAGCAGTTCCGCCTCCCCCGCAACGTTGAGGAAGCTCTCCTGTTGGCCCGCGAAACTGGCGTCCGGCAAGTCTTCTGCCGTGGCACTACTACGAACGGCCACGGCTGGATCATCGAGTCCGGACCGTTTAGCCAGTGACCGGTAATGGTTCACGATCGCTTCGGCAATGTCGTCCGGGAATGAGCTGTTGAGGACCAAGGACCTGAGCGCCTCCCCTGTGTCGCGGAGCGATGCTTCACCGGCGCGAAACAGCTGGAGTCTTTGGTGAAGCGCCGAATCGATGCCATTCGCCTCCACGAACGCCCGGTACGCGGCGGCCGTTGTAGCAAAACCGGCAGGGACGCGCACGCCGCTGGTCATGAGTGACCGGGTCATCTCGCCCAGTGACGCGTTCTTCCCGCCGACTTCCGGAACGTCACCCATGCCGACGTCCTCAAACCAGACCACATGCCGTTCCAACATTTGAAAGTTCCGCCCATCATGGTTCTTGCCAGCAAGCGTTGCCCGGGCGCCCGGCATTCAGCAACCCCTCGCCCGTGCAACCATCGTTCGCCTCCCTCCGGGATGAACCTAGAGCCCAATGACCTTGGTGCGGTGAATCGGCGTATCGAGTCCGGATAGGGATCAAGCTTGGCCGCCTGCCGGCGCTGCTGGCTTCGAGGGTCCTTGGGCCCTGTTTGGCCACCGGGCGACGGCGTAAGGTCGGCGCCATGTTGAACGATGCATCATTACCGGTGGCAGATGTCCTCGCAACGCAAGAGTGCTGGCGGCTGTTGGGCAGTGTTTCGGTGGGTCGCCTCGCTGTTTGGGTGAATGACCACCCGGACATTTTCCCCGTCAACTACAAAGTCGAACACGGAACTCTGGTCTTTCGTACGGGTGGGGGGACAAAACTCTCCGCTGCCCTGGCGGGAACCCCGGTTGCCATAGAAGCCGACGGCGTCGATGCGGATGCCGGCGTCGCGTGGAGCGTTGTGGTGAAGGGCCAAGCCACAGCCCTCGAAAGCACGCAAGAGGTTTTGGACACGATTGGGCCGCTCCTCTTTCCGTGGGAGACCGGAAACAAGGATCACTTCGTACGGATTGTCCCGGGCAGCGTGAGCGGCAGGCGCTTCCAGATCGCCCGGCCGCTGACCTGGTCGGGCCCGCTGGACGATGCCACCCGCGCCGGGTTGGAATGACGGAAATCTGCACCCGGCCGGAGTAAGCCCCCGGCAGAGCCGCGTTGCCCCATGAAAGGGGGAACCATGCGTGCTTGGCGGGTAGGGGGTGCTGTCCCAGCGTTGCCTGGGGGCGCCCGCTGGCAGGACCGGTAATGATCGGGAACTTGCCACATGCGACGGGCCTGTCCGCCCGGGAGGCGCAGTCCCTGCTCGCCCGGCATGGCCCCAACCGCATACCGGAAGTCGCGTCCGCCCCGGCCTGGGGCCGCTTCCTGAGGGAATTCACTCACTTCTTCGCCGCGCTTCTGTGGGTTGCCGCCGCGATGGCCTTCATCGCCGGCATGCCACAGCTCGGAGTGGCCGTCGTAGCCGTGGTCCTCATTAACGGCCTGTTTTCCTACGTGCAGGAAGAACGCGCCGAACATGCCGCCGCCAAGTTACGTGCCCTGCTGCCATCGCAGGTCCGGGTCCGCCGGGACGGCCGTTCGGTCAGCCTGGACGCAGCAGACCTCGTGCCCGGGGACGTCGTCATTCTCTCCGCAGGCGACCGCATACCGGCGGACCTTCAGTTCGGATTCACGGACAGCTGCACCGTTGATGAGTCGATGCTGACCGGGGAAAGTGATGCCGTCACCAAGCAGCCGATGGACGCCGGAATCGGAGGGACCTTCCTGACCAACGGAGAGGCCGAGGGCATCGTTACGGCAACCGGACGGCGGACCCGGCTCGCGGAAATCACCGCGCTCACCGCAACGGTTCAGCCGCCGCCAAGTCCACTGACGATGGAGCTGAGGCGAATCGTCCGGACCATCGCCGTCGTGGCCCTGGGCGTGGGGCTGCTGTTCTTCCTGATATCTGCAGCCATAGGTGTCTCTTGGCACAGCGGATTCCTCTTCGCGATCGGAGTCTCGGTAGCCCTGATCCCCGAAGGGCTACTGCCCACGGTAACTCTGTCGTTGGCGATGGGGGCCCAGAGGATGGCCCACAGGAAGGCGCTCGTTAGGCATCTGCAGGCAGTCGAGACCCTTGGCTCGACAACTTTCATCTGCACGGACAAGACCGGCACACTGACTCAGAACCGGATGAGCGCCGTGCAGGTGTGGACGCCGGAGGGTACCGTGACCGTGGCTGGAAAAGGGTACGAACCGATCGCCTCCGTAGCGGGCAGTGAACAGGCTATCGCCCGGGCGGGCAGGGTCAGCGCAGCTGCGGCCTTGGCATCAAGGGGAACGATCACTCTGCGCGACGGTGAGTGGTATCCGGAAGGCGACCCCATGGAGGCGGCACTGGCCGCGCTCCTGCAACGGCTGGTCAACCCTGCCGGCTGGCCGGACCGGGAGTCTGCGATCCGGTTCGGATTCAGCCCGGGGCGGCGGCGTGAATCGGTGATCGTGGGGACCACGCTATCGATGAAGGGGGCGCCGGAAGCAGTCCTCCCCCTTTGTGTGCCAGCCGACCGCGACCGCCCGCACCTCTCCTCCGGCACCGCTGACGTGGATCAGCAAATACTGCGGATGGCCAGCCAGGGGCTGCGTCTGCTGGCCGTTGCCGAGCGCTCCCTGACGCCAGCCGAGCTCAATGAGCTGGCGGAGGGCTCCCTGACAGCTGATTCGGTGGAGTCCGGGCTGACACTTCTGGGTCTCATCGGGCTTCATGATCCACCCCGACCCGCTGTCGCGCAGGCCCTGCGAACAGCCCGGGAAGCTGGCGTCAAGGTTGCCATGGTCACAGGGGACCACCCGACGACGGCGGCGGCAATCGCCCGTGAGGTCGGCTTGATGCTGGGCGATGAGCGGGTGTTGGAAGGCGCTGAACTGCCCGAGGACCAAGAGGTCCTCGGCGCGATGCTGGATCATGATGGCGTCGTCATCAGCCGGGTGTCCCCTGAACAGAAACTGCGGGTCGCCAGGGCGTTGCAGGGACGCGGGCATGTTGTGGCGATGACCGGGGACGGGGTGAACGATGGGCCAGCGCTGCAGGAAGCGGACGTGGGCATCGCCATGGGAGTTGCCGGCACCGACGTGGCAAGGGAAGCGGCAGACCTGGTCCTGCTGGACGATGACTTCGCCACAATAGTGGCCGCCATCGAGCAGGGTCGCGCCACGTATGCCAATATCCGCCGGTTCCTCACCTACCACCTAACCGACAACGTGGCTGAGCTGACACCGTTCGTGATCTGGGCCTTCTCAGGGGGCGCCTTTCCGCTTGCCCTTGGCGTGCTGCAGATCCTGTTCCTGGACATCGGCACAGACTTGCTGCCGGCGCTGGCGCTGGGAGCGGAACCACCGAGCAAAGGCCTCATGAAGCGTCCGCCCGAGCGCCGTCACCTGATGGACAGAGACTTACTGGTCCGCGTCTTCGCCCTGCTCGGGCCCGTCGAGGCGCTCGTGGAGATGATGGCTTTTGTCGTCGTGCTGAGGGAAGGCGGATGGAGCTTTGGCGGTGCGCCTCCTTCCGCTAGCGTGCTGCTTTCGGCTTCCGGTGCAGCCTTCGCCGCCGTGGTGCTGGGGCAGATGGCAAACGCCTACGCCTGCCGCAGCTCCACCCGGCCGCCGTGGCAGTTGGGCTGGTTCACTAACCGCCTGCTTCTGTGGTCCGTCCTGTTTGAACTCGCGGCGTTGGGAGTTTTTCTCGGCGTGGAACCGGTCGCAGCATTGCTGGGCCAGGCCCCTCCGCCCCCGCAGGGATGGGCAATGGCATTGCTTGCCGTCCCGGCGGTGCTGGCCGCCGACTACCTGTACAAGAGGCTGCGTCACGGGAATCACTTAGCGCGGAGGTCCAAGATGGAAGCTGTGTGACTTCCCGGCATGCAACCTGACGGTGTCAGGGCCCAGACGCACCCTTACGGGATGTCCGGCGCCTGCGGCGGCGGCCACCGTCAGCCGTTTGTGGTCCAAGACCACCTCCAGCGGCTGGTCCCGGTACCGGACGATGAAGCCCAGTCTGCGCAAACCCGCGGGCAGCCGGGGATCAAAGACCAGTTCGTCCTGTTCCATCCGGAGCCCGGCGAAGCTTCGTTGCACGGTGTCGATGCTGCCCGCCATGGCGCCGAGGTGGATTCCGGCACGGGTTGTGCCGCCCTGCGTGTCGTCGAGATCGGCGTCGAGCGCTTCACGGAAGGTACTCCATGCCCGTTCCGGGTCCATGGCGGCCAGGACGGAGGCATGGACCATGCGGCTCAGGGTCGATCCATGGGCCGTTCGGGCGAGGTAGAAGTCAACAGTCCTGGCCAGCATGGTTGAGTCTACGCAGTAGCCGAGAGTTCCGAGAAAATCGGTCAGCTGCTGCTCCCCGAGCAGGTAGAGCAGCATCAGGGCGTCGGCCTGCTTGGCCAGCATGTAGTCGTTGGGTGTTTGGTGTTCTGCTTCGAGGATCAGATCGAGGCGTTCGATATTGCCGTAGAGGTGGCGGTAGTGTTCCCAGTCGAGTTCTTTGAGGCCGCTGTATCCCTCAAATTGGCTGATGATTCCGGCCCCGTGGAACGGGACATACATGCGGTGGCTTATGTGTTCCCAAAGGTTCAGTTCCTCCGGCGCGACGTCCAGCCGCGATGCCAGGTCCTCTTGCTCGTGGGGCTGCAGCGCACCCCTCAAGAGGTGGAGCGCCCTCCCGCAGATCCAGGCGGCCATCACGTTGGTATAGGCGTTGTCATTGACCCCTTCCCCCGGCCGGTCGGGGTAGCCGGTGTGGTATTCGTCCGGTCCCATCACGCCCATGATGTGGAACCGGTCTGCCTCGGCATCATGCATGGCCATTGAAGCGAACAGACGCGCGACTTCGACCAGGATGTCAGCCCCCCGCTCGGTCAACCAAGCCCGGTCTCCGGTGGCCTCGAAGTACTGCCAGGTGTTATAGGCAATCGCCAGGCCCGAATGGCGTTGAAGGCTGGAATAATCCTCCACCCAGTCATTGAGTCGAGGGTTGAATTTCCAATGCGGGGTTTCCTCCCGCCCGTTGCTCCCGCTCTGCCAGGGGTACATCGCTCCCCGCAGCCCTGCCTTCCGTGCGGCATCGCGCGCCGCGTCCAGCCTCCGCCAGCGGTAGTCGAGCAAGGACTTGGCGGTGGCAGGCAGCCGGGATGTGAGCACGGGCAGGACGAACAACTCATCCCAGAACACGTGGCCGCGATACCCTTCTCCATGCAGCCCCCGGGCAGGAACGCCGGCATCCAGCTCGGCCGCATGCGGCGTGAGGGTCTGGAGGACATGAATACATGAAGGTTCAGGATCAGCTGTGTTTGCCGGTCGGTGTTCAGTTCCAAAGCAAAGGCGGCCAGCAAACGCTGCCAGGCAGACTCATGTGCCGCCAGGATCTGGTCGAAGCCAGCCGGTGCCCGGGCCAAGACATCCAGGGCCCCTCCAAGGGGTGACGATATGGCTGTGTCCCGCGAAGAAACCACCGCAACCATTTTGCAGAAGGCTGTTGGCGCCCCGGCCCGCAGCTCAAGCAGGGCATCACGGTACAGCCTGCCTTTCAGCCGGGTAGCCGCAGTGGCGTCCGGCGCTGGTTGTTGCTCCTGGACCCCGGCCATAGGCCCAAGAATTCGGGCAGCCGTGCAAATCCTGATATGGCTGCTGCTGGTGGCCACCTCGATCCAGTCGGTTCCGTTTGCCGTCGTTCCAAAAGACACGGGACGCAGATGCCGGTGGGCCAGCAGGGCATCGGCGTGAATGTTTGAATTGGTGACCCCCGCATCGAGAGCGGCGCGAACCAGCAGCTGCCCGTCCCAGCCGCGCGCCGTCAACGTCGTTTCCAGCGCCGCCAAATGGGGCTGCGCCGCGGATATGAGGCGGCGCTGCATGACTTCCAGCTGGCGGCCGTCATCGGTCTCGAGCACGACCGTCCGAGACAATAGTGCCCGCCTCATATCGAGTTCGCGGTGCTCACTGCGTAACCGGAGCCCTCCAGCCGACCACCAGCGGCCAGGTACCACGGCAACGTCCACAGGCAGCCAGTTCGGCGCATTCACCATGTGCTCATCCTCGGTCTGCTGCCCATGGACCTCGCTCGTGAGGCGGTTATAGATCCCGGCCAGGTACGTTCCCGGATAGTGAATTCCGTCTGCAGCGCTTTCCGGCGCGGCTCCCCTGACAGCCATGTACCCGTTGCCCAGGGTGGTCAGCGCCTCCCGATGGCCCTCGTGGGCAGGATCCATGCCTTCGTAGATGAGATGCCAGGGATCGGCAAGAACAAGGCCGATATCGAATTCGCTGACATCATTGAGCACCACGTCGGCTCCTGCCGCTTCCAACTCGGCACGCTGCCCGGCCCGGTCGATCCCGACAACCAGCCCGAAGCCTCCGGCCCGCGCGGCCTGGACACCAGCCACCGCGTCTTCAATTACGGCCACCCGCGCCGCGGGCACACGAATTTGACGGGCCGCCTCGAGAAAAAGGGCAGGATCAGGTTTCCCGGGCAGGTGGAGAGCCGCTGCAGCCCGCCCGTCAATGATGAGATCAAAATCGTCCAGCAGCCTGGCGCGTTTCAAAATGGCTCGGGCGTTCCGGCTTGAGGAGGCAAGCACCGTCCTCATGTGCCCCTTACGCAGTCTCCGGAGCAGGTCCACCGTCCCGGCAAACACCCGAACACGGCCCTTCTTGAGTCTCCGATTAAAGATCTCGTTCTTGCGGGCACTGAGTCCAGCTACGGACCATGTACCGGGCGGATCGGAAGGTTGTCCTGCCGGAATGGCGATTCCCCGCGATTCGAGGAAGGCGCGGATTCCCTCTTCCCTCAGACGACCGTCGACGAAGCGCCGGTAGTCGCTGCCCGTGAAGGGGTCCCCACCGGTCGTGCCGGGTACGCGTGGATCCTGGAGGACGCCATCGAATAGCTCCTTCCACGCCATCTCGTGAATTTCAGCTGTGTCAGTGACCACCCCGTCGAGGTCAAAAATGACGGCATCGAACGGGGACATGGCAGATGCCGCCGTGGACGATGCACTCCACTCCTGCGGTTCGGGCGCCATGCGCGGTTCCTCCCTCGGCGGGCGCGGATTGCATCACCGACCGCAGCCCTGGCTATTCAGTGCTACTCCGCTGAGGGCGGCAAAGACAGGGGCCTTGGACCCGTCGATCCCAGCCGCTCAGCTGTCAGCCGTTCAGCACCACATTCACCGGCGGCTCACCTGCCAGCATGAGCTCGATCTGCCGCTGCAGCAGCCGGCCCATCCGCGGCCGCATCGCCGAACTCGCCCCGCCCACGTGCGGGCTGATGATGACACCCGGGGCCAGCCACAGCGGGTGGTCCTGCGGCAGGGGCTCGGGATCGGTGACGTCCAGCGCGGCGCGGATCCGTCCGGAGGCGGTGTGCCGGACCAGGGCATCGGTGTCCGCCACCGGACCGCGGGCCACGTTCACCACCAGGGCGCCGTCCGGCATCGCCGCGAGGAAAGCGTCATCAATCAGGTGCCGGGTGGAGCCGCTGAGCGGAACCCCCACCACCACGATGTCGTGCACCGGCAGCAACGCCTGGAGTTCCGCAATACCGTGGACCTGGCCGCGTTCATCCATCCGCACCGTGCTGGCCACCCGGGTCACGCTGGTCTCGAAGGGCAGGAGCCGGTCCTCGATCGCCTTGCCCACCCCGCCGTAGCCAACTATCAGGACGCGGCGGTCGGCCAGGCTGGCCGTGGGCCTGGCATCCCAGCTGCCCTCCTGCTGGTGCTGGATCAGGCGGGGCAACTCGCGCTGGCTGGCGAGGATCAGGGCGAGTGCCAGCTCCGCCGTGGAGGTTTCGTGCACGCCGGACGCGTTGGCGAAGACCCGTCCGGACGGCAGGAACTCCGCCACCCCGTCGTACCCGATCGACTGGCTCTGCACCAGGGCGGTGTCCACCCGTTCCAGCCCCTGCAGGACCTGCGGGCCTCCCATGTAGGGCGGCACCACGATGTCGATCCGGGGCAGCGGCGGCTCACCGGTGAGGTCCCATTCCAGGATCGTGACGTCTGCGTGCGGCTGAAGGTATTTACGCAACGAGGCGTCCGGCAGGCTGACAGTAATTTTCCGGCTCATGAGTGCCAGCGTAGTGGACCATGATGCGGGAGTTTCGTCCGACTTTGGCCGCGCCCCGCGCGCTCCGTGGACTTCGCCCCCGGCGCGGCCTAACGTCGGAGGCACCACCCCAGTCGAGTCCGGAAGGCCCACGCACATGACGAATCCGGGCCCCCGGCCGGCCGCTCCCACCCACCGCAGGAACATGGTCCTGGTCTGGGCCGCCGCCGCGCTGGTGCTGGCCGCCGTCGTGGTTCTCGGCGCCATCCGCACCGTCCCGTCAACGGAAGGAGATTTCCTTACCGTCGCCCACCAGCAGGCGCCGAGCCCGTCCGCCGCTGCCCCGGCCACCCCGCCGCCCGCCGTCGTCGACCTCCCCGCCGAGATCCAGCGGATCATCGGCGAACACCCCGATCACAGGATCGGCGTCGCCGTGATGGACACCCGCGACGGTCAGCTGCAAAGCTACGGCGACGTGGCACCGTACACGGCGGCGAGCACCGCTAAGGTCCTGACGGCCGCCGCCTACTACCACCTCGTGGAGACCGGCGAAAAGTCACTCGATGCTCCCCTGGGCTCGTTCAATGCCGCGTTCCAGCTCAAGGCCATGATCAACACCAGCAGCGACGACTCGTGGCTGCTGCTGATGCGGGATATCGGCTACTCCAACCTCACCGCCTACGCCGCAACCCTCGGCATCACCTACGATCCCGAGAAAAACCTCATCGCCCCGACGGACATGGTCCGGCTCCTCCAGCAGCTCGCCACGGGCAAGCTGCTCAACCCGGATCACACCGCGGAGCTGCTCGGCTACATGCAGCACACCAATGACGAGGAACTCATCCCGGCGGCGCTCTCCCCCGGCATCACGGTCCACCACAAGTACGGTGTGGTGCAGGGCTACGTCCACGACGCCGCGCTGCTCAGCGCCGGGGACCGCTCCTACGCGGTGGTCATCTACACGTGGGGCCCGGACGACGCCGACAGCGCGAACCGTCTGGACCTCATCCACGACCTGACTCACCAGGTCACCGGCGCCCTGTTCGGGCGCTAACACGACAGACTTGGCGTGATGTTGCGTGTGAGCTGTTAATAGGCTGAAAATCGACCCTTCAAAGGTGGCGCACGCTCCATTACGGGGGCAGGATGAAAGAAGCCGGAACAGTCTCAGCCGAAGCTGCCCGACGGAACTCCACGATGCTGGGCGTCCCCTGGAGGAGCACCAGATGTTGATTCCTTTTGAATTACGAACCGGCCGTCCCGCCGACGCCGGGGCCTCCGGTCCCGCACGGCCCGACGCGCCGCCCTGACCGGAAACGCGCCGACCAACCCGCGGGCCCCGCACTATGGGGCCCGGACCCCGCCCGCATTCCGGGCAGATCGAGGCTGCTGGGGCTTCGGATTTTCTCCGGCTCGTGTGCACGAGACGCCGCAGTATTTGGGGCAGGCCAGGATCCCGCGAATAAGGCCCGCGCCGACGCGCGGCCCAGGGGGGACCTCCCGGATCCGGGCTTTTTCCAGGGAGTAACCTTGATCCGCATCCTCATTGCAGAAGACGAAGAACGCATCTCCCGCTTCATCGAAAAGGGCCTGCGCGCAGCCGGCTACGCGCCCACCGTCGTCGCCGACGGCGTCTCGGCCGTGGACTACGCGTCCAGCGGCGAATTCGATCTCCTGCTCCTCGACATTGGACTCCCCCGCCTGGATGGTTACGCCGTCCTCGCGGCACTGCGCCGAGGCCAGGTGGGCATCCCGGTCATTGTCCTCACAGCCCGCAGCTCGTCCACCGACACCGTCGCGGCGCTGGAGGGCGGCGCGGACGATTACATCGTCAAGCCGTTCCATTTTGAGGAACTCGTGGCCCGCATCCGGGCGCGGATACGTAAGGGGGACACCGGCGATGTGCTGGCGGGAAGCGTTATGCGCTACGGGCCCCTGGAGTTGAACCTGCTCACCCGCACCGTCAGCGTCGACGGCCGGATGGTGGAGCTCTCCGCCCGCGAATTCGCCTTGGTGGAAATGTTCCTGCTCCACCCTGGGCAGGTCCTGAGCCGGCAGCAACTCCTCAGCCACGTCTGGGGCTACGACTTCGACGGCACGTCCAATGTGGTGGACGTGTACGTGCGCCAATTGCGGATGAAACTCGGCGCCGAGCGCATCCTCACCACCCGCGGCGCCGGGTACCGCCTGAGCTAGGCAAGACCTTCTGCAAAACGCTGCAAGGCCAGCTGATCGTCACAGGAAGGGAAGTGGCCACTGTGGATGAACACCCCGGCGGGGACGGCCAGGCGGCTGTCTCCCCTTCGACGGAATCCCAGGACCCGTCCGGCTGGGGCGCAAAGATCCACTCGGTGCGATTCCGCGTGGTGGCCGCCATGCTGGGCATGATGCTCGCCGGGCTGGTCACCGCGGGGCTGGTCACGTTCGTGGTCCAGTTCCAGGAGTCCGATGCCAGGATCGACCAGGCGGTGCTGGACAAGGCCAACTCCGTGGTCAAGATCGTCCAGACCAAAAAGAAAACGTCCGGGGACTACGCCAACAGGACGTACATCAGCGCACTTCACGAGGCCGCCGAGGACATCGAACCGCGCAGCAACGAGGTCATGGCCGGGATCGTGGACGGACGGGTGGCATGGACCGTTGAGGGCAGCGGGGACCGAGACCTCCTGGACAGCACGATGTTTGCCGACGCCGCCCAGCTCCGGAACCCGTTCGGCGTGTCCTTCGGCGAGCTGAACTCGGACGGCCGCCCGCTCAGGACTGTGGTGGTGCCCATGAAGGGCGCCCCAGGGACGTTCTTCCTGGTCGGCCGGGACGCGGGCGACCAGGAAGAACACAACGCAAGCTCGGTCCGGACATATTCGATGGTGGCCCTCGGCATGCTTTCGGCTGCCGCGGTGATCGGCGGCATCGTTGCCGGGCGGTTGCTCGACCCTCTCCGCCGTATGCGCGAGACTTCCAGGGCGGTGGGCCCGGAAGACCTCACGCAGCGGGTGGAGGTCCGCAAGGGCGAGGACGACGTCACCCTGCTTGCCAAGACCTTCAACACCATGCTGGAAAGGCTGGATGAGGGCGCCCAGCAACAGCAGCAGTTCCTGGACGACGCCGGACATGAGCTGCGGACCCCGCTGACCATTCTCCGTGGGCACCTCGAGCTGGTGACGGTGGATGATCCTGACGATGTCATTGCCACGAGGGACGTGCTGCTGGACGAGGTGGACCGGATGCAGCGCCTGGTGGACGATCTCCTGCTGCTCGCCAACTCGGGCGACCCCGGGTTCATCCGGCGTGAACCCGTCCGGATCCCGGAGCTCCTGGACCAGGTCATGGAGAAAGTGCACGTCCTGGCCGACCGAAACTGGCAGATCGATGAAAGGGCCGACTACGTGGTGGAGGCGGATCCGCAGCGCCTCACCCAGGCCCTGGTCCAGCTCGCCGCCAACGCCGTCAAGTACACCGGGCAGTCCTCCACGATCGCGCTCGGCTCCCGGATTGAGCACCCGACGGCGGACGACGGCACTTCGCTGCCCCCACAGGACACCCTCCTGCTGTGGGTGCGCGACGACGGGATCGGCATCGCAGCCGAGGATCAGGAACGGATCTTCGAACGGTTCGGCCGGGCGCACACGGGCCGCGGCGAGGAAGGTTCGGGACTGGGCCTCGCAATCGTCTCGGCCATCGCCCAGGCGCACGGGGGCCAGGCCACCGTGGAATCCGAATACGGCCACGGGGCCACGTTCCTGATCGGGATCCCCTTGCAGTCCGCCAGCGTCCGCGTCTGAGCTGGTCCACCGGCGTCCGCGTCGGATTTGGCCCGCCGGCTGACTCACGCCCGCATCCAACCTTGGCCCGTGCCTAAGCACGGGGCCGCTTAGGCACGGCGTTGGATGAGAAATCCTTAATCTTCTCCTCATCCCGCCCTCACTCTCGGGGCGCAGGCTGATAACTACCATCAGACAGCGCCGGCACCGGACACAGTTGCGATCGCAGCCATATCCGGGGCACCGGGGGCGGGGGAGGATTTGCAGTGGAGCCAATGCGGATAGTGCTGTACTCACATGATTCAGTGGGCCTGGGACATGTGCGTCGGAATCTGGCACTGGCCCATGCTCTGAACAATCAGCTTCCCGGGCTGATCGGCCGCCCCGTCACCGGAATCCTCATCACCGGCACCGCACTGGCCCCGGCGTTCCGGTTGCCCGAGGGCTGGGACTGGGTGCTTCTTCCCGGCGTGGCCAAGGGGTCCGCGGGCTACCTGCCCCGGAACCTGACGTTGCCCATGCATGAGCTCGTGCCGTTGCGGGCCAGCCTGCTGCAGGCAACGCTGGCCGGCTTCGCCCCCCATCTGGTGGTGGTGGACCGGCACGCCACCGGCGTCCACGGCGAACTCGAAATAGCCTTGCGGCGCGCACGCACCGCCGGGCCCGTGCGCGTGGTCCTCGGCCTCCGCGAGGTCCTTGACTCGCCCGCCGCGGCCCTCAGCGAATGGGCCAGGCTGGGCGGGCCCCGCGTGGTCAAGGCCCTGTTCGATGCCATCTGGGTCTACGGTGATCCCGCCGTCCACGATCCCGTGGCCTGCGGCGAGATACCGTTCGCCCTCCGAAAGCTCATCCGGTACACGGGCTACCTCGCTGAGGGGCGCCCTTCGGTTTCCGGCACCAGCTGCATGCCCGGCCGGTATTTCATGACGACGGTCGGCGGGGGCTCGGACGGCTATGCCCTGGCCCGCATCGCCGTCGCCGCGCCGGTTCCGGACGGGCTGGGACACTTACTGGTCGCCGGACCGCAGATGCCCGCCGAGCAGCTCAACGACCTCCGCCAGCACGCCCGTCCCGGCGTCAAAGTGGTGTCCGCAGTCGATGACATCGTGTTCCACATCCGGCACGCCGCCGCCGTCGTCGCTATGGGCGGCTACAACACGGTGTGCGAGATCATGAGCACCCCTGTCCCCGCGCTGATCGTGCCACGCACTCAGTCGCGCGCCGAGCAGCAGATCCGGGCCGCGTCCCTGGCCGCGGCCGGGTACCTGGAGCAACACGACATTGGCACGCTGACGCCCGAGATCCTTGCCGGCTGGCTTGCCGCCCGGCTCGGCACCACTGTGGACCGGCGCCGCGCGGTGCTGGACGGCTTGATCCGGGTTCCGCAGCTGGCCGCCGAGCTGCTGCAGCCGCTGGCCGATTCCGATCAGTTCAGCGCCGATCAGGTCAGTGCCGATCAGTTCCAGGCGAACGAAAGCGTTGCCGGAACGCGCGCGAAGGGTGGTGACAGCCGTGTCGCCGTTTGAACCGGGGACGGCGTACGTCCTGAAGATGTATCCGCGTTTCTCCGAAACGTTCATCGTTTCTGAGATCCTTGCCCGCGAGGCGGCGGGGGACCGGATCGAGATCTTCTCCCTCCGGCCCACCAACGACCCCCGGTTCCACCCTGAACTCGCCCGGGTCCAGGCACCGGTGACGTACATTGACCGACCCATCAAGACTGTGGCCCTGTGGGAGAGCCTCCGGATGGCCGAGGCGGCCGGGCTCACGGCCGCCGTCGGCCGGAATTTGGGCGAACTCGCCGCCGCCACGGCAGACGACGCCGTCCAGGCCATCAATCTGGCCACCGCCTTCCAGGCCCGGAACATCCAGCACATGCACGTCCACTTCGCCTCGGGCGCCACCACCGTGGCCCGGCTGGCGTCCCTCATCACCGGAATCCCGTTCTCGTTCACCGCCCACGCGGTGGATATCTTCCATGAATCGGTCCAAAACGAGGATCTGCGGATCAAGCTGGAGCAGGCCCACCACGCCGTGACCATCAGCCAGTACAACATGCGCTACCTGCGCCGCCGCTTCCCGGACTCGACGTCCAGGCTCCATCTGGTGCGTAACGGCCTGGAGCTGGAGCGCTTCCCGTACCGGGAGCCCCGCCCGCTCGGAGCCACCCTGCGGATCGCCGCCGTCGGTCGCCTGGTAGAGAAGAAAGGCTTCCAGCACCTGCTGCCCGCGGCCGCCGAACTGCTGGACCAGGGGGTCAAAATGGACCTCCGGATCGCCGGGACCGGGATCATGGCCGAGGAGCTGGAGGCCAGCATCGATCAGCTCCGGCTACGCGAGCACGTCCGCCTCCTCGGCCCCCAGACCCAGGACCAGATCCACGAACTGCTCCACGCCGCCGATATCTTCGTGGCGCCCTGCGTGATCGGCGCCGACGGCAACGCGGACGGCATGCCCACGGTGTTGCTCGAGGCCATGGCCACGGGCGTCCCCTGCGTCAGCACGTCCGTCACCGGAATCCCCGAGGTGGTCCGGAACGGCTCCACCGGAGTCCTGGTCCGGCCGGGCAGTCCGCACGCCCTGGCCCGCGGCATCCGCACGCTCAGCTCCCCCGCCAAAGACAGGGTCGCCGTGTCGCGCAATGCGCGCGCCCTGATCGAGGAGGACTACGACGTCCACCGCCAGGCCGAACTCCTGAGGTCCCTCTCCCGTTCCGAAAGGAGAGTCGCATGACACGCGTTGCCTACCTCTGCGCCGACCCGGGCGTGCCTGTTTTCGGCACCAAGGGTTCCTCCGTGCACGTCCAGGAAATCGTCCGGGCGTGGCGCGGGACCGGCGCCGCCGTCACGGTCTACTGCACCCGGCTCGGCACCGAGCGGCCCAAGGATCTTGCCGATCTCGACGTCGTCGAAGTCAAGCCGGAATCCGTCCCCGGCCCCGCGCGGGAACGGGCGGTCCAGGACGCCGCGCTGGGCCTGGCGGACGAGGTCCTTCGCAACGGCTGCGGGCTGTTCTACGAGCGCTATTCGCTGTTCAGCCCGGCACTATCCGTGGTGGCCCGCATCCTGGATGTGCCGTCAGTACTTGAGGTCAATGCCCCGCTCATCGAGGAGCAGCAGCGGTACCGTCAGTTGCTGGATGTGAAAAAAGCTGAGACGGTGTTCCGCCGCAACGCCGCAACGGCCGACGTCGTTGCGTGCGTCTCGGATCCTGTGGTGCGCTGGGTGCGGGCGCGGGTGCCGACCGCGAGGACCGTGCTGGCACCGAACGGCGTGAACGTCGAGCGGATCCCGGCCCGCCGCCCCGGCCGCCGGAATCCGGACCACCTCACGGTCGGGTTTGTCGGAACCTTGAAGCCCTGGCACGGTGTCCCCAGCCTTCTGCACGGTGTGGCCCTGGCCAACCAACAGACCGTTGACCCGGGCCTGCGCTGGCACGTCCACGTGGTGGGTGACGGCCCCGGCCGGGAGGACCTCGAGCGCCTCGCCGGGTCCCTCGGCGTGCCGACGGTGTTCACCGGCGCCGTTGCGCCGGCCGCCGTGCCCGGCCTCCTGGCAGACTTCGACGCCGCCGCCGCCCCCTATCCCCCGGACGCGCCCGGCCAGGACGATTACTTCTCGCCGCTGAAGGTCTTTGAGTACATGGCGGCCGCGCTGCCCGTGATCGCGAGCGCCGTGGGCCAGATCCCGTCCATCATCCAGGACGGCCGCACCGGGATCCTCGTCCCGCCCGGGAACCCCGCCGCACTCGCGGACGCCCTTATCCGGCTCGGCGAAGACCCGAATCTGCGGGACAGGCTGGGGCTCGAGGCCCGCAGCGACGCCGTGCTGAGGTTCAGCTGGAGCAGTGTGCTGTCCCGGATCACCGAGGCACTGCCGCCTGCACGCAGACTGGCAAGGCAATGACCACCGCTTCCAGGCATGCGCACCCCCGCAGCTGGCGGACCCTATGGCGAAGGACCCGCACCCACGCGCCGGCTGAACCCACACCGCTGCGGCGGACCTTGCGGTGCGTCCGCCCGCATTTGCGCGGGCACAGGCTGCTCATCACCTGGGGATTCATTGCCATGGCCGCGGAAATCCTCTTCCGGCTTCTTGAGCCGTGGCCAGTGAAGATCGTCCTGGACTCCGTCTCACACTCACTCGGCGCCAATCTGCGCAGGTCCCCGCTCAGCGTGGAGGCGAGCGCGGAGGTGCTGCTCCTCTGCGCCGGCGCAGTGATCGTCATCAGCCTCATCAGGGCCCTGGCCAGCTACGTGTCCGCGATTTCGTTTGCGCTCGTGGGTACCCGGATTTCCTCCGAATTGCGCGCCCGTACCTTCCGCCACCTCCAGGGCCTGTCGATGCGCCACCACAGCCGCGCGTCCACCGGCGACACTGTCCAGCGGCTCGTCGGGGACGTGTCCCGGCTGCAGGATGTGGCCGTCACGGCGGGGCTCCCGCTCATCGGGAATACCGTGTCGCTGATCGCAATGATGATCATTATGCTCTGGCTCGATCCTTTGATCGCCCTGGTGACGTTCGTGTCCATCGGGATATTCGTCTTGTTGTCCCGCAGGAGCTCGGGATCGATTACCACCGCGGCCCGCAAGTCACGCAAGGGCGAAAGCGCCCTTGCCACCACCGCCGCGCAGACGCTCGGAGCAATGCGCGAAGTCCAGGCGTATGGACTCGAAGACACCATCAGCTCGGGCTTCAGCAAGAGCAATCAGGCGGCACTTGGCTCCGGTGTGACCACGCTGCGGCTGGCCGCCAGCCTGCAACGGAAGACCGACGTCCTGACGGGAATCGCAACGGCGGTAGTCCTGGCTGCCGGCGGCTGGAGGGTGATGCAGCATGCGATGACCCCCGGTGATCTGGTCGTTTTCCTGTTTTACGTGAAGACCGGGCTAAGGCCGCTCAAGGATGTGGCCAGGTACACGAGCCGTATCGCCCGCGCGACGGCCTCCGGGGAACGGGTGGCAGACCTGCTTGAGGCCCAGAGCGACGTGCCCGAGGCACCGCACGCCGTCGCCCTCAAGAACCCGCACCCGGACATCGTGTTCGACAACGTCTGGGCCGGTCACTTCGACGGAACCGCGGTGCTCAAGGGGATCACCCTGACCATACCGGCGGGTCAGCACTGCGCCGTGCTGGGGCCCTCCGGGGCCGGGAAGTCAACGCTGGCCAGCATGATCCTTCGGATGGTGGACCCTTGGGAGGGGAGTGTCAGCCTCGGAGGTGAGGACCTGCGGTCCCTGAAGATCGCTTCCGTGCGTGCCCATGTCTCAATCCTCCTCCAGGACTCCGTGCTGTTTGGAACTTCGGTCCGGGAGAACATCAGGTTCGGCCGCCTCGATGCCACCGATGAGGAGATCGAAGCCGTGGCGGCCCTTGCCCAGGCCGACGGTTTCATCCGCGCACTGCCCCAGGGCTACGAAACCGTCCTCGGCGAGGCGGCCAACGATCTTTCCGGGGGCCAGCGTCAACGGCTGGCCGTCGCCCGCGCCATGCTCCGCAAGGCCCCCATTGTGATTCTGGACGAGGCGACGGCCGGGCTTGATCCGGCCTCACGGGATTCGGTCCTCAGCGCATTGGACACACTCACCCAAGGCCAGACCTCCATCACGATTACCCACGACGTCAACTCGGCCCAATCATGCGACCGGGTGATCTGGCTCGAAGACGGCAAAATCCTCGAAGATGGGCCGCCGCAGTTATTGCTGACAGATCCCGATTCCCGCTTCGCCGACTGGGTCCATCGGCAGCAGACGGCAGAACCGGGTGACCTGTTCAAGGTGCCGTCATGAGCATCGCCCCGCAGGGACAAAGGCTGCAGGGACAACGGCTGCAGGGACAATGGCTGCAGCCGCAGCGGCGCGAAGCTGACCGTGCCCTGGCGGCCCGGGACACCCGGATCCCGGGCCTGAACTGGGTCCTCGACGACGAGCTGCTCTCCGAGCTCCTGGGCGAAAGCGTCCGGATCACCAGGACCCGCTACAAACCGCACAACTCGGCCCTCGTCGCCTTCCGCCGGGCCGGCTACGGGGCCGGCAGCTACGGCTGGGCATCGACCACAGCACCGGAGCACGCCGAGAAACTGCAGCGGCGGGCGGACAGTTCGCAAAAGCGCGGCGGCGGCATCCTGCTGGTCCAACCCGATCATCCCCACGCCGACGTCGTGGTGGCTGTCGGCCCCATCGAGGAGGACTGGCCGCTGCGCCCCAACCTGCGGTGGCTCCGGGACCACGGGCTCGGACGGCTCGGAGCACTCCCCGCGGCAGAGCGGTTCCTGGACCCCCCGGTCAGCGTGCTGAGATACAACCCGGAGCGCAGGCTCGTTGCCAGGGTCCCTTCGGCGACGGTGCCCGTCGTCGTCAAGACCGCTGTCCGAGCTGACGAAGCTGCCGCAGGCCTCCGCCTGCGGCAGCGGCTGGAGAGCAACGGCATCCCGGTCCTGCCCGAACTCGCCGACGTGGAATGCGCCGCGCACGGCATCAGCGCCTCCCCGGACTGGGGCCACGGAGACCTGAGCGGCGGCGACAACGACCCGGCCGCCTACCGGGCCGGCCAAGCCCTGGCGGCGATCCATGGAATGGACGCGGGAACCGGGCCGGACCCGGCGGCGGAAGTGGAAGACCTGGTACGGCAGCTCGCCGCCACGCGGTCCATGATCACCTGCCTGCTCCCGGGGCTCGAGGCTCCGGTAGCCCGGCTCACCAGCCGGCTCCTGGCAACCGTCGGCGCCGCCGGCCCCCACGGGCCCGCGCAAGTGCTGGTCCATGGCGATTTCTCGGCGGACCAGGTCCTGGTGGACGGCCCGGCCGTCCGCATCATCGATTTCGACCGTGTCAGGACCTCCGACCCGGCGAGGGACCTTGGGTCGTTTGCCGCGGTGGAGGACATCGCAGACCCCCCAGGTGCCGGGCCCGTGGCCGGTGGCCGCAAGACGGCCCAGCTGATCGACGGTTACCGCGAGGCTGGCGGCCACGTATCGCAGGCCAGGGTGGAGACCTGGGCGGCGTTCCGGCTGTTCCTGAACAGCGTCGACCCGTTCCGGAACCGGGCCAGCGACTGGCCGGCCGACACGAGCTGGCATATCCGCCGAGCCCTGGAGTTGATCGCATGATCTGGCACCCACCGCTTTGGAATTACACCGACGACGCCGGCACCGCGTGGCGCGTCCACAAGGCGTGGCCCGATAAAGAACCCGGAGAATACCTGCTGGAGGTCGAGACTGCGGGACGGCCCGGCGTCCGGGGAGCACATTTGAGCCATGGCCGCTTTGAGGTCCTGCCGGAGGACGATCCCGAGCTGCCGGCCCTTCGGACCGAAAGACAGCGCGGGGAAATCATTGCCCACTGGCCGTACACGCGGGCCATCATCCGGGCGGAGGGTTGCTACATCAAGGTCTTCCGGCCCGGCAGGGCCGCAGTCCCGGCCGAACGGTGCGCTCAGACGGACCTCCTGCTGGACGCCGGCGCCTTTACGGCGCCCGAGGTACTTCAGAGCTCCCCGGACACCCTCGTTTTGAGCGCCCTCTCCGGACCGACGCTGGGCGAAATCGGCGAGGACTACTTCACGATCGGCGAGAAGGAGTTTGCCGGCGCATGGGAAGAGTGGTCCCGCGCGTGGCTCGCCCAGCTGAGCGCGGCGTCTGATGCCAGCAGACAAACCGTTCTGGGCGCCCTGCCGGTCCATTCACCGGAAGTGGAAGCGAAGGCCGTGGCCCGTTGGTTGAAACGATGGCTGCGCCACACAGCGAATGTTCCGGAACTGTCCACCCAACGCGACACCTTGATCGCCATGGCAGATTACGTCACGGCGAACCTGCTCGGCTCGGTACCGGACCCGCTGGTATGGGCCCACGGAGACCTGCACGACCGGCAGATTATCGCCGGCGACGGCCGGTCCCCGTTCGGGCTGCTGGACTTCGACGATACTGCCCGGGCCGAGGCCGCCCGCGACCTCGCCTACCTGGATTTCCATCTGGAGCGGCGCATGTGGCGCAATAACCTGACGTCGGCGCGATACCTGAAGGCCCACACGGTGGTGCTGGCCGTCGCCGAGCAATTGCAGGTCAGCCCGGATCGGTTCGATGCCTACGCGGACGCACGCTGGCTGCGACTGGCCTGTTCTTCGCTCCCTTCGGGCTCGTTGCTGGCGACCCGCGTTCTCGAAGACCGGGTAAAGCAGCGTGAGTCCTTCGGATCCACCATCCTGGCCGCCAGCCGGTCCCTCGGATCCCGGAGCTGATCCACATGGGCTGGCACCCGCCCGTCCCGGCCGCCGTCCTGGATGCGGACAACTTCGAATGGCAGGTCATCCGGTCCTGGCCCGACGACTCCGCGGAGGACTATGTCCTGGAACTGGCCGCCGCCGACCGGGCAGGGGTCCGGGCGGCCCACCTCCGGGCGGGGCAGCTGGAGCTTCTGCGGGACGGCCGCGACCGGCGTCTGCCCGCCCTGAAGCACGCGTCGCCGCTGGGTGAGGTGGTGGTGCACCGGGCCCACAAACGGGCCGTGGTCAGGGCCGGGGAGCACTACCTCAAGATCTTCCGGGCCCGCCAGTCCGACGAAGCGGTGGGCAGGCACGCCCGGATGAACGAGCTCCTCGGCGCCGGGGACTTCCGCACCCCGGAAATTGTTTCCTGCACCCCGGGCTGCCTCACGATCATTGCGCTGCCCGGCCGTTCCCTGTTCGAGCTCGGAAACGACCCAGCCGTCAGTGATGACGTGTTCGAAGAAGCCTGGCAAGAATGGTCCCGGGCCTGGGTCCGGCAGCATTCCCTGGCCCGGGCTCCGGAGCACCGCCTGACCCTTGAGGCGCTCCCGCCCCGGACGGCCGCCGTCGAACTGGAGAACCTGCAACGCATCGTGCACCGGTGGCTGGTGCACGCCGGGGATATTCCGGCAGCACAGCCCGAGCGCACCGCCGTGCGTGTGGCCGCAGGGCAGACCGCCCAAAAACTGCTCCGGACCGATCCGGACCCACTCGTGTGGTCCCACGGCGACCTCCACGACAAGCAGATATTCACCGGGGATCCCGGCGCTCCCCTGGGGCTGCTGGACTTCGACGAAGCCGGCCGGGCCGAGGCCGCCGCCGACCTCGCGAACCTTGCCGTGCACCTGCGCCTGCGCCTGCGCCAACACCGCCTGACCGCCGAAAGGTACCAAACCGCCCACCGTCACGTCATCGCCACCGCCGACGAACTGCGGGTCACCCCCGCCCGGTTCGACGCCTACGCTGCCGCGACCCGCTTGCGGCTGGGCTGCCTCTATTCCTTCCGGCCGCAGTGGGCGGCCGTGGCAGAGGAGTTTCTCCTTCCGGATGGTGAACAGGCCCTGGCCGAGGGGGTTCCGGCCGCTAAAGTGGAGCCCACGTACTGACTGCACTGCATATTGACCGCCCAATATTGACCGCCCCAGATCGAACCGCACGCAACCGGGAGGACCGCTGGCATGGCTTACATCAAGGTTGGAACCGAAAACAGCACAGACGTCGAGCTCTACTACGAGGACCACGGATCCGGTCAGGCCGTGGTCCTTATCCATGGCTACCCGCTGGACGGCTCATCCTGGGAAAAGCAGACAACTGCGCTGCTCGGCGCTGGCTACCGCGTCATCACCTACGACCGCCGCGGCTTCGGACAGTCCAGCAAGCCCACCGACGGCTACGACTACGACACCTTCGCCGCGGACCTCAATACGCTCCTGACCACTCTGGACCTGAACGACGCCGTGCTGGTGGGCTTCTCCATGGGCACCGGCGAAGTGGGCCGATACCTCGGCACCTACGGCTCTGCCCGGGTGGCGAAGGCCGTGTTCCTGGCCTCGCTCGAGCCGTACGTCCTGCAGGCCGAGGACAACCCCGGCGGGGTCCCGCAGTCGGTGTTCGACGGGCTGATGGAGGCCGTGACGGCAGACCGGTACGCCTTCTTCACGGAATTCTTCAAGAACTTCTACAACAGCGAGACCTTCCTCGGCACCCCCCGGCTCAGCCAGGAAGTCATGAACGCCGGGTGGAACCTCGCCACCGGTGGCGGGGCCACGGCGTCGGCGGCAGCGCAGCCGACCTGGCTCACGGACTTCCGTGCCGACATTCCCAAGATCGATGTCCCGGCCCTGATTGTGCACGGCACGGCGGACAACATCCTGCCGATCGACGTCGCGGGACGCCAGTTCGCCAAGGCGCTGCCGAACGCCGAGTACGTGGAGATCGACGGCGCCCCGCACGGCATGCTGTGGACCCACGCCGCGGAGGTCAACGAGGTTCTGCTGCGGTTCCTGTCGAGCTAGCGGGGCCGAAACCGTTCGGCTTTCCGCGGCGATTTCGGACAAGCGCATCCCGGATCGGGAGTCCGCCTGTCCGATACCGCCGCACTTTTCGAAATTCGCCGCGGATCCGACAGTCCGGTTGACACCCGTCACACGGTACGGTTCAATTTTTTGCATATGCTGAAATAACAGTTCCACGATACGAATATCTTGTCCGTATAGCCCTACACCGTGGATGCCAGCATTGACACAAAGGATCTGGCACATGCTGTTGGAAGACTTTAACGCGGCCGGACGCGCCGAGGCCGCGGCCGCACTGCGTCCCTGCCTGGACATTGAGCGGTGGATTGAGGAGATGGTCGATTCCCGGCCCTTCGGCAGCACCGGAAGCCTCCTCGAAGCCGCCGCCCGCGCGGCGGAACCCTTCACCAATGCGGAGGTGGGGGCCGCCCTGGCCCACCATCCCCGAATCGGCGAACGGGCCGCAGGAAACAGCACGGAGGCCCGGCTCTCCCAGTCGGAGCAGGCGACTCTTGGCGCCCCGGTTCCGGCTGTCGCCGCAGCCATCGCCGAGGGAAACCGGAGCTATGAACAGAAATTCGGCCAGGTATTCCTGATCCGCGCGGCAGGCCGCAGCCGGGAGGAGATCCTCGCCGCTCTCCACACGAGGCTCGCCCACACTCCCGAAGAGGAACAAGTAGTTATCGGCCAGCAGCTGCGCGAAATCGCGGTACTCCGACTCGAAGGACTGATCGGCGCATGAGCACTTCCCACATCACCACGCACGTCCTGGACACCGGCTCCGGCAAGCCCGCCGCGGGCGTCGCCGTCACCTTGGACATGCTCGACGGCGAGCGCTGGGTCAGGATCGCAGCCGGGGCCACGGATGACGACGGGCGCGTCACGTCACTTGGTCCCGCCAGCCTGGGCTCCGGCACGTACCGGCTGGGTTTCGACACCGGAGCCTATTACGCCGCCGCCGGGACCGAGACCTTCTTCCCCGAAGTCACACTGACCTTCGCTGTGTCCCAGACGCAGTCCCACTACCACGTGCCGCTCCTGCTGAGCCCCTTCGCCTACTCCACTTACCGCGGCAGCTAAGAAACACCCTCACGCCCCGCCACCCGCCACGGCTTCAGCCCCGGGCTGGTCCCCTGCCGGGTGGCGGGGCGCAGCCATGCCCGGCGCCGCCCGCCCGGGAACCCCACGCCAGTCACAATCGACATTTTCCCGGCGAACCGGGCCGGCCGGCCCACAACCCTTGACAGTGGCCCAGCTCACTTCTATTCTCAATTTTGGGATCCCAAAACGGGATCCCAAAATAAGTAAGCTTGCCGGGCCCCGGCCTCCCAGGATCTGCATCGGATCTCCGAACTGATATCAGCGCTGATATCAGCCCCGCTATCACCACTGGACAGGCCGCGAACAGGACGCCCCACACCCCGCATCCTGGCCCGCGGACAAATCGACCCTCATCACTTGCCGGCATTTTTCCTCTCTATCAAGGAGAAGTTGTGTCTCTTCCAGATACCGAAACCGCAAATACCGAAACCGCACTACAGCCCGCTGACCCCACAGGCTCCAAGGACCGCGTGCAACGGCGCACCAACGTCCGCTGGAAAATGTTCCTCCTCCTGCTGGTGCTCGTGGCCGTGAACTACATCGACCGGGGCTCCATCTCGGTCGCCCTGCCCATCATCCAGAAAGAATTCAACATGGCCCCGGAGCTCGTGGGCCTCCTGCTCTCGGCCTTCTTCTGGACCTACGCCCTCATGCAGATCCCCGTCGGCTGGCTGATCGACAAGTTCGGCCCCCGCAAGGTGATGACCGCGTCCTGCGTCGGCTGGGGCGCCGCAACGGCAGCGTCCGGCCTGGCCGGCGGCTTCCTCAGCATGTTCATCGCCCGCCTGGGCATCGGCGTCACCGAGGCCGGCGTCATGCCGGCAGGCGGAAAGCTGAACGCCATCTGGATGCACAAATCGGAACGCGGCCGCGGCGCCACCATCCTGGATGCCGGTGCCCCCTTGGGCGCCGGGCTGGGCGGCATCCTCATCGCAGGCCTGATCGCCTCGACGGGCAGCTGGCGGACCGCCTTCATCATCGCCGGCGCCGCCACCGTCCTCATGGGCCTCGCCGTCTGGTGGTACGTCCGGGACAATCCGCGCCAGCACCGCGGAGTCAACGACGCCGAGGCCGAGTACATCGAGGCCTCCCACGCCGCCGAGGACGCCGAAGCCGAGCTCGACGGCAGCAAGGGCAAACGCGCCCTGCTCCCCTACCTGAAGTTCCGCTCCTTCTGGGCCATGTGCTTCGGCTGGCTGGGCTTCAACGGAGTCTTCTACGGCCTGCTCACCTGGGGCCCGCTCTACCTGGCCCAGGCCAAGGGCTTTGACCTGAAGACCATCGGCTGGTCCACGTTCGTGATCTTCGGTGCCGGGTTCGTCGGCGAAATCCTCGGCGGCACCATCGCCGACAAATGGCGGGCATCTGGCGCCTCGGCCAACCGGGTCATGCGCACCCTCCTGGGCACCTCCAGTGTCGTAGTGATCGGCGGCCTCATCGGTGTCACCGTCGTGGCAGATCCGACGACGGCGGTGGTGCTCCTCTCCGTCGTCATGTTCTTCCTTCGCTGGGTGGGCCTCTTCTGGAGCATCCCCTCGATCCTGGGTGGCCGGACCAACGCCGGCGTCCTGGGCGGCGCGATGAACTTCAGCGGCAACATCTCCGGCTTCGTGACCCCGATCGCCGTCGGCCTGATCGTCGGTGCCACCGGCTCCTACACCTGGGCGCTGCTGTACTTCGTGGGATCCGCGATCATCATGGGCGCATCCGTGCTGACCCTGAACTACAACAAGCGGCTCCCTGTCTAAGCTAGGCCACGAAACACCTGTTCCCGGAGCCGGGAACGCAGTGCCACAAGAACCCGAATGGAGCACCATGCTTACCGCAGAAGAAACCCAGGACAAGGAACGCCCCCTCCGGGAGGCTGTCCGGGACACCCTCCGCACCAGGATTTTTGAAGGGCACTACGTTCCCGGTACCAGGCTGGTGGAACGCGACCTGGCGGCCGAATTCAATGTCTCCCGCCTCCCGGTCCGCGAGGCCCTTCGCATGCTTCGCCAGGAAGGTCTGGTCAGCGACCGCGGCGCGCGCGGTGCCGAGGTCAGCTCGCTCAGTCCCAAAGACGTGGAGGATCTCTTCGACGTCCGCCAGTCGCTCGAAGTGCTGGCCTGCCGGCTGGCTGCGGCCCGCGCCACGCCTGAGGACCTCAGCGCCTTGGAAGGCCTGCTGGAAGAGGCAGACCGCTGCCTGGCCAGGGGCGCCATCATGGAAGCCCACCGCGCCAACAGCGAATTCCACGATGCCATCACCCGGATCGCGGACAACGGCTTCCTCAAGTCCGCACTCGAACCGCTCCAGGGCCGCATGCACTGGCTCTTCCGCCACGTGAGCGACCTCCCCGAACTCATCGAGGAACACCGGGCCCTCTACGCCGCAATCGCCAGCGGCGACCCTGACCGGGCAGCCGCCCAATCGGCGTCGCACATCGACAAATACCGGGAACAGTTTCCGGAGGATTTTCGCCGGACGGAACCCGCCCTTCATCGGAAGAACTTATGAAACTCCTTGTCATCAACCCCAATATCAGCGACGACGTCACCGCCCTGATCGAAGCGGAGGCCCTCCGCTCCGCCTCCCCCGGGACCGAACTCGTGGTCCGGACCGCCGGGTACGGCGTGGAATACATCGAAACCCGCTTTGAATCCCTCATCGCCGCCGGTGCCGTCGCCGAAATCATCGCCGAGTACACCCGCGACGGGTCCGGCAGCAGCATCGACGGCGTCGTGGTCGCGGCGTTCGGAGACCCCGGCATGCCCGCGCTGAAGGAACTGACAGATGTCCCGGTCATCGGGATTACCGAGGCGGCCTTGTGTGCCGCCGCCCTGCAGGGGCACCGGTTTTCCATCATCGCCATCTCCGACCGGATCCGGCCCTGGTACCAGGACTGCGTGGAACGATTCGGGCTCGGCGGCCGGTTGGCCTCGATCCGCTCCATCAACGAGAGCCTCAACGGCATCGGTTCCGTGCAGGAGGACTTCAAGGAGACCCTGCTGGCCCTCAGCCGCCAGGCCGTCGCCCAGGACGGGGCCGACGTCGTGATCCTCGCCGGCGCGCCGCTCGCCGGACTTGCCCGCGAGCTTGCCGGCCAGATCCCCGTCCCCTTGGTGGACGGCATCTCCGCGGGCATCCAGATGGCCCAGTCGGTGGTCAACCTCCAGTCCGGGCGGCACCGGGCGGGCGCCTTCGCACCGCCACCGGTCAAGCCCCGCAAGGGACTCTCGAAAAACCTCGATGCCGCTCTTACGACGGCGCAGCGCAGTACGCAGTTGCCCGCACCGTCCGCCCTATCTCACTAGCTTTTTTCCCCGAAGGAGGACAACGATGTCCCACACCCCAGACCTTGTCATTGCCAACGGCACCGTGGTCAACAGTTTCGGCCGCCAGGACGCGCACGTCGTGGTGCATGGCGGAACGATCGTCCAGCTCGTGGACGCTTCGGAGCCGGTCCCCGCTGCCGCCAGGACCATCGACGCCGCCGGCCAGTTGGTGATTCCCGGCGGCGTGGACGGCCACTGCCACGTCGCCCAGGTCACCGGGCGGTTCCGTACCCTGGATGACTACCGGACCACATCCACCGCTGCCCTCTGGGGCGGCACCACTACCATCATCGACTTCGGCATCCCCCGCGACGCCCGCGAGACCCCGCTGGCCGCGGTGCTGCACAAGAAGGAACTGGCACGCGAGTCCCGCTGCGACGTCGCCCTCCACGGCTCGGTGGTCCAGTGGGACGAAACCGTGCCATGGCAGCTCGAACAGCTCGCCGCCGAAGGTGTCCGTTCGGTCAAGATGTACACCACCAACCGGGGCACCACCATGGCCGACGGGGACACGATCCTGAAGGTCATGCGCGAGATGGTCCGGCTCGACGGCCTCACCTACATCCACGCCGAACACGATCCCATCATTGCCGACTGCACCCAGCAGCACGCGGACGACGGCCGGATCAGCATTGAACACCTGCACCGGACCCGCCCGGAACTCGCGGAGGAAATCTCGGTCAAGGAGACCCTGGCGATGGCCGAGTACACCAACGCCCCCGTCTACTTTGTGCACCAGTCCACGCCGGGCGCCGTAGACCTCGTCGCCGAGGCCCGCAGCCACGGCCAGGAGGCCTACTCCGAGACCTGCCCGCACTACCTCACCCTTGATGACAGTGTCTACGGATCGGTGATGCCGGAGTGGTTCGCCTGCTGCCCGCCGATGCGCAGCCCGGAGACCGTCGCCGCGCTGCGGGACCGCCTTGCCGCCGGCGCCATCCACACGGTGGCTTCGGACCACTCCTGCTACGACCTCACGCAAAAGCGGGAGCGCGCAGATGACATCCGCGAAATGCCGCACGGACTGCCTGGAGTGGAAACCCGCATGCCCGTCACGTTCACCGCCCTGATGGACGCCGCCGCCGGGGCAGCCCGCGTGGAGGACTTCGTCGAAGTGTTCGCCGCCGGCCCGGCCCGCATCAACGCCCTGCCGGGCAAGGGAACCATCGCGTCCGGGTACGACGCCGACCTGGTCATCTTCGATCCGGCCGAGGAACGCGCCGTTGACGGCGCTGCCCTGCACATGGGAACGGATTTCTCACCGTTCGACGGCAGGACGCTCACCGGCTGGCCCGCCGTTGTGGTGTCCGCCGGACGTGTGGTGCTGGACGCCAACGGCTTCCATGACCCGGGTCCCGTGGGCCGGTTCGTGCCCCGCAGCGGTTTCCGCGAACACCAGGCGGCCGCCGACCCCGTCACCGCCCCCGCTGCCCTTTAGGAGCACCCATGCCTTCCGCAACCCGCCCCACCCGCATCGGCATGATCGTGCCGTCCTCCAACACCTGCCTCGAGCCGCAGAGCTACCGGATCCTGGGCGACCGCGACGACGTGACCATCCACTTCGCCCGGATCCCGGTCACCAGGATTGCCCTGGACAAATCCTCGGACAAACAATTCGACGCCGCCGTCATGCGGTCGGCCGCCGAGCTCCTCGCCACCGCCGATGTGGACGTCATCGCCTGGAACGGCACCTCCGGCTCCTGGCTCGGCGCCGACCATGACCGCCGGATCGTGGAGGACATCACGGACGCCACCGGCGTCCCGGCCACCACATCCACCCTGGCCTACATGGAGGCGTTCCGGACCTTCGGCACCGAGCGCATCGGGCTGTTCACTCCGTACACGGAGGACGTCAACGAACGGATCGTGGCGTCGTACGGACGGGACGGCATCAAGACGCTGGACCACCGGTTCCTCGGCCTGAGCGACAACGAGTCGTTCGCCCGCGTGGCCGATGAGGAGATGCGTCCGGGGTCGCTGGAGCTGGCGGCGGCCCGGCCGGACGCCATCATCTACCTCTGCACCAACCTCTACGGGGCCAACATCACCGCCGAAATCGAGGCCGAAACGGGCGTTCCTGTCCTGGACTCAGTGGCCGTCACGCTGTGGCATTGCCTCAGGATGGCGGGCGCACCGCTGCTGGCCCCGCGCTGGGGCAGGCTGCTCACCTCAGCCTAAAAGCAACGCGGGCTCAGATGCAGCCGAATCTGGCGGCGGCTCAAATGGGCCATATCTGAGCCCGCGTTGCTTGTGGCGCCCTTCCGCCCGATTGTGACTGCAGGACCCGCGGTGCCCCGCCGCAGATGTTGACGCGCCTCGGCCTGCGTCGATAATCTCGAATTGCAAGAAAGTTTTCTCACAGAATGAAAACTTGAGCCGACCATTCAACGACGAAAAGAGGTTGGACGTGGCTGCAGGAGAAGATACCTCCCATATCCTCAGCGGGTTGACAAACCAGCTGCCTGATCGTGATCCGGAAGAGACCGCCGAATGGCTGGAGTCCCTGGATACCCTGATTCAGGA
>NZ_JBEGIG010000004.1:0-107539 GCF_040676555.1 Arthrobacter sp. LAR12-1-1.1 | reverse complement strand
AGCCGCAGGAATTCGTGGACCTGCAAAACGAAGCGGACGAGATCGGCTTCCTCGGCGTCATGTCCGGGCCCCTGGTGCGCTCCTCCTACCGCGCCGGCCGGCTCTGGGCCACCGCGATGCGCAAGAAAGGCTGGGAAATCCCGGCCGAACTCGCCCACATCGAAAGCTCCGGCAGCACCCGCCAGGAAGCCAGCTCACTGCTCGCGGCTACGGCCTGAACAACCCAACCCTGATGCCCAAAAACCTGATGCCCAAAAACCTGATGCCCAAAAACCTGATGCATTGAGAGGACCAATGATGTTCCCCATCAGAATAGAAATCATCCCTTCCGAGGGAATCGTTGAGCGGGTCACGGACCTGGTGCCGTTGACCACCACGCTCACGGTGACCTGCCTGCCCCATCACGGCATCGAGCGGACCATGCGCACTGCCGTGCAGCTTGGTGTGCTGGGCTACACCGTCATCCCGCACCTCGCCGCGCGCAGCCTGCGTGACCGGGCCGAGCTGACCGGAATCCTCCGCGACTGTGATGCTGCCGGCATCCGCGAGGTGTTTGTCATCGGCGGGGACCGGAAGCAGCCGGCCGGCCCGTATGAGTCCGCCCTTCCTCTGCTGGAGGATATTGCGCAGTACTCCGGCGGGTTCGTGCGGGCAGGCATTGCGGGCTACCCGGAGGGCCACCCCTCCGCCGGCCCCGTGGACATGCTGGACGCGCTCCTGGCAAAGCAGCACCTGGCCTCGCACGTTGTGACCCAGATGTGCTTCGCCCCGGAGAAAATCCTTGACTATGCGGCGCTGCTGCGCCGCGAAGGCGTTGAGCTGCCCGTCTGGGCCGGGGTGGCGGGGTCCGTGCCCCGGACCAAACTGGTCTCCCTGGCGACGCAGATCGGCGTCGGAAGTTCCCTGAAGTTCCTCAGCCGGAAGGGCCCACTTGCGCGCAAGCTCCTGAGCGGCGACCGCTACTCCCCGCAAAGCCTGGTGTCCGGGCTGGAAAGCCAGCCTGGCAATCTCGCGGGCATCCATCTCTACAGCTTCAACAGCCTTGACTCTGTTCCCGGCGGACCGGGTCAGGCGCCCATCTCAGCAGCACTCCAGACAGCATTGATTCGAGGAGCAGCACGTGACAACTGAAACCGTAACTTCCCAGCAGGAACCGCATCTTGAGCGGCAGCTCAGCAATCGGCACATCCAGCTGATCGCCATTGGCGGCGCCATCGGCACCGGCCTGTTCATGGGCTCGGGCAAAACCATCTCCGCGGCCGGACCCTCCGTCATCTTCGTCTACATGATCATCGGCTTCATGCTGTTCTTTGTGATGCGGGCGATGGGCGAGCTCCTGCTAAGCAACCTGAACTACAAATCCTTCAGCGACTTCGCGGCGGACCTCCTCGGGCCCTGGGCCGGCTTCTTCACCGGATGGACCTACTGGTTCTGCTGGGTGATCACGGGAATCGCGGACGTCATCGCCATCGCAGGCTACTCCGAGGAACTCTGGCCGGGGCTGCCGCTGTGGATCCCGGGCCTGGCCACCGTGGCCATCCTCCTGCTCCTGAACCTCACCACGGTGAAGGCGTTCGGCGAAACGGAGTTCTGGTTCGCGCTGATCAAGATCATCGCGATCGCGGCGCTCATCGTGGTGGGTCTGTTCATGATCTTCAGCGGTTTCCAGTCCGACGCCGGCCCTGCCAGCTTCACGAATCTGTGGAGCCACGGCGGTTTCTTCCCGAACGAGTTCATGGGTTTTGTGGCCGGCTTCCAGATCGCAGTGTTCGCCTTTGTGGGCATTGAGCTGGTGGGCACCACCGCCGCGGAGGCCAAGGACCCGGAGAAGAGCCTGCCGAAGGCCATCAACTCCATCCCCATCCGCGTGCTGCTCTTCTACGTGGGCGCCCTGATCATCCTGATGTCTGTCACTCCCTGGACCCAGTTCCAGGCTGGCCACAGCCCGTTCATCGCCATGTTCTCCCTGGCAGGGCTCGGAGCTGCGGCAACGATTGTGAACCTGGTGGTGCTCAGCTCGGCCATGTCCTCGGCCAACTCCGGCATCTACTCCACCTCGCGCATGGTCTACGGGCTGGCACAGGAGGGCGACGCGCCGTCGGTCTTCAGCAGCCTGTCCCGGCGCAAGGTCCCGCAGAACGCCCTGTTCCTGTCCTGCGTCCTCCTGCTCTCCGGCGTGGTGCTGATGTACGCCGGACAGGACATCGGCAAGGCCTTCGACATGGTGACCACCGTGTCCGCCGTCTGCTTCGTGTTCGTCTGGTCCATCATCCTGGCCAGTTACCTGGCCTTCCGCCGCCGCCGCCCGCACCTGCATGAGGCGTCCAAGTTCCAGATGCCGGGCGGAATCCCCATGGTCTGCGTGGTCTTCGCGTTCTTCGCCTTCGTTCTCTGGGCGCTGACCACGCAGCCGGACACGCTTCTGGCGCTCCTGGTCACGCCGGTCTGGTTCGTTCTGCTCGGCGCCGCGTGGTTCGTGCTGCGCCGGCGTCCCGCCCACCTGGCCCGTTATTCACGGTTCCAGGCCGAGCTCGCGCAGGAAGAGGCATCAGCTGTTGCACGAGAGCTTGAGAAGGTGCAGAAATGACCGCACAGACCCCAAAAAGCCCCGACCCTGCACCTGCGGAACCCGCTGCCACGGCAGAGCATGTCCTGACCGTCGACTGTGCGGAGTCGCCGGGCATCGTCCACGCGGTCTCGGGATTCCTGCTCGACCACGGCTGCGACATCCTGGACATCAAGCAGTACGGGGACAAGGGGCAACGGCACTTCTTTATGCGCGTCCACTTTTCCTCGGGTTCCTCCTCCGACTCCTCCTCAGACTCCTCCTCGCGCCAGGAGTCCTTCAGCACCGAGGACCTGCGCCGCGACTTCACGCCTGTGGCCGAGAAGTGGGAGATGAATTGGCAGCTGGAACCGCACGGCCGCAAACGCCGCGTCCTGGTCATGGTGTCCAAAATGGGCCACTGCCTCAACGATCTACTGTTCCGGGCGCGCACCGGCGACATCCCGGTGGAGATCGTGGCCGTGGTGTCCAACCACCGCGACCAGGAGGGCCTGGTCCAGTGGCACGGCATCCCGTTCTTCCACCTGCCAGTCACCAAGGACACCAAGCCCGAGGCAGAGGCCCGGCTAATGGAGCTGGTGGACGCCTTCGACGTGGAACTCGTGGTGCTGGCCCGGTACATGCAGGTCCTGAGCGATGAGCTCTCGGCCCAGCTGGCAGGACGGACCATCAACATCCACCACTCGTTCCTGCCCAGCTTCAAAGGCGCGAAGCCGTATCACCAGGCCTACGACCGTGGCGTCAAGACCGTGGGCGCCACGGCCCACTACGTCAACGCCGAACTCGACGAGGGCCCGATCATTTCCCAGCAGGTCATCGACGTGGACCACACGTACACCGCCGATGCCCTGGTGGCGGTGGGCCAGGACGCCGAATGCGCGGCACTCCGCAACGCCGTCCGCTGGCACTGTGAAGGCAGGATTCTGCTGCTCGGCAACCGCACCGTCATTTTGCGGTAGGCCATGAAACCGACAAATGTGCCGCGCTGCGAGTCATCGCACCGGAAGCGCGCCGATCGGCGGTTGCGCAGGGAAACCTGGGCTGTCATTCTCACAGCCGGTGCCCTGTTGGCAGTCATCCTGTCGCAGGCGCTGTCCTATGGAAACTGACTAAACGAAAGCGGACGACGGCGGGAGGGCCCGGCGTCGTCCGCTGGCCGCTATTGGCCGGCGGGTTGGAACAACTCGACTACGTTGCCGGACGGATCTTCCAGCAGGATCTGCTGTCCGCCTGGGCCGGTGACGATGTCGTTCCGGAACGTGAGGCCCGCTGCGCGCAGCCGGTGCACTTCGGCCGCGATATCGCCCACGATGAGGTGGATCCGGTTCCATCCTCCCGGCGCTGGCACCGCGCCGTCCGGCATGGGCCGGCCTGCCGAGCTGCTTGGCCCGCTCAGGAGGAGCCGCAGCCGGCCGCGGGTGACGTCGGCGAACGCCGGTGCGGCGCTCATCCTGAGGGTGAACCCGAGGTGCTTTGTATAGAAGTCGACCGCCGCATCGACGTCGGCCACCATGTATCGGACGCTGACCAGTTCCGTAAGGTCGTTGGGCATTTCTAGCTCCTTTCCGAACTCGTTTGGGAGTTTTCGATTGCGTAAAGCAGGAACTGGATCCGCGTGTTCAGTTCCTCCGCGGTGCGAACAAACGCCGGATAACTGTCCTGACTGGCTGCCTCGGCCGCCGGATCGGGGATGCTCCAATGCACCATCGCCGGCGCCCCCGGGAAGTCCGGGCACACTTCCCGCACGCGGTCACAAAGGCTGATCACATAGTCGAAGCGCTGCTCGGCGAACTCACTCAGATGCTTGGAGCGGGCGCCGCTGATGTCCATGCCACGCTCACCCATCACGCGCACGGCGTTGGGGTGCAGGTCTTTGGGGTGGCTGCCGGCGCTGGCGGTTTCGACCCGTGAGCCGCCCAGGCGCCCCAGGATCGCCTCGGCCATCTGGGAGCGGGCGCTGTTGCCCGTGCACAGGAACAGCACCCGAACGGGTGACTGCGCGCGTGACTGACCCGGCGGTCCCCCAAGACCGTCCGCGGGCAGTGCCAGCTCAGCCGGGACCAGCCGCAGGCCGGCGTGAAGCGCCGCGCCGGATGCGGCAAGCCGTTCGCGATAGGCAGCCAGGTTGAGGCTGCAGTACGTGTCACGTCCGTCAGCCGAGCTGCGCCGCATGGTCACCAGACCGGCTGCGCGCAGTTGGCCAAGATGGTAGGAGGTCAGGCTCTGCCTCTGACCCACCAGCGCCGTTAGTTCGCGCACCTGCCGGTCGCTGCGGGCCAGCTCGCCCAGCAGCTGCCACCGCACGGGGTGTCCAGCCAGGCGGAGGAATTCCGGCGCCGCCTGATCCTCTGGGGATATGGTGTGGCTCACGCCACAATTCTATCAATTCAGATAGATCGATCAAAGAGGTTTGATTGATCTATCTTCGGCCCAGCCGATCAGCGCTATGCCCGGGAGTCGCCTGGGCCGGACTCCAGCAGCCCGCCGCCGGCCCAGCGCCTGAGCGCGAGCTTCTCGGCGTCGTCGAACTCCATGAGGGCAAGCCGGCACAGCTCTTCCACGTTTCTGGCCCATGCGGCGGCGAGTTCCTGGGCCGTCATTTCCTCGGAGAGGGAACCTCCCGCGTACACCACGCCCTGGATCACAAAGTTGACGGCCGAGCGGGATACCGGCTGCCCGGCCGCAACGCAGTCGTCCCGGACCACGCGGGACAGCTCGTTTCGAGTGACCGGCTGCTCATGGAGCCTGGCCGCCATGGCCTCGAGCAGCTGACGGAACTGGGCGGCGGAGAGTGCAGGCACATCAGTGACCCGGGCAACCCGTTCCTCGATGCCGGGCCCGTCCTCAGCCTCGGCGGGCAGATCGTCGCCGGAAAACCTCTGCGCGTCCCAGACCCAGCCACCCCGCGCAGCGGAATATTCAACGCCGTGGCCGATCTGTGCCACCCAGCTACCAAACTTTCCCCAGCCGCCCCAGTCGGTCTTCAGCGAGGGATCGGCCGTGAGTGCCCGGTGAGCCACCATGGCCCCGACAACCGGGCCCGGGGCAGTCCGGACAAAGTCGCAGACCTCTTTGGCCGCGCCGGAGAGAGTCGTGGCCTTGGACTTCGTCGTCTTCACTGCCCCTTCTGCCCGCTGCGTCTGGACAGATGCCACGGCATGGATCTCGGCCGAGGTCCCGTTGAGGATTGCCACGAAGTCGTGCGACTCCACCACGCTGTCGGCCATCTCCCGGTAGGCGAACGCCACGGCGCCGGCCGCGATCACCGTCGTCATGCGGTCAGCCGCCCGGAACCGCTGGACCAGCGACGTGAAGTCCGCGTCCGCCGACGCGACGAAGAATTCCTCAACATGTGCCGCGCCGGACAGGGCATCCATCGCGTCCAGCACCAGGTTGATGTCGGTGCTGGACTTGCCCCGCTGCGTGAGGGAGGGGCAGTCGATCACACGGAAGCCGGCACGCGTCCAGTACGGCCTGTACTTGGAGTAGATCACCGGGTTGAGGTAGCAGTTGCGGATCAGGAAGCGCCGGGATTCCTCGCCCGCGCCGCCGGCGGCCAACGCTTCCGTCCAATGCTTGGGATCCTCAGCGAATCTCTTGGCGGCCGCCGGGTCCAAGGCCATCAGGCCGGTGTAGACGTTGTCGAAATCCACGAACATCGCGGCGCGGATGCCAGGCCGCCTGGACTGGGGGAGAGGATCGCTCATCGGCTCAGTGTGCCAGCAAGAGTGGGGGACGTACCAGATGTGACCTTCACTGTGGCGGCCAGTCGCGGTTCTGGGCCTTCTGGCGCGCCGTCGTAAGCGGTGCGGCGGACCGGGCCCGGGACGCCGGCGCGATTCTCAGCGCCGCTGGGGACCACCCGGATCAATGACCTCGGTCATCCCTTGGGTACTACCGGGTAGGAACTGGTGAGGGCGATTCGGTTGAAGGAATTGATGCCGACCGTCATCCAAGTGACCGCTGAGACCTGCTGTGGGGTGAGGAAGTCAACAGCTTCCTCGTAGAGGCGCCGGTTCGCATGCGAGTCGGCTATCCCGGTGACGTACTCGCTGAGGCTCAGCGCGGCCTGTTCCTGCTCCGTGAAGTAGGACGTTTCCCGCCATGCCGGCAGGACCGCGAGGCGTTCACTGGTCTCGCCCTTCTTTATGGCGTCGCCCGTGTGGAGGCGCATGCAGAAGGCGCAGCCATTGATCTGCGAGGTCCTGATTTTTATCAGTTCGATTAGCAATGCCGGCAGGCCTGCGTCTTTGGCGGCAGCATCGGCCTGTGCGGATAACGCAATCGCCACCTTGTACAACTCCGAGTGTTCCTTGGCTACGTTGATGTTGATAGGGGTCATGACAGACATATTCTTTTCAATCCTGTTCTTGGGTAAGTCCGGTGAAGGGGGCTTCCTCGGCTCTTCGTCCAGTCTGCGAAGTCGAGTGACCAGACGCCAAAGAAGTGGGACGAAGTTGCCGGTAGCGTTCCACCCGAAAGAGAGGAAAACTCGCAGGTTATTTCGTTCGGCTCTGAGCGTGCGCCGTGGAGATTCCGCGCAGTGCAAGGTCGGTCAGGGCCGCAACGAAGGGCTCATCAATGCGCTGCCCGCTGACGAGCAGGCGGTGATGGACTGCGCCGTAGATCGCATCAATCGCGGTTCCTAGGTCCACTTCCTTGCGGATCTGTCCCCGGCGCTGGCCCTTGAGGAGGATGACCAACAACGATTTCCGGCGCTCCTGCAACAGGGTTGCCCGATACAGCTGGGCAAATTCGTCATCGTTAATCGCGTCGACGATCAACCCCGAGACGGTGGAGGCAGCGCCGGCGAAGTTCAGGCAGTGGGCCAGCTTCATCAGGTACGTCCGAAGGTCCTCGATCGCGTTCCCCGTGTCCGGCACAATGGTGAGTTTGTTGGTCTTGTACGTGTAGGCCTCGAGGATGAGGGCCTGTCGGGAGGGCCAATACCGATAGATCGTGGACTTGCTGACGCCGGATGCGCGCGCGACCGCATCGATGGTCACCGACGGGTAGCTGAGCCGGTCTATGAGATCCACGGTGGCCAGAAGCACCGAACGCCGAGTTTCCGTCGTGGGTCCACCGACCTTCGCGGTCGCACCGCTCGAACGGGAAGTCAACGTGGGCCCGTCACCTTGGACGCGCATCCGGTCCTCCTCATCCCCGCAATGGCTTCGCAGATTGTCGCCGATTCAGCTTTACACCCACCAAAACAGGCCCCACAAGGCCCAGTCTCCGAAGGCGTCCCTGAAGGGACGTCGATCCTTGCCCGCCTTTGTCCTTTCGACCGATTCCGGTTTTTGAAAGGTCGGCGCAGGTGCTCTGTTTTTGGCTACCGAAGTGTGCCTCATGGCGAGAAACGCCCCGACGATCATCACGGCAAAACCGAGGACACCGACCAGGATGTTCGGAACGGGGCCCTGAAGCGCTGCGCCCAGCAGCAGGAGCAGAAAGCCAGCCACCACGGTAACTGCCCCGGCGACGATGTGGAGGGCAGAACGGTTAGGGGCCGGCACTTCTTCCATCGCCTTGGCGAATGTGGGGTGGTCCTCTTTGAACTGCTTCTCGAGCTGCTCAAGCAAACTTTTTTCGTGTTCCGAGAGGGGGCTGTGGGACATGGAGTGCCGATCGTTTGGTAGGGACTTAGTGGGAGGAGCCCAGGCGCAGAGGTCCGTGAAGTCGTCTTGTCAGGCGACGTGGACAGGGCCGACGACGGCGGTGTCGTCTCCGCCAGATGGGGAGAGGACACCGTCGCCAGGCTTGGGACAAACGCACTGTCATGGCGTCCGGGCGAGCAGGCGCCGCTCGCAAGAGGCAGCGCCGAGGGGGCCCGTTACCGGGTCGGGCGCCCGTATCCTTCGAGAAGCCGGAGCCAGACCTCGTTGACCGTGGGGTAGGCCGGTACCGCATGCCACAATCGGTCCAGCGGGACTTCTGAGACGACCGCGATTGTCGCGGCCTGCAGCAGTTCGCTCACGTCCGGGCCGACGAACGTCACGCCAAGAACGACTTTCCGCTCTTCGTCAACGACCATCCGGGCGGTGCCGGTGTAGCCGTCGGCCCGCACACTGGCGCCGGCGACGTGCCCAATCTCGTAGTCGACTACCTTGATGTCGTAGCCGCTCTTCCGTGCGGCCGCGGCGGTGAGCCCCACGGACGCGATCTCGGGGTCGGTGAAGGTGACCTGCGGCACCGCCTGGTGGTCGGCGGTGGCCACATGGGTTCCCCATGGCGCGTCCGATACTGCTGCTCCGGAAGCGCGGGCGGCGATAACGTCACCGGCCGCCCGGGCCTGGTACTTCCCCTGGTGGGTGAGCAGGGCCCGGTTCGTCACGTCGCCGGCAGCATAGAGCCAGTCGAATCCCGGAACCAGCATGGTGTCGTCAGTCTCGATCCACGCCCCGGGCTTGAGGCCGATCGAATCGAGGCCTATATCTCCAGTGCGGGGTGTACGACCCGTCGCGACGAGCACCTCCTGGGCGGAGATGGTCCTGCCGTCCCCGGTTTCGATGGTGACGCTGCTTTCGTCCCGGGTGATGCGGGTGGTTTTCGACTCGAGAATGACGTGGACACCCTGCGCACGGAGGGCTTCCGCAATTAGCTCACCAGCGAACGGCTCCATGCCTGAGAGCAGCCCGCTGCGGGAGACCAGGGTTACTGCCGTGCCAAAGGCGGCGAAAGCTGTCGCCATCTCGGTGGCAACAACGCCGCCGCCGATGATCGCCAGGCTTTCAGGGACGGCCCTGATGCTGGTGGCCTCCCGGCTGGTCCACGGCCGGGCATCAGCGAGTCCGTCGATGTCGGGCAGGAGCGCGTCTGATCCCGTGGCAACGGAGACGGCGTGGCGGGCGGTGAGCAGCGTCGTAGAACCGTCCGTGGCCGTGACAGTGACTTCCTTGGGGCCAGTGAGCCGGCCCTGACCACGCACCAGGGCAATGCCGGCGCTTTCGAGCCACCTCACCTGGCCGCTGTCGGACCAGTTGCTGGCGAACGAGTCCCGCCGTGCCAGCACGGCCTGCACGTCGAGTTCACCGGTCACGGCCTGCGCGGCCCCGGGAACCTGACGGGCTGCCCGCAGCACCTGGGCGGAGCGCAGCAGCGCCTTTGATGGCATGCATGCCCAGTAGGAGCACTCGCCCCCCACGAGCTCGCTTTCGACAATCACGGCGCTCAGGCCACCCTGGACGGCGCGGTCGGCGATGTTCTCTCCCACGGCGCCGCCCCCGAGCACGATCAGGTCGTATTCTGCTGAACCGCTGTGGGTGCTCAACGTCCGGGCGCCCGGGTGTTGATTTCCTGGAGAAGCCAGCTGTTGCCGTCCGGGTCGCTGAAGGAGGCAAAGGACTGGTAGTCGGCGCGTTCCGGGTGCAGGCCCGCAACGCGGTGCTGGTTGTCGAGGTTGAAGATGAATCCCTTCGCGTAGTGGAATACCTCGGAGACGTCGACGCCCTTTTCAGCGAGGTCGGCCCGGGTCGCGAGGATGTCCTTGACGGCGAAAATCTGGTTCTGGAGTGATCCGGGTGCGGCAGCGGTGATGCTCTTGCCGATCATGATCGATGCTTCCGACCCGGGAGGGGTCAGCTGCGCCACCCGGAAATCCTCGCTGGCGATGTAGTCGATATCGACGCGGAATCCGAGCGACTCGTAGAAGGCCTTGGCCCGGTCGACGTCGGAAACGGGAACGAACAGTACTTCAAGCTTCAAATCCATGATGTCAATCCTTTGTGTTGAGTCTGCTGAGTGGGTTGGTTGGGTGCTCAACGTCCGGGCGCCCGGGTGTTGATTTCCTGGAGAAGCCAGCTGTTGCCGTCCGGGTCGCTGAAGGAGGCAAAGGACTGGTAGTCGGCGCGTTCCGGGTGCGGGCCCGCAACGCGGTGCTGGTTGTCGAGGTTGAAGATGAATCCCTTCGCGTAGTGGAATACCTCGGAGACGTCGACGCCCTTTTCAGCGAGGTCGGCCCGGGTCGCGAGGATGTCCTTCACGGCGAAAATCTGGTTCTGGAGTGATCCGGGTGCGGCAGCGGTGATGCTCTTGCCGATCATGATCGATGCTTCGGACCCGGGAGGGGTCAGCTGCGCCACCCGGAAGTCCTCGCTGGCGATGTAGTCGATATCGACGCGGAATCCGAGCGATTCGTAGAAGGCCTTGGCCCGGTCGACGTCGGAAACGGGAACGAACAGTACTTCAAGCTTCAAATCCATGATGTCAATCCTTTGTGTTGAGTTTGCTGAGTGGGTTGGTGGTTTTTGTACGGCAACAGGCTGCGCCGGTTGCCCGGGGAGGCGGAGACCCTAACTGGTGGTGAGCCGGTGCCCAGCCGCGGCGAGAGCGCGGGTCATGTGTTCCGCGTACCACTGCGGCCATTCGGTGTCGTACACCCCGCCCAGGACTTCGGCTTCGTAGATGCCGTGAGCAGCCGCGGCCTGCTTGAGTGCGTCTGTCAGTATCTCGGTGGTGGACTGCGCCATTTGTGGTTCCTTCTCAGTGGGTTTGACGGTCTACGTGCTTCCGCTGCCCGGGAGGGGGCGGGATCTTGGGGGGAAGTGCTGAAGAATGCGGCAACCACTTCTGCGTCACCGGTTCAACTGGTAACGATATTGGCATGCATTTCCGTCACCTGTCAAGAGGGTGACGTTGGATGGAACCTTCATTCAGCTAGCTTGACATTTTGGTAGTCAGCCGCCACGATCTAACTACTACAACTGGAAGTTAGGCAGGTGGGTCGATGTCAATCAAACTCAAAGGCGCGCTCGAGGATCGGGGCGCCTGGCGGATGGAGAACTGCTCCATCGCCATGACGATGGAAATAATCGGAACCCGGTCATCGATGCTCATCCTGCGGGAGGCCATCTACGGCACCACCCGATTCGACGACTTCGTGCGACGGACAAAAGGCACCGATGCCATAGTTTCCGCCCGGCTCAAGCAACTTACGGATATTGGCCTCTTCGAGAAGCGTCCGTACCAGGAAGAGGGCAAGCGGAAGCGCTATGAGTACGTCCTGACGCCGAAGGGTGCAGATCTCATGCCGGCGGTGTTCGCGCTGATGCAGTGGGGCAACCGGTATTTGCAGTCCGACGACGGCGGCCCGTTGCGCCTCGTGAAACGCGGCACGGACATTCCAGTCGTTATCGGACCCCATATCGAATCGGATGCGCAGCTCGGGTTCGACGATCTCGAAATTGCCGCAAACGGCAACTGGATTGAGCAGGGGCAGGCCTGATCAGTCAGCGCCGCGCTGCCCCGGGCGCCGGACCACAACATACAAATCAACTACGTTGCCGGAGAGCGTTGGCCGGCAGAACAGAAGCCTTTCAATGTCGCCTAGTACAACCCTCGAAACTCGTCCTCCGGCCGCTCCCCGTCGCTCCAAGCTTCCTTCCGGGGTGGCTTTCGCAGGGAGCGCGGTCACCTTCATCAGCCTGTACCTGGCGGCGGGTGCGCCGACGCCACTGCTCGCTTTCTACCAAGAGCGGTGGGGCTTTCCCGCGGCGGTTCTGACCCTCGCGTTCGCCGTCTACGCGATCGGCTTCCTTGCGGCCATGCTGACTGTCGGTTCACTCTCAGACCATGTAGGCCGGCGGCCCGTGCTGATCGGTGCACTCTTCGTTCAACTCGTGGCGACCCTGATGTTCCTGGCAGCGCCCGACATCGGGTGGGTGATCGCCGCCCGCGTCGTGCAGGGCCTCGCCACCGGCGCTGCCACCAGCGCATTCACAGCCGCCCTCGCCGAACTCGCACCGCCGAACCGAAAGAAACTGGGCAGCATCCTTGGCAGCGTCGGCATGACCGCAGGGCTCGCTGTCGGCGCATTGCTTGCGGGGTTCGCCATCCAGTTCACGCCCGAGGCGAACACGATCATCTTTGCCGTCCTCGCCATCGTGACCGTCCTGGGAATCGTCGTCGTCGCGCTCTCTCCCGAGAGCGTGACCCGCACACCCGGAGCGTTGAGTTCCCTGATCCCGCGCATCTCCGTTCCGCCGGCTGCCAGAAGAGAATTTGCCGCCGCCGCCCCCGTGATAGCCGCAATCTGGATGCTCGCAGGTCTGTCCCTCGGACTCGCGCCGACAATCGTACGCAACGTCTTCCACTTGAACAGCGGCCTGGTCAACGGCCTCAGCGGTTTCATTGCGCCGGCAACTGCTGCTGTCGTGGCTGTCGCCTTCGGGCGGCTTAGCCCTCGGAACGGTATGACTCTTGGGATCTATGCGTCCATCGCCGGGACCATCGGCGTCGTGACCGGCGTGCTCGCCGGAAGCCTTGCGCTCATGATCGCCGGGCTGGTCATTACGGGTGTCGGCTTCGGGGCAGCCTTTTCCGGATCACTGCGCCTGATCATGCCGCTGGCCGGCCCCCAGCAGAGGGCGGGCATCGTGGCAGCCATTTACGTTGTCGCCTACATCGCGTTCGGCCTGCCCGTCATCATCGCTGGCCAGCTCGCCGCCCCGCTGGGCCTCATGCCGACGGTTGTCGGATATGGAGGCGCGACTGTCGTCCTCGCGCTGATCAGCCTCATCTCGCAGTTCGGCATCAGCCGCGGCCGTCATGAGTGAAGGGCGATCAGAGTGAAAGAGAGAGCAGGTCTTGGGTCTGCATGGAGTGTTCACCTCGGGATGCCGAGGGTGGCGATGAGGTCTTCGTGCAACTCGAACCATACGCGGTGGAAGGAGTCACGGTCTGTGGCTGTGAGCCAAGCCGGTTCCGTGGCTGCGTTTGCCACTGCTTGTTCGAGGCGTTTCGCGTATCCGCCGAACCAATAACACCGCGGTCAGGCGGACTTCCAGATCGCTTAGGGACGCCGCCGCCTGGGCGAAGGTTTGATGTGTTTGCTCGTCGATCCCACCATTTGGCTGATCTCCATCGGCGAGCCAGTGGAGTTGGAGTTTGCTGCAGGCGGCCACGACGTCTGCGTTCAGCGGTGCAAACTTCGCGTGCACGGCCGTGATCACTGCATAACCGCCTGTGCTGTCCAGTTCCGCCGCCAGGAGCCGTTCGTTTTCAGTCTTGCCCGCGACTGTCAGGGACCAGCCCCGGGTTCCCCCGAATGAGGAGCGCAACGCCCACCCTTTCGCGCCGGCATCAATAAGGAGTCGTTCGGCGTGGTGCGGATCCTGGCCGAACCGCTCTGCAACTGACTCAGTGTCGGCGAAGCCAAGCAGCCTCATGGCGTGGAGGGTGAGCATCATTGATGGTTGCTGCGGGCTCGTCATGGACCCGCTCCGGGACTTGCCGGTTTCCCGTGGACGGTTCCATGAGTTCCGTCCACCATGAGCGTCGTTCCGGCAGTGATACGGGTCAGGGCGTCCGTTATCCCCAGCACGGCGGGGATGCCGTATTCGCGGGCGACGATAGCGGCATGCGAAAGCATCCCGCCCGTTTCCGTGATGACTGCAGCGACCACCCCGAACAGTGGTGTCCAGGCGGGGTCAGTCGTGCGGCAGACCAGGACGTCGCCAGGGGTCACCGCGGAGAATTGATCGAGGCTCTGAACGGTGCGCGCAGTCCCGCACGCGGTACCCGGGCTGGCACCGATTCCGGTGAGAACGGCGCTGGCGTGATCCCAACTTTCTGTCCCGGCTTTGGCCGGAGAGGTAGATTCCATGTCAGCCCACCGCACCCGTCTCGGGCCTGCCGGACAGCCGGTCGAGTCTCTGCTGCGCGGCCTGCGCCGAGCGGAGACCAAGGCTCTGTGCAATCTGTGCCCAGGTCAGCCCCTCGGCCCGTGCCAGGAACAGGAGCGCGGTTTCCAGACCATCCATCTCGGCCCGGGCGGCTGAAATAAGGGTGAGGCCCGCCCGCAAGTCCAGACCATCCACCGCCGCTCCGCTACCGGTCCCGTTGGCCCGCCACAGGACGTGCTGGACCAGGTCGCTCGCGGAAGGGGGTTGCCGCTCACCCAGCCAGGGCCTGGGCGACAGTTCGGAAGCGCCTCTGTCCAGCAACACCCGCGTCGCCTGGCTTTGGCGGAGAGCCTCTGCAGCATCGCGGGACTCGCCACCGGCTCCGTTGATCTCGTTCATTCCGGTCTCCGTTCCCGTCGGCTCTACGCCCGCCGACACCACCACTTTCTGGCATCAACATCGTCTTGTCAACAATTTGTTGATGCGCCGCGTGGACCTTCCCGTCCCACGCCCCGGCCGCTAGGCTTCTGGGAAACGATGTGACCACCCGCGGATTCTTGGCTTGCCCGTGGCCCCTTAGGGAGCCTCTCCGCCGCTCAAGAAAGGTCCCTCATGCCGGACTCCAGCGTCGAAGGGATCGCACGCTCCTACATCCAGGCCGTTGGCTCCCACGATATGGAAGCCCTTGAAAACCTGCTCGGTGAGGATCTTGTAGCCACTTTCGCCGGCACGACCCTCGACAAGGCCGGATGGACCACGGCACTCAAGCGCCTGCTCCCGGCCCTGGTCCGCAATGGGATCCGGGAGGTCTTCACCGCGCAGGACCGTGCCTGCGTCGTGTATGACTTCATCACCGATACGGCTGCTGGGGCCGTGAGGTGCATCGAGTTACTCACCATCAACGCAGGCAAAATCCGCGAGATCGAACTTGTCCTGGACCGGGTCGCCTTCGCCCCGGTCAATGAGGCCCTGAACGCGCGGGTGCCGCCGGCCCAATAAGGACCACCATCACCTCTAAGACTGAAGCTTTCCGAGCTCTCAGAGATCCGAGGTGCCGCGCTGCTGGACCGTCTTCGGGTGAGGGCGGGTCAGTCGATCCGCTCGGCCAGGGATACGATAATCCCCTCCGGACCGCGCACGTAGGCCATGCGCCAGATGTTCTCATACTGGCCGATGTCGCCGACCAGCCCGTAGCCGTCCGCGGTTATTTTCCGGCTGCAGGGACCAGCTTCTCTTCTCTTTTGCGGGCACGGTAGGCGGCAGCTTTCATCTTGTTGCCGCAGGGGTCCATGGCGCACCACTCCCGGCGCGCTCCCCGGGACCGATCGATGTAGACCCGGGTGCACTCGTGGTTCGCGCACTCCTTGAGCAGCGGCACGTCGGGTCCGCTGAGGACCTCGATGGCATGCCGTGCCACAGTTGACAGCGCCTCTATTGGGGTCGCTTCCGTCACTCGCCCGTCAGGCGTGAGCTGCGGGACGGCCGGCGGTGTGCGGGCGGCGTCGTTCACGATGGAGAGGGCGTCGCCGTCGTAGTCATCCCCGGCTATTTTGGTGTGAACGAGGGAGTAGATGGCCTCCCGGATCACGATGGCCTGCTCAAGGTCGGCCGGTTGAAATTGGGTGTCCCCGTCGATAATGCCCGATTCACGGAACCAGGCGTCCAGGCTCTCAGGTGACGAGAACATCTCCAGCGGTGTCCCGAGCCGTGAGCGCACCGTTGCGGCGAAGTCGAGGGCCGGATTGCCGCAGACGAATGAATGTTTCATGTCACCAGTTTGACAGGTGACGCTTCCAAGTGCAACGATTGCGTCACCTGCTTAACCGGTAACGGTTCCGAAGGTTGTGGAGAACGAGTGACGGTCGTACCGGCCCTCAGTAAATTGTTAACGGTCCGCGTAACGAAACCGCGGACGCCCCTCCACCAAACAAGCAGGCCGCCTGTCTATTCGAATTGGCGCGTCGCAGTTATTTAATTCACCGTTTATCTATTGATTGGAAAAGCAAAATGAAAAAGGTCCTTATGGTCATTTCCGGAGCTACCATCTGGGAGTTGAAGGACGGCTCGAAGCATCCGACCGGCTTCTGGGCGGAAGAGTTCGTGGTTCCTGACCGCATGTTCCGGCAGGCGGGCCTGGACGTCACCATCGCCACGCCCGGGGGCGTCACTCCGGTTGCGGACGAGCTCAGCCTGGCACTAGAGATGAACGGCAGCGACAAGCAGAAGGTAGAGGAGTTCCGCGCTTACCTCGCCGACTCCAAGGAGAACCTGGCCGCCGCCGTCGCTCTGGAGGAGGTCGATCCCAGCGAGTACGACATCGTCTTCGTCCCCGGCGGACATGGTCCCATGCAGGATCTCTCGACCAATGCCGATATCGCACGGATTTTCGAGGCAACACTCGATGACCCCACCAAGGTCGTCGCCTCTCTGTGCCACGGGCCCGCCAGCTTCAGCACAGCAACCCGCGACGGGCAGTGGCTGTTCAAGGGCCGGCGCCTGACTGCGTTTCTGGATGAGGAAGAAGCCCAGGCTGGCTTCGCTGACAAGGCACCCTGGCTTCTTGAATCCCGCCTACGCGAGTACGGCGCCATCTTCGAATCCGGGCCTGCCTGGGGTTCGTACGTCGTCGTGGACGGCAATCTGGTGACCGGACAGAATCCCGCATCGGCCGAGGAAGCAGCTAAGGCGGTCCTCGATCTGGCCGCCCGGGCCTGATCTTTCCGCACGCACCGGCGCTGGCACTGCACCTGCAGCTGCCAGCGCCGCCACCAACACCTCTCCCCGGAGACATCATGAGCAAAAGCAAGAAAATAGTCGCTATCACTGGAGCCACATTATGAGTCAAAGCAGGAAAACAGTCGTTATCACTGGAGCCTCACAGGGAATCGGTGCTGGCCTTGTCCAGGAGTTTTTGAAGCGGGACTACAACATCGTTGCTTCCGCACGAACCATCGAGCCCGTCGATGACCCAAGAGTCCAGGTCGTCCGGGGTGACATTGCCGACCCTCAGACCGCGGATCGGATTTTCGAGACAGCCATGAAGCGCTTCGGCCGCGTAGACACGGTCATCAACAATGCCGGTCAGTTCTTGTCCAAGCCCTTCACCGCGTACAGTGCCTCCGAGTTCGACCAGCTCGTAGCGGTCAATCTCGCCGGGTTCTTCCATGTCAGCCAAAGGGCGGTCGCCATCATGGAGGCGGCGGGATCCGGGCATATCATCAACATCACCACCACTCTGGCCGACCAGCCGAGCACAGACGTGCCGGCGATGCTCGCCGCGCTGACAAAGGGCGGACTGAATTCGGCCACAAAGTCGCTCGCCACCGAATACGCAAGCCGTGGGATCCGGGTCAACTCCGTGTCTCCGGGCGTCATCAAGTCCCCGATGCACCCGGTAGAAACACACGCGCAGCTTGCGGGACTGCATCCTATGGGCCGTCTGGGGGACATAGACGAGATTGTCCATGCCGTCGTCTTCCTTGAAGAAGCCGAGTTTGTTACCGGTGAAATCCTTCACGTCGACGGCGGCCAGCACGCCGGACGATGACCACATACCTCTACTGAAGAACGGACTAATCTGTCATGCCTATTGTCACCATTGACATCACAAAAGAAGGATCGACTCCGGCTGCGACAGCCGCCACCGCTGCCGAAAAGGCCGCCATCATCAGGGGCGTCAGCCAGGTGCTGCTTGACGTCCTTAACAAACCCCTCGCCTCCACGTATGTCGTGATCAATGAAGTGGACACCGACAACTGGGGATGGGGCGGGCTGCCAGCGCTCGAATACCGGCGGACTCTGCGCGACGCAGCGTAACGAAGGGACCGGCATCATGAACACGTCCACGAGGAATCAATCCCGCTTCGATATCGCCGCCCTGCCACTGCCTGTCATCCAAGCCCCGATGGCGGGCGGCCCGTCTACTCCACAGCTTGCGGCCGCCGTGAGCTCCGCGGGAGGACTGGGGTTCCTGGCCGCGGGATACAAAACAGCGGGCAGTATGGGCGCCGAGATCAACGCTGTCAGGGAACTCACCGACGCCCCATTCGGCGTCAATCTCTTCGTCCCCCAGCCCTCGACAATACGGCCGGACGTCTTACAGCAATACGCACTCTCCCTCGCCGGCGACGCATCCCGCCTTCACGTCGACCTCGGCGATCCCAGACACGACGATGACGATTGGCAAAACAAACTCGACGTCCTCTACGAACTTGCCCCCGCCGTCGTTTCATTTACCTTCGACGTGCCGGAGGCGGGTGTCGTCACCGCGCTGCAGGAACGAGGGGCATCAGTGACAGTGACGGTCACCTCGCGCGCCGAAGCGAAGCTGGCGATAACCGCAGGGGCGGACGTGCTCTGCGTCCAGGGGCCCGAAGCTGGTGGGCACAGGGGTACGTTCGATGCAGCCGGGCCGGCAGGGACCACACCCCTGCACGTGCTGCTCAATGACTTGTCCGACCTGGAGATCCCGTTGATTGCAGCAGGCGGCATTGTCACGGGGGCAGATACGCGGGCTGCGATTTCGCGGGGTGCGGTGGCAGTCCAGGCCGGCACTGCGTTCCTGAGGGCAGACGAAGCGGGGACCGGAGCGGTGCACCGGGCGGCCCTGTCCTCCGATGAATTCCCGACGACAGCCGTCACGAAGGCCTTCTCCGGGAGGTATGCGCGGGGTCTGTATAACGACTTCATGAGGCAGCACGACCTCGAGGCGCCCTTCGGATATCCGGAAATTCATCACCTAACCCGTCCGCTGCGGGCCGCCGCAGCCGGGGCAGGCGATCCCCACCGTATTAACCTCTGGGCGGGCACCGGCTTTGACCGCTCCATCGTCGGTCCAGCCCGATCCATCCTTGCCCGGCTCACCACCTGAGCGCAGGAACCGGGATCCCTTCGCATCAATGCCGTAGCTTCAGTGCTTCCTCCGCTGAGGCGCAGCGGCTATTTGCCGGCGGCAGGGACGAGCTTCTCTTCTCTTTTGCGGGCACGGTAGGCGGCAGCTTTCATCTTGTTGCCGCAGGGGTCCATGGCGCACCACTCCCGGCGCGCTCCCCGGGACCGATCGATGTAGACCCGGGTGCACTCGTGGTTCGCGCACTCCTTGAGCAGCGGCACGTCGGGTCCGCTGAGGACCTCGATGGCATGCCGTGCCACAGTTGACAGCGCCTCTATTGGGGTCGCTTCCGTCACTCGCCCGTCAGGCGTGAGCTGCGGGACGGCCGGCGGTGTGCGGGCGGCGTCGTTCACGATGGAGAGGGCGTCGCCGTCGTAGTCATCCCCGGCTATTTTGGTGTGAACGAGGGAGTAGATGGCCTCCCGGATCACGATGGCCTGCTCAAGGTCGGCCGGTTGAAATTGGGTGTCCCCGTCGATAATGCCCGATTCACGGAACCAGGCGTCCAGGCTCTCAGGTGACGAGAACATCTCCAGCGGTGTCCCGAGCCGTGAGCGCACCGTTGCGGCGAAGTCGAGGGCCGGATTGCCGCAGACGAATGAATGTTTCATGTCACCAGTTTGACAGGTGACGCTTCCAAATGCAAAAATCGTCACCTGCTTAACAAGTGACCGGCCGCAGGGCTTCATGGTCATTGCAGCCCATCCCCTCAACTGGAAGAAGATCCCATGCCTGACCGCAGTGTGGAACGAACCACCGGCCGCTTCTGCGCAATGCGCGCATTGTTCCGTCGAAAGAGGGCGGCATTAGGGGAGAAGAAACCCAGCATGACCAAATCGAGCGTGGGGAGGACCGCCGAAGGGGAGCGACATCCGCTCCGGTACGGCGAGAAAATCCCAGACGCCCACTTCTGGTGGTTTTAGTCGTACAACGCGGACCAACGAAAAGAGACGCAATTGCGTAAAAACATGCTTGCCGTCGGCTTGCTCGGCGTTGTACTCACCAGCGGCTGCGCCTTAGGCAGCAATGCACCCGGCAGGGCCGCCGGCGCGGTCAAGGACGGGGCGAGGAGGGAAACCATCGGCAACGTCGCGTCAGAGAACTTCACCCGGCAGCTCTACGGGTCGAGCGCGGTCGGCGCGGCAACCCTCACGGGTGCAGCCGGGGTTGACCCCGCGGGCCTGGTGCTGGCTGACGTGGAGGACGCCGAAGCGGACCGCGCAAAGCTCCTGCAGGAAGCGCGCCATCGGGCGCTCCACGACCCGCTGACGGGACTGCCGAACCGGCGGCATCTGGAGGAAAGCCTGCTGGCGGCCCTGGCCCGCGCCGGCGAACAGCGGAACCGCGTAGGGGTGCTCTTTTGCGACGTCAACAACTTCAAGCGGGTGAATGACACCCTGGGCCACGCGGCCGGAGACCAGGTCCTGGAACACGTGGCCCTGATGCTTTCCGGGGCCGTGCGCGGCGCGGACACCGTGACGCGGTACAGCGGGGACGAGTTCGTTGTCCTGATCCCCTGGCTGGAGCATCCGGGGGAGCTGGAGGCGGTTGCCGGGCGGGTCCAGAGCTGCCTGGCCGGCGCCGTCACCATCGCCGGAAGCGAGCTACGGCTGGGCATGTCCGTTGGCCAGGCGGAAACGGCCGTTCGGGCGGACGCTGCTGCGGCAGAACACAAGGAACTGGCCACGGCCCTGCTTTTGGCCGCCGATCAGGACATGTACCGGATCAAGACCGAGATGCGTGGGGCGGTGACTGCCAGTTGACCTGCGGGGACTGATACACGGACTGATACACAACAACGACGGCGGGAGGTGGCTCCCGCCGTCGTCGTTTGGTATTGCCAGCTGCCTGGAACCCGGCTTTAGGCTCCCTGGTTGAGGCTGAGCGTGAAGGTGTTCGGGCCGCTGGCGTGCACCGCGATGTTGCTCTTGGCGGTGTTGTGGCGCTCCGAGTGTTCGTGGATCAGTGCGTCCAGCTCGTGGTGCATCGTGGAGCGGTCCCAGAGCTTGTGGGTTACAGAGGTGGCAGTTTCAAACGTCATTGTTCAGTGCTTCCATTCATGAATCCGGAGGTCCGGCTGCCGCACCGATGCGGAGCCGCCGTGGGGCCAAACCAGGAACGCCTGAGACCTTGGGCAGCTCTTTGAGCTCACCGGTTTGGCCTCATTGCGTCCACCAGGATGGGTGCCCCAAGCTCACTGCGGACGCGTAGCGTCGGAGGGAACGTCAGGGCTGCGTGGGCGGGAACCGTTGTTTCCCACTTTGCCTTTCCATAGTGCACAGCGTCGCAGGGGAGGCTCAAGCCAGATGGCGAAAATTGGCGCGTGAGACTGATCACAGCTGCCCGGTCGGCGCGAAAGACGACGGCGGCCCGGGTTCATTGCGGATGGCCGAGCGGCGCCTAGGACCGGGGCCGTTTCGGCCAAAGCCGCACAGTGGGCACATGCATGTGCACGTGCACGCGGCTCAGGCCCCGGGCAGGTGCGGGTGTGACCGGCACTGGCCCGCCAGGTTCTGGTCCCGCTGCGGCGGCGGCCCGTCCATAGCGGGCGGCCAACGGCGCGGCGCTGAATCCATGCGCCAGGACGCTGAGCAGCACGGTGGCCGTGATGACGCCCACAGCCTCGTCGGACACCGGTCCGACGGCTTCCAGCGCCAGCAGTGCGAACACGAGGGAAGCGAGGCCGCGCGGACCGAACCAGCCCACAAACAGGATGGTGTTCCGGTCGAGGCCGGCACCAATCGAGGCCAGTGCCACCGGAAGCATGCGCACCACCGTGAGGCTGAGCACGGCATACAAGATGGTCAGGGGGACGAAGTGCGAAAGCATGGTCGGAACGGCGATGGCTCCGAAGGCCAGCCACACGAGCAGTGACGCCAGGCCGCCCACCTGTTCGACGAAGACCAGGGCGGCCGGGGCCCGGTGACCGGCGCACGTGCCGAAGGCCAGCCCAGCACAGAACGCGGCGACGAATCCGTTGCCGCCCACGGCGACGGCGGAGGTGTAGGCGAGCAGGCTCAGGGCAAGGACTCCGATGCCGGCGAAGTCCTCGGCGGCGATACCGCGCCGGCGGGCCAGCTGCAGCAGCCACCCGCCCAGTGCACCCGTTGCTGCGCCGACACAGGCGCCGATGAGCAGCTCGACGGCCGCGCTGCCGGGAGCGGCAGCGCTCTCCAGGCCTGCTGCGGCGGCTGCACCGGCGATCGCGACCATGACGATCGGGGTGGCGATGCCGTCGTTGAGACCGCTCTCGACGGTGATCAGCTGGCGGATCCGCGACGGCACCACCGGATTCGTCACCACGGGGACCCCGAGGGCGGCGTCGGTGGGGGCCAGCGCCGCGCCTACGAGGAGGGCCAGCCACAGCCCGAAGTGGGGGAAGAACCAGGCGGCCAGGGCCCACCCGAACACGATCGTCAGAGGCAGGCCGACACCCAGCAGCCGCACATACCGGCTGACGTCCCGGCGCAACTGCTGGAGCGGCAGGCGGGCGGCGTCGGAGAAGAGCACCCACACCAGGGTGATCTCGACCAACGGAGTGACAGCCTCCGGGGGCGCGGAGCCATCGACCAGACCGGACCAGTTGAGGGCCGCGCCGACCGCAATGAACACCATCGGAGCGGTCAGGTCCGCCTGCTGCAGCCGCGCCGACACCAGCGCCCACCCGAACAGGGCGGCGGTGATGAGGGCTAGGACGGTCATTTCCATGACGGCTCTGTGCTCGCTTCCGTGCGCCCCGCTTGCGGGTTGCCCCATTCCAGCACCCGAATCGGTCCGCCCACGGGGACCACGCTCCCTCCGCCGCATAGCGCACTAAACGTTCCCTGCGCTCACTTTCCCTACAGTTCAGTGAACCCCTCTCCCCGACACTGCGCCAGAGAATTTAGCCCCATGCTGCCCTACTCCTGCACCGCCGGCGTCGCTTTAGGAGCCAGGTCCATGGTTGTCAGGCGCAGCCAGAGCCAGAGCCGCTGCTGAGGGTCGTCCAGATCGAGGCCAAAATCCTTGGCCAGGCGCCCCACCCGGTACCGGACGGTGTTGTTGTGCACATGGAGTCGTGCGGCCATCGCGGAGATATTTCCGTTCGACGTCAGGTAGGCCCGCAGGGTCTGAAGATAGTCGGTCTGCTGGTCGGCGTCGTGGGCTTGGATCCGTGCGATGTCGTCCAGATCCCCCAGCCCGTTGTCGTCGATGAAGGCCCCGATTTTCAAGAGGTTCAGCGGGATTCGATGGTCCTCGAAAAGCCCGGCTGCGGAGGCCTGTCCGCCAGTATCGCCCGGCACTGGGGTGTGCCGGTGGAGCAGATATTGCTGTGTTTGCAGCGCTTCAGCCCTGGATCGAGGCAGGTCTTGCAGCTTGGGTGCGATGCCTCCGACGGCGGCAATGATCGGGTAGGAGCTGATCGTGTTGGCGTAGGCCCCGATCTCCTGGGCTACGCGCCGGTGCACGGTCCGCGGGCTGGTTCCCCCGCACGGCAGAAGGGCGTAGACCACCGAGCCAATGAGGGCGGTGTGGCTCGTCTTGAACTGGATGTTGCAAACCGTCGTGACAAGGTGCAGCAGCCGGTGAATTTCGCGCACCGACTCCAGTGTCCCGGATTCGGGGCGGTTGATTGAAAAAGCCGCGACCGCGAGCCCTTGGGCGGCATCGAGCCCGAGCTGGGCGGCGGCAAAGGACGCGTGGACGGTGTCCTCCATCAACGTTCGAATCAAGTCCCCGTTCCGGCGTTCGCCAAAATCGGATGCCGAACGGGCGTGGAGCATGTGCAGCCCTGCCAGCGGCGCCATCCTGTTGAGCGACTCCAAGGCTGTCTGCCGCTTGTCCTCGCCGGGATCGATGATCCAGATCGAGCCGAGCAGTTCACCGCCGGCTCTCACGGCAAGGGCAAGGCGGGCCATCTCATCATCCGCTGCCGGGATCAGCACCGCATTTCCGGACGCATAGACGATCTTGAAATCCGCGTCGAAGGCGGGCGGCTTGATCTCTTGCAGGGAGAGCGTGGTGACGCGGCGCAATTCGTCGATGGGCTGGCCCGGCAGGGTCGAATAACCAAGCACCCGTCCGAGCGGGTCCACGATGCTGGCTGCGCCGCTGGTGATGGACGCGGCAGCGTTGGCAAAGGCGTAGAGATCCCCGAGCCGGACCCCTGAGACGGAATCCACGGCCGCGCCCATGACTGATGCCCTGGCCAGTGCCGCCAGCCGCGTCCAATCGGCGTTGTCAGGTGCGACCAGGACCGCGAGGCTGTGGCGGACCGCGGCGGATTGCAGTTCGTCCAGGGACGCCCCGTGGGCTTTGACGATCACTGCGGCCGCGTTGCTGTTGGACGCGCGGTGCAGCAGCTGGTCAAAATCCGGCGAGCCGCAGCGCAGCCCGACGGCCAGGATGATCCGGTCCTCGATGCTCGTCCATGCGTCCATCGGGTCATACATGAGGACGTCCGCGACGGGATGCGCGAGGTTGTCCGGCGCGGGATTGGCGTGCACCAGATCGGCCTGCATGAGCTGGATGCAGTCCGACAGCCGCACCACCGCAGCTTGCTGGTCGAGCTCATCAACCGGATGTTCCCCTGGATCCATATGTGGACGATATCACAGGTCAAAATAGATTCTTTTGGAGGAATCAACATGTAGCCGGGGTGAGATCTTCGTCACCATTGAGGGACGAAGTTGATCGAGGATTCCACGCAGGACATACACGCAAGACACAAAGGACGCGAAATGAGAATCAAAGACATCAAGTCACTGGCGGCGGTTCAAGGCCCCGCCCGGTCAGTGGCGGAGCGGCTGCAGCGGCGTTGCTACAGCGTTGAGGACATACGGAAATTGGCCGCCAAGCGCCTTCCCGGCAGCGTGTTCGACTACATCGAGGGCGGCGGCGAGGACGAGGTCTCCCTGCGGCGCAACCGGTCGTCCTTCGATGACTGGGCCTTCCTCCCGAAGTGGGGATCGGTGGAGCACCTGGACCTCAGCTCCACCCTCCTCGGAGGCCCGGTCGCGATGCCCCTGACCCTGTCCCCGACCGGCGGCACCAGGTTGTTCCACCCCGACGGCGAGACCGCGGTGGCCCGCGCGGCCTTTGAAGCCGGCCTTCCCTACGGGCTGGCACACCTGAGCACCACCACCATGGAGCACGTCAGTGCCGCCGCCCCAGGGCTGCGGAGGTGGTTCAACCTCGAGCCTACGACGGACAAAGGCCTCCTGCAGGCTGTCCTGGACCGGGTCTCGAACGCCGGTTACGAAGCGCTTGTGGTCAACGTCGACTGCCGCGCCATCGGCCACAGGGAACGCGACTACCGCAACGGATTCACCGCGCCGCCATCAATCAAGCCCAAGACCGTCATCGAAGGCGCACTGCACCCCCGCTGGGCCCTTGGATTCCTGGCCAACGACGCGATCGCCTTCCCGAACCTGGACGCCGAAATTCCTGAAGGCCCGCTCTCCAGCACCCCTGACATGTGGCGAACGCTGCTGGCGGGGTCCTACGAACCCACGGACTGGGACGACATCCGGGACCTGAGGGAGCGGTGGAACGGTCCCATCATTCTCAAAGGCATCGTCAACCCCAGGGACGCCCTTATTGCAGCCGACCTCGGCATCGACGCCCTCCAGGTCAGCAACCACGGAGGCAGGCAGCTGGACCACATGGCCTCGGCCCTGGACGTACTGCCCGAAATCGTCGAGGCGACGGCCGGTCGGCTTGAAATCATCGTCGACGGCGGCATCCGCCGCGGCTCCGACGTCGTCAAGGCCTTGGCCCTCGGCGCCGACGCCTGCTCGATCGGCCGCCCCTACCTTTACGGGCTTGCCGCAGCCAGCCAGGCAGGCGTTGCCCATGTCCTGAAGCTGCTGGCAGCGGAAATGACGCGGACCATGATGCTGCTCGGTGTATCCACGATCCAGGAGTTGCGGGACGAGGGTAGAGACCTGATCAGGCACCGCAGCGAGGCCTTCACCCGCACCCCTCCCATCCAAATCCCCCCGACCCAGCTGGCCTACTCCGATCTGAGGACCCCCTGATGAAAACCCCCACAGCGCCCGCTCCCGTGAAGCGCATTCACCGCGGCATTCCTGCCGTCATGGCCACGGCGGCACTCCTGCTCGCGGCCACCGCTTGCGCGCCGGGCACCGCCACCCTGGCGTCGACACCGGCGACGCCGGGAGACTCCGCCGGGAACGGCACCGGAGTCCCCGCCCTCGCGGTCAACGACGCCGCCGCACAGTTGCTCCCGGAATCGATCAAATCAACAAGGGTCCTGCGCGTGGCCATCCCCACCAACGAGCCGCCGACACAGTTCTACCGGGAAGGAACCCAGGAGATGACGGGGACCAACCCGGACATCGCACGCCTCCTCGGTGAGGCCCTGGGCGTGAAGGTGGAAATCCAGGTGGCCAATTTCGACTCCATCATCCCGGGGATTGCCGCGGGGCGGTACGACATGACCGTCTCCTCGATGACCCCCACGGAAAAGCGCATGGAGGTCCTGGACTTCGTTGACTACATGCAAATGGGCAACTCGATTGCCGTGGCCCAGGGGAACCCGCAGGGGATCACCGATCAACACGCCCTGTGCGGCAAGAAGCTGGGCCTCCTGACCGGCTCCTACCAGCTCACGGTCAACGTCCCCGAGTACGACAAGGCCTGCACCGCGGGCGGCAAGGACACCATCCAGAGAAGCGAGTTCCAGGACACGCGGCAGGCAATCTCCGCTCTTGGCAGCGGGCGGCTGGACGCCGTCCTGGCGGATTCACCCATCCTGAACTTCGCCGCCACGCAGAACCCGCAGATCGAGATCGCCTCAAAATATGACTTCACGCCGGTCGGTGTGGGCTTGCCCAAGGACTCCGGCCTGGTCAATGCCGTCTCCGCTGCCCTCTCCGGTGTCATCCAGAGCGACTCGTACCTCAAGGTGCTCGGAAAGTACGGCCTGGAGTCCAGCGCCATTACCGACGCCCGCGTCAATTTCGCCCAATAGGAGGTGAGCACAATGCAGCAACAACACTCAATCCCCGGCACCCTTCAGGACACGCCGGCGGCGCCGGGCGACTCCATCCCGGTGGTGCCGCTCAGGCACCCGCTCCGGCTGGCGAGCGCCGTCGTCCTCATTCTGGTCGCGCTCAGCGCCGCGTGGGACGTGGCGGTGAACCAGCGGTACCACTGGGACGTGGTCGTCTCCTATCTCTTCGCGCCGCAGATCATCGCCGGGGCCGGGCTGACCATCCTCCTGACCGTGGTGTCCATGAGCGTCGGCATCGCGCTGGGCACGGTCCTGGCGGTCATGCGGCTCTCGGCCAACCCGATCGTGAGCACCATCAGCCGGGGCTACATCTGGTTCTTCCGCGGCACACCGCTGCTGGTGCAGCTGATCTTCTGGTACAACATCGCCGCCCTGTATCCGGTGATCGCCTTCGGTCTTCCCCTCGGCGGACCCTCCCTGGTCCTGGGCTCGGCCAATGTGCTCATCACGCCCCTTGGCGCCGCGCTGCTGGGACTGTCCCTGAACGAGGCCGCCTACATGGCCGAGATCATCCGCGGCGGCATCGGTTCGGTGGACAAGGGCCAGTACGACGCCGCCCGGGGCCTGGGGATGAACGGCAGCCAGCTTATGCGCCGGGTCATCCTTCCCCAGGCGATGCGCGTGGTCCTGCCGCCGACCGGCAACCAGGTCATTTCCATGCTCAAGGGCACGGCCCTGGTCAGCGTCCTGGCGATCTCGGACCTGCTGTACTCGGCCCAGATTATCTACTCCAACAACTACCAAACCATCCCGCTGCTTATTGTCGCCAGCCTCTGGTACCTGCTGATGACAACCATCCTCAGCTTCTTCCAAACCAAACTTGAACGGCGCTATGGCCGCGGCTTCGACGCAGCGCCGCGACGGACCCGCCGGTCAAAGACAAGGACACTACGATGAACACCGCCATGGTGGAAGCCCAGGGCGTCCGCAAGAGCTTCGGCTCAACGGAGATCCTCAAGGGCATTGATCTGAGGGTCGAACGCGGCTCGGTGACCTGCCTGATCGGCCCGTCCGGTTCCGGAAAGACGACCTTCCTGCGCTGCATCAACCACCTGGAAAAGGTCGACGCCGGTCGCCTGTACGTGGACGAACAGTTGGTCGGCTACGCCGAGCGCAACGGGCGGCTCTACGAAATGAAAGAGCGGCAGACAGCACGCTCGCGGCGGACCGCAGGAATGGTGTTCCAACGCTTCAATCTGTTCCCGCACATGACCGTTCTGGAGAACATCGTGGAAGCGCCCGTTCATGTCCTTGGCCGTCCCCGGAGCGAGGTCACCGCCGAAGCGCAGACCCTGCTGGACCGCGTCGGACTCGGTAACCGGGGGCACTCATACCCCCAGGAGCTCTCCGGTGGGCAGCAACAGCGGATCGCGATTGCGCGCGCATTGGCCATGAAACCCAGGCTCATGCTCTTCGACGAACCAACATCGGCGCTCGATCCGGAACTGGTGGGCGAGGTGCTCGACGTCATGAAGTCCCTGGCCGAGGCGGGGATGACCATGGTGGTGGTGACGCACGAGCTCGGCTTCGCCCGCCAGGTCAGCGACCAGGTGGTGTTCATGGACCAGGGAGTCGTGGTCGAAAGCGGGGCCCCGGCCGATGTACTCGGCAACCCGCAACACGAACGCACGCAGGCCTTCCTCTCAAAGGTCCTCTAAAACATCAGCAACCAGAACATCAGCCACCCCGGCCGGCCAGCAGGCCGGCCGCACATCAGCCACCCTCGGCCGGCCAGCAGGCCGGCCGAATGAAAGGACAGCGTCATGTCGCGACAGCAGATCAGCACCGGCCTCGCACCCAGCCCGGCAGGCCCCTATTCCCAGGCCATCGCCGCCAATGGCTTCCTCTACACCGCCGGCCAGACTCCGCACCACGCGGCCACCGGCGAACCTGTCGGCTCCACCATTGAAGAACAGACCGCGCAGACCATGAAGAATCTGGCCGCCGTCCTGGGCGGGCACGGCCTGGACTTTTCCCACGTGGTCAAGGCAACCGTGCATCTGCACCACCCGGGACGGGACTTTGACGGGTTCAACGCAATCTACGCAGAGTTCATCGAAGCCCCCTATCCGGCGCGAACCACGGTGGGGTCGTTCCTGGGGGACTTCCTGGTCGAGATCGACGTCGTCGCGGCCATTCCCTAACGGGTGCGTGGGGCCCGGGCTACGGGCTGGGACTAGGGGAGGGACTGGGGCTGGGACTGGGGCTGGGGGACCCGGTCCCAGATGGTGTGGCAGTGCTCCCCGGCGTTGCGGGCATGTAGGACTGATATTCGGGCAGCGTGGAGTCGAGGACCGGGAGTTGAACATCGGCCGACGTACCCGTGGAGTCTTCGCTCACCCGAACCGTGACCAAGGAGCCGGGAGATCCCGCCGTGGGGTCCAGCATCATGGCCGGGGGTTGGGCCAGGGAGGTTTCGCCGTTGGCCTTGACCGGAATCGATACCTTCGAACCTGTTGCCCCAGTTATGGTGACGGTCGCGTCCGTTGAGGACGTGTTGAATATGGTTCCCATGATCCGACCGGGCTGGTCCGCTCCGTGGGAGAGGATGAGCATGTCCGCCAGCTTCATCGGACCGACCACGGTGTTGATCCCGTTGGTCGCCGGCGTGATCTTCGCGGTTTCCGCTGGATTGTCGGAGGAGCAGCCGGTCCCGGTCAGAAGAACCATCCCCAGCGTGAGCGCGGCTGCCGCATACCTTATCCCTGCCCGCAAGGCTGTAGTTGCCACGGCCGGCTCCTCTCGGCAGAACGTTGTCTGGTTACCCCCGATTATGGTCCGGGTCGGCGCCGAAATCGAGGGAGCTCCCGCATCGGGGGCTGGAGCAGAAAACCCTTGACGCGGGGCCCGCCGCAGGAGCATATTTAACACATCAGTTAATTAGCAGGAGTGTTAAACACGAAAGGGCGCATCCCGATGCCAGCCGATCGGCTCAGCCTCATCTTCTCGGCGCTCGCCGACCCCACCCGCAGGGCCATCCTGGCCCGGCTGGCCGAGGGCGAGGCCACCGTGAATGAGCTGGCCGAGCCCTTCGACATCAGCCTCCCCGCGATCTCCCGCCACCTCAAGGTGCTCGAAGCCGCCGGGCTGATCACCCGGAGCCGGAATGCGCAGTGGCGGTCCTCGAAGCTCGAGGCCGCGCCGCTGCGCGAGGTTGCCGAATACATGGAAGAGTACAGGCGCTTCTGGGATGCCAGCTTCGGCCGCCTCGATGCGCATTTGCGAAAGATCCAGCAAGTTCCCAAGAATCAGGAGCCTGGCAATGAACGTGCAGCAGAACACTCATGAGTCCCACACCCTCACCATGACCAGGGAGTTCGATGCTCCCCGCGAACTGGTCTTCGATGCCTTCACCGATCCGGACCACCTCGCCGCCTGGTTCGGCCCCGTGGGGGTGGACTCGCCCCGGGATCGGATCGTCGTGGAGCCCCGCGTCGGCGGCGCATGGCAGCTGGTTATGGTCTACGAAGAGGACGGCGTCACCAAGGAGGGGCCAATTGACGCCGTGATCTCCGTCTACGACCCGCCGGCGCTCCTGGTGGCTACCCAACGGGCGGAGCCCGACGCCGGCATCACCCTCCGGCCCGAAATGCGGCTTGAGTTCGAGGACCTGGGCGGCCGGACCCGGCTGCACCTTACCCAAGGCCCGTTCGCCAGCGCCGAATGGCTGGACATGACGCGCGAGGGGTGGGGCACCTCGTTCACCAAGCTGGACAAGGTCTTGGCCTAGGCGTAGCGCCCCAGTAGAGGTCTGGCGGACCCCCGCCAGACCTCGGATAAGCCTCAGGGGGACGGTTTTAGACTGATTTGCGGATTGGAGTGCCCAGATACTCCGCAAATAGGAGATCATGGAGCTATGCCGAAAATTCGCGTATCAGAAGCCGCACGATTTCTCGGGGTCAGTGACGACACTGTCCGGCGCTGGACCGAGAACGGAATCCTCACCCCGGTCAAGGATGACTCCCGCCGGCTGGCCGTGGACGGCCTGGAACTTGCCCGCCTCGCCCGCGACCAGGCCCAGCTGCCCGAAGACCCCGCCCGCGTGGGCAGTTCGGCCCGCAACCGGTTCGTCGGCCTGGTCACGGGCATCACCGCGGACAAAGTCATGGCGCAGGTTGAGCTGCAGTGCGGCCCCTTCCGCGTTGTGTCCCTGATGAGCAGCGAAGCCGTCCGGGAACTGGGCCTGGAGCTCGGATCCGTCGCCACTGCCGTGGTCAAAGCCACCACGGTCATCATCGAAACGCCCCACGGAAAGAGCGTTATATGAGCCTGCCCCGCCGGCACGTCACCGCCCTGCTGGTGGCCGGCGCCCTGACCGCGGGCCTGGCCGGCTGCGCCTCCGGCGCGCCCGGGGCCACCGGAGGCAGCTCCGCCGCGGCCGGCGGGTCCACCACGCCGGCTCTCACCGGAACGATCACCGTCTTCGCCGCGGCCTCGCTGAAGGCGACCTTCACCAAGCTGGCCAGCGACTTCGAGGCGGAGCACCCCGGCACCAAAATCGCGCTGAACTTTGCAGGCTCCTCGGATCTGGTCACGCAGATCACCCAGGGCGCCCCGGCGGACGTCTTCGCCTCCGCCGACACCAAGAACATGACCAAGCTGACCGACGCGAAACTGACCGACGGCGCCCCGGCCAACTTCGCCACGAACGTCCTGGAGATCGCGGTCCCGCCGTCCAACCCGGCGTCGATCAGCTCGTTCGCGGACCTGGCCAGGCCGGGCGTGAAGGTCGTCGTGTGCGCACCCCAGGTTCCCTGCGGCGCCGCGACCGACACCGTCGAAAAAGCCACCGGCACCACCCTGGCGCCGGTCAGCGAGGAGTCCTCCGTCACCGATGTCCTGGGCAAGGTCACCTCCGGTGAAGCCGACGCCGGACTGGTCTACGTCACCGACGTCAAGACCGCCGGCGACAAGATCAAAGGCCTCCCCTTCCCCGAGTCGGACCAGGCCGTAAACACCTACCCGATCGCCACCGTCGGCACGAGCCAGAACAAGGAGCTGGCCGCTGCCTTCATCGCGACGGTGACCGGCAGCGAGGGCAAGAAAGTCCTGAGCGACGCCGGATTCGGCACCCCGTAAAGGACAGCATGAACCGACGCAGCGGCACCGGGTACACCGGCATCCCGCCATGGATTTACGCCATCGCGGCGGCAGGGGCAGTCTTCGTCCTGCTGCCGCTGGTGGCCATGGTGGCCAAGGTCAACTGGCCGCAGTTCATCCCGCTGATCACCTCCGAATCTTCGCTGACGGCACTCGGTCTGAGCCTGCGGACCTCGGCAGCGAGCACTGCCGCCTGCGTCGTCCTCGGTGTGCCGCTGGCGCTCGTTCTTGCCCGGAGCCCGTTCCCTGGCCAGCGGCTGCTGAGGGCCTTCGTCCTGCTGCCGCTGGTCCTGCCTCCCGTGGTGGGAGGCATCGCCCTTCTCTACACCTTCGGACGCCAGGGGCTCCTGGGCAGAAGCCTCGAAATGGCCGGCATCCAGATCGCCTTCTCCACCACCGCCGTCGTCCTCGCCCAGACCTTCGTCGCCCTGCCGTTCCTGGTGGTCAGCCTCGAAGGCGCCCTGCGCACCGCCGGCAACAAGTACGAGGCGGTCGCCGCCACACTCGGGGCACGCCCGAGCACTGTGCTGCGCCGGGTGACAATCCCGCTCGTGCTGCCCGGCCTGGCCTCCGGCGCCGTGCTGTCCTTCGCCCGCAGCCTGGGCGAATTCGGGGCCACCCTGACGTTCGCCGGCAGCCTGCAAGGCGTCACCCGCACCCTCCCGCTGGAGATCTATTTGCAACGCGAAACCGACGCCGACGCCGCCGTCGCGCTCTCCCTCCTGCTGGTCGCCGTGGCTGTGGCCGTCGTCGGGCTCTCTTACCGGCGCCCCCGCGTCGACGCAGCACCGGAAGGGGCATTCCGGTGACCTTTCAGCTGGACGCAACACTCGCTGCACGGGGCTTCGAGGTCTCCCTCAGCCTCGGACCGGCCGAGACCATCGCCATCCTGGGCCCGAACGGGGCCGGGAAATCGACCCTCCTCTCGATCATCTCCGGCCTGCTGCGCCCCGACGCGGGCAAGGCCGTACTCGGCGGCAGGGTCCTGTTCGACCTGGCGGCAGACAAGAACATTTGGAGGGCGCCGCACACCAGGGGTACGGCGCTCCTGGCCCAGGAGGCCCTCCTCTTTCCGCACCTCAGCGCCCTGGACAACGTCGCGTTCGGGCCCCGCAGCGCCGGCGCGTCCAGCGCCGCGGCCCGGGAAACGGCCATGCACTGGCTGGCCGAAGTCGACGCCGGGGACCTCGCCGCGCGGCGCCCCGGACAGCTCTCCGGCGGCCAGGCCCAGCGCGTGGCCGTGGCCCGCGCCCTCGCCGCCGACCCCGAACTGCTGCTGCTCGACGAACCCATGGCCGCCCTCGACATCCATGCCGCCCCGCTGCTCCGCCGGCTCCTCAAACGCGTCCTCGCCGGCCGCAGGGCCATCATCATCACCCACGACATCCTGGACGCACTGATGCTGGCAGACCGGGTGATCGTCCTCGAGGACGGCCGGATCAGCGAGGCAGGACCGACCCGCGACGTCCTCGAAAAGCCACGCAGCCGGTTCGCCGCCGGCCTGGCCGGGCTGAACCTGGTGGCCGGCACCGTCAGTGACGCCGGCGTCACCACCGCCCAGGGGATGGTCGTCGCGGGCCACCACGACGGCACCCTCGGCCCCGGGCAGGACGGCGTGGCGGTCTTCCCGCCCTCGGCAGTGTCCGTGTTCCTCACCGAAGAGCACGGCAGCCCGCGAAACTCATTCCCCGTGAGAATCACGGACCTTGAGCCGCACGGCGATCAGATCCGCGTCCATGCCGGAGGCCTCTTCGCCGACATCACCCCGGCCGCGTCAGCCGACCTCGGCCTCACCCCCGGAATGACCGTCCACTTCGTCATCAAGGCCGCCGCCATCGCCATCTATCCGGCGTAGGCGGCGGGCGGGACAGCGGCTCGAAAGATGCATCGGTGGCGGGACGGGCTTCCAGACGTTCTGATCGGCGGAGTAGTCTCGGTGCCGGGCGCTGCCGGCGCTGACCGATTCTGTGAGGAAAGGGAACGCTATGACTGGGAAGTATGTGGCGACGTCTACCATCACCATCGAGGCGCCCGCAAGCCGCGTATGGTCCGTGCTCACCGACCCTGCCGCCATCAAGAAGTTCATGTTCGGCACTGAAGTCGCGACCGACTGGACGGTCGGCGGACCCATCGTGTGGCGCGGTGTTTGGGACGGCAAGGCTTATGAGGACAGGGGCAGCGTCCTGGAGTTTGAACCCGGCCGGCGGCTGGTTGTCACGCACTTCAGCCCGCTGAGCGGCGAAGAGGATGCGCCCGAGAACTGCCACACGCTCACCTGGACGCTCGGGGACCGGGCCGGCGCCACGCAACTGACGCTTTCGCAGGACAACAACACAAGTGCCGAGGAAGCCGAGCACTCGAAGGGCATGTGGGACAGTCTCGTCAAGAGCGTGAAAGCGATCGCCGAGCGGGATTAGCCCGAGCGGGCTCCCACTGCGGGTTCGGGTACCGGCCGCGGCGCGTGTGGGCTAGGGCAGCCGCGACGGGCGCAGCAGCGTGGCGATGCCGGCCTGCCCGGGCTCGAGCGGCACCGGGCTGACCAACACGGCCGGCCCGCGACTCAGGATGCCGTTGGAGAGCGGTTGGCAGCGCACGCCTCCCCGCCCGCGCATGGCGGCGTGGGCACCCGGGGCGAGCATCCGGTCCATCCAGGCGCAGGGGTGGGCTGGCCGTCCGGCCCGGAGCCGGACCACGTCCCCTCTCGATTCCAGCGCGAACTCTTCGCCGAGCAGGGGAGCGAGGTGTGCGCCCCTGAGGACAACATTGCGCCGGGTCAGGAGCGGGTCGAAGGGCTCGGCTCCCAGCTCTGCGGCCATCGCTTCGAGGGCCTCGATCGAGAGGAGGGTGACGGCGGCGTCCATGTGGGCGGCCTTGCCGAAGAACCGGTCGCCGACGATGCCCTTGCCGGCCACCAGTTCGACGCGGTCCGCGTCTGCGGTGGGGACCTGGGCCGCGCCATCCCGTGAGCGGCCGAAGTAGGCGTGCGCCGGCGAGACGAGGAGGTGCAGGACCTCGACGTCGTACCTGTAACTTGCCGTCATGCCTCCAAACTATCCTTCATCGCCGGCCCGGGCACGCCGATGGTCACAGGGGCGGCGGGGCTGCGGACTGCGGCGCGGCGGGGCGGCGCGCGAATTCGCCGGACACGTGCGGGCTCGCCGCAACCTTCCGGCGAGCTCGCGGGTTTCCGGCGAACTCGACGGTCGGCCGTAGGCCGTGCGCGTAGTGCCGCGGCGGCGGCCATGCCGGCTTAGGGCACGAGCACGATCTTCCCTTTCGCCGCGGTGCTCCCCAGCAGTTCATGGGCGCGACGAACCTCGGAAAGCGGCAGACGCTCGGCCACCACCGGGTGAATCTCGCCGCGGCGGAGCATCTCGAGCAGCGCGAGGAAGTCCGCCTGGAACCAGTCCTGGTGGTGGATGCGCAACTTCTGAATGCGGTAGGACAGCACCTTTCGGCGGGGTGAGAGCACGCCCCAGACCGCGACGCTCCCGGTTGCCGCATACCAGGCGATCACCCCGGGCCAGTTCTTGCGCCCCCGCGTGATGGTGGCGTAGCGGCCGAACACGACCAGCCGTCCGCCGGGCCGCAGTGCGCGGAAGGAGCGCAGCGACAACGGTCCGCCGAGCCCGTCGAGGGCAACGTCCACGCCGTCGCCGGTGAGCCCGCGCACCCGGGCCAGGAAGTCCTCGTTGTGATAGTCGATCGCCACCGCGCCCAGCCGCTCCACCGCCTCACAGTCCGGGCCGGAAGCGGTCCCGTAGAGACGAAGGCCTGCCAGCGCTCCGAGCTCGAGGACGGCGGTGCCTACCCTGCCGGCCGCGCCGTGAACCAGAACGCTCTCCCCGGACTTCGCCTTGGCCGTGCGGTGAAGCAGCTGGTATGCGGTCATGTAGGGGAAGACGAGGCTCACAACCTCGGCCGGGTCGAGGTCCTCGGGCACCGCGACGGCGTACACCTCCGGCACGCAGACGCGCTCGGCGTTGGCTCCCCACACCGTCAGCGCGCCGATTCGGTCTCCCATTCGTACCCGCGAGCAGCCGGGCCCGAGCTCATCAACGATGCCGACGAGCTCGTAGCCGGGCGTGAACGGCGGCTTCGGCCCGCCGAGATACGTGCCGACCCGCAGCTGGGTGTCGGTGAACGAGACACCCGATGCCAGGACTTTGACGCGGACTTCGCCCGGACCTGGCCGGGGATCGTCGACCTCCATTACCTTTAGGACCTCGGGGCCGCCGAAGCGGTCGATCACCACACGCTTCATGGGCTCACTCTACGCTCGCCGCACAGCCGGCACATCGGCTCAATGCCGCGCAGCGTCAGGGCCATTCGGGACAGTTCCGCCGCCCATTGACACGCCCGAGCGTCCCGACTATTCTACAACCAAATGGTTGTAGATCAGCTCCAGGCCCAGCTCAGCGACGAAGAACTTGACCGCCTGTTCCAAGCGTTCGCCGATACGACCCGCCGGGACATCGTGCGGCGCGTGACAATGGGCGCGTACTCGGTCTCCGGGCTCGCTGCCCTCTACGCCATGAGTTTCGCAGCCGTCCAGAAACACGTGGCGGTGCTGGAACGCGCTTCCCTTGTCTCCAAGGAGAAGCGGGGAAGGGAGCAGATTGTGCGGGCCAACCACGACGGACTGCAGCGGGCCCGCCGCCTGCTGGACGAGTATGAGGTCATCTGGCGGCAGCGCGCCGACCGGATCGCAGACCTTCTCGCCGAAACAGCCACAGCAGAACCTGGCAGGACACAGACAGGCACCAGGCAAACCAGGAACACGCAAAGCAACAAAACTGAAGGAAAAACTGAAGGATAGGAAAGGTTCGTCATGACGGTTATCAGTTCAGTCAAGAATCTTGAGGCGCTGAGCCTCACCATAGTCGCCGAGTTCGACGCCGGAGTTGGGCGCGTCTGGCAAATCTGGGAAGACCCGCGCCTGCTCGAGCGCTGGTGGGGGCCTCCCACATGGCCGGCAACCTTCGAGAAGCACGAGTTTGTCCCGGGCGGTGCAGCCAGCTACTTCATGACGGGACCCGAGGGGGAGAAGGCCCGCGGCTGGTGGCGGTTCGTGACGATCGAGGCCCCGCACCGCTTGGAGTTCGACGACGGTTTCGCGGACGACAACGGCGACCCCGTGGCGGACATGGGGACCATCCACGGTGTTGTGACGCTGGAGCCAATCGGCGACCGCACCCGAATGACCATCCTGTCCACGTTCGAGGCGGAGGAGCAGATGGAGAAGATTGTTGCCATGGGCATGGAAGAGGGCATGGGGGAGGCCCTGGGCCAGGTCGACGCGATCCTTGCCGAGTCCGTCAACGCCTGACCTGCAACGCAAGCGGACGACGGCGGGAATCTCCCGCCGTCGTTCGCCAAGCCCCTGTTCAGCCCGGTACGTGCGGCGGTAATATGCCCTGTGGCATGCACGCACGGTTACGCGGCGAACGGCGACCTCCGCATGTACTACGAGGTCCATGGCCACCCGCGTGCCGGAGAGCCCCCGCTGCTGCTGATTCCCGGCGGAGGCTCGAGCATCGAGACCAACTTCGCCGGCCTCATCCCGGCGCTGCTGGCCGAAAGCCTGCAGGTGATCGCCGTCGATGAGGAAGGCCACGGGCGGACCGCGGCGACCGGCCGGCCGCTCACCGCCGAAAACTCGGCCGACGACGTCAAAGCCGTGATGGACGAACTCAACGTCGACACCGTGGACGTGCTCGGCTTCAGCGCCGGAGGCCACACCGCGCTGGCGCTGGCCATGCGGCATCCGGCCTCTGTGCGGTGCCTGATTGCCGCCTCCACCTTCGTTAGCCGGGACGCCGTCAGCGACGAGTTCTGGGACGGCATGGCGAAGGCCACCCTCGATGAGATGCCGGAGGTATACAAGGACGCGGACCGCCGGCTCAATCCGGAGCCCGGACACCTTGAGCGGATGTTCGAGCTGGACCGCCAGCGGATCCTGACTTTCGTCGGCTGGCCGGACGCTGACCTGCAGCGCATCACGGCCCGCACCCTGGTGCTGAGCGCCGACCGCGACGTCATCAGCGCAGAGCATTCCGTGCGCATGGCCCGCGTCATTCCGGGGGCACGCCTCATGATCGTGCCCGGCAGCCACGGCGATTATCTTGGCGAGCTGGCCGCGAGCGGCGGGGACCTGCGGGCGATGCGGACCGCTGTCCCCTACCTGCTGCGGTTCCTGGAGGAGTAGGCGGCAGCTAGGGCGGTGCCGGCGTCGACGCCTATTCCGGCGTCGACGTCCTTGCTGAAGCGGACGTCCAGCGCTGCCGGTGAAGCCGCTCAAAGCCGTCCAGGAGCAGGTCGAGGGCGAACTCGAACTCGAACTGGTCATCGCATCCCTGTCCCACCGCGGAGTCCGTGTGCGCGGAGGCCGTGGCGACCTTCAGGATGTTCGGATAACGCTCGGCCATCTCCCGGAACATGGCGGCCTGTGCCTCCGGCGGTACGGCGGGCGGCGCCTCCGCGCTTCCGCCGGCGGAGTCGTCGAACAGCTCCTGGGTGAACCCCCACATGCGGCTGCCGAGGGCATGCATGACGTGATGGGTCAGGTCCACGGAGAAGCCTCCCGCCAGGAACATGCCGATGAACGAGTCCATGTAGCCAAGGACCGCCGGCGTCTTGTTGGTGCGCGACTCCAGGACCTGCCGGCCCCACGGGTGCATCAGGAGTGCCCGCCGCGCCGAGAGCACCCGCAGGCGCACGGCGTCCTTCCAGCCGGCATCGCGGACGGGAGGATCGATCTCGCTGACGAGGGCGTCCACCATGCCATCGAGGAGTTCCTCCTTGTTGGCCACGTGCTTGTAGAGCGCCATCGGCACGACGCCGAGTTCCTGCGCCAGCCGGCGCATGCTCAGCGCCTCGATCCCTACCTCATCGGCCAGCGCGACGGCGGCAGCCAGGACGCGGTCACGGCTCAACGGTATCCGGCGCGTGCGCTCCGCTTGCTGGGTCATCCGGCCACCTTTCCCTAACGGTTCCCTATTGACAAGTGTACGGCGTACACCTAGCGTGGCCGCATCAGGTGTACGCCGTACACCCCGCTCACGTACTACCGCCGCCAGCCATCCCAGCCAAGGACTACGCCGTGACAACACATGCCAGCAGCGCCCCCGTTCCCCGCGTCCGCCGCCGCCCCCAGTGGCCCGTGCCTGCCGGATTGATCCTTCTCAGCCTCATTCCGGTGATCGCGGGTGCGGCGCGGCTGACGGAACTGACGGGCGGAGCCGTCGTCACGGCCCAGAACGCCAGGTTCTTCGCCTCGCCCGTGCCCGTGGTGACGCACATTCTCAGCGTCACCACCTACAGCCTGCTCGGGGCGTTCCAGTTCCTCCCCGCACTGCGGGGCCGCCGCGGCTGGCACCGGGTGGCCGGCCGCGTCCTGGCACCCGCGGGCCTGCTGGCCGCCCTGTCCGGTTTGTGGATGACCCTCTTTTATCCGCTGCCGCCCGGCGACGGGCCCGCACTTTTCGTCCTGCGAATCGTCTTCGGCTCGGCCATGGCGGCGAGCATCGCCCTCGGAATCGCCGCGGTTGTGCGCCGGGACTTCGTGCGGCACGGCGCGTGGATGACCCGGGGCTACGCGATCGGCGTCGCCGCCGGAACGCAGGCGCTGACGGGCCTGCCGTGGATCCTGCTGGTCGGCCCGCCCGACGAGCCGACACGGGCAGTGCTCCTGGGGTCGGCTTGGGTGATCAACGTTGTGGTGGCCGAGTACGTCATCCGCCGGCGCGCCAGGCGGTTCGTGCGGGTGCCGCGGCCTTCCGGGCGGCCGGCCGTGGCGGGTGCTGTTACGCCGGGCTAGACTGCCGCCGTCGAAGTCGCCGGAAGCGTCCCGGCTCGCCGTACTTTCCCGGCGAAGGGGAGAGATTCCGGCGAGTTCGAGGCCGAGCGCGAGGCCGGCGGGGCGGGTGGGCTGCACCGGCGCGCCACGAGGCCGCCGGAGGCCGCGCCGCTAGACTCACGCGCATGACAATTGTTGACGAGCAGGGCCGCCCGGAACCTCCCCTAGCAGGCGACGAAGCCGCGACCCTCCTGGGATTCCTGGACTTTCAGCGGGCCACGCTGGCGTGGAAGTGCGCCGGACTGGACGCCGCCGGCTTCGGGGCCACTACCGCTGCCTCATCGATGACGCTGGGCGGGCTGCTGAAGCACATGGCCTACGTGGAGGGCGCATGGTTTTCCCATTCCCTGCACGCCCGGGACCGGGAGGCCCCGTTCGACACCGTGGATTGGAAGGCCAACCCGGACTGGGAGTGGGAAACCGCCGCCGGGGACACCCCGGACCAGTTGCGGACCCTGTGGCAGGATGCCGTGGACCGGTCCCGGATCAGTGTCGCGGAGGCCCTGGCCGGCGGTGGCCTGGACCAATTGGCCCGGCGCCCGTGGCCGGACGGGTCGGCGCCGAGCCTGCGCTGGATCCTGTGCCACATGATCGAGGAGTATGCCCGGCACAACGGCCACGCCGACCTCCTTCGCGAGGCCTTGGACGGCGAGACGGGGGAGTAGCCTCGAGGCGGGTCGACGCTACCACCCGTTGCTCTATCAGTCCTGGCGGTCACGGACGCGGAATGACGACCAGGACTGATAGAGCAACCAGGTATTACTGGCGCGATCTAGTATGCCTTGACCCGCTGTTCGACGACGAGGTGGACGAGGGCGAACACGCCGTCCTGGTCGATGGCGGTCAGCGCAGCCTCCAGGGCGGCCGGGACGTCCTGATCCTCGGTCACCGTGATGCCGAAACCGCCGAACGCCCGGGCCATCATGCCGAAGTCGGGGTTCTTCAGCTGCGTCCCCGATACGCGGGACGGGTAGTGGCGTTCCTGGTGCGTGCGGATGGTGCCGTACTCCTGGTTGTCCATCACGATGATGAGCGGTGTGGCTCCGTACTGGGCGGCCGTGGCGAGCTCCTGGCCGTTCATCAGGAATTCCCCGTCGCCGGCGATGGTGACCACGCGGCGCTCCGGGCTGGCCAGCGAGGCGGCGATGGCCGAGGGCACCGAGTAGCCCATGGAGCCATTGCGGGCGCTGATCATCGAGGCGTAGCACCGGGTGGGGAAATACCGGTGCGCCCAGTTGGTGTGCTCGCCCGCCCCGAACGTCACCATGGCGTCCTCCGGCAGCAGCGGCACGAGGTTCGCCATCAAGGTGTCCATTTTTGCGGGACCGTTGCCGGGTGTCGACGGCGGCAGGCTGGCGAAGGACTGCTGCTCGGCGCGCATCCGGGCCGTCCACGCCTTCCACTCTTCCTTGACGGGCAAGTCGATGTTCACCAGATCCCGGACGAAAGCCTCCGGCTTGGCCAGGATCTGGCGGGAGACCGGGCCGGAGCGGCCGCGCAGCGAGGGATCGATGGTGACCAGGAAGTTCTTCTTGTTCCAGTCCTGCCGGCAGACGAAGCCGTCCGTGATCACGTCCCCCGGGACCGTCCCGACGAAAACGAGCAGATCGGTTTCCTCCAGTAGGTCGTACGTGGGGCGGGGCCGGCCGTAGCCGATCGGTCCCACATAGCTGGGGGAGTCGGAGGAGACGGTCCCCTGCGTGCGCCATTCCGCCGCGGCAGGGATGTGGTGCTTTTCCAGCCACCGGGTGAGCTCCCCGGCTGCTTCCTGGGTCCAGTCGTTCCCGCCGGTGACGAAGAGCGGCTTCTTGGACTGTGCCAGGGCTTCGGCGAGGGCGCCGGCATCCGAAGTGCTCATCCCGCCTGCGGCCACCGGGATGGGCGGGTGCAGGGCCGGATCAATCTGTGCGCGGATGATGTCCTCCGGCAGACCCACCACCACTGGCCCGGGACGGCCGCTCATGGCCGCGAACATTGCCTCCGCGACAATCTCGGAGGCCCGCTCGGGGTGGTCGAGGACCATCACGCGTTTGGCCCCCGTGTCGAACCACGCCTTGATGTCGAACTCCTGGAACGCCTCGCGGTCCCGGTGCGCGAACGGAATCAGGCCGACAAAGAGCAGCATCGGGGTGGAGTCCTGCCAAGCGGTATGCAGGCCCACGTGGGCGTTCGCTGCCCCGGGTCCGCGGGTGACCATGGCGACGCCGGGACGCTGGTTCATCTTGCCGTCGGCCTCGGCCATGTAGGCGGCGCCGCCCTCGTGCCGGCAGACCACGGTCTCGATGTCCGAGCCGTGCAGCCCGTCGAGGACGTCCAGGAAGCTTTCCCCCGGGACAACGAAGGTGCGTTCCACCCCGTGCGCCACGAGCGAATCTACAATCACGTGGCCGGCGGACTTGAGGGTGCTGGCGCCGTTGAGGTTATCCAGGATAGCCCCTGGGACCGTCTGTAGGGTTTTGATGGTGTCGCCTTCAACTGGGTGGGTGTCGGTTGCGGTCATGGTGGGTGCAGACTCCGTTTTCATCACTACTTGTCTTCTTGGGTTGTTGGCGGGCATGGCATGTCCGCTGAACTCAGCGGAGCGGTTGCTGATGCCTAGTCTGTTTCCGGTCCGGTGCAGAAGAAGCAGCCGTCTTCGCAACTGTCGTTCGACGCCGGCGGCTTGCCTGTGTTTGCGGCTGGCGGGTCGAGTTCCTGCAGCGTGCTAGTTCGGCCGGGACTGAGCGGGTTTCGTGGCTTCATGGAGGCTTTCAGGTTGTATGTCGGGTTGTGTGACCGGTCGGCAACAGGATGTTCGATTAGCGGATTGGGGTCCGGCTGGCCAGCACTGGCGCGGCGCCCGTGAAGCCGTCGCGGGTTTCGGCGATGTCGTGGATCTGTTTCCGGCAGGCGTACCAGCCGCCTACCATCAGGGCGCAGGCGACCAAGGTCACCAGCAGCGTGAGCGGGGAGTCGATGAAGACCATGACGAGCACGCCGAGCAGGAACACCAGGGAGAGGTACCCGGTGTAGGGGGCGCCGACCATCCGGAAAGAGGGGCGCTCAAGCCAGCCTTTGTCTGCCCATCGTTTGAGCTGGATCTGGCAGAGCACGATCGTGGCCCAGGTGACGACGATGCCTACGGAGGCGACGTTCAGGACGATCTCGAACGCCTGGCCGGGGACCAGGTAGTTCAGCGGGACCCCGAGGAGGGAGACTCCGGCGGTGATGGCGATGCCGCCATAGGGGACACCGGCCTTGTTCATCCGCTGGGCGAACTTCGGGGCGGATCCGGCCACTGACATGGAGCGCAGGATGCGGCCGGTGGAGTACAGGCCGGCGTTCAGCGAGGACAGGGCGGCCGTGAGGACCACGAGGTTCATGATGACGTCCACGCCCTGGATACCAATGGATCCGAAGAACGTCACAAACGGGCTGACGCCTTTTTCGTACGAGGTGTAGGGCAGCAGCAGGGCGAGCAGAATGACCGAGCCGACGTAGAAGACGGCGATGCGGAAGACCACGGAGTTGATGGCCTTGGGCATGATCCTTTCGGGGTTCTTGGTTTCGCCGGCGGCGGTGCCGATCAGTTCGATCGAGGCGTAGGCGAATAGCACGCCCTGCATGAGGATGATCATGGGCAGCAGGCCGTTGGGGAAGATGCCGCCGTTGTCGGTGATGAGACTGAAGCCGACTTCCTGGCCTTCCACGGGGGTTCCGAACATGACGAAGTAGGTGCCGATCAGCAGGAACGCGACGAGGGCCGCGACTTTGATCAGGGCGAACCAGAACTCGAGCTCGCCGAACACCTTGACGGAGACGAGGTTGAGGCAGAGGACCACGACGAGGGCGATCAGCGCCCACGCCCACTGCGGTACGGCCCCCATCCAGGGGATATATTTGCCGAAGAAGTTCATGTAGAGGGCCACGGCGGTGATGTCCACGATGGTGGTGGTGGCCCAGTTGATCCAGTAGAACCAGCCGGAGATGAACGCGGCTTTCTCTCCGTAGAATTCGCGGGCGTAGGACACGAACGATCCTGACGAGGGCCGGTGCAGCACCAGTTCCCCCAGGGCGCGCAGGATCAGGAACGCGAAGAAGCCGCAGACGGCGTAGGCGATGACCAGTGACGGGCCGGCCGCGTTGAGCCGGCCGCCGGCGCCCAGGAACAGGCCGGTTCCGATGGCGCCGCCGATCGCGATCATCTGGATCTGCCGGGGCTTCAGGCTCTTGTGGTATCCCGAGTCCTCCGCATGGATCAAGGCATCCGAAGCGTGGGCGTGGCCACCATCAGCCTGGTACAAGCCAACCTCGTCATTGGGGTTGTTGGGCATGGGTGTTCCTTTCGATCTGTCAGAGATCTAAATGGGTTCTGGAGGGAGGTTGTGGGGTACAGCCAGGCGTCAGATCAGAAGATCGACCACCCGGTGCGGTCGGACAGGTCAGCGAGAGCCGCCGTGCCTGCCAGGGAATTTCCCTTGGAATCCAGCCGCGGGCTCCAGACGCAGATGGCGCACTCGCCGGGGACGATCGCCAAGATGCCGCCGCCCACACCGCTTTTCCCCGGAAGTCCCACGCGGTAGGCAAACTCGCCGGCTGCGTCATACATGCCGCAGGTCAGCATGATGGAGCCGATGCGCTTGGCCTCGCTCCTGGAGATCACCGCGCCCTGCGCTCCGCGACCATCCTGCGCGAGGAAAAGACCTGCCTTGGCCACCTCCACGCAGGTCATCATGATTGAGCACTGCCTGACGTAGTTCTCGACCACTGCCTGTGCGGGCCGCCGCAGGTTGCCGAATTCCTTCAGGAAGTGGGCGAGGGCCAGGTTGCGGCTGCTGCTGGAGAGTTCACTCCTTGCGGCGATCTCGTCGATGAAAGGACCCGGTTGACCGACCTGGCCGGTGAGGAAACGCAGGACCTGAGCGGCGGCGTCCGGAGATCTTTCCATCAGATGGTCGGTGACCACCAGGGCGCCGGAGTTGATGAAGGGGTTCCGCGGGACCCCGTGCTCGACTTCAAGCTGGACCAGGGAGTTGAAGGACGTCCCTGACGGCTCGCGCAGGACCCTGGACCACAACGAGCCGGAGTCATCGGCGCTGAGGGCCATCGCCAAGGTGAAGACCTTGGAGATGCTCTGGATGGAGAACGGAAGACCGGCGTCGCCGGAACTGAACACTTCCCCGGACGTCGTGGCAACTGCGATGCCGAAACGGTCGAACGGCGGGGACTGCAGGTGGGGAATGTTTGCGGGAACTGACCCCGCTTCCGTCCGGGGCCGGTGGCTGCGGACAATGTCATCCAGTACTAGGCCAAGCGGCGGCGAATCGAGTGCTGTCATCATTTCTTGCCCAGGTGCTCCTTCTGCGTGCCGGCCCACTCCTGAACATGAAGCAGGGCGACCAGTGAATGGCGGGGATTGCCGAGGTCCAGCCCGGTGATCCGGCTGACCTTGCCGATCCGGTAGTAGACGGTGTTCTTATGTAGCTGCATCCGCTTGGCGCACTCGGCCACGTCCAGGGAAGCGTCGAAGAAGGCCCGCAGGGTTTCGGCAAGTTCCGCGTCTTCGCGGAGCAGGGCCCAAAGGCTGCGGTGCCGGAAGGCCGCCGTCGTAAAGTTCTCCACGGCGTCGTGGAAGAGGATCTCGGCTTCGAAGTCGTCCACCTCGGCCACCGGGGCTTCGCCGGACCGGCGCATGCAGCCCAGCAGGGCCTCGGATATTCCGGTCACGGAATGGAGGGAGAGCAGGTCGGCGACCGTGGGTCCGACGGCGGCAAAGGTGCTGATGCCGAGGTGCTTGGTGGCGTCCTTGACGATTGCCTCGGCCAGGCTCCGCAGCCCAGCGCCGGCGTTGGCGGACTGGAGTCCGGGAAGGATCACGGCGGTGTCGCCACGAAACTGTCCCACGATGGCTGAGGGCTTGTAGGCGGCCGCATGGATTGAAGCGAGGTTGGCCAGCTCGCCGTGTTTGAGTGCGGCGTCGTTCTCCTGGGCTTCGGATGCCGAGAGGCCAATCAGGATCAGGGCCGCGGGACGGTCCGCAGGGATTTTCTCGCTGTGTGCGCTCGCCGCAGCCTCGGCGGGACCCGAAAGGAGGCGCACGATCCGGTCCTCGCGCATGTGCACGGACTGCTGGTTGCGGTACCGGATCAGCTCGGCGGAGGCCCGCGCGGCTGAGCCCGTGAGCACGTAGTCGACGTCGTCGCCGAAGCCGCCGCCGGTTTCCTGGAGCCATATGTAGCCCATGATGCGGTCGCCGGCGAACAGGCTGATGGCAACGCGCTCCCGCAGGCCATCCTGAGGCCGGGCAGGCACCCGGACCGGCAGGCGGGTCCGGTGCAGCTCACGGTAGGCCCCGAGGTCCTTGAGTAGAAGTTCGTACTTGCGCGGGCCGCGCCGGGCCAGAATCGAGGCCTTGCGCAGCTCGTCAATGGCGTTGGTGACCGTGGAGTACGCCAGGACCTTGTTGGCGGCGTCCTCGATCACCACGTGGCTGGAGGTCAGGCGGGCCGTGGTCTGGGCGATGGCGAAGAGGTCTTCCTCGAGCAGGGTCAGTACTTCGCTCTGGTAGCTGGGCGGCTGGATCCTGTCCTTGGCGATGGACAGCAGGCGGTCCCAGTCTGCCGCCGGGTCCACCAGCAGCAGCCCGGTTCCGGCGGCGCGCAGCAGCTCTTCCGCTTCCGCCAGTTCCTCGTGGCTGCCCTTGACCGCCAGGACCAGTGGAGGGCTTTTCAAGAGGCGCCGCACCGCCGGCAAGGCGGAGCGTCCGCGCACGCCGATCAGCAGGACAAACGCAGACCCGCCGTCGGAGGTCTCGTCGTCGGCGTCAACGATTAGAAAGCGTTCGATCGCCGCGTCCGTGCGGGACGGCCGAAGCATCAGGCTGGCGAAACCGAGGGGGAGATCCGCGAGGATGTCGTCCACTGTAGCTGCGGCCATGGGCTTCCTTCTGACATCGGCACCCGCCCGGACTGCTTTGTCCGGACACCTCATGCTATCCAGCCGCCCTCGCCAAAAGTATAGAAAATATCCTAAATTACGCAGCCAGTTTTAGGTCTGCGGACCAAGGCGGGGGACCTACTCCGCGTTACCGGTAATTTGTGGTTATTTGTCGGCGAGAGGCGCACCCCATGCAGCCCAAAGCCAACACCACCCCATCGTTTGCTCCGTAAGTGCCGTAATCACTCCTCAAAAGGGCATCTACGGAGCAATCGACGGGGTTTGAGGACCGGAAAGGGACCGGTCATCATGGAGTGTTGGTGCGTCATTGCGGACCTGACGTCCGCCGCACCGCCGCTAGCACTGACGCACACAGGAGAACGCATGGAGACGCCCCCGGAGCTCATTGACTTCACCGCAGGCCACGCCCGTTCCGGTGATCTGGACGTTTCCTGGATCCACGGATCAGAATCCGCGAAGCACAACGCGGACCCGGACATCCAGGTCCATGCCTACGACGAGCACACCTTCATCCTGCGCCAGAACATGGCGGTCAACTATGAGGCGCCGTTCATCTTCCTGCTGTTCGGCAGCGCCCGGGCCGTGCTCATCGATACCGGCGCCACCGCATCCCCGGACTTTTTCCCCCTGCGCCGCGTTGTCGACGGCCTCATGGAAACCTGGCTTGCCGCTCATCCCCGTGACGGCTACCGGCTCCTTGTCCTCCATACGCATCCGCATGGCGACCATGTTGCGGGGGACGCCCAGTTCGCCGGCCGTCCCGGCACCGCCCTTGTGGACGCGGACCGGGACAGTGCGTGGGAATTCTTCGGATTCACCGGCGCTTCCGGCAATACCGGCGACGACGGCGGCGGCGGGTTTGGCGGCGGCGCTTCGCCGGCAGACGTGGAGCCGGCGCAGGTGGATCTGGGCGGCCGCGTCCTGCAGTGCTGGCCCAGCCCGGGGCACCACAACGCGGCGGTCACGTTCTACGATCCCCACACCGGGTTCCTCCTCACCGGGGACACGGTCTATCCCGGCCGGCTGTACATCCAGGACTGGCCCGCGTTTGTCCGCACCATCGACCGGCTGATCGGGTTCTGCAGCACCCACCCCGTCACCCACGTCCTGGGCTGCCACATCGAAATGTCGCGGCAGCCCGGCGTCGACTATCCGGTCTTCACCACGTACCAGCCCGACGAACCACCGCTGCAGATGACCGTCGAGCAACTCCGGGAGATCCGCCGGGCCATCGCCGAGGTAGGCGGACGCCCCGGCCGGCACGTGTTCCCCGGCTTCATCCTCTGCCTCGAAGGGGCCTGAGGCGGCAGCTGTCGGTGACCCTCAGCGGCCCCGCAGCGACGCCGCGGCCGGGACGCCGGGCGGGAAATCAGGCAGCGCCCCTGCGGGCGTGTGGAAGATCCACAACGAGAGGGCACGGTACGTGGCCCAGTCGTCGTCGGCCGCCCGCAGGGACGCGATCTCGGTTCCGTCCGGCTGCCCGGTGATGCGGATGACCTACAGCCGGACCGGCGCGGCCTCCGGCAGCCGGAGCGTGACCAGTCCCGAGGCCGGCAGCGTTCCGCGCGGGAAACGAACCGCAGCGCCACCGACCGAAATGTCCAGCAGCTCTCCGCCGGCGCCCTCGGCTTCCACCGGCGCGGCCACCTCCATCCGGTAGGCGTTGCGGCGGGACGTGGCGAATTCGGCAGCCCGGATCCGCCGCGTCCCGAGAACCAGGACCGCGCCGGCGAGCACCAGCCAGGCACCGGATGCCACCGTGGAACCGGGCGTCGTGCGCCAGGGCACCAGCCCGGCCAGTCCGGCCGCCGCGTACAGAATCACCGCGGCGATGAGGACAACCATCACGATCAGGATTCTCGGCGTCCGGCCCCGGAGCCGGAGGTCGGCGGCGCCCTTGGGCGTCACCTGGAACTCCAGGATGTTCCGGGACATGAGCCACCAGATGCACGCGAGGCCTACCGGGACGCGGAAGATCCGCAGGGCGAAGGCCGTGGGCCAGTGGATTTCGTTGCGCATGAGCTGCTTTGACCCCCAGAGGCGCACGGTGAACATGACCAGGAAGACCCCGGTGAAGAGCAGCGGGCCGGCGGTGGAGGTCTGTGCCCCGGACAGCATGATCACTACCGGAATCAGGAAAGCCACCAGCGTGGCGATGCCCTCCAGCCACCACAGCGTGCCGTTGAGGTACTCGTGGTAATTCCGCCACGACATCCAGCCCTTCGCCGCCCACAGTTTCTCGTGGACGAGGATCTGCATCGCGCCCATGCCCCAGCGCCGGCGCTGCAGCAGGTACTGGTCAGGCGTCGCCGGTGCGAGCCCGACGGCGAGCGTCTGGTGGTGGTAGACGGTCCGCCAGCCGCGCCGGACGAGTTTGAGCGTGGTGTGCATGTCCTCGGTAATCGTCTCGGTCGCCACGCCGCCCACCTCTTCCAGGGCGCTCAGTCGCAACAACGACGTCGACCCGCACCAGAACGGCCCGGCGTCGGGAACGTTGCGGGACGCCATGAGGACGTTGAAGAAGGTGCCCTGCTCCCCGGTGATGCCGTCGTCGTCGAACGCGCCGCCGTTGTAGAAGGACTGCGGGCCCTGGATCAGGGCGATCTCGGGGTCTTCGAACCAGCCCAAGGTGGCGGTGAGGAATGTGGGCAGCGGGACGTGGTCGCAGTCCAGGACGGCGATGATGTCGATGCCGGGGCCGCCCGCGGCCTTTTCGGCGGCCATCAGGCCCAGGGCGTGGTTCATGTTGCCGGCCTTGGCGTGGTCGTGGACGGCCCGGCCGACGTACCGGGCACCATAGGCGATGCACATTTCCTCGACCCAGGGCCGGTCGCCGTCGTCGAGAACCCACGTCTCATGCGCCGGGGCCAGCTCGCAGGCGGCGGCGACCGTGGGCGTCAGAACCTCGATGGGCTCGTTGTACGTGGGGATCAGCACCGCAACCCGCATGCCGTTCGGGGCCTCCGTCACGGGCGCCGGGGGATGGCTGTCGATGTTCCACACGGACCACGCCTTCAGGATGAGGCCGGCCAGCGGCAGGGCCTCGAAGGTCACCAGAATCCAGGCGATGGTCAGGTTCCATTCACCCGACGGCATCGTGAACAGGACACGCCACGCCAGGTACAGGACGAGGGCTGCGATGGCCGCGACACCGCCCACATGGGCCAGCCGCCGGGAACGGGGCGCCTCCGGTCCGGGAGGTCCCAGACGCGCGGCCCAGCCGGCAATGCCGGCACGGGCCAGCGCGGTGGCATCAAGTGGTACGGGCCGTGGCGCAGCGGATGTTCTTCCGGCGGAGAGTGGTTCAGCCGGTGCGCTCTCGGCGCGCAGCCGCAGATCTTCACGAGGCACGTGATCTCCCTCAGCTAGATCCGGTGCTCAATGTCCGATCAGCGTAGCCGCGCGGCGGTGTTTTTGGCCGGGTTGTCCGCAATCCTTGGACAATACTGCGTCTGGGGTGCCGTGCGGGAGGCGCCGCGGTCCATCGGGCTCTGTTAGGGCCCGCCACTTCGTTCAAAGCGGCTTCGTCTGTGAATCAGTGCGCTGCCAGGTTGTTCGCGTCCTCGGGCCCGACGAAGTTGCATGAGCCCGGATGACGCACGGGCAGCGAGCAGGTGCGCCCGGTGGGTAGGTGGACGTTGGCGCACCGTCCGGCCATGGCCACGTCTTCCCGGACATGTGTGACGTGGGTGCTGCTGAGCGCCTCGGTTGCTTCCTCGCGACTGGTGGGCTGGGGGTTTCCGGATGCACTGTGCTCTTGGCTGTTCACGGCTGGAACTCCTCGGGATTTGCTGTGCAGGAAGGATGGGAAGGATGCTTAGTTTGGCCGAAGTCCCCAGCCTCGCACGGGCGGGTTAACACGGGGTTACGGGGGCGTAAGGTTCCCGTCTCGGCGGGGACACCCCTTTGCCCCCGCCCGCCTGTTCCTCATACTGGAAGGGCAGATCCGCGATGCCGGCAGGCGAGGACGGTGGTGGCTGATGAGCAGTGGGGTGAGCGGTTCAAACAGCGTGTTCCGGCGCCGCGTGGAGCGCGCCGCGGAACTTCGTAGCGTCCGGGCCTCGGGCAGCACCGCCCAGGAGAACGATGCGCTCAACGCCGCCGAGGAGGAGCTCCGGCAAAAGCGCGCCAAGATCGACGACGCCGCGAAGGCCGAGTACCTGATCCGGGACGCCATGGCGCAGGGCAAGTTCGACAACCTCAAATATGCCGGCAAACCTATTCCGGGGTTGGGGGAGGCGTATGACCCCGACTGGTGGGTCAAGGGCCTGATCCAGCGGGAGAACATCTCCGGCCTGGGCCCGAAGGCGATCCTGCTCCGCACCGAGGACGCCGAGCTGGATGCCCGTCTGGATGCCCAGTTCAGCGAAAAGCAGGTGCGCGAGATCGTGGAGGACTTCAACGCCCGGGTCATCGATGCCCGGCGGCAGCTGCAGGGCGGGCCGCCGGTGATCACCAAAACGCGCGACGTCGACGTCGAACTGGACCGCTGGCGGGGCCGCCGGGCTGCCGCGGCCACCGCTGACCCGCCCGAGCCGGAACCAAAGCAGTCCTGGTGGCGGCGACTCTGGAACGGGGCCGGCTAACCGGCTCTGGCTAAGCGCTGTCCGGGGCGTGCCCGGTGGAGCCCCGGACCACAAGCTGCGTTGGAACGAGGTACAGGCGCTGCGGAAGATCCCGGGTTTCCCGCCGTTCCAGGATGAACTTCCCCGCCTGCAGGCCCACGGCGAAGTTGCCGTTGTCCACCGAGGTCAGGGACAAGTGGCGTATGCGGGCGAGGTACGTGTTGTCGTATCCGACCAGCGAGAGGTCGCCCGGTACCGTGAGGCCCTGGTCGGCGGCCGCTGAGAGCGCGCCGATGCAGGCGAGGTCGTTGAAGGCGAAAATCGCGGTGGGCCGCTCCGGTCCGGCGAGCAGGCGGTGGGCGGCGTCGGATCCGCTTTCCTCACTCATGCCGCCGGCCACGACCCAGGGATCCAGCCCGGCATCCCGCATCGCATCCTCGTAGCCGGCCCGTCGCAGCCGGCCGATCTCGCCGGGGCCCTGAAGGTGGGCGATGCGCCGGTGCCCGAGGGCGATGAGGTGCTCGGCCGCCTGGCGGGCACCGGAGGCGTCGTCGTCAACCACGATGTCCGCTCCGGGCAGGGCGGGCTCCCGGGTGCCGGCGAGGACCACCGGCACACTGGCGATGGCGGCCTCCAGGGCGGCTTCCTCTGAGGTGGTGCCGACCACCACAATGCCGTCGATGCGCTGCTCCAGCAGGGTTTCCACGGAACGGCGGCCCACCCGGTGGTCGGTGTAGGAATCGACGAGGACGGGGGAGACGCCGGCTGCGTGCAGCGTCGCGCTCAGGCCCTCGAGGAGTTCGACAAACCAGGGATTCCGGAGGTCGTTGAGCAGCACGCCGACAGTGCCGCTGTGCGGGCTGGAAAGCCCGCGGGCAAGCTGGTTAGGCCTGTAGTCGAGCTCGGCCATCGCGTCCAGGACGGCCTGCCGGCGGCCGGCGCCGACGTTGGAGGATCCGCCCAGCACCAGGGACACGAGGGATTTGGACACCCCGGCGCGCTCGGCGACGTCGCGGATGGTGGGCCGGCGGGGCGGTTGGCCGGGGGCCGGCGGGTGGTTCATGGCGCTCCTCCTCTGGATGCCGTCCCAGCATAAGGGGTTGACGAGCGTCACCGACAAAGTCCATTATGGACCGGTCCAAGTGGTTGTCCAATAGTGTTTGTCCAGCAGTGAGGAATTGTTATGAGTGCACCACAGTCGCCGAAGCCGGCCCGCCCCGAGACAGGAGGCTGACGTGCTGCGCTTCGCCCTCCTGGGGGCCGGTTTCATCGGTTCCGTTCACGCCGCCAACCTCGCCGCCCATCCCGGCGTCGAATTTTCCCGCGCCTATGACATCGACCAGAACCGAGCCAAGGCCCTGGCTGACACGCACGGAACCCGCACCGCCCGGGACCTGGACGAGGTGTTCGACCCCGAACAAATTGACGCGGTCTTCATCGCCTCCTCCACCGACACCCACGCCCAGCACTTGGTCCGCGCCGCCGACGCCGGGCTGGCCGTATTGTGCGAGAAGCCGATTGACCTGGACCTTGACCGGGCCCGGGAGGCCGCCGCCCACGCAGCCGGCCGCGCCGTCCCGGTCATGGTCGACTTCAACCGCCGCTTCGACCGCGACTATGCCGAACTTAAGCGGGTCATCGACGCCGGTGAGATCGGCGACGTCGAACTCCTCCAGCTCACCACCCGCGGGCCGGCCCTGCCGCCGCTGTCGTACATCGCCACATCAGGCGGCCAGATGCGAGACCAGACCGTGCACTTCTTCGACCTCGCCCGCTGGCTCACCGGGCTGGACCCGGTGGACGTTTTCGCCGTCGGCTCCGCCCTGTCCGATCCCCGCCTGGCCGAGTACGACGACGTCGACACCTCCGCGGTCACGCTCCGGCTGCCCACCGGTGCGCTGGTACAGATCGACAGCGTCCGGCGCACGGGCTACGGCTACGACGAGCGGATCGAGGTCATGGGCTCCGCGGGCCTGGTCGAGGCAGGACGCCGCCGCACCGGAGCCGTGTCCAGGTACCGCGCAGGTCAGGTGGTGGACGACGGGCTGCACCCCGGCTGGTTCGAACGCGTCCAGCCCACCTACGCCGCCGCCCTGGCCCACTTCGTCGCCGCGGTGGAAGGCGGAACGACCCTGACGCCCTCGCTCGACGACGGGCTCAAGGCCCAGGCCATCGCGGAGGCCGCCACCCGCTCCCTGCACACGGGCCGCTCGGAGCGGATCGAGTACACGGCCATGACTGCCTCCGGGCACGTTAACGGCGCCCACCCCACGGCGGCCCGCTCATGACCGGGAACCGCTCGCTCTCGACTGGCCGGCGCTAATCGAGGGACGGCCGCTTTCGTTGCTGTTTCGTCGCCGCCCGCCGTTCCTTTGCGGCGAGGCGCCGGCGGTTCGAGCCCCTGGTCGGTTTGGTCGCCCGGCGTCGGGCAGCATCGGGAGCAAGACCCTCTGCCACGAGGTCGGCGAGCTTGGCCAGGGCGATCTCGCGATTGCGCAGCTGGGAGCGCCGCTCGGAGGCGGTCACGGTGATCACCCCGGTGATGAGGCGCGGTCCGAGACGCGTGACCAGCATCAGCCGTTGGCCGTCCGAAAGCGCCGCCGAGGCGGCGACGTTCCACGAGAGTTCGACGCGGCTGTCCGAGGTATTGACGTGTTGACCGCCTGGCCCGGACGAACGCGAGAACCGCCAACGCAATTCCGGCGCGGGAATCGTGAGCGCAGGCGATATCTCCAGATCCATGCAACTAGCGTCGCACGATATGGGCGCGATCGAAGCCCTCATCCCCGCGCAGGCTCAGCATGACCATCTCATGACAGTGCCCGTCCGCACGCTGAACTCCCAGAGAGCGATCCTGCGCTGTGAGCCGGTTTGGTGAACCTCAGCGGCACGGACCAGTCTCCGTCTATGAGCTCGCCGGCTCTTCACGCCGTTCGAGCGTCTGTCCGTACGGGACATCGCGGCTTACAGCGACGGTGTAGCTGGTGTATCCGTGCTGGGTAACGAGGATGCCGTGGCGGCATTCCTTCATGGCGTGTTCGCGGGCGATCTCTACGGCGGCGTTCAGGTCGTTTTCGACGGTATCCGGGTCGTGGGCGGTGATTTCCAGGACGACGTCCGAGTGGCGCTTGATCATCGTGGTCTCTTTCTAGGCGGGATGTGCCGGGGTCCTCAGCGGGCACGGGTTTCCGGGGTCCGGGCATACCCGGGGAGGCGGAAAGCGGTGGTTCCAGAGGGGTTGCCCGACATTCTCTAATGGGGCGGTGGCCGGCCGAAGTGTCTGGCGGGCTGGATCGGCGGAAGCAATCTCCTGCGGATCTGTAGCCAGTGTGGATGATCGGCGGACCGGGCGCAATACCAAAGTCCGAAAAAGTCGGCTGTGGCGGTTCCGTGCCCGCCCCTCCTTGAGTGCTGGCATTACGCAACGGCCGCTATCAGGAGGCCCAGGCAATTGCCGCTGCAACGTGCCGTGGCCTCGCGCGGGCAATCGGGGTAGCCTGCGCTTAGGCGCACACACTGCGAACCTGCACGTCGGCACGAAGCGGGCGATGCCCATGAAGAAGTTCGGAACACAAGACGGCCACAGCCCGCGGCCGGCGGCTTCGGCCGAGTCGGGGCGCCCGTCACCGCCCCGTGGCCCGTTGCGCCTTGCCGCCACGCTGGCGTTTGCCGGCTTCGCGGTGTCGGTGATTGCCGGGCTGCTCCATGCCGATACGGCCACCGCGAACGACCATCCGGCGACGTTCGCGGAGTACGCCCGCAGCGGCATCTGGACTGCCGTCCACTTGGGGCAGTTCGCTGGCATGGCGCTTCTCATCTCCGGGCTGCTGGTCCTGCTGGTGGTCCTGAAAGCGCCGGACGGAGCCTTGGCCTGGGCGGCCCTCTTCGGTGCGGTGGCAGCGGTCGCCGCACTGGCACTGTATGCCTCCCTCCAGGCCGTCGACGGGGTTGCCCTCAAGCACGCCGTGGACGCCTGGGCTGCCGCCGCGGAGCCGGAGAAAACCGCCCGGTTTGCGACCGCCGAGGGCATCCGGTGGCTGGAGTGGGGCATGCGCAGCTACCAGAGCTTCGTGCTGGGCGCGGCCCTGCTCCTGACCGGTGCCGTGGTTGTCGGGGCACGCCGCGTCTCCGCGCTGATCGGCTATCTCATGGCGCTCTCCGGGTTGGCGTACATTGCCCAGGGCTGGATTGTCGGGGCCGAAGGCTTCTCCTCGGCGAACACCACTCCCACGCTGGCCGGGATTGTCCTGATCCTGATGTGGTCCGTGTGGCTGCTGGTCAGCGCCTGGTTCGGGAAGGACGCGCAGGCCCGGAACCGGAGACGCGGGTAGCGGGCCCGCACCCGGCGAGTTCGCCGGAAACCTGCCCAGTCGCCGGAACATTCCGGCGAGCTCGCAGGCTTCCGGCGAACTCGCCGGGCCTCTCAGGGCAGCTGGTAGCGGATACCCCAGCTGAGACGCCACGTCTCGCCGGGGGCCAGCCAGCGCAGTCCTTTGCCGCTGTTCAAGGCATCGGCCGGGGCCGTCATGGGCTCCACCGCCACCGCTGTGACCAGGCCGCCGTCGGTTGGGAAAATGCGGGTCGTGAAGGCCTGGACATAGCCGAAGGACGCATCCATGAACAGTTGCACCTGGCTGCCGTCCGGGGCTTCCAGATAGTGAAGCGAGCTGCCGTCCGGTTCCCGGCAGACGTCGCTCCACGCATCATCGAGGGTGACGTCGCCCACACGTTGCCCTGCCCGGAAGTCGTGCCGGGTCCCGCGGACGGCTGCGGTGGCACCGGTCGGGTTCAGCCGCTCATCGACCTCGATGTGCGTGTCGGCATTGATGAACAGCGTCAGGTCTTCCGTGGGCACAGCGCCCAGCCTGAGGAACGGGTGCGCCCCGACGGCCACCGGGGCTGCCCGGCTGCCCGTATTCGTCAGGCTGTGGGTGACAAGAAGCCCGTCCTCCGCGAGTTGGTAGTGGACCGCCGTCGCGAGTTCAAAGGGGTAGCCCGGTGCGGGTGCGACATCGGCCGCCAGCGTGATGCTGTCCGCCGACCGGTGCGCGACCCTGTATGCGGCGCCGGACAGCAGCCCGTGCAGGGCGTTGCCGTTGACGGGTTCCGTGATCTCCAGTTGCTGCGGGACGCCGTCGTAGGTCCACTTTCCGTCCGCCACCCGGTTGGGCCATGGCACCAGGACCCAGCCCGCGCACGACGGCGGTCCGGCCGCGGCGGGGTAGTCCTGCAGGAGGGCGATGCCGTCGATTTCGAGGGCCCGCAGGCTGGCGGCGATTTCCGTCACGACTGCTCGTTGGCGGCGGCCTCCCAACACAGCCTGCAGTTCGTAGTTCTCGCCCATCGGTGCCAGGCTCTGGTGCTGCACTGTCTGGTTCTGCATAGTCAGCCTGTCTGGGACGTGGGTGCGGGCAGGGTGGCGGTGGTTGTGCCGATGCCCGCGGGATCGGCCAGGAACTGTGCGAAGGCCAGCTCTGCAGCCCCGATCATCATCAGATCGGATCCGAGCGCCGCACGGTAGATCTTGACCTGGCCCGCGGGACCGTCCATTGCCTGGGACAGCAGCGTTCCGATCAACGACGTCGGCGCGAGCGCATGCAGCGTCCCCAGGAAACCGTCCAGGACGATTGCCTCTGGGTTGAAAATGTTCACGGCATTGCGCAGGGCAATGCCCAGATACAGCAACTGTCGGGCGACTTCGTCGTTCACCTCGGCACTGCTGCTGTTCGCGAGGGCGTTTTCGAGGTCCGCGGTGTCGCCGCGGGTCAAGCCGGCCAGCTCGAGGAGGCGGGATTGGGAGACTTCGGTTTCCAGGCAGCCAGTGGCACCGCAATGGCAGGTCTTGCCTCCCGTGCGCACAAAGGTGTGGCCGAGTTCCCCGGCGTAGCCGGAGGCCCCCCGGAGCAGCTGCCCGTCGGAGATGATCCCGCCGCCAATGCCGCTGGCGCCGCCGTTGAGGTAGATCAGGTTCCCCTGCCCGGCACCCGCCCCGAAAATCTGCTCGGCTTCGGCGCCCAGCGAGGCGTCGTTGGCGGCGAGGCACGGGTAGCCGGTGGCCTCGCTCAGCATCCGGGCGACCGGCTCATTGCGCCAGCCCAGGTGCGGTGCATGCCGCACCACGCCGTCGTCGCGGTTGACCAGGCCGGGCACGGCCACGCCGATTCCGGTGATCCGGTAAGAGACATCCAGTTCGGAGCGCATCCCGGCCATGACAGCCGAGGCGATGTTCACCGCTTCCCGGGCGCTCGGGATCCGTTCGGTTTCGAAGCGGATTTTCTTTTGCACCTTCCCGCCGAGGCTCACCAGGCCGATGGTCACGGCGTCGATTTCCGGGTTGACGGCCAGCGCCGCAACCGACGGGCTGGGATGGACCTCCGGGCTGGGCCGGCCAACCTGCCCCTCGCCGGCGGGAGCCGTTTCATAGACCACGCCCAGGGAGACGAGCTGCCCGATCAGCGTCCCGACGGTGGAGCGGTTCAGCCCTGTGTGCCGGGTCAGCTGGGCGCGGCTGAGTACGCCGTGGTGATGGACGAGGGAGGTCAGCAGCGACAGATTGTTCCGGCGCGACGGATCCGGTTCGCTCACAGGCGCGGAAGCATGGGTACGTGGAGGCATCATCGTGACACTATCAGCGGCCGAACACCGTGCGGTCCAGGAATGAGTTACGGAATTTTCCGGCCGGATCCAGCCGGCCAGCCAGCGCGGTGAAGTCGGCAAAGCGGGGATACAGCGGGGCGATGCTGGCCGCACCGCCGTGGAACAGTTTGCCCCAATGCGGTCTGGCGGCGAACGGGGCCAGCTCCGCTTCGAGGAGGGGCAGGATTGCGCTGACCGCCGGCTCATCCTGGCGCCAGGTGAAGTGCAGGCCGATCCCGTCCCTGCCGTAGTTGGGGCTGAGCCACAGCTGGTCTGCCGCTATGGTGCGGATTTCCCCGACCAGGAGCAGGGGAGTGACCACGCTGGAGAGCTTGCGCATCGTGCGGATGGCCGCCACGGCATGCTCCCGCGGGATCAGGTATTCGCTCTGCAGCTCGTCGCCTTTGCTGGGCGTGAATTCCATCCGGAAGTGGGCGACCCTGTCGGACCACGGTCCCGGAATGCCGAGTTGCTGCGTGCAGTTGCTTCCGGACACTCCTGGTAGCGGGTGCCGGGCCTGGGTGGCCGGCGTGCCGGAGAAGAATTCCGGCAATCCGGCGGGTGGCGCCGCCTGGTCTGTGCGGTTCTTGAGCCACGCCTGACCCACTGTGGCCCCGCTCCAGTCGGTGAACAGGCTCACGCTGTAGGCCGAGGACGTGACGTCATCGAAACTCGCCAGGACCTGTTCCCAGTCCAGGCCTTCAAAGACACTCTGGGCAATCTCGAAGCTGGGCTCAATATCCAGGGTCAGGCGGCTCACAATGCCCAGTGCCCCCAGCCCCACCACCATGCCGGCAAAGTCGGCGTCGCCACGCCTGGCCGTGACCACTGTGCCATCCGAGGTGACCAGCTCAAGCGCCGCCACGGCCGTGGCGAGATTGCCGTTGCCATCCCCGGAGCCATGCGTGGCGGTGGCGACAGCTCCCGCAACCGAAATGTGCGGCAGGGAGGCGAGGTTGTGGAGCGCGAAGCCGTGGCGCTGCAGCTCCGCCGCGAGCGTCCCGTAGCGCGTACCACCACTGACCGTGACGGTCATGTTCTGGACGTCGATGCTGATGCCGGCATCGAGCCTGTCCAGCACCACCAGGGTCCCGGCGGTATCTGCAATGTCATTGAAGGAATGGCGGGACCCCAGCGCGCGGACCTTCCCGGCGCCGGCCACCAAGTCCTGCAGTTCCGCCACGCTGGCCGGATGGGCTATCCGCGCTGCCTGGTAGCCGTAGTTCCCCGCCCAGTTATGCTCGGTCACCATCTGATCAATCACGGTTGAATCCTTTACTCCAGGGCCTCATTGCCAGACGAGCTGCCGCATCGACTGCGATATTTGCTGTTGTTCACAACATAACAGCTGTTCATGAAATCCGCTAGAGAACAACAAAGTCATCCCGATATCTTCGCAAGCATGTGGTTGACACCACAGAAATCCATAATATGTTTGTGTATAGAACAATTCATTCTGAACCCAACGCACAGCAACCAGCCACACCTACCCCTCGGAGCATTCAATGGCGATTCAGCCCACCCGTGAAGACAAGTTTTCCTTCGGCCTCTGGACGGTGGGCTGGGAGGCCCAGGACCAGTTCGGCTCAGCCACGCGCCCGCCGCTGGACACGGTCGAGGCCGTCAACCGGCTCAGCGACCTCGGCGCCTACGGCATCACCTTCCACGACAACGACCTCTTTCCCTTCGGTTGCTCCGCGGCTGACCGCCAGCGGGAAATCGACCGGCTGACGGGCGCACTGAAGGCCACCGGGATGATCGTCCCGATGGTCACCACCAACCTGTTCAGCCACCCGGTCTTCAAGGACGGCGGCTTCACCAGCAACGACCGCGGCGTTCGGCGCTTCGCCCTGCGCAAGGTGCTGGACAACATCGACCTCGCCGCCGAGCTCGGTGCCGAAACCTTTGTCATGTGGGGCGGGCGCGAAGGCAGCGAATACGACGCCGCCAAGGACATCCGCGGCGCCCTGGAACGCTACCGCGAAGCCGTGAACCTGCTGGGCGACTACGTCACGGACAAGGGCTACAACATCCGGTTCGCCATTGAGCCCAAGCCCAACGAACCCCGCGGCGACATTCTGCTGCCCACCCTGGGCCACGCCCTGGCATTCATCGAAACGCTCGAACGCCCCGAACTGGTGGGCATCAACCCCGAAACCGGGCACGAGCAGATGGCCGGCCTGAACTTCACCCACGGGATCGCCCAGGCGCTCTACCAGGGCAAGCTCTTCCACATCGACCTCAACGGCCAGCGCAGCATCAAGTTCGACCAGGACCTGGTGTTCGGCCACGGCGACCTGCAGAACGCGTTCTCCCTGGTGGACCTGCTCGAAAACGGCGGCCCCGACGGCGGCCCCGCCTACAACGGTCCGCGCCACTTCGACTACAAGCCCAGCCGCACCGAGGACATCGACGGCGTGTGGGACTCCGCCGCCGCCAACATGCAGACCTACCTGCTGCTCAAGGAACGCGCCAAGGCCTTCCGTGCAGATCCCGAGGTCCAGGCCGCGCTGCAGGCCTCCCGCGTGGCGGAAATCAACGAACCCACACTCAACCCGGGCGAAGGCTACGAACAGCTCCGCGCCGACCGTGCTTCCTACGAGGACTTCGACGCCGACGCCTACTTCGGCGGCAAGGGCTTCGGCTTCGTGAAGCTGCAGCAGCTCTTCATCGAGCACCTGCTCGGCGCCCGCTGATCCCGTGACGGCTGCTCCCATGACACTCGTTGCCGGCGTCGACTCCTCCACCCAAAGCTGCAAGGTGGTGGTCCTGGACGCCGGCAGCGGCACCCTGGTCCGCGAGGGCCGGGCCGCCCACCCGGACGGCACGGAAGTGCACCCCGACCACTGGTGGCGGGCCTTGTCCGCAGCATTCGACGACGCCGGCGGGCTGGCGGACGTCAGCGCGCTCTCGGTGGGGGGCCAGCAGCACGGCATGGTGCTGCTGGACCACGCCGGTGACGTCGTGCGGCCGGCGCTGCTGTGGAACGACACCCGATCGGCGTCGGCCGCGGCCGCACTCACCGACGAAGTGGGGGCCGACGACTTCGCACGCCGGACCGGACTGGTCCCGGTGGCCTCCTTCACCATCACGAAGGTCCGCTGGGTCCGGGACCACGAGCCGGATCTGGCCGACCGGGTGGCGGCCGTCGCGCTGCCCCATGACTGGCTGACCTGGCGGCTGCGCGGCTACGGCCCGGCAGCCTCCAGCCCCCTGGGCCCGGACCTCGAACAGCTCACCACCGACCGCTCGGACGCCAGCGGAACCGGCTATTGGAGCCCCTCGGCCGGGGAATACGATCTTGGACTGTTCAAGATCGCCTTCGGCCGGGACGCCAGGGAGGCCACCGGGAACGCCGGGCCAAGGGAACCCGGAACCGTTATTCTGCCGCGGGTTCTCGGCCCCGGCGACACCGCTGGAGCCATCCACCCCGGCTGCTTCGGATCCTCTGCTGAACGGCCAGCCCCGGCGGGTTTCGGCCCGTCGGAATCCGGGCCCCGGATCCTGCTGGGCGCCGGTGCCGGAGACAATGCGGCCGCCGCCCTGGGACTGGGGGCGCAGCCCGGAGACGTGGTGGTGTCCGTGGGCACCAGCGGCACGGTGTTTTCGGTGACCTCGCGGGCCGTCGCCGATCCCAGCGGCACGGTGGCAGGTTTCGCGGACGCCAGCGGTGAGTACCTGCCCATCGCCGTCACGCTGAATGCAGCACGGGTGCTCAGCTCCGTGGCCGGCGTCCTGGGCGTGGACTTTGACGAACTGTCCCGTCTTGCCCTGGACGCCGAACCCGGCGCCGGTGGCGTGGTGCTGGTGCCGTACTTCGAAGGTGAGCGCACGCCCAACCTGCCCCACGCCAAAGCAAGCCTCCACGGGCTCAGCATTGCCTCCAGCACACGGAGCAACCTTGCCCGGGCAGCCATCGAAGGCATGCTGAGCGGACTGTCCGGCGGGCTCGATTCCCTCCGGGCGCAAGGCGGCGCCGCAACACGCCTCCTCCTGATCGGCGGCGCCGTGCAGAACCCTGCGGTGCAGTCCATCGCGGCCCAGGTCTTCGATCTGCCGGTCGTGATCCCCAGCCCGGGGGAGTACGTGGCCCGGGGCGCCGCCGTCCAGGCGGCGTGGGCCCACAACGGCAACCGTCCGGATTGGCCTGTCGCGGTGGACGCCGCACCCGCCCCGGACTTCCACCCGGTAATACAGCAAAACTACCTGAGGGCGAGCAGCCACATTGACCCCGGCAACTGAGCCACTGCTTGCCCGAACTCCACTGCTTGCCTCCGGCCACCACGACCCGCTCCGTGCCTCCGGCGAACCTGTCCGCTGGGGAGTTGTCTCCACCGGCAGGATCGCGTCCACTGTCACGAGCGACCTCGCCCTGTTGCCGGACGCAGTCCTGCACGCCGTCAGTTCCAGGTCCCGCGCCGGCGCGAAGGAATTCGCCGCCAGGCACTGCTTCCGCCACGCCTACAGTGACGACGGAGGCCTACCGGGGTACGTACGGCTGATCCAGGACCCCGACGTCGACATCGTGTACGTCGCCACACCGCACGCCAGCCATTTCACCGTGGCCAAGGCGGCGCTCGAGGCCGGCAAGCACGTGCTGTGCGAGAAGCCGATGACGCTCAACGCGCGGGACGCCGCTGTCCTGGCCGGGCTGGCCAGGCGCAAAGGGCTGTTCCTGATGGAGGCCGTATGGTCCCGGTTTCTTCCCAGTGTGCAGCGGGCGGCGGAGATCATCGCGTCGGGGGAACTGGGCGAGATCCGGTCGATCCAAGCGGATCTTGGCTTCCCGGCGCCCCGCCATCCGGAGGCCCGCCTGTGGCAGCGGGCGGCAGGGGGCGGCGCGTTGATGGACGTCGGCGTATATCCGCTGACCTGGGCGCTCATTGCGTTGGGGGCGCCCCAGTCCCTGACGGCCGCAGCCCACATCACCGGCGACGGAGTGGATGCCGAAACTGCTGTCACCCTCTCCTATCCCTCGGGGGCCCGCGCCCAGTTCATGGTGTCGCTGACCACCGTGTCGGCGCAGGCAGCCACGGTGTCCGGCACGAAGGGCCTAATGCGGTGCAACGCACCGCTGTTCAACCCGACGGAGCTGGCCCTCACCTTCGGCTCGGGAGAGACCCGGCTGGAGACCTTTATGCCTGCGGGGCATGGGTACACCTATCAGCTGCGCGAGGTGCTCCGCTGCCTTCAACTCGGGCTGGCCGAGAGCCCAACTATGCCGCTGGCCGACACACTGATGGTCATGTCGCTGCTCGATGAAGCCCGGCGGCAGGCTGGAATCACCTACCCGTCGGACTCGTCGGAGGCCACGAACCGGCTCACGGCGGAGGCGGGCGGCAGCCTGTGCCGGGAGGACTAGTGACGCGGCGTTCCCGGCTCCGGGTTCCCGAGAGCAGGAGGCGCCGTCGATTCCCGGACCACAAGGTGGGTGGCGAGCTCGACTCGTCGCGAGTCGAGCTCCTCGCCGTTGGCCTGCCGGAGGACGGCGCGCAGGGCGGCGCGGCCCATCTCCTGCAGTGGCTGCGTCACGGTGGTCAAGGCCGGGATGGACTGCTCCGCCTGGTACGTGCCATCGAAGCCCACTAGGCTCAGGTCTTCCGGGATCCGCAGTCCGTGCCTCCGGGCTTCGGCCAGGACGCCGAGGCCGATGCTGTCACTCCCCGCGAAAATGGCTGTCGGTGGCTCGGGGAGGGCCATAAGGGTCTGGAGGCTGCGAATTCCGTGTTCCGGGCGGAACTTGTCCAGCAGGACGTAGTCGGGCCGCACCTGGACTCCGCCGGCCATGAGTGCCGCCATGTAGCCATGGAGGCGCGCCTGGTTGCATTCGGCCGATTCCGGTCCTCCGACGTAAGCGATCCGCCGGTGGCCGAGGCCGAGCAAGTGCTCCGTAGCTTCCTTGCCGCCCGCCCAGTTGGTGGCACCCACGCTGACAACCTCCGGCGGCGGCGGGTTGAGCGGATCGATCACCACTACCGGGATGTGCCGCCGGCGGAAGGCGCTCAGCTGTGCCGTGCTGAAGCCGGAAGTCACCACAATCAAACCGAGCCGGCCTTCATCCAGGATGCGTTGGGCCCGCCGCTCCGGACTGAGCGTCATGGCCGCAGGGTGCCCGGTCACATCGATCAGGACTTGGACGTCAATGGAGGCGGCTTGCTCCAGCACTCCGTTCAGGACCTCGACGGCGTACGCGGAGTACAGCGAGTCGAACACCACTTCCACAATCCCGGTCCGGCCCTCGGCGTGTTTGCGCTGGTGCGTGGACTGGTAGCCCAGCTGCTCAAGTGCCGCCAGGACCTTGGTGCGCGTGCTCTCGGCAACGTCCTCCCGTCCGTTGATGACCTTGGAGACCGTGGGTGAGGAGACGCCGGCCTCCCGGGCGACGGCGGCAAGCGTGGGCCTGCCGGAACCCTGGACTGTTGACACGATGACTCCTGTACTTTCGAAATATTTCGATATGGAGAAGTCTCACCTTGTTTGCCTGGGGCGTCAAGTCTATTTGATCCAAGTGAACCAACGTTTCCGATTTTGCTCTTGACTGTGACTGTTGTCACCACTACTTTAGTTTCAGAAGTCGCAAACTTTTACGAAACTTTTCGAAGCTTAGCTCCACCCCATCAGCAGCGGCAGCGCAGCCTTCCTTGTGAGGGTTGGGCTGCCACTCTCACAACCGGGCCATCAGCGCAGACCCCGGAGGACGAATGGAATCCCAGATGAAAAATCGTACGTTTCGCAGTGCCGCAATGGCCCTCTCGGCCGCCGCAGTTTCGATCAGTCTGGCCGCCTGCGGCTCCAGCGGCCCGGCAGGAACTGCCGCCAGCGCAGACTCGGCCACAATGTGGGGGCTGACGGGCGGCAACCAGCCCGTCCTGCAGAAGTCCGTCACTGACTGGAACTCCGCCCACCCGGATTCGTCCATCAAGCTCGATTTCTTTGCGAACGACGCCTACAAGACCAAGGTGCGCACCGCTGTCGGTGCCGGCCAGGGCCCCACCTTCATCTATGGCTGGGGCGGCGGCGTGCTGAAGTCCTACGTGGACGCGGGACAGGTGGATGACCTCTCCGGGTTCCTGGCGGACAACCCCGAGGTCAAGGACCGTTACCTTCCGGCGGTGCTCAAGAACGGCGTCCTCGACGGCAAGACCTATGCCTTGCCGAACAACAATGTGCAGCCTGTGGTGCTCTACTTCAACAAGGACGTTTTCGACAAGGTGGGCGCCGAGGCGCCCAAGACCTGGGAAGAGCTGATGGCACTCGTGCCGAAGTTCAAGGACGCAGGCATTGCCCCGTTCTCACTCGGCGGCCAGTCCAGGTGGCCGGACCTGATGTGGCTGGAGTACCTCGTTGAACGCATCGGCGGCCCGGAGGTCTTCGCCAACATCGCGGCCAACAAGCCCAACGCGTGGTCCGACCCCGCGGTCACCGAGGCGCTGACCAAGATCCAGCAGCTCGTGGACGCGGGCGGCTTCGCCAACGGCTTCTCGTCCATCGCGGCGGACAGCAACGCCGACCAGGCGCTGCTGTACACCGGCAAGGCGGCCATGATCCTGCAGGGCGGCTGGATCTACCAGAGCATGAAGAAGGACGCCGCCGACTTCGTCAAGAGCGGCAAGCTCGGCTACACCACCTTCCCCACGGTTTCCGGCGGCAAGGGGGACCCGACCAACGTGGTGGGCAACCCGTCCAACTTCTGGTCCGTCTCCTCGAAGGCCACCGACGGCCAGAAGAAGGCGGCCCTCGAATACGTCAAGAGCGGCATGTTCTCGGACAGCAACGTCCAGGGCCTCATCGACTCCGGGGCCGTGCCGGTGGTCAAGGGCATCGAAAGCAAGCTCGCAGCGTCCCCGGACAAGGACTTCCTGACCTACGTGTATGGCATGGCCAAGAACGCCCCGAGCTTCACGCTCTCCTGGGACCAGGCTCTGAGCCCGGCGCAGGGTGACGCCATGCTGGCCAACCTCGACCAGATCTTCCTGAAGAAGATCACCCCGGAGCAGTTCGTCGCCACGATGAACGCGACGGTCGGAAAGTAATCCAGTGTCCACCACATCCGGTTCTTCCCGACGGGCCCTCCAGCCGGGCCCGTCGGGGTGGCTGGCCGCGCCAGCCCTTGCCTTCTTCCTGCTCTTCGCCATCATTCCGCTGATCGGCGTCTTGTTCCTGAGCTTCACCTCGTGGGACGGCCTGGGCGAGATCAAGCTGGACGGGTTGTCCAGCTGGACAACTGTCCTGACGGACCCCGTCACCGGCAACGCACTGCTGGTGACGGCGAAGATCATGTTCTTCTCGTTCATCGTCCAGGCACCCATCAGCCTGCTCTTGGGGGTCTTCACCGCCGCGGGCCAGAAGTATCGGGCGGCCTTGGCCGTCCTGTACTTCGTGCCGCTGCTGTTGTCCTCGGCCGCCGTCGCCATCGCGTTCAAGGCCCTCCTGGACCCCAACTTCGGCCTGGGCGCCGGGCTTGGCCTGCCGATCCTGGCCCAGGACTGGCTGGGCAATTCAGACCTGGTGCTGTTCGTCGTCGTCTTCGTCATCGCCTGGCAGTTTGTCCCGTTCCACACGCTGATCTACCAAGGCGGCGTGCGTCAGATCCCCGCGTCGCTGTACGAGGCCGCGCAAATCGACGGTGCCGGACGGGTCCAGCAGTTCTTCAACATCACGCTGCCCCAGCTGAAGTACACCATCATCACTTCCTCCACGCTCATGGTGGTCGGATCCCTGGCGTACTTTGACCTCGTCTTCGTCCTCACCGGCGGCGGTCCCGGCTACGCCACGCGGCTGCTCCCGCTGCACATGTACCTCACCGGGTTCAAAGCCAATGACATGGGCGCAGCGAGTGCCCTCGGCGTCATCCTCGTCGTGATCGGTCTGGCTCTCGCCCTGCTGCTGCAGAGGCTGGGCGGCAAGAACCGCAACGCAAGCCAATTGGAAGGTGCCTGATGGCTTCCATCACCCAGCTCCCCGTCCCACCCGCGGCCCCCGCCCGCCCCGCAGTCAGGCCGCGTACGCGGACCAAGGGGCCGGGACGGACACGCCCCAACTTCCTCGGCGGCCTCGGCGGGTGGCTCTGGCTGGCCATCATCATCGTCCCCGTCTACTACGTGGTGGTGACGAGCCTGAAAAACCAGGCGGGGTTCTTCACTTCCAACCCGATGATGCCGCCCGCAGAGCCCACCCTGGACAACTACAAACTGGTGGTCGAGAACGACTTCGCCAGATACTTTGCCAACAGTCTCATCGTCACAGTGGGCAGCGTTGTGCCGGCACTGCTGGTTTCCTTCATGGCTGCCTACGCGATCGTCCGCGGCAAGAGCAGGTTCCTCAACTGGACCAACAACCTGTTCCTGCTGGGCCTGGCCATCCCGCTGCACGCCACCATCATCCCCATCTACTGGATGATCACGCGCGCCCATATGTACGACACCCTGCTGGCGCTGATCCTGCCTTCCATCGCCTTCGCCATCCCGATCTCCGTGCTGATCCTGTCCAATTTCATGCGGGACGTGCCCAACGAACTCTTCGAATCCATGCGGCTGGACGGCTGCTCCGACTGGGCCATGATGTGGCGCCTGGCGCTGCCCATGACCAAACCGGCCGTCATCACGGTGGGAATCTACAACGCCCTGCACGTCTGGAACGGCTTCCTGTTCCCGCTGATCCTGACCCAAAGCCCGGCCACCCGGGTGCTGCCGCTGTCCCTGTGGACGTTCCAAGGGGAATTCAGCGTCAACATCCCGGCCGTCCTCGCCGCCGTCGTGCTCGCCACGCTGCCGCTGCTGGTGGTCTACATCATCGCCCGGCGCCAGCTGCTCAGCGGCCTCACCGCAGGCTTCAGCAAATAGCGTGCGGGGCCCTTTTCCTGGGGCGCCGCCACCGATCTCCACCCGTCTTTCGAAAGGATTACCGATGACTGACCCGACGAGCCTGCGTGTGGGGATGGTGGGCTATGCGTTTATGGGGGCCGCCCATTCGCACGCGTGGCGGAGCGCGCCGCGGTTCTTTGACCTGCCGCTGCACCCGGAACTGACCGCGGTCGCGGGCCGGAACCCCGACGGGGTGCGGGCCGCGGCGGCGAAGCTGGGCTGGGAATCCTATGAGACGGACTGGCGGGCGTTGATCGAGCGGGAGGACATCGACCTGATCGATATCTGCACCCCGGGCAACACGCACGCCGAGATCGCGATCGCGGCGCTCGAGGCCGGCAAGCATGTCCTGTGCGAGAAGCCGCTGGCGAACTCCGTGGCCGAGGCCGAACGGATGGCCGCGGCCGCGGAGGCCGCGGCGGCCCGGGGCGTGTACTCGATGTGCGGGTTCAGCTACCGGCGCACCCCGGCCCTGGCCCTGGCCCGGCGGATGGTCGCCGAGGGCCGGCTCGGGCAGATCCGGCACGTGCGGGCCCAGTACCTGCAGGACTGGCTCACCGACCCGGACGCGCCGCTGACCTGGCGGCTGGACAAATCCAAGTCCGGCTCCGGCGCGCTCGGGGATATCGGGGCGCACAGCATCGATGCCGCCCAATGGATCACCGGACTCAACATCACCGGGGTCTCGGCGCTGATGGAAACCTTCGTCAAGGACCGGCCCCTGGCCGGGGACCTCGTGGGCCTGGGCGGGCACGGCGCCACCGGCGCCGAGCGCGGGCCGGTCACCGTGGACGACGCCGCCATCTTCACCGCCCGCTTCGCCGCCGCCAACGGCGGGGAAACAGCCGCCAACGGCGGCGGAAGCGGCGGTTCATCTGCCGGGACCGGCGCCGGGCCGGTCGGGGTGTTCGAGGCCACCCGGTTCGCGCTGGGCCGGAAGAACGCCATGCGCCTGGAACTGAACGGCACCGCCGGGTCGCTGGCCTTCGACTTCGAGGACATGAACGCCCTGTCCGTCTACGACGCCGCCGACGGCCCCGACGCCGGGTTCCGCAAGATCCTGGTCACCGAACCCGAACACCCCTACACCGGGAACTGGTGGCCCACCGGCCACGGACTGGGCTACGAACACCTCTTCACCCACCAGGCGGTCGACCTCATCCACGCCATCAACGCCGGCCGGCCCCCGGCACCGTCCTTCGCCGACGCCCTCCAGGTCCAAAAAGTCCTCGCCGCCATCGAAACCAGCGCCCACAACGACAGCCACTGGCACCACGTCTGAGAGGAAACACCATGACACGACCCATCACCCTCTTCACCGGCCAGTGGGCCGACCTGCCGTTCGAAGAGGTGGCGCGGCTCGCCGGCGAGTGGGGCTTTGACGGCCTGGAGATCGCCTGCTGGGGTGACCACCTGGACCCGCAGCGGGCCGTCGAGGACGACGCATATCTCCAAGGCCGGCTGGACATCCTGGACAAGCACCAGCTCAAGGTCCATGCGATTGCCAATCACCTCACCGGACAGGCCGTCTGCGACGACCCGATCGACGAGCGTCACGAGGGTATTCTTCCTGCCCACGTGTGGGGCGACGGCGACGCCGAAGGGGTCCGCACCCGCGCCGCCGAGGCCATGAAGACCACGGCCCGCGCGGCCGCCAGGCTTGGCGTGCAGACCGTCACCGGGTTCACCGGATCCTCGATCTGGAAATGCGTTGCCATGTTCCCGCCCGCCTCGGACGCCATGATCGAACGCGGCTACCAGGACTTCGCAGACCGCTGGAATCCGATCCTCGACGTCTTCGACGAGGAAGGGGTCCGTTTCGCCCTCGAGGTACACCCGTCCGAAATCGCCTACGACTACTGGACCGCCAAGCGCACCTTGGAAGCCGTCGGCCACCGGGAGAGCTTCGGCTTGAACTTCGACCCGTCCCACTTCCTCTGGCAGGACCTGGACCCTGTCATGTTCCTGCAGGACTTCGCCGACAAGATCTTCCACGTCCATGTCAAGGAATCCGTCCGGCAGCTCAACGGCCGCAACGGACGGCTCGGCTCCCACCTGCCCTGGGCCGACCCGCGCCGCGGGTGGGACTTCGTCACGGCCGGCCACGGCGACGTCAATTGGGAACCGATATTCCGGACCCTGAACGCCATTGGATATCGGGGACCCACCAGCGTCGAGTGGGAGGACGCCGGCATGGACCGCCTGGTCGGCGCACCGCAGGCCCTAGCTCTGGTCAAGGAACTTGCCACGATCACACCGCCCGCGGCCGCGTTCGATGCGGCCTTCGCCGCCCGCTGAGCCAGCCGCGACCACAACAAACCAACAACAGAGGAACCCCATGACAATCGACCAAAAAACCGCCCTCGTGGTGCGCGGCGGCTGGGACGGGCACCAGCCCGTTGCGGCCACCGAGGAATTCATCCCGTACCTGCAAGCCAACGGCTACGAGGTCCGGGTGGAGGAATCGCCCAAGATCTACGCCGACGCCGACTTCATGGCGGGCGTGGACCTGATCCTGCAGTGCGTGACCATGTCCACCATCGAAAAGGACGAGTTCGAGGGGCTCCGGGCCGCCGTCGAAAACGGCACAGGCCTGACCGGCTGGCACGGCGGCATCGCGGATTCTTACCGGGACACGTCCGACTACCTGCACCTGATCGGCGGCCAGTTTGCCTGCCACCCGGGCAAGCACCCGGACGAGCGCACGGGCGGGCAGCCCGACAACTACGTCCCGTACACAGTCAACATGCTCCCGGCAGCCGCCGAGCATCCAATCACTGCCGGTCTCGACGATTTCGATCTCGTCACCGAACAGTACTGGGTCCTCGCCGACGACTACATCGACGTCCTGGCCACCACCACCCAGAAAGTCCGCGAATGGGACCCTTGGCACCGCGAGGTCACCTCGCCCGCCATCTGGACCCGGCAATGGGGAAAGGGCAGGATATTCGTCTGCACCCCGGGACACCGCGTCGAAATCCTCCAGGACAGCAATGTCCGCACCATCATCGAAAGGGGCCTGCTGTGGGCAAGCCGGTAAACGTTGGAATCATCGGCTGCGGAGCCATCATCGTCCAGTACCTGGTGAACTTCCGCCGGCTCGAGGACATCAACCTCGTCGCCGTCGCGGACCTGGATCCTGCCCGGGCGCAGGCTGTGGCCGACTCGTACGACGGCGTCCGGGCGCTCACAGTGGACGCGCTCCTGGCGGCCGACGACGTCGAACTCGTCCTGAACCTGACCATCCCGGCAGCCCACGCCGAGGTCGCACTGCGGGCGATTGCCGCCGGCAAATCCGTCTACGGCGAGAAGCCCCTCGCGGCCACAACCGCGGAGGCCCGGCAGGTCCTGGATGCTGCCCGGACGGCCGGCGTCGCGGTCGGCTGCGCCCCTGACACCGTGCTCGGCACCGGGATCCAGACCGCCCGGAAAGCCATCGACGACGGGCTGATCGGCAGGCCCATCTCCGCGACCGCCACGATGGTCACGCCCGGGCATGAGCGCTGGCACCCGAACCCGGACTTCTATTACCAGCCCGGTGGCGGCCCGCTACTGGACATGGGACCGTACTACGTCTCGGCCCTGGTCACGTTGCTCGGACCCGTGGTCTCGGTGATCGGCGCCGCCAGCCACACCCGCGGTGAACGGACCATTGGATCGGGCCCGCGCGCAGGCCAGAGCGTGCCGGTGGCGATCGATACCCACGTCACCGGCGTCCTGGTCCACGCCTCGGGGGCCTTGTCCACGCTGGTGATGAGCTTCGACGCCGTGAAGACCAGGAGCCCCAACATCGAAATCCATGGGGAACGCGGGTCCCTCGTGGTCCCGGATCCCAACCACTTCGACGGCGACGTCCAGCTCTTCGCCCTAGGCGCGGAGGACTGGCAGGCCCTTCCGGTTTCTGCCGGCTATGAGGACTCGGGGCGCGGCTTCGGCGTCGCGGACTTCATCCGCACCCCGGCCGGCCAGGAGCCACGGGCAGGCGGAGTCCTGGCATTCCACGCCCTGGAAGTGATGGAGTCCGTGCTCGAGTCGGCGCACACGGGAACGCCTGTCCGGATCGCCAGCACAGCAGTCCGGCCCGCTCCGGTCGAACTGGCTGCCATCGCGGAGTCTCCCGTGGCGGTCACCTCGTAGCGTCCGCTCGGCTGCTCCCTCCCAGCCCGCCCCACCCGTGCCCGGCCGAAATCGCCGGAAACCCACGAGTTCGCCGGAACGTTCCGGCGAGCGCGCAGGATTCCGGCGATTTCGCGCGCCCGGGGGAGACGCGCCCGGGAGATGACGCGGGGAAGAAGCCTCAGTCCGTGGCGGCCTGGTCGGCGTCGAACCCGGCCAGGAGGCGCCGGGACGCCGTGTCCATGTGGGAGCGCATGGCTGCCGTCACGGCGGCCTCGTCCCTCGATTCCAGGGCCCGGAAGATTTCCCGATGCTCGGCCAGGGCCGCGGCCGCGTGCCCTTCATCCGTCAAGGCGCGGTCTACCCAGATGCGCAGGAGCGAGCGGATGCTCTGCAGCAGTTCCTGCAGGACCTGGTTGCCGGAGGCGGCGGCAATCTCGCGGTGGAAGGCGGCGTCGGCCTCCACGAACGTGGCGAGGTCATCGAGGCTGTGTTCCATGGTGGCCAGATTTTGGCGCATCCGGTCCAGGGCGTCGTCGGTGGTCCGCTGGGCCGCCAACTGGCCGGCCTGAACCTCAAGTCCGCCGCGCAGTTCCACGAGTTCGCGTGTGCGCGGGGCGCCCAGCATGAGGCCCCAGCTCAGCGTGCGGGGGAGGAGCTCGGAAATGCCGTCGCGAAGGTAGGTTCCGGAACCGGGGCGGACGATGACAATCCCGAGGATCTCCAGTGCTGCGAGGGCTTCGCGGACCGCGGAGCGTCCCACCCCCAGCGAGGCGGCGAGCTGGCGTTCGGCCGGCAGGCGGGTCCCGACGGCGATCTCGCCGCTCGTGAAGTACCCAAGAAGGCGTTCCGCGACCTCGGATACAACCGAGCCTTGCTCCATGGAACCGAGTGCGGCACTTATTTTGGCCGTTGAAGCGGCGGAATTTACGGACACCTTCACAGCGTAACAACCCGGACCAGCCGAGCCATGCAGAGGTCCGTCTGTGAAATAAACATGTCAACCGGTTGACCAATTTGGGATGAACGCCTTATGGTTTTTATCACACGCTTAGTTAGGGCCTGGCCAGTCCTCCGGACTACGCGATGAGACCAATCCCCAAGCTTCCAGCGCAGGAAGCGGTCGGGACATCAACATCTAGGAGTCAATGTGGACACCACTCAGTCAGTGGTCGAAAGATCTGCAATCAAGAAGGTGGCAGTGCGGCTGGTGCCGTTTGTCGCTCTCATGTTCTTCATCAACTATCTCGACCGCACGGCCATCTCCTTCGCCGGCCCCAACGGCATGAACGCCGATCTCGCCCTCTCGGCGGCCCAGTTCGGCTTCGCCTCCGGCGTCTTCTTCATTGGCTACATCCTGCTGGAAGTCCCCAGCAACCTTGCCCTGCACAAGTTCGGCGCCCGCCGCTGGCTGGCCCGCATCATGGTCAGCTGGGGTATCGTCTCCCTCCTCTTCACTTGGGTGGGCAGCGTGGAGCAGCTCTACGTCCTGCGCTTCATCCTGGGTGTGGCCGAGGCCGGATTCTTCCCCGGCGCCATCCTCTTCCTCAGCCTGTGGGTCCCGTCCCGTCACCGCAGCAAGATCCTGGCCCTGTTCTACCTGGCCCAGCCGCTGACTACCGTCATCGGAGCCCCGCTTGCCGCCCTCCTCATCCAGCAGCATGGCCTCTTCGGCCTCGAAGGCTGGCGCGTCATGTACTTCGGCGTGGCCATTCCCGCCATCCTGATCGGCATCGCGGCCTGGTTCTACCTCGCGGATTCCCCGGCCAAGGCCAAGTGGCTGAGCGCTGACGAGAAGACCTGGCTGACCGGAGCGCTGGAGAAGGAAAAGAACGCAACCGCCGCCAGCAATAACCACGGCAGCGTCCGCACCGTCTTTGGCAACGGCCGCGTCTGGATGCTCGCCCTGATCTACTTCGGCTTCATCTACGGCCTGTACGCGCTCGGTTTCTTCCTGCCGACCATCATCTCCGGCTTCGAAGGCCTGTACGGCGCAAAGTTCGACGTCTTCCAGAAGGGCCTGATCACGGCCATCCCGTACCTGCCGGCAGCCTTTGCCCTGTACTTCTGGTCCAAAGACGCCACTAAACGCGGTGTGAAGACTTGGCACATCGCCGTCCCCGCCCTCGTCGGCGGCCTGAGCATCCCGCTGGCACTCTTCGCGGGATCGCCGGCGGCGACGATCGCGATCATCACCCTCACTGCGATGTCCATCTTCGCGGCCCTGCCGAACTTCTGGACGGTCCCCACCCAGTTCCTCACCGGCGCCGCGGCCGCCGCCGGCATCGCCCTGATCAACACCGTGGGCAACCTGGCAGGCTTCAGCGCCGGCTACATCACCGGCTGGCTCAAGGACTGGACCGGCAGCTACAACGTGCCCATGCTCGTGGTGGGTGGCTTCATGATCCTTTCGGCCATCCTCATGGTGGTGCTTGCCCGCAGCGGTGCTGCCAATGGAACGGCCGTCGACGTCGCCCCCAATGCAGGGGAACCCGAAGCCGCGGAGTCAGCTGCCGCCCGCTAACGGACGCAGCGCGCTCCCAACAATCCGGTGCCCGCCGCGTGCCACACAGCCGCGGCGGGCACCCACCAGCAGCTTTCCCTCTTCCAGGAGTACCCCATGACCCGCCTGTTCAATGACCCCGCAGCCTTCGCTGACGAAATGATCGAGGGCTTCGTCGCCTCCCACAGCCGCTGGGTCAGTCGCGTTTCCGGCGGCGTCGTCCGCAACACCCAAAGCACCCCCAGCACCGTGGCGCTCGTGATTGGCGGCGGCTCCGGCCACTACCCCGCATTCGCCGGACTCGTCGGCCAGGGCCTGGCCCACGGCGCCGCCATGGGCAATCTCTTCGCCTCCCCGTCCGCGCAGCAGATCTACAACGTGGCGAAGGCCGCCAACAACGGCGGCGGCGTCCTTCTGGGCTACGGCAACTACGCAGGCGATGTCCTGCACTTCAACCAGGCCCAGGCCCGGCTCCGCGCCGAAGGCATCGACTGCCGCAGCATCGCCGTCACAGACGACGTCTCCTCCGCCCCGCCGGCCGAGCATGCCAAGCGCCGCGGGATCGCCGGCGACCTTACGGTCTTCAAGGTGGCCGCCGCCGCTGCCGAGGCCGGCTACAGCATGGACCGGACCATCGAGATCGCCGAGCGCGCCAACCACCGGACCCGCTCCTTCGGCGTGGCTTTCACCGGTTGCACCCTGCCCGGGGCGGACCACCCGCTCTTCTCCGTCCCCGAGGGCCGGATGGCCGTCGGGATGGGCATCCACGGCGAACCCGGTATCGGGGAGACAGACATCCCGACGGCGGACGAGCTCGCCGAGCTCCTGGTCGCCAAGCTCCTCACCGAAATCCCCGAGCGCCTGCCCGGCGAAGCCGCAGGCGCTGCTGCCCGGTCCCGCGTGGTCCCCATCCTCAACGGCCTCGGCAGCGTCAAATACGAGGAACTCTTCGTCGTCTACCGCCGCGTCGCCCAGCTCTTGGCCGAAGCCGGACTGGAAGCCGTGGACCCGCAGGTGGGCGAACTCGTCACGAGCTTCGACATGGCCGGCACCTCCCTCACTCTCTTCTGGCTCGACGAGGAACTCGAAACCCTCTGGCACGCCCCCGCCGACGCCCCGGCCTTCCGCCGCGGCGCCGTCACCGCGGACGCCCTCGAGCCCGCCGACTTCACCGACCCGGCCGAGATCGAAGCGTCCATCCCGGATGCCTCCGACGAATCCCGCGCCGGCGCCATCCGGGTTCTGGCCGCGCTGGGCGCCGCGAAGAACGTCGTGGACGCCAACGCCGAGGAACTCGGCCGGATCGACGCCGTCGCCGGCGACGGCGACCACGGCATCGGCATGGAACGCGGCGTCCGTGCCGCCGTCGACGCCGCTGCGGCCGCCGTCGCCCGCGGCGCGGGAGCCGCGACCACTCTTCACCTCGCCGGAGATGCCTGGGCAGATAAGGCCGGCGGCACCTCCGGTGCGCTGTGGGGCATGGCCTTGCGGGCGGTCGGGGATGCGCTCGGAAACACCAACGCCCCCGACGCCGGCGCTGTCGCCGCCGGAGTCGCAGGCGCCGCGGCCGCAATCATGGACTTCGGCAAAGCCACACCGGGCGACAAGACCCTGGTGGATGTCCTGGTCCCGTTCCGCGACGCCCTCGCCGGCGGCGTGGACGCCGGGCAGTCCCTTGCTGACTCCTGGGGCGCCGCCGCCACCGTTGCGCAGCAGGCCGCGGAAGACACCGCCCAGCTTCTGCCCCTCATGGGACGCGCCCGCCCGCACGCCGAGAAGAGCCTCGGCACGCCGGACGCGGGAGCGGTGTCCATGGCACTGATCGTCCGAGCAATTCACAACACCCTCGTCGAGGAAAAATCTGTCAAGGAGAACGCATGAGCGCCAAGCTGCGCCTGGTCATCGGGTCTGACGACGCCGGATTCGAATACAAGGAAGCCCTCAAGGCGGACCTGGAGGCCAACGGGCTGGTCGACTCCGTTACCGACGTCGGAGTGGATGCCACCAGCCACACCCCCTACCCCTCCGTGGCCATCGCCGCCGCCGAACTCATCGCCTCCGGCGAGGCGGACCGCGCCCTCCTGGTCTGCGGCACCGGCCTGGGCGTGGCCATCGCGGCGAACAAGGTCCCGGGCATCCGCGCCGTCACAGCCCACGACAGCTTCTCGGTGGAACGCTCCGTCCTGAGCAACAATGCCCAGGTCCTCACCTTCGGCCAGCGCGTCGTCGGCCTGGAACTCGCCCGCAGGCTCGCCCGCGAGTGGCTCACTTACACCTTCGACGAAACCTCGGCCTCGGCCGAGAAAGTCACACTGATTAAGGACTACGAGGGTGTCACTTCCTGCTAACCCCGCCGCACGCGGGACAGACACAGCCGCCGGCCGTGCCGCCGACACACGGCCCAGGGCCGTCATCGGCGTCAGCCTGAAAATGTACTTCGGCTACCAGCGCACGCTGGACTACTGCCGCGAGGTCGCCGCCGTCGCCCTGTCACACCCTGCCGTGCAGAGCGGCGAGATCGAACTGTTTGTCCTGCCCGCACTGCCGGCACTGCCGGATGCAGCCCGGATCCTCGGCGTGGCCGGGGCCGGCGCCGGCGCGCAGGACATTTTCTGGGAAGACGAAGGCGCCTACACCGGCGAGGTTTCCGGCCGGACGGTCGCCGAACTCGGCGGACGCTACGCCGAAGTTGGCCATGCCGAGCGGCGCCGGATCTTCGGCGAGGATGACCGGACAATCGGACTGAAGACCGCCGCCGCTTACCGCAACAGACTCACCCCGGTACTCTGCGTCGGGGAGCTGCAGCCCGGCTCGGTGGAGGAAGCCATCCGGCACTGCATGGCGGACATAGACGCCGCGCTCAACCGGGCACGGTCCCTGGGACCGGCAACCCGGACCATCGTGGCCTACGAACCGCAATGGGCCATCGGGGCCCCGGAGCCCGCCACGCCGGAGTACATCAGCGCCGTCATCGCCGGACTGGACGCGCACCTGCGCGCCCTGCCGGGCCAGACCGAGAGCAGGGTCATTTACGGCGGCAGCGCCGGACCCGGCCTGATCAGCCGGCTGGACATGTCCGTCGCCGGGCTGTTCCTGGGCCGCTTCGCCCACGACCCGCAGGCGCTCAGGACCATCCTGGACGAAACCGCCGCACGCCTGGGACTTCTGCTGACGGCGGGTGGCCGGCCATGAGCTCCACCACAAGGCTCAGTTCCAGCATTGGCGAGGGCTCGAGCATCGGCCAGGATTCAGGAATCCGTTCAAGAATCGGGCTCAGCAGCTACGCCTTCTTCTGGCAGCTCTCGGACCGGGTCGCCGCACCCCTGACCCTCCACGAAGCACTGGCCGAGACTGCAGCCCTGGGCGTGGACCTCTTCCAGATCTGCGACTACGCCCCGCTGGAAACCATGACGGACGCCGAACTGGAAGCCGTGCGGGCCACGGCCGATGCCCTGGGGATCTCCCTGGAGCTCGGCACCAAGGGCATCCGGCCGGAGCATCTGCGGAAGTTCCTGCGGATCGCCGGGATCCTGGGCGCGCCGCTTTTGCGGACCATGTTCAACGTCCCGGGCCACACCCCGGACGCGGACGAGGCCGTGGCCGTCTTCACCGGGGTCCTGCCCGAGTTCGAGGCGGCCGGGGTGAAGATCGCCGTGGAGACCTACGAACAGGTCCCCACCTCCCGCGTCCTGGACGTCATCGCCCGGGTGAACAGCCCCTCCCTGGGCATTTGCAGCGATCCCGCCAACACCGTGGCGGCGCTGGAATCCCCGCGCGAGGTGATTGACGCCGTCACGCCGTATGTCCTGAACATGCACATCAAAGACTTTGCGTTCAGCCGCAAGGAGGGGTGGGTCGGGTTTACCTATTCCGGCGCTCCCCTCGGCGAAGGCCTCCTGGACTATGCCTACATGGCCCGGAAGCTGCAGCCCAAAGAAAGAAATATCAACCAGATCATCGAGCACTGGCTGCCGTGGCAGGCCTCCGAAGAAGAGACCATCCGCCTCGAAAAGCAGTGGACCCAGCAAAGCCTCGATTTCCTAAGGAGTAACTGAAATGTCAGCAGAACAATTGACCGTCGCCGTCATCGGAGCCGGAGGCAAAATGGGGCTGCGTGTTTCAGCCAACCTCCAGAAGAGCGCCCACACCGTCTTCTACAGCGAAAACTCGCCGGCCGGCCAGGACCGCGTCCGCGCCGAAGGCCGGGACATCAGCACCACCGAGGACGCCATCAAGGACGCCGACGTCGTGATCCTCGCCGTCCCGGACACCGTCCTGGGTGTCGTGTCCCACGGCGTAGTTCCCCAGATGAAGTCCGGCGCCATCCTGCTCACCCTCGACCCGGCCGCCGCCTACGCCGGCCTGCTCGCCAAGCGCGACGACGTCGTCCAGGCCGTGGCCCACCCGTGCCACCCCTCGGTGTTCCTCGAGCGCACCACCAAGGAAGAATGGGCCGACACCTTCGGCGGCCAGGGCGCCCCGCAGAACGTGGTTGCCGCGATCGACGAGGACGCCACCGAGGCCGCCCGCACCGCCGCCGAGGCCACCATCAAGGTCATTTACGCCCCGGTGATCGACGTCCACTGGGTCACCGTCAAGCAGCTCGCCATCCTCGAGCCCACCCTCGTGGAGACCGTCGCCTGCATGATCGGCACCCTGCTCAAGGAAGCCCTGCACGAGACCGTGCACACCGCCGGCGTCCCGGAGGAGGCCGCCAAGGCCATGCTGTTCGGGCACGTCCAGATCGCCCTGACCAACGCCCTGCGCGGATCCAACCCGTTCTCCGAGGCCTGCGAAATCGCCATCCAGTACGGCAAGGACACCATCATCAAGGACGACTGGAAGAAGATCTTCGACGACTCCGAGCTCGACTACGTCATCGCCAAGATGCTCAAGCTCGAGCCCGCCGTCCAGAGCTGACCTAGCGGACTATGCCGCCGGCCCAAGCCCGGCCGAATTCGCCGGAAACCTGCCCGCTCGCCGGAAAGTTCCGGCGAGTTCGCAGGATTCCGGCGAGTTCGGGCGGTGGGCGGGGCGGGGCTGGGATCGACAGGGCGTGGCGGCTGGGCCGGCGTCGGGAGAGTCAGATGGTGCGCGGGGCCTTGGCCAGGTTCTCGGCCAGCTCGGCCGCGTTCTGCCGGATCACGTAGGCAGGGCGGTCCCGTTCCGTGCGCCAGCTTTCGGACAGCGGGCCCATATTGACGGTGTCGAAGCCGAATTCGTCATAGAGCCTGGTCGCAAGCTCAGCCGCTTCCGGGAAATCGCTCGCCGTGGCAAGGGCCCGGCGGTTGGGTGTGCCGGCCGGTGCGCCGTCCGTGGTGATCTGGGAGGACCTGATGTGGTTGAAGGCCTTGGCCACTTTGGACTGAGGCAGGTGCTCCTGCAGCAGGCCAGAGGTGGTGGCCTCGCCGGTATCCAGGGCGGGAAAATGCCCGTCCCTTTCCCAGTAGTAGTTGTTGGTGTCGAGGACGACCTTGCCCGCCAGCGGCTCCACGGGCACGTCCTGGATGCTTCTAAGCGGCACGCTGACGACGGCGAAGTCGCCGGCAGCTGCCGCTTCGGCCGGCGTTGCGGCCCGGGCTTTGGGCCCCAGTTCGGCGACGAGGTCCACCAGGGTTCCCGGCCCCCGCGAGTTGCTGATCACGACGTCGTAGCCGAGCTCCACGGCCTTGCGCGCGAGCTGGCCGCCAATGTGTCCTGCACCGATGATTCCGATTGTTGTCATGTCGGGGCCAACACGCAGGCAGGCGGAGATATTTCGCCCGTCACCGGCTGTGTGCGCCCGGGACCGTCAGGGCACTGGCTGAACCAAACCCGGCCGAATTCGCCGGAAACCTGCGAGCTCGCCGGAAAGTTCCGGCGAGCTCGCACGTTTCCGGCGAACTCGTGCGTCGGCGAAGCTACGGCCCTGTCCCGCCCGTGCGTCGGCGAGGCTATTGGCGATGTACTAGGGCGTGGTGCCCGGTTCGTCGTCGATGTCCGGGCCTTCTGCCGCGTCCTGGGAATGGGCCCGGTCGTCAAAGGGTTCAGCCGTTGCATCACCCTCGGCGGGGGTCTCGCTATGGGCGCGCTCCGGCGCCTGTGAGTCTTCGCTCATGTCCGCTCCTCTGCTGGGAATCCTGCGGTGGTTGTCGGCTTTTGAACATCTAGCTCCCGCAGCAAGAGGGCTGTCAAGACCTCCCCGATGTGTGGGGATTCAGAACGGTGCCTGGCCGCCGGGACGGCTGGAATCCCGCTTGGGTTCCTTGCGGGGGCGCAGGGCATAGTCGCGGGACCGTTTACTCGAGAGCGCCAGAAGCAGCAGGATGTCCAGGGCCAGGCCAGGCAGATTGGACTGCAGCGTGATGTCGGGACCGCCATGGAAGACATCGAACGCCTGAAGGCCGATGGCCACCGTGCTGAACGCCATGACCACGGTTCGGGCACAGTTCTGGCCTAGGAACACAAACCAGGCCAACAGGACATAGCCGAAGGCAAGGACCAGGACAACCGCCGTTGCGCCGGTGACGGCCATTTCCGCCTGCGCCTCCGTGATGCCCGGGCCGGCTGCGGGCTGCACCAGGGAGCTCACGTGCGCGTCCCGGAAGAGCACCATGGACATGGCCAGCAGGGCAGCCGCCGCGGCACGGGCACCGACGAAGACCGCCCCGACAATAGTGGTCGCCGGGCGCCTGTTGCGGCTGTCGCTCGGGGGCCTGTCGCTCGGGGGCCTGTCGCCCGGAGGCCGGACCGCCGCGGCCCGCTCGGCGGTCCGCCGGAGATCAACGATCGGCAGATCGCCGTCGGTAATGATGGTGTCGCCGCCGCCGTTGCGCGCGTGATAGCCGGTCGAAAAGTCGCGAATCACCCGGAGCCCGGCCGCGGGGTCCGCCCCGGTGATGGCTCCGACGACGTGGTCGCGTTCGGCGTCGGTGTGCTCGTCGATCTTGTGGGTGATCTGGAGCGTAAACAGGGAAAGCCCGACGCTGCGGTCGTACGTACCGGCGGCCAGCCAGTCGACTGTCAGCCCGCCGGGCAGCAGCCAGCCGGGCGGGCAGCGCCAGAAACGGACGTGGTGGCGTTTGCCCGGGGTGCCGTCGACTTCCTGCTGGTAGGCAAAATCCTGCTGGCGGCCGAACAGGAACAGCGGACTCACAGGGGCCTGAAGGTAGCTGCGGCGCAGGAGGGTGGAGGAGACGATTCGCCTGCTGCTGGCCAGCGTCACGTCGTCGGCAAGCGTCCAGCCCGCGGAGTGCATCACGGCGTGAATCTGCGGTTCTGTTCCCAGCAGGGCGACGTTCACGGGATCGCCGAGCAGCCCGTCGCTGGTGCGCGCCCGGCCGATGAAGTAGTCCGGAACGTAGAGCCGGGTCAGGATCCGGTGGAGACGGGGGAGCACCAGATAGGCGAGCAGACCCCAGAAGATGAAGAGGAACCAGACCTGGGCCCAGCCCCATTGGAAGCTCAGCTGAACCAGCAGGGAGGTCAGCCACACGGCCGAGATGCCGCCCACCACGAAGAAGACGGTGTCCAGGGCTGAATACGGCACCGCCTCGGCGGGGGCCGAGACCTCAACCGCTGCCTTGGTCATGGCGGTCATACTACGCGCACCAGCGGCGGCTGGCTCGAAAGATGAATCTTCTGGCTCAAAGGCTGAGCGCGGCCGGATTTGACCGTCTGGTGCCCGCACCCGTGGATAGGGTGACAGGCATGGAAGCACTACTGAAAGTCATGCGGCATTGGGGCGCCCCCGCGGCGGCCGTTCTCTTTTTCACGCTGTGGTGCGTGGCCGAGGCCGGCAGAATGGGGCCAGGCCTCCACACATGGGAGGGGACGTGGCCGCTGATCCTCATGACGGCGGCCATCGCCCTCGCCGCCTGGAAGCCCTATGTGTCGCTCGGATTCACGGCAGGGCTGCTCGCGGGCCAGCTCGGGAACGCCATTCCCGCGATGCACGCCAACCACTGGGCCATCTACCTCGGGTCGTTTGTGGCACTGGCTTTCATCCAGTGGACGGCCGGGCGCAGGACACGCTTCATCGCGGCCGGCGCCAATGTGGTGTTCGCCGGCGCCATGACATTCCTGATGCTGTCGTGGCGTTACAGCGCCGGCGTGGGTTGGTTTCCGCCGCTGTACATGGGCGACCGGTGGACGTTTCGGGCCTTCGGCTGGCAGCTCTTTTCGCTGCTGCTGCTGATCGCGGCAGCATGCGCCGCCGTCGGGCTGGCGCTGGCTCTCTTCGAGGAGCGCGGCAGCCTCTTCCGGGCCCGGACCATGGCCCAGACCAGCCTCCGCGAAGCCGAGGTGGAACTGATCGTGGAGCAGGAGCGGACGCGGATCGGCCGGGACCTGCACGATGTCCTGGCCCATTCCCTCGCCGTGATCGCGGCACAGGCCGATGGCACCCGCTACCTGAGCAAGGACCAGCCGAGGGCCGTGTTGAACGCCCTGGAAAACATCGCGACGTCGGCCCGGAGCGCCCTGGTGGACGCGCAGCGCGTCATCGAGGGAGTGCACGACGACGGCGTGGTCACGCCCCAGCCCCAGCTCAGCGACGTCGGGCCGCTGGTCGCGCGCATGCAGGACAGCCTCGCAATCGAACAGAGCGAGTCCGGTGCACCCGCGGGGCTCTCCGCCGGGCAGCAGCTCGCGGTCTTCCGGATCATCCAGGAATGCCTGACCAACGCCCTGAAGCACGGTGGCCGGGGGACCGCAGTGCGGCTGCACCTGGACTGGAGCGGCCCCGGGCTGACGCTGCATGTGGCATCGGGGATCCCGGCCGCGGCGGACAACCCGGACCGCGCCGCTGAAACGCGGGTGGGCCGCGGCCTCGCGGGGATGCGGGAACGCGCCCACCTCGCAGGGGGCTGGATGACGGCCGGCCCCGACGGCGAGCAGTACCGGGTGACCGTCTTTATCCCCTACGGCACCATGATTGACGGCAGGATGATTGCCGACGCCGGCGCCGTCACCGGCGCGGAGCCAGTCCTGGTTCCCGCGGGAAGTCCTGCAGCACGCCCGGACGTGTCGCTTGGGGAGGCCGGCGACCGTGGCTGATGCCGGGGCGGCCATCACTGTGGCGATCGTCGATGACCAGGCGCTGTTCCGTGCGGGAATCCGGATGCTGGTGGAAAGCCAGCCGGACATGGCGATGTCCTGGGAAGCCGGCGACGGCGCGCAGGCGGCGGCATTCGCCGTCGAACGGTGCCCCGATGTGATGCTCATGGACCTGCGCATGCCGGTCCTGGACGGCATCGGCGCCACGCGGCGGATCGTGCAGCAGGCGGAAGCCGCAGGCACCGGAGCGCCGAAGATCATCGCCTTGACCACCTTCAACCGGGACCAGGCGGTGGTCGACGCCGTGCACGCCGGGGCCAGCGGCTACCTGCTCAAGAGCGCGGAACCCGAGTTCCTGCTCGCCGCGATCCGGACCGTGTACTCGGGCTACTCCGTGATTGCGCCGGGATCAGTCCAGGATCTGTTCCAGCATGCGGCCCGGACCGTGCCGGCCGGGGGCCCGGACCTGTCCGTGCTGGAAGTGCTCTCGGCCCGGGAACGGGACGTCTTCCTGCTCGCGGCCAAGGGGCTGGCCAACGGTGAGATAGCCGGAAGCCTGTTCGTTTCCGAGGCGACCGTCAAGACACACCTCAGGAGCGTGCTGGGCAAGCTGGGGCTCGGGACGCGGCTTCAGCTGGTGGCCTTCGCCTATGAGCGCCGGCTCCTGGGCTGAAACCCGCGGCTGAAACCCGCCGCTGAAACCCGCGGCTGAGACCCGCCGCTGAAACCCGCGAACCGGCGGCCGAGACCCGCGCCTGAGACCTGCCAGACCCGCGGCCAGCGGCCTCAAGCCCGTTCCGTCAGAAGCTCGTCGTCTGCGTCAGATAGCCGTAGTACCGCGACCCGACCGGGTGGATGGGATCGCCGTCGAAACCGTAGTCGTGGTGCCGCTTCGAGTACGACTTCGTCAGGTCCAGGTACTGCTCCATGACGTGCTCGGCTGAACCCGTGCAGGCCTTCTGGCTGATGCACAGGGCCACGGACCCTGCCACGGCCGGGCTGGCGAAGCTGGTGCCGTTGCTTATGCTGTAGCCGCCGGGCCAGGTGGAGAGCATGCACACTCCGGGGCCGGAGACTGTGTGGGCCTTGTCCTTGCTTGTGGTGGCGAAGTTGGAGAAGAATGCCGACTGGTCATCCTTTTGCCCGTACTTCCCAAAGTCGTCGGGACCGCAGTTCGGGGCGGCGTCGCCACCGGCCTTTCCGTCGAAGTCGCCCATGGCGGTGGCGGTCAGGACCTGGTCGTAGGTGGCCGGAACGGTGTTGGCGAAGTCCTCACCGGCGTTGCCGGCCGCGACGGCGTACGTGACGCCGGCCCGGACAGAACGGCAGATGGCGTAGTGCATCGCGTCCGTGCCCTTGCCGCAGTTGGGTGTGTCCGGGGCGCCGCCGGCGATGCTGATGTTGGCCACGGCGATGTCGTTGTCCGGGTCATCGTCCTTCTGCGTCGAGGTCACCCAGTCGATCGCGCAGATCAGGCTCTGCTCGGAGATCAGGCCAGCGTCGTCAACCACCCGGACGGACCACAGCGGGGTGCCCGGAGCGGTCCCGATGACGCCCAGGCGGTTGTTCCGGGCGCCGATGACGCCCGCAACAAATGTCCCGTGCCCCAAAACATCAACAACAGGATTCACGTCCACGGGCGAGCCGGACTGGCAGTCAACGCCGCCCTTGACGTTCAGGTCCGGGTGGGTCGCATCGATGCCGCTGTCGATCACCGCGACGTTGACATTAATCCGCGAAGGACCTTTGTCGAGGGCCTTCCGGACGTCGGAGCTAGTTCCGGCGATCCGCTTCCGCCAAAACGGTGTCTCCTGGGTGGCCGCGGTCCCAAGATCCCGCGGTTGCTGGAATGTTCGGCCGGCAGTGACGAAGTCGACATTGGGGTCGGCCTTGAGGCGTTGCACCTGGGACGCGGTCAGGGCGGCGGAATAGCCGTTCACAGCGTTGCGGTAGACCTTCGACGCCGTGAATCCGTAGGCTCTTTGCTGGGCCGTAGCCGTGGCTCCGGCGTCCACGACGCCGTCCTTGAGCACCACAATGTAGTTTTGCGCCGTTTCAGCCGCGGAGGATGGGGCAGCCGCCGCCAGACCGAAGCAGGAGACCAGCGCAATGACTGTCAGCGAGGCCAGTGCGCGCCGGTACCGGAGTCGGTCCGGTCTGGGAAGGGCGCTGCCCCGGTGTCTGCGCGGGGCCCGCGCCACCGATGTTAGCTGCGGGTCTGACGCCTTGCGGCTGGCTTGGCTGAACATCGTGGCCTCCCATTAAGCGAGTTCGCTAATTCGAGTGCCCCCCGCCCATATCTTAAGCCTCCGGCCGGGTCTTACACACGGGACCTTTGGGAAAACTTGTGCCGCCGTTGGGCCGCTGCCTCAGACGAGGCTGCCTTCCTTTGCCGGCGCGGGCACGTTCTCCGGCGCCCTGTCGGCCGCGTGGGCTGCCGTCGCGGCATGGACGGCGTGCGCCGTGCGGACGTGGTGGCCGAACGGGTTGAACCGGCTGAAACCGAGTTCGGCAAACGCGTACGCGGTCTCGGCATGCTCGGACCGGTCGACTCCGGCGAGCTCGTCCTCGCGGCTGACCCGGAACCCGAGCGTCTTGTGGATGGTAAGTCCGATCACGGCCGTCCCGAGGCCGGACACCGCCACTGTGATGAGGACGGCCACGGTCTGCGCGATGAGCTGGTGCAGCCCGCCGCCGTAGAACAGCCCGCCGCCTGCACCGTCCACAGGGAGGGCAATGAAACCCAGGGCGAGCGTGCCGATCAGGCCGCCGCCGAGGTGGACGCCGACGACGTCGAGCGAGTCATCGAAGCCGAACTTGAACTTCAGGTCCACGAACACCGCACAGGCCGCTCCGGCCACGAAGCCCAGGCCCAGCGCGGCGAGCGGGCTGATGTTGGCGCACGACGGCGTGATCGCCACCAGGCCGGCAACGGCGCCGGACGCGGCGCCCAGGGAGGTGGGGTGGCCGTGGCGGACCTTCTCGACGACCAGCCAGCTGATCATGGCTGCGGCGGGGGCGGCCAGGGTGTTCACCCAGATCAAGCCGGCCTGCTCCACGGTGGTGGCGGCGCCGGCGTTGAAGCCGAACCAGCCGAACCACAGGATGCCTGCGCCGAGCATGATGAAGGGAATGTTGTGGGGGCGGTGGCCTGGGTCCTTGCCGAAGCCATGCCGGTTGCCCAGGATCAGGACCAAAACCAAGGCCGCGGTTCCGGACGCGATTTCCACCACGGTGCCGCCGGCGAAGTCGATGACCTGGCCGAAGACGGCGCTCACGGCACCGCCGGCACTCATGAGGCCGCCGCCCCAGACCATGAAGGCCAAGGGGCAGTACACGAGGGTGATCCAGATGGGAACGAACAGGGCCCAGGAGGTGAATTTCGCGCGGTCGGCGATGGCGCCGCTGATGAGGGCCACGGTGAGGATGGCAAACGTGGCGCTGTAGCCGGCCTTGATCAAGTCGGGCGAACCGATGAGGCCGCTCAGGCCGAAACTGGCGAACGGGTTGCCGAACACCCCGAGGACACCCTGCCCGGTGCTCATCGAGTAGCCCCAGAGGACCCACACCACGCCGACAATCCCGATTGAGACGAAGCTCATCATCATCATGTTGAGCGAGGCCTTGGCCCTGGTCATGCCGCCGTAAAAGAGGCCCAGTGCGGGGGTCATCAGCAGAACGAGCGCCGCCGAAACAATCATCCAGACACTTCCAGCAGTGAGTTCCACCGGGGTCCCTTCTCGTCAGTCTTCCGTACCGGGACACGTCGCCGCCGGCCCCCCGATCCGGATTCAATCGTCGCGGAGCCATGTTTCCGGCAGTGGGGCGAAAAGTTGCGGGCACGTTACGGGAATCGCGACGGCGTGAAGTTCGCGTGACCGGCATGTTTCAGGAATGTAAACGGGACCTCATGCGCCCGCCCGGCATGGTGCGGGCCGTCGGCGCCGACGGAGCGGAACGGCGCGGGCCATCGATAATTCCTGCGCCCCCGGCCGTGAGGCACCGGCGCGGCGGGTTTCCGGTGCCGTTTTGCCTCGGCGGGAGGTCCGCCACGGCCGCCGCCTGGTGCCAGGAATGAATTCAAATGCTTGAATGTTCAATAAATATGGACTTTGGTATCTTCACTTTTGGTGAGCTCTCCCGCAACAGCAGCACCGGCATGGCGCTGTCCCCGCAGCAGCGGCTGAAAGAGATCATCGATCTCGCCAAGTTGGCAGATCAGGCGGGCCTCGGGTTCCTGGGGTTGGGGGAGCATCATCGGCGCGACTTCGCCCTCTCGGCCCCGGAAATCGTCCTGGCCGCGATCGCCCGGGAAACATCCAATATCCGGCTGGGCACGGCCGTGACGGTGCTCTCCACCCAGGACCCCGTGCGGCTCTTTGAGCAGTTCGCCACGCTGGACCTGATCTCCGACGGCCGGGCCGAGATCATTGCAGGCCGCGGCGCGTTCGTGGAGTCCTATCCGCTGTTCGGCCACAAGCTCGAGGACTACGACGCCCTGTTCGATGAGAAGCTGCGCCTGCTGCTGGAACTGCGGGACAACGCCCGGGACAACGCCACAGTGCAGTGGTCGGGAAGACTGACTCAGAGCATCCCGGGCATGGACATCGCCCCGCGCCCGGTGCAGGCGAAGCTGCCGGTCTGGGTGGGCGTCGGCGGCACGCCGGCGAGCTTTTCCCGGGCGGGCAGGCTGGGGCTTCCCCTGTTTATCGCCCTGCTGTCAGGGCCGGCCCGTTTCCGCCGCCTAGTTGAGCTCTACCGCGAAAGCGCTGCCGAGGCCGGTCACGACGCCGGCGCTCTGCCGGTGGGGGCCGGCGGCCACTTCTACGCGGCGCCGACGTCCCAGCAGGCGCGCGACACGTTTTACCCCCACTACCGGGCCTACTTCGAACAAAACATGCCACGCCCCGTAGACCACTTCCCCCGTTCCACCTTCGATTCCTGGACCGAACCGGGCGGCGGGTTGCTGGTCGGGAGCCCGCAGCAGATCACCGAGAAGCTCCTGGAGATCCACCAGACGCTGGGGAACACGCGATATCTGGCCCAGATCGGCCTGGGCGGCCTACCGTTTGCCGAGACGGCCCGGTCGATTGAACTTCTGGCCACGGAGATCATGCCCGCCGTCAACCGGGAGGTCTCCGCCGGCCCGGCAACCAGTCTGACAAACAACCAGCCTGACAAGCAACCAGCCTGACAAGCAACCAGCCTGACAAACAGTCCGTCCGCTGGCCCACTACGCCGATTCAGTTCTGGTCCAGCGGAATCTCCAGGCAGCGGCCGGACGGGTTCCAGCTGCCCAGCGTGCCCAGGTGGCCGCTCAGCCGCTGCATCCGGGCGGCGATATCGGGCGCCGACCCCCGGGCCAGCCGGGCCTGGAATCCGGCGATGACCGTGGGATAGAGCCGAAGCGTGCGCGGTGCGCCGCCGTCGGTGTTGAGCATGAACACGAATGACTGGTCATTGCGCTCGACGGGGTCCACAGCATAGTCGTCAACGAAGTCGCCGGCGCTGTAAATAATGGGACGGTTCCGGTGGATCCCGACGCCGCGGAAAATATGGGGCGAGTGGCCGAAGACGAGGTCGGCTCCGGCCTCGATGAGGTCCCGGGCGAGGTCCTGGTGCCGGGGCGGGACGTCGTAGCCCCAGTTGCCGCCCCAATGGGCCGACACGATGAGGAACTGGACGCGGGCCTTGGTCCGCCTGACCAGGTCCAAAAGTCCGTCCAATCGTGCCCCGCCGCGCCGGGCGCCGCCGCCGGCGGCGGCATCCTCCACCGGAACGTAGTAGACCCCGGGGGTAGCGGTGCCGGCCTCCCAGTCGGGCTGGTTGTCCGTGAAGGCAAGGAATCCGACGGCGACAGCGCCTACGCGCCGCACCGCCGGGCGGCGGGCGGCGTCCAGGTCCGGGCCGGCGCCGGCATGCAGGATGCCGCGGCTGTCGAGGACCGGCAGCATTTCCCGGAACGCGTCCTGGCCGAAATCCAGGACGTGGTTGTTGGCGAGCGAGACGACGTCGATCCCGGCGGCGAGGAGACTGGCCACGTTCTTCGGGTCCGAGCGGAAGTGGAAGATCTTGCCAGGCTCGGGGCCGCCGCCGGACGCCAGGACGCACTCCAGGTTGGCAATGCGAACGTCCGCCTGCCTCAGGAGCTCCAGCGTGTCGCCCCACGGATAGGCAGGCCTGGCCGTTGCCAGGTGCCGGTTCACCAGACGGCCCAGCATGACGTCTCCCAGCAACGCAATTTGCATGGCCAGCCGGCCCGTCAGATCATGGTCGAGGGCTAGCTCTGGTAGCCCTCGACCTCGCTGACCGGCCGCACCTCCGCCTCGTCGGGGTTCTCGCCGTAGTCCTTTTTGGCGCGCCGCTGGCGGAGCAGGTCCCAGCACTGATCGAGCTGTTCTTCCACTTGCTGCAGCCTGAGGATGTCCGGCGCTCCGGTCCCGGCGGCTTGCGAGCCTTCGCGGAGGCCGTGTTCTTCCTCCACCAGGGCCTTGATGCGCTCCAGGATGTCTTGGTTGTCCACGGTGTCCTCTCTTCGTCCGACCGCGGCGGGTCCCCTTCTCTTCGCAGGGTCCCTTTCCAGCAGGTCCCTTCCAGCCTACGGAGGCGATGGAGCCGTGAACAGGGCTCGGCGCGGACTTACGGCACGCGGCGCGGCGCCGGCGTCCGGAGCCCTGGCCCTAGCCAAGGAGTTCGTCCGGGTAGCACCAGCGCCAGTCCTCGCCCGGCTCGACGCTGCGCATGACGGGGTGGCCGCTGAGCTGGAAGTGTTTGTAGGCATGGGTTCCCGGCGAGGAATCGCAGCAGGCCACGTTGCCGCACTCCAGGCACATCCGCAAGTGTACGGTCGTCGTTCCGTCGCGTACGCACGCGGCGCAGAAGGGGCCCGGCGGGACCGCCGGATCCGGGGCGGACTCCAGGTGGGGGCACACTCCTAGGGGCCGGGCGATCCCCTCGCCTCCGCGGCCGCCGTCCGTGTCCGGTTCTTCCAGTGCGGCGTCCAGCATGGACTCTTCGACATCGAGGCGGTCCAGGACGTTGACCAGGACCTCGTGCGCGTATCCGCCGCCGCGCCGCAGCTCGAGCACCTTGGCGCGCTCGGCGTCCAGCATGGCCAGCCGGAGTTGGGCGTAGCGCTGGCTGGGGGTGGCGGCTTCCGCGGACGGCCGTCCCAGCCGCTCCCACGCGGCCAGCCCGCGCTCCTGGGTACGCCGCTTCAGCATCGCCACGACTTCCGGCGGGTCGGCGTCCGAGCGCAGTTCCCGGAGCCGCTGCACGCCCGCCGCCGTCGCCATCTGCATAAGCGACGCCTCGTTGAGCGCGTCCTCGCGCGGGTCCGGACCCTTGACATGCAGCCACCGGACGAGGGCCGGGAGCGTGAAGCCCTGCAGGGTCAGCGTGCCGGCCACCACCACGAGGGCCATCAGGATCAGGACGGACCGGTGTTCCAGACCTGCCGGCAGGACCAGGACGGCGGCCAGCGTCACCACGCCGCGCATGCCGGCCCAGGAGACGATCGCCGCATATTGCCAGGGCGGCGCGGGATCCTTGCGCCGGACCGCGGGGATGAGCCGTGGCAGGTAGGTTGCCGGGAAGACCCAGACCGGGCGCAGGATCAGCACGGCCAGCAGCACCACGGCACAGCCGAGCCAGATCCGTTCGGGCCCCAGCGAGTCATCCCGGACGCCCTCGATGATGGTCCGGACCTGCAGCCCGATCAGGAGGAAGACAGAATTTTCCAGCAGGAACTGGACCGTGTGCCAATTGCTGCGCTGGCTCAGCCGGGCGGCCCCGTTCGGCATGGACGGCGCCTTGGTCCCCATGATCAGCCCGGTGACGACGACGGCCAGCACGCCGGAGGCGTGGATTGCTTCCGCAGGGAGGTAGGCCACGAGCGGGGCGATCAGCGACGTGGAAGTGTTGATGGCCACGTTGCGGATCCGCTTGCGGAGCGCCGTGAGCACGAAGGCGGCGGCGACACCCACCACCAGGCCCCCGCCGGCCGCAAGGAGGAAACCGCCGGCGACCTCCGCCGCGGAAACGGTTCCGGCGATGGCAGCGATGGCGGCGCGCAGGCAGATAAGCGCCGTGGCGTCGTTGACCAGCGATTCGCCCTCCAAGATGGTGACAATCCTCCGGGGCATGCCCACCTTTCGCGCAATGGCGGTCGCGGCCACGGCGTCCGGCGGTGCGACGACGGCACCCAGGGCAATGGCAGCTGCCAGCGGGATCTCGGGAAACAGCCAGGCGACCACCAGCCCGATGCCGATGGTGCCGAAGATGACGTAGCCCACCGACAGCAGGCCGATGGAGCGGCGGTTGGAACCGAAATCGAACAGCGAGGTCTGCAGCGCGGCTGCGTAGAGCAGCGGCGGCAACAGCCCGACCATAACGAGTTCGGGGTTCAGTTCGATGGTCGGGACAAACGGGAGGAAGGAACACACAACCCCGGCCAGCACCAGTAAGAGCGGGGCGGAGACGTTGATCTTGTGCCCCAGCGCGCTGCAGGCGCAGACAATGGCGACGAGGGCCAGCAGCCCGAGAGCAACTTCCATTGGCCCATTCTCTCAGCTTCACGCCCGGTGCCGGCGGGTCCCCGCAGCGCATCATCAGCTTGCTTATGACTTGGCGGGTTCCTAGAGTTGAACTGCAAGCCAAGTGAGAGTCTGCGCTGGCGCCGGGCACGGACGAATGCTGCCCGGACCGCGCCCCGGAACGAGGAGGACACATGTCAGAGCACAATATTTCGGGCAAGAAGGTCGCGTTCCTGCTCACAGATGGTGTGGAGCAGGTGGAACTGACCAGCCCGTGGGATGCCGTGAAGGAAGCCGGCGGCGTGCCAACCCTGGTCTCGCCGAAGAGCGGAAAGCTGCAAGGCTACAACGGCACCGAAAAGGGCCAGACCTTCGCCGTCGACCTCGCCGTGGCGCGGGCCGACGCCGCCGATTTCCACGCCCTCGTCATCCCCGGCGGCGTAATCAACGCCGATCACCTCCGCGTCGACAAGGACGCTCAGGCGTTTACCCGGTCCTTCTTCGAACAGCACAAGCCCGTCGCCTCCATCTGCCACGGCCCGTGGCTGCTCATCGACGCAGGCGTGGTCAGCGGCCGGAACGTGACCTCGTATCACACGCTCCAGACGGACCTCAAGAACGCCGGCGCGAACTGGACCGACGAGCAAGTCGTGGTGGACCAGGGCCTGGTGACCAGCCGCAGCCCGCGTGACCTCACGGCCTTCAACGCCAAGCTCCTTGAGGAAATCGCCGAAGGCGAACACGCCGGCCAGACGCCGTAGCCACTTTCCGCTCGTCACAGCGGCCGACGGCGGTGCGCAAACGCCGCCGCATTCTCTCGCCTTGTTCCCCTGCCGGGCACCTACCCATGCTGCCGGTTTTGCGGCAGGATATGCCCTGTAACGTGCACCGTCGTCGTTGCCGCACCGGCCGGCGCCCCCAAGCAGCAAGGAGTTTCGGACATGACTACGCTCAATCCCTACCTCGGCTTCCGCGACAGCGCGAAGGACGCCATGACCTTCTACCAGTCGGTATTCGGCGGGGAACTGACCATGAGTACGTTCGCCGAGTACCACGCCAGCGAGGACCCGGCGGAGCAGGAAAAGATCATGCATGCCCAGCTCCGGACGGACGGCGGCATGGTGCTCATGGGAGCCGACACGCCCAACAGCATGGACTACACCCCCGGCACCAACATTTCCGTGTCCCTTAGCGGGTCCGACGAAGCCGAGCTCCGTGGCTACTTCGACAAGCTGGCCGAGGGTGGCACCATCGCGATGCCGCTCGAAAAGGCACCGTGGGGCGATATCTTCGGGATGTGCAAGGACAGGTTCGGCGTGGACTGGCTGGTGAACGTCGGTTCCGAGCCCGCCTAGGGAAGGGCTGACGCCGGCGCGCCCCTGGCTCGTTGGGGCTATCCTGAATGCAGCCAGGACAGTGCGGGCACGAGTCAGTCCCCTGGCCCAGAGAGGCATGCAATGACCGAGAAGCTGCACCTCAGCCCGGAAGATGAATTCCCGGAAGACCTCAGCAAGGTCGCGGACAAGGATCTTCAGGTCCTCGACAGCCAAGTCGAGCGCCAGCTGGACTATGAGTACGTGGTGGAGGGGGAGCCGAATCCGGAGACGGAATTCCGGCACTATGACCTCGACGAGGAGTTCGAAGAGCGGGACAAGCGGGACAAGCCGGACACCTGAGCCGCAGGCGGCGGGCCACGCCGGCCACGTCTTCGCCTCGCGCGAAACGGCCGGCGGGTCCGCTCCCGCCCTCGTGCTCATCAATGGAATCGGCGCGCCACACCGCTCCCTGCGCCGGCTGCCCCAGCTCCAGGCCGGGAAACCGGGTCTGACCGCACAGGTTGGTCCTGGTCCGGGTTAGACCTCGAAGTGGGTCCGGGTGGGACCCTGGCCGAGTGCCTCGACCACCCCGGCCGCGACGACGTGGAGCTTGATGTTCCGGGCGCTGGACGCCGACTTCAGGAGCTCGAACGCTTCATCCTGGCTGCAACGGTTCTGCGCCATGATGATGCCGACGGCAACGTCGATAGCGGTCCGCGTTTCCAGGCTGGCCTTGAGGTCGGCGGCCGTCTCGCTGCTGTGCGCGAACCGGACCGCGAGCCGCAGGGCCATGGATGTCTGGTGGACGAAGTCACGGGCCAGTTCCGTGGCACGGTCATCGAACCGGCCCGGACGGTGCGAATACAGGTTCAAGGCGGCCTGGGTTTCGCCTTCGAGCAGGAACGGCAGCGCCAGAATGGACCGGAAGCCATGTCCGCGCACCATCGCGGCGTACTGCGGCCAGCGACCATCGAGATCAAGGTCCTCAACGTGGACGGTTTCCTGTTCCCGGGAAGCCGTCATGCAAGGGCCGTCCCCGAAGGTGTACTGGATTTCGTCCATGGCCTGCGCGGCGGGGCTGCTGCTGGCGACGGTGGCCGCCTTCCTTTGCCGCAGAAGGGTGATGCCGCACAGGATCTCGTCCCCGGGCTCGGACAGGCTGCGCGCGGACACCCTAGCGAGCTCGCAGAGGAAGTCCTCGACGTCGGAGCTGCGGAGCACCAGTTCCTGCAGCTGCTGGTTTATTGAATTTGCGGTTGACTCGCTGACCACTTGTCTGTTGTGCCGTTTCACTCAGGTCAAGACGACCCGGCGGCGCTCCCACCGCGGCAAATGGCGGATACGGCAGCGGCCGGATCGAAGAACAATCCAACGGCTCGCTGCAAAACCGTACCGAGAGAGTATATACATCCGAACCGCTGCCCGTCAGCCGCGGCAGCTCCGGCACGCAGGCCCAAAATCGGGCATAAAGGCCCTCACAGGGCTTCGGCCGCGGGCGGATAGTTGGAGGCAGCGGCCACCGGGTCCATTTCGGGTTTGGGGAACCCGCAGGAGCGCACCAGTTTCAGCAGCACACGACTGATGGCCGATGGCCCACGTTTCGACTTGAAAGCCATATCCCATGAGCATTTTTGAAGACAGGGTCGACGCCGGCAGGCAGCTCGGCCGTCGTCTGGCGGAACTGCGTGGCCAGGACATCGTGGTCCTGGGCCTGCCGCGCGGCGGCGTGCCTGTAGCCTTCGAAGTCGCCGCCGCCCTGGACGCTCCCCTGGACGTGATTGTGGTGCGGAAGCTCGGGCTTCCCTACCAGCCCGAGCTCGCCATGGGGGCGATCGGTGAAGGCGGTGCCAAGGTCCTGGACGAGCAGGTCCTGGCCCATTCACGGGTCAGCAGTGACGAACTGCAGGCCGTTGAGGAGCACGAGCGCGCCGCCTTGGAAAACCGGCTCGTCCTGTTCCGGAAGGGCCGGACCCGGCACGACCTGACCGGACGCATCGCGGTGATCGTCGACGACGGGATCGCCACCGGCTCCACTGCCCGGGTGGCCTGCCGGGTCGCCCGGAAACAGGGCGCGGCACGCGTGATCCTGGCGGTTCCGGTTGCCCCCGCGGAGACCCTCGCCAACCTGACAGAACCGGACGAAGTGGTCTGCCTGGCGACGCCGCGCCAGTTCACCGCCGTCGGTTACCACTACCGGGACTTCTCCCCGACGGACGACGACGAGGTGCTGCGACTGCTCGATCTTGCGGCCAAACGCGTCGAGACCTCGCCGCCGCCCTTCTGGGCCTCGGCGGCGGCCCGCGCCGACAGGGCCGCCGACGTCGACGAGGAAGTAGAGATCCCGTCCCGGGCGGTGCGGATCCAGGCACAGCTCCATCTTCCGGTCCCGGCCCGGGCCGTGGTGCTGTTCGCCCATGGCAGCGGCAGCAGCCGCCACAGCCCCCGGAACCGCTATGTGGCCGGTCTGCTGCAGCAGGCTGGACTCGGTACGCTGCTGCTGGACCTGCTGACCACCGCGGAGGAGCGCAGCCGCGCCAACGTCTTTGACATCGAACTTCTGGCCCGCAGGCTGTCCTCAGCAACGGACTGGCTTTCCACCCGGGCAGACACGGCCTCTTGCGCTGTGGGTTACTTCGGGGCGAGCACGGGCGCCGGGGCCGCGTTGTGGGCGGCGTCGGAGCCGTCGGCGCGAATCGCGGCTGTCGTCTCCCGCGGGGGCCGCCCCGATCTCGCCGGCCCGCGGCTGTCTGCCGTGACAGCGCCCACGCTCCTGATTGTGGGCAGCTTGGACCACGAGGTCCTGGAGCTCAACCGCCGGGCGAAGGCGATGATGCGCTGCCCCAGCCAGCTCGCTGTCGTGCAGGGGGCGACGCACTTGTTTGAAGAACCTGGCACGCTCGCGGCCGCGGCCATCCTTGCACGGGACTGGTTTGTCGACTACATGCTGCCGCCGGACGGTGCCAGCGCGCGGGCCACGGGCGTCTGAACAGTCAGGCGCCGTGCGCCTTGCGGCCCTCAGCTCTGTCACGGATGCCCAGGAGCATCCGCCGCTCCATCAGGAACTGCACCGGTTCCAGCAATGCGCGCAGGGCCAGCCCCTCGGCCAGGGGCGAGTAGTCGTACCGGGTGCGGGACAGGAGCCTGGTGGCCTGGGGGCCCGCAGGCCGCAACACGAACGTCCAGCCGATGTCGAGCCGGCGCCCGGTAGGACGGACGCCGGCGGGCGACATCTTGCCCGTGCGAAAGTCGATGGATCCGCCCAGCGCCAGCACAGCCCCGGACTCGAGACGCCTGACCGGCAGGCCGCCGTCGGGGGACAACGGGACGATGTCGCCGACTTCCAGGCGCTGCAGTTCCGGGACAATCCTGTCTGCACTCCGGATGCCCAGACCCGTGGTTTTTTCGAGCCAGTCGTAGGAGTAAAAACCGCCACGCCCGGCGCCCAACTGGACGAGCCAAGGCCAGACGTCTGTGACCGGGGCCGCAATAGTGACCGCACGGGTGCTTTGCATGCGCGGGGCGGGCACGATCTCGTCCCCGGCGAGCGGCCCGGCGGCCTCCTGGGTGGTGGATCCCCAGAGCAGGAGCCGCGGCCGGACAGCCAAGACGTAAGTGGCGCCGGCCCCGGCCGCCGCGAGCGCCGCGAGCGGTCCGCGCATCCGGCCGGGAACGTGCGGGCCGCTCACGCGAGGGACCTCATCCGCTGGTCCGGTGGTCCGGACGGTCGTCCGCTCCCTGGCCGACCACCATCACCGGACAATGGGCATGGGCCGCGCAGGCCCCGCTCACCGAGCCCATGACCTGATGGAGGAATCCGCCCTTCCCGCGCCTGCCCACCACGAGCAACTGGGCGTTCTGGCTTTCCTCGATAAGGACCTTGGCCGGAGCCCCGAACTTGACCGAGCGGGTGAGGCCTTCCGGACGCGAGTCGCCGAAGGCACGCTCCAAGGCTTGGTCCACGAGATCTTTGGCGGTCTCCTCCAGCTGCTCAAGGGTGGGTGTCCTGTCCTCCGGCAGGTGGGATGCAAGGAAGAAATCGGACGTCCCCAGGCACGTAATGACCTCAATCGGGACGTTGAGACTCGTGGACATGCGTCCGGCGAGGCGGAGCGCCGTCGTCGAAAATTCGGAACCGTCCACGCCCACGACAATGCGCTGATCACCGTTCATGGTCCCCAGCCTTCCCTGTGCTCCCGGGCCTGCCTAGGGTCGAAAGTCACGCGGGGACGGAGCGGGGCTGGGCACCGCGCCCGGCTCACCTTAGGGTGGAACGGTGACTGTCGGCACCGGACCGGATGCCGGACCATGAGCCTGACCATGACGGTCAGCCGAGCCTGCCACCCGAGGAGTTCCTGATGAGAGTTGCTGTTACCGGAGGAAGCGGAAAGCTGGGCCGAAGCGTCGTTCGGCGGCTGAGCGATGACGGGCACGAGGTGACCAACCTGGACCGGACGGGCGCGCGCAGCCGCGGGTTCACGGAGGTGGACCTGCGCAACTACGGCCAGGTGGTGGATGTGTTCCTTGGCCTGGAGGACCGCCACGCCGGCTTTGACGCGGTGGTGCATCTGGCCGCGATTCCTGCACCGGGCCATGCCCCTGATGCCGCCACATTCGAGAACAACATGCAGTCCACGTACAACGTGTTCCAGGCCGCCCGCCGGGCCGGGATCAAGAAAATCGTCTACGCGTCCAGTGAGACCGTGCTGGGGCTGCCGTTCGACGTCGACCCTCCCTACATCCCGGTGGACGAGGACTACCCGGCCCGGCCGGAAAGCACGTACTCGCTGGTCAAACACCTTGAGGAGCAGATGGCCATCCAGCTGACCCGCTGGGACCCGGACCTGAGCATCACCGGCCTGCGGTTCTCCAACGTGATGGACCCGGAGGACTATGAGGAGTTCCCCTCCTTCGACCACGACGCGGGGCTGCGCAAGTGGAATCTCTGGGGCTACATTGACGGCCGGGACGGTGCGCAGGCCGTTGCCCGCGCCCTGGAGCGCGGCAAACCCGGTTTCGAGGCGTTCATCATCGCGAACGAGGACACCGTGATGAGCCGCTCCAGCGCCAGCCTCGCGGCCGAGGTGTTCCCCAGCGTCAAGGTGGTCAAGGACCTGGGCGAGCACGAGACCATGCTTTCGATCGACAAGGCCAAGCGGCTGCTGGGCTACGCGCCCGAGCACACCTGGCGGACGTACCACTCGCTGCGCACCACCCCCACGGAAGACTGACCCCAAACTCGAGGAGTTCCATGCAATACCGCACCCTGGGCAACAGCGGCGCCGTCGTCTCCAACTACGCGCTGGGCACCATGACCTTTGGCGCCGAGGCCACCGAGGAGCAGTCCCGCACCATCCTGGACGACTACTTCGCGGCGGGCGGCAACTTCATCGACACGGCGGACGTCTACAGCTCCGGGGCGTCGGAGGAAATCATCGGCCGGTGGCTGGCGGACCGGCCGGATGTCCGGGACCGGGCGGTCGTGGCCACAAAGGGCCGCTTCCCGATGGGCCAGGCCCCCAACGACGTCGGGACTTCCCGCCGGCATCTGGTCCGGGCTCTGGATGACTCGCTGCGCCGGCTGGGCGTGGAGCAGATCGATCTCTACCAGCTGCACGCATGGGATCCGGTGACGCCCCTCGAGGAGACCCTCCGGTTCCTGCACGACGCCGTCACCAGCGGCAAGATCGCCTACTACGGCTTTTCCAACTTCCTGGGCTGGCAGCTGACCAAGGCCGTGCATGTGGCGAAGGCCCACGGCTGGAGTGCCCCGGTGACGCTGCAGCCGCAGTACAGCTTGCTGGTCCGCGAGATCGAGTCGGAAGTTGTGCCGGCCTCGCTGGACGCAGGGATCGGGCTGCTGCCCTGGTCGCCGCTCGGTGGCGGGTGGCTCTCCGGCAAGTACAAGCGCGATCAGGCGCCCGCCGGGGCCACCCGTCTCGGCGAAAATCCGAAGCGTGGGATGGAGGCCTGGGAGGCCCGCAACGCCGATCAGCGCACCTGGGACGTGATTGCCGAGGTGGAGGAAACCGCCGGGCGCCATGGCGTGAGCGCGTCCCAAGTGGCGCTGGCCTGGCTGGCGGACCGGCCGGCGGTCACGTCGGTGATCCTGGGCGCCCGCACCACCGCGCAGCTGGCGGACAATCTTGCGGCGGCGGATCTCCGGCTCACCCCGGGCGAGACGGAGCGGCTGACCGAGGTCAGCCGGCCGCGCGTCGGCGTCTACCCGTACGGGCCCATGGCCCAGGAGCAGCGCAGCCGGAAGCTCGAGGGCGGCCGCTAAAGAACGTTGTGGATGGGCTGGAAGTGACCCCGCGTTAGGTGGCTGGGGAGGCGGGGCCGCCGGCGTGATAGCTGGACCAGATGTCGCCCATTTCCTCGGTGGACTGCTCCACGATCCTGCTCATGGCGGCGTGCGCCGCGTCCGCCTCGCCGCGCTGAATGGCGCTGGCCACATCCACATGCAGCTGCAGGGCCTCGTGGTGTGGCAACTGCGGCATGAGGCCGTGCTCGGTGCGCCCAGTCAGCACCTCGGTGACCAGGTTGTGCAGCTGGGAAAACATGGCGTTGCCGGAGGCCCGGAGCACCGCCGCGTGGAAGTCGATGTCGAGCCGGAGGAACTCGTCCCGGTCCCCGCGCTGGCCGGACGCCCACAGCTTTGCGGCCAGGGACACGAGGTCGCTCCCGGCATCCCAGGATGCCCTCTCGGCGGCAAGGCGGGCAGCCTGCGGTTCAATTGCCCCGCGGAGCTCGTTCAGGGCCTGCAACTGCTCCAGCCGCCTTGAGGATGCGAGCCGCCAGCGGATCACTTGGGGATCGTACGCGTTCCATGATTCCTCCGGCTGCACCACCGTCCCCAGCCGCCGCCGCGACTCCAGCATTCCCTTGGAGGACAGCACGCGGGTGGCTTCCCGCACCACGGACCGGGAGACCTTGTGCTCGGCCTCAAGTTCGTCCAGACGCAGGATCGAGTGTGGTGCCAGCGTCCCTTCGGCGATGGCAAGCCCCAGGTTCTGGACCAGCACCGAATGCAGGTCTGCTGTTGGCTCCGCCTTTGGAGTTTTCATAAATAAATCATACGGGTGTGGCGCAAGGGGTTGTTTAAGTCTGCTTTATTTACCTAAGATCGCTTCCAGAGCAGATGTAAAGATGCATTTGCAGCCGGCTGGACAGAGACGCCCAGCCCTGAAAACCAAAGGAAGTCGTAATGAAGCGACGTTCGATTGCGAAGTACGCGGCTGTCGCCGCGGTCCTGTCCCTGGGGCTGACTGCCTGCGGCGGTGCCAGTGGCAGCACCGACGCCAAGACCGCCGGCACCGTGCGGGTCACCCTCGCGAACCACGTCTGGACCGAAGGCATCAAGGCGGCCATTCCGGAATTCGAGAAGTCCAGCGGACTCAAGGTCGAACTGACCCAACTGGGCGAAGACCAGCTCTCGGACCAGTACAACGTCAAGCTCAACGCCGGCAGCGACGAGATCGACGTGATGATGTACCGCCCGCTCCAGGAAGGCAAGGCGTTCGCGAAGAACGGCTACCTCGCGGACCTGACGTCCAAGGTCTCCTCGGACGCCACGTGGGACTGGAAGGACTACCAGGAGGGCCCGGTCAAGGCCACCACCGCTGACGGCAAGGTGGTCGGCGTCCCGATCATCACCGAGCGCGAAGTCCTCTACTACCGCAAGGACCTGCTGAAGGCCGCCGGCCTGGAGGTTCCCAAGACCATGGACGAGCTCGAAGCCGCGGCCAAGGCCATCAAGGCGTCCTCTCCGGACACGGCCGGCTTCGTGGCACGCACCGGCAAGTCCGCCGCCGTCACCCAGTTCTCCAGCTTCCTGTACAGCTTCGGCGGCGACTTCACCGACGCCAGCGGCAAATCCGCCGTCAACTCCGACGCCGCGAAGAAGGCCTATGCGTTCTACGGCGGCCTGATCAAGAACTACGGCCCCGCCAACGTCAGCACCGACATGAGCTGGCCCGAGGCGATGGCAATCTTCACCCAGGGCAAGGCTGCCTTCTACACGGAGGCCGACTCGCTCTACAAGAACGCCACCGACCCGGCCAAGTCCAAGGTCGCCGACACTGTCGGGTTCGCCGCACTGCCCGCCGGCCCCGCAGGTTCGAAGCCGTACAACATCCCGTCCTGGGGCCTTGCCATCAACCAGGCATCAAGCAACCAGGACAACGCCTGGAAGTTCATCCAGTGGGCCACCAGCAAGGAACGCACCCTCGAAGCACAGAAGGCCGGCGTCCCCGGACCGCGCGCCTCGGTCTGGGCTGACCAGGCCGGAACCTCCACCTACCCGAAGGACCTCGCCGAGGCCATCTCCGCCAGCGCCAAGAACGGCGTCGGGCACGACCGTCCCGAGGTTGTCACCGTAGGCAAGGCCCGCGAAATCGTGGGCGGCCCGATCGTCGCGACCATCACCGGCTCTGACGCTTCCGGCGCAGCCGACACGGCGCACGATGCCTTCCAGAAGTTCCTGGACAGCGAAAAGAAGTAGTGCGGCCGGCGCGCCACGCGCCTGACCCGCTACCCGCCTGACGCACCATCCAGCCCGGCGGGGCGGCAGTCCGCTGCCGTCCCGCCGCGGCCAGCTCTTCACTTCACCCCCAACTCCTTAGGTGAACCATGTCTGTATTGACCCCTCCCCGCAGCGCGCCATCCCGGAAGGCCGCCCGCACACCCAGTGCACGCGAGAACTTCTCGGGCTGGGCCAACCGGCACCGCAAGTGGCTCTTCGCCGCGCCCGCCATGATCTTCGTCGGCGTCCTGATCGTCTTCCCCCTGGCCTGGACCCTGTACCTGAGTCTGACCGATTCGCAGGGCTCGGTCCGGGCTGCCTCCGAGTTTGTCGGCCTCCAGAACTACCTCACGGTCCTGTCCGACGTCGAGCGCTTCTGGCCCGCCGTCGGCCGCACGCTGAGCTTCACCGGCGTTGCCCTCGTCTGCGAGGTGGTGCTCGGCATGTGCATCGCGCTGCTGCTGTGGCGCCCGTTCCGCGGCGAAAAGTGGGTCCGCGTGGCCATCCTGCTTCCGCTCGTCGCCACCCCCGTGGCGGTCGGCATGATGTGGCGGCTGATCTTCGATCCCAACATCGGCTTCGTCAACCAGCTGCTCGGCATGGTCGGCATCCCCGCACAGCCCTGGCTCTCCGGCCAGGACACGGCGCTCGGCACCACCATCTTCATGGACGTGTGGCAGTGGACCCCCATGGTGGTCCTGATCCTGCTGGCAGGGCTGACCTCCCTCTCCGAGGAGCCTGACGAGGCGGCCCGGATGGACGGCGCCAACGCCTTCCAGCGCTTCTTCTTCATTACCCTGCCCCTCATGATGCCGACCGTGATCGTCGCCATCCTGCTCCGGGGCATCGATGCCCTGAAGACCTTCGACATCCTCTACGCCACCAAGGGCAAGGGCGGCGGGTCCTTCCACGAAGTGGAAACGCTCAACGTCTACGCCTACGGGCTGAGCTTCGACTACAACCAGTACGGGCTCTCCTCCGCGGTGCTGATCCTGTTCTTCATGATCATCATCGGCTCCATGTGGCTGCTGACCATGCGCAAGAAAGCGGTAAGCAAATGACCGTACTGAAAGAAAACACCGAACCCCAAACCGCCCCCGCCGTGCCGGCCACGACGGAGCCGCGCCGGCGGAAGCCCGTGGGCACCCGCGCGTACAAGGTGTTCCGCGTAGCCGCGCTGGTGGCCGTGGTGCTGTTCCTGGTGGCCCCGCTGTTCTGGATGCTTCTGGCCTCGTTCAAGACCAACGTGGACATCTACGACACCGGCAAGTCGTTCTTCTTCACCCCTACGGGCGAGAACTACGCCAACGTGCTGCAGCGGAACAACTACTTCGTCTTCATCTTCAACAGCTTCTGGGTGGCCTTCGTTTCCACGGCGCTGTCGCTGGTCCTGGGCGTGCCGGCCGCCTACGCCATGAGCCGCTTCACCATGCACCGCTCGGCGCTCGTGGTCCTGATGGCCCGCGTCATCCCCGGCGTCTCGCTGCTGGTGCCCTGGTACTACGTCTTCTCCAACCTGAAAATGGTGGGCGGGTTCGAGGTGCTGATTCTCAGCCACATGTTCGTCTCGCTGCCGCTGATCGTGTACATCATGATGAGCTACTTTGATTCCCTGCCGCTGGAACTGGAGGAATCGGCCCAGGTGGACGGCCTGACCCCGATCGGCGCCTTCCGCCGCATCACCTTGCCGCTCTCCGTCTCCGGCATCGCCACCGCCGGCATCCTGTCCTTCATCTTCTCGTGGAACAACTTCATGTTCGCCCTGGTGCTCTCCGGCTCCAAGACCAAGACCCTCCCGGTCGCGATCTTCGACTTCGTCTCCTACGCCAGCATCGACTGGGGCGGACTGATGGCGGCCGCCACCGTGGTCACCATCCCGATCATGATCATTGCGCTCTTCACGCAGAAGTACATCGTTTCCGGCCTCACCGCCGGCGCGACCAAGGGCTAGGCAGCACATGACACTCATCAGCAGGATTGAAACGTTCCTCGTCGCGCCGCGCTGGCTCTTCGTCCGGATCGAGACGGACAGCGGGATCGTCGGGTGGGGCGAGGCGAGCTGCGAAGGCCGCAGCGAAACCGTGCGCACCGCCGTCGACCAGCTCTCGGAGCTGCTCATCGGCAACGATGCCCTGCGGATCGAGGACCACTGGCAGGTGATGACCAAGGGGTCCTTCTACCGCGGCGGGCCCATCCTGGCCAGCGCCGTGTCCGGCCTGGACCAGGCCCTTTGGGACATCGCGGGCAAGCACTTCAACACAACCGTGCACCAGCTCCTCGGCGGCCACGTCCGGGACCGGATCCGGATGTACGGCTGGGTGGGCGGGGACGAGCCCAACGAGGTGGCCGACCAGATCAGCGCGCAGCTGGCGGTCGGGCTCACGGCCGTCAAGATGAACGCCAGCGGCCGGATGAGCCCCATCGCCTCGGTGGCCGAGCTCGACGGCGTCGTCCGCCGGGTGGCCGCGGCCCGCGAGGTCCTCGGCGACCACCGCGACGTGGCCGTGGACTTCCACGGCCGCTTCAGCCTGGCCAACGCCCGCCGGGTGGCGCCGCTGCTGGAACCGTACCGGCCCTTCTTCCTCGAAGAACCGGTGGTCCCGGAAAACACGCACCTGCTGCGCGAGTTCACCTCTTCGACGACGACGCCGGTCTCCACCGGCGAGCGGCTCTACAGCCGGCAGGAATTCCTGCCCGCGCTGCAGGCCGGCATCGCCGTGGCCCAGCCGGATCTCTCCCATGCCGGCGGCATCACCGAGGTCCGAAAGATCGCCTCGCTCGCCGAAATCTACGAAGTCCAGCTTGCCCCGCACTGCCCGCTGGGCCCGCTGGCACTGGCCGCCTGCCTGCAGGTGGGTTTCGCGACACCCAACTTCCTGATCCAGGAGCAAAGCATCGGCATCCACTACAACCAGGGTGCCGAAGTCCTGGACTACGTGGTGGACAAGTCCCCGCTGAAGTTCGTGGACGGGCACATCGAGCGGCTCACCGGCCCCGGCCTGGGCATCGAAATCGACGAAGCCGTGGTCCGTGCCGCGGACAAGCGCGGGCATGCCTGGCGCGGTCCCGTCTGGCGGCACCCCGACGGTGCCTTCGCCGAGTGGTGAACACCGGAACGGTAACACTGCCCTGAACGCCCCGACTAAGGAGAAGCCTGACATGGAGAACAACCTGACGCCCGAACTGCTGCTGGCCGGCATCCGGGAAACCCGGCTGGTGGCAATTGTGCGCGGCACGGACGGGGCAGCCGCCGCCCAGGCAGCTCTCGCGGCGATGGAGGAGGGCTTCCGATACGTCGAAATTGCGCTCACCACACCGGGGGCGCTCGAGGCGATCCGCGAGGTCCGCGCGGCCGCCCCGGCGGACTGCTTCGTCGGCGCCGGAACAGTGCTGACGGCCCAGGACGTTGACCGGGTCGCCGAGGCGGGTGGCCAGTTCATGGTGACGCCGTCGCTGGCAGAGTCGATCGCCGAATCGGCCCGGCTGGGACTGCCGGTGCTGGCCGGTGCGCTGACTCCCAGTGAGGCCTACGAAGCCATGAACCGGGGCGCCACCGCGGTCAAGCTGTTCCCCGCCTCGATCGGCGGACCGGGCTACCTCAAGGCGCTCCGCGATCCCTTCCCCGGAATCCCGTTCATCGCCGTCGGCGGCGTCGGGCTGGGCGAGGCCGCGGGCTACTGGGAAGCCGGCGCCATCGCCGTGGGACTCGGCGGACCGCTGTTCGGCGACGCCGGCTCCGGCGGCGACCTCGCCCCGATGCGGGAACGGGCCCGCGGTTTCGTGGCCCTGGCCGCCGAATTCGGCCGCCCGCGCGCGGAGAGCCTGCGGTGATGGCCGCCGCCCACAACGCTCCCGCCCCGCAGGCCGTTGACCTTCTGACCTTTGGCGAGTCCATGGTCTCGCTGCGGTCCACCGGCCCGCTGTCCGCCGGCGGCAGCCTGGGCATGCACGTGGCCGGGGCCGAATCGAACGTGGCCGTCGGGGTCGCCCGGCTCGGGCACAGCGTCACCTGGGCCGGGGTGGTCGGCGCCGACCCGCATGGCGAGTACATCCTGCGGCAGCTGCGCGCCGAGGGGATCGGGCTGCGGCACCGGATTGACGCCGCGCGGAACACCGGCGTGATGTTCCTCGAACAACGCACGGCCGATGTCACCCGGGCCTTCTACTACCGCGCCGGTTCCGCCGGGGCCACCCTCGGACGGGACGACCTGGACCGTGCCTTGACGGACGGTGCCCGGATCCTGCATCTGACCGGCATCACTGCCGCCCTCAGTCCCGACGCCCGGAAGGCCGTGGAATACGCGGCCGAGCGCGCTGCCGCCGACGGCATGGAGGTCTCCCTCGATGTCAATTACCGCAGCAAGCTCTGGACCCGGGAGGAGGCCTGCGCTGTGCTCACGCCGCTCGCCGGGTATGCCAGCATCGTGATCGCCTCCGACGACGAACTCGGGCTGGTCGCTGCTGCTCCCGGGGCAGGCCAAGCTGGAACATGGGACGCCGACGCCGACGCCGACGCCGACGCGGACGCCGTCGAAACGGCGATGGCCACCCAACTGCTGGACCGCGGGGTCCGGGAAGTAGTGGTCAAACGCGGCGCCGCCGGCGCCGGCGTCCACACCGCCGACGGGCGCTGGGAGGCACCCGCCGTCCCCGTGACCAGCATCGATACCGTGGGGGCCGGGGACGCCTTTACCGCCGGCTACCTTTCGGCGCTGCTCGACGGCACCGACGTCGCCGGCCGCCTGGAGCGCGGCGTCCTGGCGGGAGCCTTTGCCGTCAGCACCGCCGGGGACTGGGAAGGCCTGCCGGGCCGCGCGGAACTTGCACTGCTCGGGAGCACACCGGGCGGAACCACGCAGCGCTGAGCCCACCCCGGGCGCCCATCCGGGCCGCCTGCCATTCACCGGCTAAGACACCCCCGTTAGACCAGAAAAGGACCTGTTGTGAAAATCATTGCCGCTGAAGTCTTCGTGACCAGCCCCTCCCGGAATTTCGTGACCCTGCGGATCACCACCGAGGACGGGGTGACCGGGATCGGGGACGCGACCCTGAACGGGCGCGAGCTCGCGGTGGCCGCGTATTTGAAGGAGCACGTCGCGCAGCTGCTGATCGGCAAGGACCCGCACCGGATCGAGGACACCTGGCAGTTCCTGTACCGGTCCTCGTACTGGCGCCGCGGCCCGGTGACGATGGCCGCGATCGCCGCGGTGGACATGGCTTTGTGGGACATCAAGGGCAAGCTGGCCGGCATGCCGGTTTACCAGCTCCTGGGCGGGGCGTCCCGGAACGGGCTGCGCGCCTACGGCCACGCCTCCGGCGCGGACCTCCCGTCCCTGTTCGATTCGGTCCGGGAGCACCTGGAACTGGGGTACAAGTCGATCCGGATCCAGACCGCGGTCCCCGGGATCAAGGCCGTCTACGGCGTCGCGGCCCAGGCGCAGGCCTCGGGCGAACGCTACG